>CAVAHD010000137.1:0-2007 GCA_963588475.1 Oscillospiraceae bacterium | reverse complement strand
GCCGTGCAGATAGACGGCAAGACGGAGCAGGAGCAGAACGCCGCCATATCTGAGGCGGCAGACCAAAAGCGCATTGACCTAACGAACCTCGTGCAGGGCATGAAGAGTTGCGCCTTAGTGATTGCAGACAATGGCAAAGCAGTGCTTCAAGCAGACAACGGAAGTGTACAGATAAACAGAGAGTTGACCTCCTTCGAACTGAGTAGACTGTCCGCCACGCTGGGTAACGAGTCGCTCTCCGACGAGACGAAACGGATGCGTGTGGCAGGGATGGTCAGCGGCATCGTCCTCTCGCAGCAAGCCTCGCAGAACTTTGAGCAGGGCATGGCGGAGCAGCAGGGACGACAGGAAGGCATCAAGAGATAAACAAGATATAGCGTGATGACGAAACGACAATAAAAAGTAAAACCGTAAAACAATCAAGAGAGTATGATCAAATGCAACGTAACAATCTGCGGCGTGGTGAGCAAGGCTGCCACGTGCCGCACCAGTCAGGACGGCAAGCCCTTTGTGTGCTTCGCCATGAATGTGGTTATCCCGGCCAAGACGGGAATAAACAAGACCATCGAGGTGAGCGTCATCAAGGACGGCACGCTGACCGAGGTGGGCAATCCGCCTGTGGGCAGTCGCATAGAGGTGGCAGGTGTGCTCACACTGAAGAAACGTGGTGACAACCTCTACTTCAACCTCTCTGCCACTGGCGTGAACCCCGATACCACCGCCACGGAGGATGCCATCACGGGACAGATGGAGTTCCGGGGCAAGACGGGCAAGCAGATTGAGGAGAAGACCGACAAGAAGGGCAAACCGTTCCTCTCGTTCTCAGCTTTCAGCGCGGAGAAGGTGCAGGACGGCTTCGAGTACATCTGGGTGCGCTTCGTCCGTTTCGACCATGAGCGGGAGGCGTGGCTGCAACCGGGCGTGAAAATTTCCGCCAAGGGCGAACTGGACGTGTCGGTCTACAACGACCGTCTGAACTTCTCGTGCAAGGTGGGCGAAATCAGCGAGTACGTTCCTCAACCCTATAACCCATAAACGCCCATAGCCTATGGCAAGATACAACAAAGCAGCATCGGCGGACGGGCAGACGGCTGAGGATAAAGCCCTCGACCTGTTCGCCGAGATGATGATAGAGAAGATAAAATCCATCGACAAGGACTGGAAGAAGCCGTGGTTCACGGAGGGCGCGTTGCAGTGGCCGAAGAACCTGGCAGGACGTGAATACAACGGGATGAACGCCCTGATGTTGCTCATGCAGTGTGAGAAGAACGGCTACAGCATCCCTCGCTTCTGCACTTTCGACTGTGTGCAGAGGATGAACAAGAATGATGAGGGAAAAGGCAAAGAACGCATTTCCATCATGAAAGGCGAGAAGAGTTTTCCCGTGATGCTGACGACCTTCACCTGCGTGGACAAGGAGACGAAGGAGCGCATCAAGTATGACGACTACAAGCAGCTCAGCACGGATGAACAAAAGCGTTATGCGGTCTATCCCAAGTTGCAGGTATTCAGAGTGTTCAACGTGCAGCAGACCAATCTGAAGGAGGCACGCCCCGAACTATGGGAGAAGCTGGAGAGCGAGAGTCAGGTGAAGCGTCCCGAGGGCAACGGACAGGACTACAGTTTCGAGCCGATGGACAGGATGATCCGCGACCAGCAGTGGATTTGTCCCATCAAGCCCTGGCACGGCGACGAGGCGTACTTCTCCATATCGAAGAACGAGATTGTGGTGCCAGAAAAGGCGCAGTTCAAGGACGGCGAGTCGTTCTACTCGAACCTCTTCCACGAGATGACGCACAGCACGGGGCACGAGAGCCAGTTGGCACGCATCAAGCCCACGTCGTTCGGTTCGGCGGAGTATGCCCGTGAGGAACTGGTGGCGGAACTCTCCGCCGCCCTCACTGCCCAACGCTTCGGCATGGCGAAGCACATCAAGGAGGACAGTGCCAGCTACCTCAAGTCGTGGCTCGGCAGTCTGAAAGAGGAGCCGCAGTTCATCAAGAGCAC
>CAVAHD010000136.1:0-2020 GCA_963588475.1 Oscillospiraceae bacterium | reverse complement strand
TCTTGCTGCTGGCACCCGCCTTGCCGCGGTTGTTGATGGTTACTCCTTCAAAGAACTGCTGAAGGTACTGCGCCCAACCACGAGTCACGGTACTGCTCTCGTCATAGGTCTGCATGGTAGAGTCGCCGATGGTGTGCACTGTGACGGCTTGCGTCTGTAGCACCCCAAAGAGCGACATCACTGCCAGCAAGAGTTGAGATAATAGCTTTTTCATCGTGTAAGTAGATTTTGAGTTTGATTTGATTGCATTAAACAGTTTGTTTTACGGTTGCAAAATTAGCTCAAATATACTACACGACATGGGGTGATTTGCGCCAACGATGGGGTATTTTTGGCGCAAACCGCCTATATTACAAGTTTTTTCCGCCTTTCTGTCTGAAATCGGTGGGCGACATGCCCATCATGCTCTTGAACGTCTTGCCGAAATACTTCGGGTCGGTGAAGCCGCAGGAGTATGCTATATCGGACACGCCCGTCTGGGTTGTCAGCAGCAGGTGCTGGGCATGCTTGATGCGGGTCTCGCGCAGGAACTCAGCAGGGGTCAGCCCCACCATCTTCTTCATCTTTCTGTTCAGTCCCGAACGTGAAACGGCAGCAGCTTCTGCCATCTCCGCTATGCCTATTTCGGCATCAGCGATGTGCGACTCCACAAACTGCATGAGGCGTCTCATCATCTGGTCGTCCTCCTCATTGGATATTACCTGCACGTTTGCTTCGGCCAGCTCTACACCCTTTTCTTCATTTGTCGTACTGTTCTTCTCCAACAGGGAGAGGTAAGCCTGCAATGTCTCGCGCTGCTTGCGCTTAATGTTGCGGATATAGAGAAAGACGTAGACACTGCCAAGTGTCACGGTCAGCAGCAAGAAGACCTCGAGGATGCGTGCCCAGACGGTTTCGGAAAACTTCGGCGTAACGTGTATGTACAATGTCCTAATGCCCCGACTCCATGTTCCAGCCTGCCCGCTGCACTTCAGTTGCAACTGGTAGTCACCGGGGGCCAAATCGGGCAGCGTCACTGAGTGTTGCCTTCCGATGGATATCCATGGGTCATCAGCATGCAGACGGAAGGCGTAGCGTACGGCATCGGTATAGTCCAGTGCAGAAAAGTCTATCTGCACTGTACGCTCGCTGGTGCTCAGTACCAGACAGTCCTTATGCGCCACGGCATACTGCATAGGGGCATACTCCACGCTGATACCGGTGATGTACGGTATGGCAATCGACTTCTTCAGTTGCAGGTCGCGTTCTGTAAGCGTATAGGCCCCGTCCTGCAGTCCGAACAGCCATCTGCCGTCGGGCAGTTTGACGGGGTGTGCGTCGCTATAGCGGAAAGAGGTCCACAGAAAGTTCCTATCGAAGTTTTTCACCTCGCCGGTGCGGGAGTTGAGCATCATTAGGCAGTTGCCGCCTACCACCCATACCCAGTCGCCACGGTATGCTGCCATGCCGACTATTGCTTCTGTCGCCATGCCGTCCTTGCCACCGAAATGGCGGAAGGAAAGCTGGCGATCCAGCAGGTTGCTACTCTGTATCATGTTCACGCCGCCGCTCTCCGTGCTGACAAGTATCTTGCCGCTGGTCAGTTCGAGAATGTCCATCGTTGAACTGTTGCTCAGACTGTTGCCACGGTACGGTTCCCTTTCATGCAGTATCATCCTCATAGCTGCCACACCGCCATCCGGCATCTTTCCTACTGCCAAGCCGAGCGTAGTGGCAGCCATCAGGATATTGCCATGGCTAATGTGCAGGTTGCGCACCCTCCATCCTGCAGACCCGGCGATATGTTCTACCTTGCCATTGTGCAGGCAATAGATGCCGTCGAACGTGGCAACCCAGAGTCGCCCGTCGCGGTCTTTCATCATATCGTATATGGAGTTGGCCTGCGCATTGCCCAGTGAGATGTGCTCTACAGCGAATGCCCTACCCTTCCGCTGCAACCGATAGAGTCCGTCGGGCTTAGAACCTAACCAATAGGTGTCTTTGTCCCACTGAAGAAGAGAATAGACAGAAGAGGAGAACG
>CAVAHD010000135.1:0-2055 GCA_963588475.1 Oscillospiraceae bacterium | reverse complement strand
GTGCCCAGGACGGCGGCTACGTCATCGTCTCCGGCGACGACCTCATGCCGGACGTTGTGGCGTACTCCACAAGTGGCAGCTTCGCCGACGCTACGAATATGCCGACGGGCTTTGCCGCCATGCTCCAGGCTTACGACGAGACCGTCAAGGCGGTGCAGCGCGGCGATGCACGGGCACTGAAGACTGTCAACGAAGCGAAGGCACTCAGGGAGACAAAGACCTTCAAGGCAGTGGACCCACTACTGGAAAGGGAAGGGATACGATGGTACCAGGAAGCACCATACTACAACGCCTGCCCATACGTCACCGACGACGAGGGAAACAAGACGATGTGCCTAACGGGTTGTGTAGCCACGGCAATGGCACAGGTAATGAGATACTACAAATATCCCAACGCGACAATAGCCGAGATACCGGCATACACTAGCTCAAACACCTGTAGTTTCAATATGTCAGCCATACCCGCCGGCACCAAGTTCGACTGGGACAATATGCCAGGCACATATAAGGATGGCGAATATACAAAGGAGCAGGCTAATGCCGTGGCACAGCTGATGCTGGCGTGTGGATGCGCAGTGAAAATGATTTATGGCACATACAGCCAAGGCGGCTCTGCCGCAGATATGTATTCTCAGAATCTTGTGGACTATTTCGGGTATGACAAGGAACTGGTGCAGAAGTTGTACCGCGACAACTTCTCCGCTGCTCAGTGGACAGACATCATCGACGGCGAACTGGCTGCCGAGCGACCGATTCTTTACGCTGGATATACTTCTTTGGGTGGCGGTCACGAGTTCATACTCGACGGCGCTGACGGTAATGGACTGTACCACATCAACTGGGGATGGGGAGGTGCCCGCGACAACTATTTCGACATCGCTGTACTTAACCCTAAAAACACTACCGCGCAGGTTGGCGACCCGAATGGCTTCTCGGTATTAATGGAAATGATTATAGGTATTACGCCGGACAACGGAAAGGTGGACGAGCCGCTGGTCAGTGTGCCTGACATCTCGGCGTATACAGCTTTCTACATCTATACAAAAGAATTGCAGTACCCAGCGACATTGAAGTTCACTCAGTCAGAACGCACGGACGAGACAAGTACATTTACCTTTGACGCCACTGTAAACTTTCAGAACACCAGCAACGATGTCTACAATGGCTATGTGGGGCTTGGCATACCAAATGAAGGCTATGACAACTTCACTTGTATTAGATATGCTCAATGCAGCGACCTGAAGTTCAGCTACTTTACCTCTCCCAATTTTATAGTAAACTATGCATTCCCCATAGGCACTACCGAGCTATGGCCTGTATACAGTACGGACGGCAAGACGTGGAAGGCATGCCGTATGGACGGAAATACGCCGTTCATGGTCAGCGCCACGGCGACGGAAGCCCATGTGGTACAGGCTTTGGAAGGTACGGCAGAGTTTGACGGAGACTTGCACAAAGGCGTACAGTCGACGACAACCGTCACACTGCACAACAATCTGGGCAAGGAATATAACGGCACGGTGTACATGTACATGACCACCGAGGGAGCACAGCCCAATTTTATATCCATGATGTCAGTATCCGTCCCTGCCAAAGAAAGCAAAACGATAACGACAACGATAGAGCCCTCTCAGGTGGGAAAGCACACCTTCTGTCTGACAGACAATTCAGGCCACGACCTGTTCACCAAGCAAGTGGAGGTAAAGCAGGTCGGGGATGCAGACGGCGACCCATCATCCATAGCATCAGCCACCGCCACCACCGACGGCACCAGCGTGGCAGGAGGCAACGGACAGATAACCGTGGCGTCAGACAGCGCCAAGCGCGTAGCCGTCTACAGCATCAGCGGAATGAAGACGGCGGAGCTGACCCTGACAGCCGGACAGCCGCAGACCATAGTCGTGGCCCCGGGCTTGTACATCGTGGAGGGTACGAAGATAGTGGTGAGATAGTTGGTGCCAGTATTTCCCTTTTAGTAACGTATAAAACGAGAGTAATTTGCGATTGTCATTTCTTTTGCTTACCTTTGCACACACGTTACATATATAAGTAGAC
>CAVAHD010000134.1:0-2071 GCA_963588475.1 Oscillospiraceae bacterium | reverse complement strand
AGAGGTTTTGCCTTATCACCGTAGCGAAATCCGCCACCCCGTACGGTACTTGTTTTGCTTGCTGTTCCATAGTTCTGCAGTCTACTTATATATGTAACGTGTGTGCAAAGGTAAGCAAAAGAAATGACAATCGCAAATTGCTCTCGTTTTACACGTTACTTTCATACACCAGCACATCAGTCAGCCATGCTCCCACGGCATAGAGCGGTCGGTTCTCCATCCAGCCTTGGTCCTCGAATGGCTTCATCGACAGGCGCAGACCCTTCAGGGCAGGATGCTTCCCGACGAAAGTGCGGAGCGACTTGGCGTGGACGTTCTCTTCCGCCTTTATTTCTATCGGCGTGACGAGGGTGCCGTGCTGCACTATCAGGTCTATTTCCACACGCGAATCGTTGCTGCTGAAATAGTGGACGGGTAGCTGCAGGGGCATCAGTTGAGTCAGTACGAACAGCTCCGTGAAGGCCCCTTTGTACTCCTTCATCAGCGTGTCGGCCACCAGGATGCTCTCTGCCGGAGCATCCACCATGGCTCCCATCAGTCCGATGTCGAGAACGAAGAGCTTGAACACCGACATCTCAGCATAGAACTTCAGCGGCATCTCCGGGGCGGTGACGCGGTTTATCTGGTATATGAGCCCGGCGTCGATGAGCCATTGTATGGCCATCTCAAACTCCGAGGCCCTGGCGCCCTTCTTCAGGGCACCGAAGATGAACTTCTTGTTTTCCTTTGCCAACTGGGCGGGGATGGAGTCCCACACCATATTGATGCGCGGCACCTCCTGCGATGGGGCGTGCTTGGAGAAATCGCGACGATAGTCGAATAGAATCTGTTTCTGTATGCTGCGCACCTCTGCCAGGTTCTTGCTCTCCGCAAACTCACGGACAGCGGCCGGCATGCCGCCCACATAATAATATTGGCGCAGATAGTCGGTGAACCTGGGCGCAAGGGAGTCGATGAGCGAGAAGTCGCGCGAGGCAAGCAGCCCGACCAGTGGCTCCTCGTCCATGGCCAGGAGAAACTCGTCGAACGTCATCGGAAACATCTTTATCATGTCCACCTTGCCTACGGGAAACGACGTGCCGCCATGCAGCGATATGCCCAGCAGCGACCCCGCCACTGCCACATGGTACTGAGGCGCATCCTCGCAGAAGTACTTCAGCGAGCCAAGTACGACGGGGTTCTCCTGCACCTCGTCGAAGACGATGAGGGTGTTCCCCGGTTCTATGTTGACGTGTAGAAGGGCAGACAGCGAGAGCAGTATACGCTCGATGTTGTAGTCCTGGGCAAATATCTTCGCTACCAGCTCGTTCTTGTCGCAGTTGACGTAAGCCACCTTCTCGTAGCACCTCTGGCCAAACTCCTGAAGTATGTAGGTCTTGCCTACCTGCCTCGCTCCATTGAGAATCAGTGGTTTGCGGTTGCTCTTCTGCTTCCACTTTATAAGTTGCCTGATGACGTTTCTTTCCATAACTACATTTATTTGCACGAATATCTGGTGCAAAGTTACATTTTTTCGCACGAACCGCACGCAGTTTACTACATTTTTTCGCACGAAGACATTTTGTTTCAAGAAAATAGTAGAGTATCATGGCTCCATTCGCAGTTTCGCAACGATGTACCGTATGTATTATAATTCTTACTGGTAAACTTCACGTACAGTGTATATACGACGCATTTTGTACATTAAACAGTTAACCGCCACAGACAACCTCTCGTCAAGCAAAACAATCTTCAAGACATATATACATATACACTTCATAAAGTAAGCGACTAAAGGGGATCCCGGACGGCTCCGACACCTGTTACATGGTGTCAAAAGCCATCCGGGATTTCCTTTTTTTCTATACTTCGTCCATCCTGGCCAGTTCCCATCCCTTGAACTGCATGATGATGCGGTGGAGCGTGGTGCCTTGGCGCAGGGCCTCTACTCGTGGGGCCTCGGAGTAGCGTTTTATCTGTGCCTCGGCATCCTCCCATTGCTTCTCGGCCTTTGTCATCGGGGTGCCGTCGGGGTGGCGGGCGTCCTTTGCCTCCTCGTCAAACTCCTTTTTGGAGAGCACCTTCAGCTCCA
>CAVAHD010000133.1:0-2173 GCA_963588475.1 Oscillospiraceae bacterium | reverse complement strand
GCTTTTTTTGTGTCGCCATTTGCGACCGCGAGGTCTGCTTTCGCTAATCCGTAATTAATAACCAATAAATAAAGCATCGATGAAAATGAGAAAACATTACGAAGCACCTTCCATGGAGGTGGTAGCGTTGAAGCTACAGGGCAGTCTGCTGGCCGGCAGTACTGTGAACAACGAGGACGAAATCCCTGAAGGAAACGTGTACATCAACGACATGTTTGACTAACAAAACAAGTGCAAAGATGAAGAACAAATTCCTCACTTTGGTGGCGCTGGCTGCAGCAGCCATGACCACCGCCTGCTCCGGCGACACGCTCGCCACGGACGCAGAACAGCAACCGCAAGAGCCACAGACCGTGTCGCTCACGGCCTCTGTGGGTGGCGACAACACCACACGCGTGGGCATGAGCAGAGACAATGGCAAGGTGTCGTTCTACTGGCACGCGGGTGACAAGATTACCGTGCATATCAAGAAAAAGGACGACCCCGATTATTTATCTTATGAGCATTTTAAAATCGCCACAGACACGGAAACGGGCGCAAAGACAGCCACGTTCAAAGGCCAGGTTAGCGCAGGCTATGAAGTGGGCACCTACGCCTTGTATCCCGCTGATGGGGGACATGATATGGCTCTCAACAAGTTCGGCTTTTACCTTGAACCTTCTTACTCCTACCGCACGGTGGATAGCAACATTTTCCCCAAGACCACGGACGGTGTGACGACTTACCCCCAGAATTCCATCCATATGCCGATGCTCGGCACCATTAGTGACGGCCACATTTCGTTCAAACACCTCGGCGGCGTGTTGCTCATCCGCGTTGACAAGATGCCGACCGCAAATGGAACGATTGTCGTCTCTGCTGACCAGCGGCTTTGGGGCATCTACCTCATCCAAGATCCGGAGTCGTCCACTCCTTACATCGCATCAAGCCTATTATCCAGCAGCTCTGCCGATGGAGACCATCTCCACACGGTGACATTCAACTATTCCGGTGCGACGGTTGGCGGTGTCGGTGTGTTTTATCTGCCTGTGCCCACGGGTGACTACACCAACATAAAGATTAATGTGAACGGAGTGACGGCAGAGTTCGGCAGTCTCAACGTGGAGCGCGGGGACGTGGTCACCATTCCCGTCTATCAGGGCACGGACGGCACGTCGTACGGTTGCGACTACGTGGTGAACGGCCACAAGTTCATCGACCTCTGCCTGCCCAGCGGCACGCTGTGGGCCGAGACCAATGTCGGGGCGACCAATGCTGCTGACTACGGCAACTACTATGCGTGGGGAGAGACGGAAACCAAGACAACCTATACCAGCGACAACTACGACACAGACAATACGCTCCGCACGACATACGCCACTGCAGGTCAGATGCTCGCAGCCGAACACGATGCGGCAACAGCCAACTGGGGTAGTTTCTGTCGGATGCCTACAGATGTCGAGCTAAAAGAACTTCTGGACAACTGTACATGGACATGGACTACAAAAGGCTTTCAGGTGACCAGCAATAAAAACGGCAAATCTATTTTTCTTCCTGCTGGAGGATACATAAACGGCTCTACGACAGGATTAGGTAAAGAGTGCAACTACTGGTCTCGTAAACTCGACCTCAACCCCAACTACGCATTCAGCCTCTGGCGGGCCTCATACGCCGTCGCGCTCAGCCCCACTGTTAGCGTTCGTTCCTACGGTCTCCCTGTCCGCCCCGTCGCCAAGAAAGTCGGCTATGAGTTTGACGAAGGAAGTGTGGAAAACATGGACATGAACGACTTCGATGATGATTGGAAATAATACAGGAACAATAACCCCATAAAACAAATGACAATGATGAAAATGACAGATAAGTTTCTTTCCGCCGTGATGCTGACGGCGGCAGCACTCTGCGCCTCCTGCTCCACGGATAACCTCGCGGAACAGCAGCAGGAGCAGCCCGACGGCAAGGCCGTATCGCTCACGGCCACCATGGACGAGGCCGTCACACGCGCCGGCATAGGGAAAGCAGAGGCGGCAGGAAAAGCCCTGTGCTACTGGTACGAGGGCGACAAGATTCTCGTACAGACCCAGAACCCGGACGGCACATACACTGGAACAAAGTTCTATACGGATGATGCCACAGGCTCGACAACGGCCACCTTCTGGGGAGAACCGCTCTCTGGAGCAACCTTAGGCGGAGT
>CAVAHD010000132.1:0-2318 GCA_963588475.1 Oscillospiraceae bacterium | reverse complement strand
GTCATGTATTTGTTGACCTCGGCTTGCCCAGCGGTCTGCTTTGGGCTGAGACAAATATAGGAGCATCGACAGCTAAAGATGCTGGCAATTATTACGCTTGGGGTGAGGTGACTGCCTATGGCGAAAAGAAAGATTTCGGAGACAAGACAGTAAAGACTACTTACGGCTGGAGTAACTATAAGTATGGCACGTCGTCTAGCGAACTAACAAAGTACACCTCTGGCGATGAAAAGACTATTCTCGACAAGGAAGACGATGCTGCTTACGTTAACTGGGGCTCTTTCTGCCGTATGCCTACAGGCAAAGAGATAGATGAAATTGGGAATAAATGTGATTGGACGTGGACAGCTGTAGATGGTGTTAATGGTTGTACGGTAAAGAGCAAGACCAAGAGCAGTTCGATATTCCTACCTGTGTCTGGTATGCGTGACAATAGTGACTTCATTTTGTCCGACTACGGCTACTGTTGGTCTAGTACGCTCAGTTCAGAACCATCTTGTGCATACAATCTCTACTTTGATAGTAGTGACGGTTACGTCAAGTTAGTATGCGACCGTTGCACGGGTCTCCCCATCCGCCCCATTGCCGAGCAAACGAAGGAAGACCTGAAGGGTGAAACGGCTGAGAGTATGAACTCCAACGGGTTCTTTGAAGGATGGGAGTGATACCCGATAAAGCATTACGAAACAATACATTGACGATTATGAAAAAGATATATAAGTTTCTTTCCGCCGTGGCAGTGACGGCAGCACTCTGCACCTCCTGCTCCACGGACGACATCACGGCGCAGCAGCAGACCGAAACCACGGAAACGTCGCTGACAGCCACGCTGGGTGAGACCTCGACGCGCGCTGGCATCAACGCAAGCTCGGGCAACACCCACACGCTATACTGGCACAACAACGACCAGATTCTCGTACGAACCAAGGGCACGGATGGCACATATTCACAGGCGAAGTTTGACATAGCCCAAGGCACGGCAACGGGCGTGACCTCCGCCACGTTCCAAGGATATGTAGGCAAGAAAGCGCAGATAGACACCTATGCCGTCTATCCCTACAACGAAAACCATGAGTTTAAGGACGACGGGAATTCGCTAACTTTCAATCTGCCCAGCGAATACGTATACGAAACCGTAGAGACTGGCATCTTCCCCAAAGACGGCGCATACCGCACCACCAACACCAACATCCCGATGCTTGGAACGATCGCCGACGGCACAGCAAAGTTCAAGCACCTCGGCGGTCTACTGGTCATCCGCATAGACAAAATGCCATCAGAGTCTGGCAAAATTTTAGTCCATGCCGACCAAAGACTCACAGGGAATTTCACCGTAGATTTGTCTGCTGCCACTCCTAAGATTGCCACGGAGGCAGTTGGTGGCAGTGACTCTTCTGTCAATGATGAGGTGACCTTCACCTATACTAATGCAACAGAAGGCGGCGTCGGCGTATTCTATCTGCCTGTTCCAACTGGCAGCTACACCAATCTAGAGGTTGGAATACAAAAGAGCGAAGATACCTATGCAACAACCGCAACATACGGCAGTCTGAAAGTAGACCGTGCAGACATCATAGCCATTCCTGTATATCAAGATTCTGACGGCATATATTACAGTTGCACTTATGAAGTAAATGGCCACAAGTTCATCGACCTCTGCCTCCCCAGCGGCACGCTGTGGGCTGAGACCAATGTCGGGGCAAATACAGCAACTGAAGACGGCAACTACTATGCTTGGGGAGAAGTGGAGACAAAGTCGACATACACTTGGGATAACTATAAGTATGGTACCGAAAATAATATAACCAAGTACTATTCCAAAGATGGCAAGACCGTCCTCGACAAGGAAGACGATGCTGCCTATATGAATTGGGGCTCTTTCTGCCGTATGCCTACCAATGACGAGTTCGATGAGCTCTGCAATTCTGCCTACTGCGAATGGGTATGGACCGCGCAGACCGCCTCTTCAAGTTCAGGTTATAAAGTCACAAGTATTAAGAATGGCAATTCTATATTTCTCCCAGCTTCCGGCTGCGTCATGGATAATGATCTCAGCGACCGTGGATTATATGGATACTATTGGCTAAATACACTCTACTCTGAAGATACCAGCTATCATTATGCGTACTCCCTCTTTTTCTACGACGGCAAAAAAGGCAGCTACGACGATAATCGTTGCTTCGGTTTCCCCGTCCGCCCCGTCGCCAAGAAATTCGGCAGTGAGCTGAAGGACAATGGAAGCGTAGACAACTTGAAAATGAATTACTTCGACGATGAGTGGAAATAATGCTATAACACTAACTGGACAAAACAAATGA
>CAVAHD010000131.1:0-2383 GCA_963588475.1 Oscillospiraceae bacterium | reverse complement strand
GCTTCGGTCTGAAGCAGCCCAAGCAGGACGGTGCCGACATGGAGAACAGCCGTCTTACCCCAAACTATTACTATGCCTCCACGGAGACTGGCGTGACGCAGATGGCAAAGGGTGCAAGTCTAGGCATCTGGTTCGATACCGACATCAAGAGCCTCGTGGCGGGCGAGCACAATCCCCTCTTCAAGAACTTCACCCAGAACAGCAAGATGAACGTCAACTGTGAAGTGGACGATGTAGAGAAGGGGGCCCCCTTGACATACGACAAAAGCTGGGACTTCCATTTCCAGGACAGCAGTGAGGCACTCTCGGGCGGCGTAACCGACTTCGCACGCCTCTTCCCAACAGGTATCCCGTTCTTCGGCATGAAGAAGGTCAACTTTCTCAACAGCAGCAACGACCAGAACTATTACTTCACCGCCCCCTTGCCAAGCACAAGATTCGGTGCGTGGATGTAAAACAGATTATTCCCCCATATTCAGTTTTCTGAGTATGGAGGAATTGTCTATGGTCTTGTTTCGCTTTCTTACCACTCTACTTTCTCATTCAAGATAACGCCGTCGGTGGCATCCTCAGCCGTAAACGTAGCGCCACGATACTGCACGCAGAGCATCACCAAAGGCTCGGTGCCATTGTTGCGGACGCTACGCTTGCCGTCGGGAGCCACACGCACTACGCTTCCCTCTCCTATCGGGAATACCTTGCCGTCCACTTGGAACTCGCCCTCTCCACTGAGGAAGAAGTACAGCTCCTCGTGGTTCTTGTGGGTGTGGAGGAAGCCAGTCTCCGTGCCCGGGGCGAACGACTGGAAGGAGAACTCGCCTCCCGTGGCGCCTACCAGTGCACCGCCGAACGCCTTTCCGGGAATCTTCACCTCTGGGGAGAGTTCCAGCACATACTCGCCCAGATTGCCCAACTTGCCGAAGTCTACGGCCATCACATTCTCTGACTTGAAAATAGTCTTTGTTTCTTTCATCGTTAGTCTTGTTCTTTATGTTTTTGCTTTGAATAACGTCATCGTTTGACGGTGCAAAGTAACAACATTTCATCCACCCCCACAAGAAGATACCTCGGCGTGGGTTACTTACCCAGAGGTAACTATTGCTGACTGTCACGGCCTAAACTTCCGGCAGTTTAAGGTAGTTTAACTTTGAATGTTCTGGCGTTTCAAGAACATTAGTTACTTTTGTAAACTAATAATGAGAACAAGACAATTATGAGCACTCCGATTACAGACACGATTTTCCTAGACTGCCCCATCCGCAACGTCCTGGCCCACATTTGCGGCAAATGGTCGCTGCTGGTCATCTATGTGATGCACCGCAACGATAGCATCCGCTTCAACGCCCTCCACAAATCCATCCCCGACATCTCGCAGAAGGTGCTGACCTCCACTCTCCGCTCGCTCGAGTCGGACGGCTTCGTCACCCGGCAAGTCTACGCCGAAGTGCCGCCCCGTGTGGTGTACTCCCTAACCGACCGCGCCCGCTCGTTCATCCCCGTTGTGGAAAACATGATAGCATGGGCACAGGACAACATGGCCGGGATACTGAAGGACAGGGCGAAAGCGTGACCTCCACAAACAAGATTTGGGGATTTTTCTGGTATTTCAGCAAAAACATTTGGGGATTCTTCTGCTTTTAAGCCAAAAACATTTGGGGATTTTTCTAATATTTCAGCAAAAACATATCCCTTAAGCCAGCTGCATCTTGTAGCCCAGACGCTTCAGTTCCATGGCTACGCCCATCAGGTACATCTGGTGCAGGGCAGACACGTAGGCGCGGAAGGCGGCTGCGGTGCCCGGCTCTATGCCCTGGTGCATCAGGTAGTTGTTGGTGCGTGAGGCACACTCCGCCACTACGGCGGACACGGCTTTGTGGCCCTTTACGCCGAGGTTGAGCACTTTGTCGCAGATATAGTCGTCGAGGTGGTCGAAGTCAGTGCTTTGCAGCAGATACTTGTAGAGGTCGGGCTCCTGCGAGTATCGCTCCCAGTCCTCGTCCCACAGCTTCGCCATGGCCATGCCGATGAACATCATCCAACCGAGCGAGACGGTGGGGTACTGCGTGAACTCGCGGATGCCGTCGGGCAGATAACTCTCACCTACCTTGGCCCACAAGTCTTCGAGGTCGGGTGCCTGCGGCAGACGCTCGTCCACCATCTGTTCCATTCTCAGGTACTTGTACAAATCAGCCTTGATGCTTTTTTCTATCATAATATGTGTGTCGTTTGTTTATAAATCAGTTTCGTTACATAGTCAGAAATTCTCCAAGATGTATGTGCAGGATGCCGTCCACGCTGCTGCCGCTTGTCCATTCGTCCAGACTAACTACGTATTTCGGATAATTGTTTCGTATGGACTGCAGGTTGCCAAACTCCCTTTCCT
>CAVAHD010000130.1:0-2396 GCA_963588475.1 Oscillospiraceae bacterium | reverse complement strand
GTCGGCGGCAGGCAGGTGTATTGGAACGGGTGGCGGTGAAGGAAGGAACGGCGGTTCGGTCGGTATAAATATATACACACCTTGACTGACTGACCTCGATAGCCTGCCTGCATATTTCCGGTTGGTCACTCTAAATATATACACCTTCTGACTGACTGACTTGTTTTTGTTATTCGAAGACACCGTCAAACAGGGAGACGGCCTCGTCTTTCTTCGTATTTATGATCCGGGCGTAACGCTGGGTGTGCCGGATGGTGGTATGACCGAGCAGCTGGCTGGTGGTATAGATGTCTATACCCGCTGTAAGACAGAGCGTTGCGAAGCTGTGCCTCCCGGCGTGGAAGGTGATGTCCTTTGTGATTCCCGCGTTCTTCATCCATGTGCCGAGACTCTGGCCGTAGTACCTGGTCAGACTGGGGAACACACGGTCTTCCGCCGTGGCCTCCCCGGGTTTTTCCGGCAGCCACTTCCTTGCATTCATGTTCAGGGGCAGGAACAGCTCGACACCGGTTTTGTACTGGATGATCTCTACCTGCCAGTGGGTGGAGGTTTTCACGATGTCTTTCCAGCGGAGATTCATGATGTCGTAGATGCGGAGTCCGCTGAAACAGGAGAACAGGAACGCACCCTTGATGTCCTCGCGGTGGCAGGGGGTGGCGGCAAGGCGCTTTATCTCCTCCACGGTCAGATATTCGCGCTTGTGCTCCCTGATGGAAAGCGACGACCGGTTTATTCCCTTGAACGGGCTTTTGGGTATCACGCTCTCGCTCACGGCATAGTTAAGCGCGGCCCTGACATAACACAGGTAAAGGAACACCGTGGTTTTTGTCAGCTTCTTCTTGTCGGTGTTGTGAGCGCTGCGGCTGGCAAGGTGTTCCATAAACCCCACGAGAAATTCCTTGTCCACATCGGCAAGCGTTATTTCCGAATCGTAATCCGTGACCTCCTTTACCGTCCGGTCTATCCATCTTTTCGAGGATTCCGCGCAGCTTTTCTTCGCGTTCTCGGCATAGATGCCCATCCATGCGCAGAACGGCATCCGGGCCTTGTGCGACTTGTCCTTTATGCCTGCGATACGGTTGGTGAGGTCGAGTATCATCTCCTCCTTGATGGCGTTCGCCTGTGCGAGGGTGTTGGCGTTCATGATCCTTGACGGCGTGTCGGTCTCAGGCACGAGGTACAGCTTGAGGAATTTGTACGTCCGCTTGCCGTTATGGTATATGTCCAGATATAACGAGCGGCTGCCGTTTTTCAGCACCTGCTCCCGGAGCCTTATCGGTTCCTTCATCACTACCTGTTTCTTCTGTCTGCCCATAATATCTCAATCAAATAGTCTGTCAATCATGTAAACTGCGTCAACCTTCTTCTTGTCAATGATTTTCGCGTAAACCTGGGTCGTCTCCACATCCGAGTGTCCGAGCAGCTGGCTGGTGGTGTAGAGGTCCGCGCCCATTGTCAGTGTCATGGTCGCAAAGGCGTGCCTGCTCACGTGGTAGGAGACCCGCTTGGTGATTCCGGCCTTGGATGTCCACGTTTTCAGGACATGGTCGCAGTCGCTCAGGGAGGGGACATCGAAGACGGCATCGTCAGGACTCCCTTTCTCTCCCGGCATGAACTTCTGCGCCTGAAGGCTCAGAGGAAGATAGATGACCTTCCCTGTCTTTTGCTGGCGCAGCTCCAGATGGACTTTGCCGTTCTCCTCGATCACGTCCTTCCAGCGCAATCCCTTGACATCGCTGTACCGTAGCCCGCAAAAACAGGAAAACAGAAACGCGGTCTTCACCCTCGGGCTTTTGCACGGAGTGTTGATAAGCGCCTGCACCTCTTCAATGGTGAGATACTCGCGCTTGGTGCGTTCCCCCTGTATGGATGCCCAGTCAAATGACAGCAGCGGGTTGTCACCGAGAATTTCCAGATCCACGGCATAATTGAGGGCCGCACGGATATATCCGCAGTAACCGGATATCGTTTTCTTCGCCAACGGCCTTTTGGTCATCCTTGTTTTTCGGGTTCCGAGATATTCTATGAATCCCTGAAGGAAATCCTTGTCAACCTCGTACAGCTTTATCCGGGGATTGTAAGCCTTCAGGCATATCGAAACCGCGTGTACATGATCGACAAGGGAACTGCGTCCTTTTTTCTTTCCGAACTCGGCATACTCATCGAGCCATTCAATCAGCGGCATCCGGGCTTTGTCCGAAAGGACTGTCACCGGCTTCTTGTTGGTGATGTCGAGAATACGCTGCGCCTTGATAGCATTTGCCGCCTTTAACGTGTTCGCATTCCTCTCCTTTGCCTCCTGTGATATCTCAGGGACAAGGAAGAGCTTGAGGAACTCATACCTGCGTTTGCGGTCGGTATAAATATCCAGATATATGGACTGGTTGCCTTCTTTA
>CAVAHD010000129.1:0-2403 GCA_963588475.1 Oscillospiraceae bacterium | reverse complement strand
GTCTTAATTCCCTCCGTTATAGAATGTCGTTAGGCTATGAAAGTCAAGGTAATGCACAAGATACCCTGTCGCTGACTTCCTCTGTTGCTGTTGGAGTACCCGTCTATTTCTTTTTCAATCTCAATACGGTCAGCCTGACAGACGCCTCACAGATGCTCAATCTCGACGAGCTGGCACGTGTGGCGAAGAAATACAACCTGTCCGTAAGAGTTACGGGAGCGGCAGACAGTTCGACAGGTACACCTTCCATCAATGATTCATTGAGCACTTCGAGGGCGGAGTTTATCGCCGCCGAGTTGGAACGACGCGGAATCCCGGACGGAATGATCGTCAAGACCGGCGTAGGCGGAATTGCCGACCATACACCCGCCGAGGCCAACCGGCATACGAAAGTGGAACTGTTCTTTCCCTGCCAGGCGGGAACAACGGATTAACCTCATAGTCCGTCATGGAAGAGAAACACACGGATGTGAGGCAGACCCGTTTCAAACGGTCGAAATAATCATTCAGTGAATCCTTGCTGTCCGGATTGATAGATGAAAACTGGTTTACAAGCGAGATGCGTATTCCCGCAGCGCGACAACAAATAGTATGAATGGAATGCAAAAAACACCGGCTATTCGTGGAGCGAATCGAGATCATTCATCAGACTGTTTTTTTCGGAATAACCCTCATGCTGAAATAGAGCATCCGGAATACACCCGAATTAAAAGAGCCAGTAATGACCTTCGCTTCCCGACGCGAAGATCTTTTTATTAAATATCAAATAATTAAAATAACAGCAATGACGACAGTAAAAGTAAAATTCCGTGCTTCTTCCGTCCCGACGAGGGAGGGCACATTATTCTATCAAGTGATTCACGGCCGTGTGCCGCGGCAAATCAATACCGGGTACAAACTCTTTCCCCCGGAATGGGACAGGCTGCACGCCGAAGTGCTCCTGCCGCCGGATGCCGGGCAGAGCAGGCATACCTATTTAGTAACGTTAAGGGAACGGATTGCGGGCGACACGGCACGGCTGAAAAGCATCGTTTCCCGGCTGGAACGTGCAGGGCATGATTATACAGCCGACGACGTG
Source organism: Oscillospiraceae bacterium (assembly GCA_963588475.1). Lineage (GTDB taxonomy): Bacteria > Bacteroidota > Bacteroidia > Bacteroidales > Bacteroidaceae > Prevotella. The sequence continues at coordinate 1,325 of CAVAHD010000129.1, read as the reverse complement.
GTGAAGCTCTACCTTACCCCCGCGGAAGCGGAAGGCTTCATGTCTTTCGCGCGGGAACTTGTCAGGCAACTGAAACAGATCGGCAAAACCCGTACAGCCGAACGGTACACGACAGTCATGAACAGTTTCGGGCGTTTTGCCGGGGAAAACGATGTGCTTTTGGACGAGGTGGATTCGGACCTGATGGTGAAGTACGAGACCTTTCTGAAGGCAAGGGGAATATGCCCGAACTCATCCTCCTATTACATGCGTGGATTGCGGGCCATCTACAACCGGGCGGTCGAAAAGAAACTGACCGTACAGCGTAACCCGTTCAAGCATGTCTATACAGGCATCGACAAGACTGTCAAAAGGGCCGTTCCCCTGAAAATCATCCGCCAGATACGGGATCTCGACCTGGCATTGTCCCCCGCGATGGATTTCGCCCGGGATATATTCATGTTCTCGTTTTATACCAGGGGGATGTCGTTCATCGACATGGCATTCCTGAAGAAAAAGGATCTGCAGAACGGGATTCTGTCATACCGCCGGCACAAGACCAACCAGCAGCTGTTCATCAAATGGGAGAAACCCATGCAGGAGATAATCGACAAGTACGACACCACGGGAACACCCTATTTGCTGCCGATAATCAGGGATATGAACGCCGACGAGCGGCGGCAGTACAAGAACGCGGCCCATCTGGTCAATAACAAATTGAAGAAGTTAGGAGGGCAATTAGGGCTGCCCATCCCTCTTACGAGCTACGTCGCGCGTCACGCGTGGGCCAGCATAGCCAAGAGCAAGAACATACCTGTTTCCACTATCAGCGAGGCTATGGGGCACGACTCCGAAAACACCACCCGCATCTATCTCGCTTCCTTGGACACTTCCGTGGTGGACAAAGCGAACAGCCTTATCTTAAAATCCTTGTAAAAAGGGAACATACCCAGCCGTAAGCCAGCCTTGTTTCCTGCAATGGCTTGGTTTACGGTAGTTCTTATCTTCGTATCCTGACTCCATCCGCCCCTGTAAGTTATCCTTGTTTATGGTATAAGTAAATCGAACGATTTCTTCCCAAGAGAAGTATTTCGAGTGCAAAGATATGAAAATACGGTCAAAAACTGAAAAGAAATACCACTTTCTTTTTCATTGTAAGAGAAAGATTTTACAAGCTGAAAGTATGAAAATCCCTGCACTATGGCAAAAACGGTCTTCTTCCTATGCAAAAAAGTGAAATTACGAAATAAGGGAAAATGTTGAGCAAACAAGACTTCTCATACATCATAACACGGCTCACCCGATAATTATTGGGGATACGCATAAATCTTTGCTAGCCTAAAAAG
>CAVAHD010000128.1:0-2460 GCA_963588475.1 Oscillospiraceae bacterium | reverse complement strand
GGGCAAAGATAATATTATTATTTGGAACATCAAAAGAAAACTTGAGTATTTTTTACACGTTACTAAGTAAACAAAAAGCCCAGATTTGGTTCTCCTTATTATATATATAGAGAGAGAACCGCCTATATCTTGAACTGCAGTCGCGTCTCCACTACCCAGAAGGTGTTAGCGTTGGGGGTGGCGGTGACGGTGGAGTCTCCTCCTACCAATGGTTCTGGATGCCCTATACCCGTTCTTGGATGTTCAGACAGTTCAAGGTATATCTTCTCATATTTTTTGAACAGCTTCGGGTTGGACTTTTTCCATTTTCTGATGACATCCTCCACGCTTTTGGTAGTTTTGATAGTATACGTCATAAGCTCGCGAAGTAGTTCTTAATGTCCTCGTGGCCCTTGAGTTCCACACATTGTCCGCTACGTATTTCCTCCCTCGCCTTGTCCAGCTTAACCTGCATGGCAGGAGTTATTGCATTTGCTGTTTTCTCTGCATTGGAATTATTATACATACCTTAGCCTCCTTGTTATATTTGTCGCAATTTGTGCGCAAAGGTAAGCTTTTTTTCTGAAAGGAGCAACGATACCACTGCCACAACTGTCTTTTTTACATAAAATGGCATGGAGTACTACCTTTCTACCCTTAGATTTTTGATATTCTACTAGACAATTTGTTACCCCCCCGATTCGTCGACCAATGTGGCGGTTTTAAAGTTTTTTATGAGTAACTTTGCGGTCACTAGCCTCCGCGTATGTGGGAGCTATCCTAACCTAATTGGAATTTACTAACTAAACTAAAACATAATATCCCATGAATTTATCTTTACTAAAATCAACAGTCCTCGCCGCTGCGCTTTGCTGGGTCGGGGGGGAAGCTTATGCAGCTACGGAAACATATGATTTTAAAAGCTTTGTAGGTACCAGTGCTCCGACACTTACATTGACAGGAAGCAGTATAGAGCAGTCTGGTACTAACGCTAAAACTGTAACTAAGATAGGTAAGCAGACAAACAAGAGTGACATCACTGTTGATTTTAGCCGTATTGCATTATGTTCTGATGATAGTAAATACAAATCACAAAAAAAAGTATGGATGTGGCGTTATACTGATAATACGCTATATCAGATAGGTCTGGCAGGACGATGGACGGGGAATGGAACTGATGTTACATCATATAACATTTCGGTGATAGACCTTCATAAAGATGATAAAGTAATAATTACATACGCTTATAGATCAGGTAAAAGCGCAGAACTTCACGTTTGCAGCAGCGACGTATTGTCTGACGGTACAAATGCTCTTGCAGCAGAAGATATTGTGGAGTCAGGCAAGACATACACGGTGCTTAATAACGGGAATTTGGACATGTATGATACAGACAACAATATGGCTATACAGTCGATAGTCATAGAGTCCGACTATATTGCCGAGAGCATTGATGCTCCCACCATCTCTGTAGTAGGTACAAACGGCGGCAGCAGAATCGTGGCTATTACTCCCAACAACACCAATGCAGGCAACGCTACAAAGACTTATTATACTACAGACGGAAGCGAGCCTACCACTTCGTCTACCGAGTACACTGGCAACATAACAGTTTCAGAGAGTCAAGCCACAAACGGCAATGTAACTATAAAGGCGATAACGGTAAAGGACGGTGCTATGGACATCAAGTCTAGCGTCACCACATACGAGCTGACTGGTGTGGGAACCAACCTGCCCCTCAACGCTCCTGTCGTATCCGTCAACTTCAAGGAGCAGGGCAGCGAAGGACTGTACATGCCTATATATACCTTCTCTTCCGACCAGAGCACCGTGCTGGGAAATCCTACTGTAACTTACTCTTACAAGATAAACGATAAATCGGCTGACAACGTTACGGATTATGACGTAAAAGAGACGGGCACACTGACAATCACCGCTTCTGCAGAGGGATATACCCCAACAACAACAACTGTCAACATAACCAACCTGCTCTTTAAGAAGACATATAGCTACGACTTCACCACACTTACCACGCATTCAGAAACAGGAGTAGGTGGCCAACAAAACTTTCATACTACCGGTTGTCAAGCATACTCTCTAGAAACAAACGCTTTCGATGGCATTACGCTGAATGGAATGAGCCAGCTTTGGGCTATTACAAAAGGGATAACATTAGGCTTGTACGCAAGATCAGGCGATGGCTCTATAAAGTATGACGGCGCATTCCCTGAGGGGGCTTACATGATTATGGGTGGCTACGATGGAACATCTACCGCTCTGACCACTGCGACAGTCTCATATTCTCAGTACGGCTTTACAAACAGCATAGCTGTATATGTACCGGTGAAGACCATCTCCCTCAACGACAGCTACGTCCACTCTACCTACTGCCCAGAGTCTGACCTTGACTTCACTGACGTCACTGACGTAGAGGTCTACAAGGTAAAGGTAGAAGGCAACAAGGCTGTATCTACAAAGGTA
>CAVAHD010000127.1:0-2466 GCA_963588475.1 Oscillospiraceae bacterium | reverse complement strand
TAAATAAGGTAACGCAATGACTATTTATCTTTTGACTATTATCTTCAACTTCGGGTGGCTCTTCTCCTTTGGCGACCCAAGCGGCGCTGAGCAGCAGGAGTACGCTGACAGCACGTGGCAGTGCGTAGACCTGCCGCACGACTATCAGATCAACCAGCTGTGGGACAAGACGGCCAGCGGCGCTCGCGGCTTCAAGCGGATGTCCATGGGATGGTATCGCAAGCACTTCACCGCAGACGAGGCGTGGCGGGGGAAGCGCGTGCTGCTCGACTTCGAGGGCATGATGCTCACGGGAGACGTGTGGCTCAACGGCACGCCGGTGGGCAAGACCGACTACGGCTATGTGGGCTTTGACTGCGATATCACCTCCCTCATCAAGTACGACGGACAGGACAACATTGTGGCCGTGCGCACCTCGACGGGCGAGGACAACAATTCACGGTGGTACACCGGCGGCGGCATTAACCGCAGCGTGCGGCTCATCGTCAAGGACTCCACGGCCATACGTCGCCACGGGCTGTTCATCACAACGCCCGACGTCAGTGAGACGCAGGCAACCGTCAACATGCAGATAGAGATGGAGGGACTCGACGAGAAGCACCTGCCTCTGCAGGTGGCAGCCTCTATATATTATAATAATGTGGAGGTCGGCACGACGCAGCATGAAATCAGCAGCAAGACCAAGCGGCAGTACGACGAGTTCACCCTGCCGCAGATTACCGTCACCGCGCCGCACCTGTGGAGCTGTGAGCAGCCGAGCCTCTACACCGCCTGTGTGAAGGTGTTGCGCGACGGGGTCGTCCTCGACTCCGTCACTGAGCGTTTCGGCATTCGCACGGTGGAATTTTCGCCCAAGTTCGGCTTTAGGCTCAACGGGAAGAAGGTATTCCTCAAGGGCGTGGCCAATCACTGCGACTTCGGTGCCCTCGGCGTGGCGGTCTACGACAAGGCCATCCGCCGCTACATGCGTCGGCTCAAGGAGTTCGGCTTCAACCACATCCGCTGCTCGCACAACCCCTACCCCGAGGCGTTCCTGCGCATCGCCGACGAGGAGGGAATCATCATCGTCGATGAGCTTTTCGACAAGTGGCACAAGCAGTTCGCCGGTGGCAGGGCCGACTGGAACGACGTGTGGCCCTACGCCCTGCCCGAATGGATGAAGCGCGACCGCAACCACCCCTGCGTCGTGCTGTGGAGCTACGGCAACGAGACGCAGTACGACGAGTACTGCACCGGCTACCAGACCAACGACTGGGGCACCACCACCTACCGCATCCTCGACGTCATGGGCAAGCGTTACGACCCCACGCGCCTCTCGACCGTGGCCATGTACCCCGCGTTCCGTGATGCCGTCAGTTCCTACCATCACAATTTGAAGAATGAAGAGATATTCCCGCCGCGCATGTCGGAGGCGACGGACATCTCCGCGCACAACTACACCTGGCGATACTTTGGCCGTTACCGCCAGCACAACCCTAATCTGATCCTCTACCAGAGCGAAGCGGCGACCTACGAGATGGGGCAGTGCTACTGGGGCATGGACCAAGACCGCATGGTGGGACTGGCCTATTGGGGCGCCGTGGAATACTGGGGCGAGTCCACCAAGTGGCCGAAGAAAGGCTGGAACTACTCCTTCTTCGGCAGGACGCTCATCCCGCACACGCAGGCTTATTTCATCAAAGGGATGTTCAAGCCGGAGACACCGATGTGCCGCATCGGCATCGTGGGCAAGGACGACGACAACGTCAGCTGGAACTCCGTGCTTGTGGGGCGCGTGCCCATGAAGAGCTCGTGGAACTACAGCAAGGGCGACAGTCTGAACCTCGTCACCTACACCAACGCCGACGAGGTGGAGCTGTTGGTGAACGGGCGGAGCATCGGCGTACAGAAGAACGTCACCTCCGGCAACAGCCGCAAGCGCAACGCCGTCACCTGGGCGGCTGTGCCCTACGAGGACGGCACCGTGACAGCCATTGCCCGTAAGGACGGCCGAGAGGTGACGCGGCACAGCCTCGTGACTACCGGCCCAGCCGTGGCTCTGAAACTCGTGGCGGAGGAGCCGGAAAACTTCGTGGCCGGCGGCATGGACATACAATATATTCGCGCCATCGCCGTTGATAAGAAAGGGCGACAAGTGTATGACGCCACCGGCGAGGTGTCGTTCAGCGTCGAAGGCTGCGCCACCCTGTTGGCCGTGGACAACAGCGACCAGTACACCGACGAGGTGTTCAATACGGGGCACATTGCCATCGCCGAGGGTGAGTGTCTGGCCATACTGCGCTCGACGGCGGAAGTCGGCAGCGTGACGCTGAAGGCCGAGAGCAAAGGATTGAAGGCGGCGACGGTGAAGCTGAGTACGAAGAATGAAGAGTGATATGAAAAACGTAATATCCATTATTGCGTTGATACTATGTGCAGGGTTCGCTTCCGCGCAGGTTCCTGATAGCGACCGCTCGGCCGAAGGAC
>CAVAHD010000126.1:0-2487 GCA_963588475.1 Oscillospiraceae bacterium | reverse complement strand
ATGTAGTGCTTTGCATCCATAGTTACAAGAAGGCATTTGATGCTGTGGTAGATGCCGTGAAGACAGGCAAGATTTCCGAAGAGCGCATCAACGAAAGTGTGCGCCGCATCCTCCTCGTCAAGAAAAAGCACAACAAAATCTAAAAAAACCTACAAACGCAAAAAAGGCGTGCAACTCATTTCTGAATTGCACGCCTTTAATGTTTATTTCAATCAAGAGACCTACTTGACTTCCTCGAAGTCGGCGTCCTGGGCATCGGGTTGGCTGTTAGAGCCTGCACCCTGCTGGGCGTTTGCACCACCCTGGAAACCTGCGCCGGCTCCGGCACCTGCACCGGCCTGTGCTCCTGCGCCTGGCTGGGCACCTGCCTGATACATCTTCTGGCTGGCTGACTGCATTACGGTGTTCAGCTCGTTGGTGGCAGCGTCGATGGCAGCGATGTCCTGGGCCTTGTGGGCATCCTTCAGCTTCTGGATGGCAGCCTCGATGGCTGGTTTGTCCTCGGCAGGAATCTTGTCGGCGTTGTCCTTCATGAAGTTCTCGGTAGAGAAGATCATGGAGTCTGCCTGGTTGAGCTTGTCGATCTTCTCGCGCTCTGCCTTGTCGGCTGCAGCGTTCTGCTCTGCCTCGGCCTTCATGCGGTTGATTTCTTCCTCAGACAGACCGCTGGAAGCCTCGATGCGAATCTGCTGCTCCTTGCCTGTTGCCTTATCCTTTGCAGATACGTTCAGGATACCGTTGGCATCGATGTCGAAGGTAACTTCGATCTGTGGAACGCCGCGGCGTGCCGGTGCGATACCCTCGAGGTTGAACTGACCGATGGACTTGTTCTGAGCTGCCATTGGACGCTCACCCTGCAGTACGTGGATGGTAACGGCGGTCTGGTTGTCTACGGCAGTAGAGAATGTCTCGGACTTCTTGCAAGGGATGGTAGAGTTAGCGTCGATGAGCTTTGTCATTACGCCACCCATTGTCTCGATACCGAGGGTCAGCGGAGTAACGTCGAGCAGTACGATGTCGCCTACACCAGACTCCTTGTTCAGGATAGCACCCTGGATAGAAGCACCTACTGCAACCACCTCGTCGGGGTTAACACCCTTTGAAGGCTCCTTGCCGAAGTAGTTCTTAACGAGAGTCTGAACGGCTGGGATACGGCTTGAACCACCTACGAGGATTACCTCGTCAATCTCAGAAGTAGAGAGACCTGCGTCGCGCATTGCGTTCTGGCAAGGAACGAGACAAGCCTGGATGAGGTTGTGGGCCAGCTGCTCGAACTGTGCACGTGTCAGAGTCTTTACGAGGTGCTTTGGCACACCGCCTTCAGCTGAGATGTAAGGCAGGTTGATTTCGGTAGAGGTAGAGCTTGACAACTCTATCTTTGCCTTCTCGGCAGCCTCCTTCAGGCGCTGCATTGCCATTGGGTCCTTTGTCAAGTCGATGCCCTCGTCAGCCTTGAAGCCGTTGGCGAGCCAGTCGATGATAACCTGATCGAAGTCGTCACCGCCGAGGTGTGTGTCACCGTTGGTAGACAGAACCTCGAATACGCCGCCGCCGAACTCCAGGATAGAGATATCGAACGTACCGCCACCGAGGTCGAATACGGCAATCTTCATATCCTTGTTGGCCTTGTCTACGCCGTAAGCCAAAGCAGCTGCTGTAGGCTCGTTGACGATACGCTGTACGTTGAGACCTGCAATCTGGCCTGCCTCCTTTGTAGCCTGACGCTGTGAGTCAGAGAAGTAAGCTGGTACGGTGATGACAGCGTCGGTAACCTCCTGGCCGAGGTAGTCCTCAGCGGTCTTCTTCATCTTCTGCAGTACCATAGCGGAGATTTCCTGCGGAGTGTACTTGCGGCCGTCGATGTCTACACGTGGGTAACCGTTCTCGTTTACCACATTATATGGCATACGTGCAGCCTCCTTAGCAGACTGCTCATAGGTCTCACCCATGAAACGCTTGATGGAGAATACGGTGTTAGTTGGGTTTGTGATGGCCTGACGCTTTGCAGGGTCACCTACTTTGCGCTCGCCGTCCTTTACGAAACCGATGACGGATGGTGTGGTTCGCTTACCTTCAGAGTTTGCGATAACCACTGGTTCGTTGCCTTCGAAAACGGCAACACATGAGTTTGTTGTACCAAGGTCGATACCAATAATCTTTCCCATAGTTGTAATGTTTTTATTTTGTTCTTTATTCTTTTTATATTAGAGCTCCCTGCTCTCGCCCTATTATTTTGCAATGCTTGTGCCACAGACGCAGCACGGCTCCATGGTGTGACAAACGCGCCATTCTGGCAGTAGACGGAGGCTTTTTCGTGCCAAAACACGCCTTTTTGCAACTTTTTTCACCAAAAAGCAAAAAAAGTTGCGAAAACATTTGGTGGTATCGCAAAAAAGCTATACCTTTGCACTCGTTAAACAAAAACAATGGGATATGGTGTAATGGTAACACTGCAGATTCTGGTCCTGCCTTTCCTGGTTCGAGTCC
>CAVAHD010000125.1:0-2489 GCA_963588475.1 Oscillospiraceae bacterium | reverse complement strand
TGGGCATGAAGCAGATGATTGTCAGTCTGCAATCACAGAACAAGCCACACAAGGCAAACACGCATATACCCATGAGCGTGGAGGAGGCATCGGCATACTTGAAAATGCCGATGGCCACTCTCTACATGAAATTGGGCAACGGCAGCATCCCTGCCACCAAGCCCGGAAAGCGTTACTGCCTGTATCAAGATGAACTTGACAAGTGGCTGGAGACGAACCGAAAGAATCCCGTGCCTCTTACAGCGGAAGAGGAGAACGCAGCCATCCTTGCCGGCAACAAGCGCAAACCTAAAAAACTGGACTGGTGACATGGAAACAGGAAAATCCCTCTACGATGACTTCTTCGGCACAGAGGAAGGAGAGAACCATTCCTTTTCCTTCTTCCGAAAGCCCATCCGCAATACAGAGCCGTTGCGTTGCATCACCATTCCCGACATCTACCGCTACATCGTCGGGCCGTATGCCAAGGCGCAGACGGAAACGTTGCGCTCCATCACGGACAGGGACGCTGCACGCAGGTACAAGGCGGAGAACTTCAACTTCTGCACCTTTTCGGGCACATTCCGTTCTCGGAGCAAGGACGGACTGCTGCTTCACTCGGAACTGCTGTGCATCGACTTTGACCATGTGCCGGACATCCCTTCGCTGCGGGAAAGGCTGCTCCGTGACGAATACTTCGAGACCGAACTGCTGTTCCGCTCCCCTTCGGGCGACGGTCTGAAATGGATTGTCGCCATCGACAGGAAAGGATGGGAACACGGAGATTTCTACCGAGCAGTGTGTAATTACCTCGTGCAAAGCGGATGTCCCGAACCGGACAGGTCGGGCAGCGACGTGGCACGCTCCTGCTTCATTCCACATGATGCGGAGGCATTTATCAATCCCAAGTACAACAACGTCAAAGATGAAAACATTTTTACCCGAAAAGTGGGAGAATGCCCCTTCTAAGGAGGCAGTTTCTCCATCGGCAGGGAACAATAACAGTTGCTCTGCATATAACAACAGTAAGCCCAACGGCAGTGAGGAGACAAGAGGCAAGGTGGAACGGGTAGTTGCACTCATTGAGCAAGGAAAGGTGGACATCACCGAAGGCTATGAAGCATGGTTGAAAGTGGGTTTCGCCCTGTCCTCGGAATTCGGCGAGTCAGGACGTGGCTACTTTCACCGTGTAAGCAAACATAACCCAAAGTACAGCCAAGGTGAGGCCGACAGACAGTACAACAAGTGTCTGGCTGGGAAAGGAGACGGCGTGACCATCGCCACTTTCTTCCAAATGGCGAAGGGGGCTGGAGTGGACATTTCCAACCCGAAAATCCAAAATCATGCCAATGGTTCTTTGGATTTTTGGACTTTTGGTTCTCCCGACAGACGAGAGAAGCAAAAGGAAACCCCACTTGAGCCATTCCATGCCCCCGAAGAAATCCAAAAATCCAAAAGTCCAAAAATCCAATTGGGTCTGGGCGAGGGAAAATGGATTTTAGACGAGACGGAACTACCCCATTTCCCACCGCAGGTGTTCGATTCCCTTCCCTCTTTTCTGAAGGAGGTGTTGGGATATTGCATTTCGGAGGATGACCGGGACATGATGCTCATGGGAACGCTCACCTGCATCTCCGCCACGCTCCACAATGTGGTCGGCGAGTACAACCGTGACGACTGGTATCCTATGATGTACTTCTTCGTCATGGCGGATGCCGGGATGGGCAAGGGCTCGCTGAAATACTGTCGCCAGTTGGTCGCTCCCATACACAACGAACTGTTGGAAATCTCGGAACGGCAGATGAGGGAGTACAAGGCCATGATGAAAGAGTCCGGTCGCAAGGGCGGAGAGAATGCTGCCGCTTCCTCTGCCATGGAAGACGAGCCGCACCGACGCACACTCTTTATCTCCACTAACAGCAGTGCGGCGGCAGTCATCCAGCAGATGGACTGCAACGGTGGCATCGGGCTGATATTCGACACGGAGTGCGACACACTGAGCGCCACCCTGAAGTCAGACTATGGCAACTACACAACCATCATCCGCAAGAGCTACCATCACGAACCCATCGACCTGAGCAGGAGAAAGGACGACGAGCACCGTGCCATCGAGTGCCCCAAGCTCGCCATCTGCCTTTCGGGAACACCGGGGCAGCTCTACACGCTGACACCTGAGGCGGAAGACGGGACATTCTCTCGCATCACCTGCTACCATATCCCTTTCAAGATGGAGTTCCGTAACGTGCTCGCAGAACCGTCGACAACCGGGAGAGGTGCTTGTGACGGAGTTTCCCTTCGGGACAAGTTCTGGCAGTTGGGCATGAGGTACAAGCGGATGCGCGAGGCTTTCTTCCGTGGCGGCGAATACCGTGTAGTCATACCTCAGCAGTTCTGCAACGAGTTCAACGAGCACTTCCGGGCGATGAACCGTGAGACCGTCGAGGACATCTCTTCCGAGATGCAGAGTGTTGTCCGCCGTCTGGCCTTCTGCATGTTCCGTGTGATGATGG
>CAVAHD010000124.1:0-2529 GCA_963588475.1 Oscillospiraceae bacterium | reverse complement strand
GCTCTCACCAAGTACTTCCCCACCGTCTCCGCCGTGGGCGGCGGCTTCATCGCCAACAAGGGAATGCTGGAGATGGACCTTGGCGGCATGACGATGTCGTTGGCCAAAAACGGACTCGTAGCCGGAGTGACGGCGATGCAGCCGGTCTTTGCCGGTGGACAGATAGTCAACGGCAATAAGCTCGCCCGTATTGGCGAGGATGTCTCACGTCTGCAGCGCGACCTCTCGGAGAATGATGTGCGACTCAACACAGAGCAATACTACTGGCAGCTCGTGCAGCTGCAGGAGAACCTCCGCACCCTCGACCTGCTCGACCGCCAGCTGGAGCGTGTGCGCCAGGATGCGCAGAATGCCGTGGATGCCGGCGTGCGCAACCGCAACGACCTCCTTCAAGTGCAGCTGCGACAGAACGAAGTGAAGACTTCGAGGATTCAAGTGGAGAACGCCGTCTTGACAGTGAAGGACTTGCTGGCGCAGGTGATGGGACATGCCGGGGAAAGCATCGAGGTAGAGAGTCGGATGGTTACAGACGGCAAGACACCCCTCTCCTACCCCATGCCGGAGAGTCCGCAGCAGCTCTACCAGACGGCAGAGGTCTCGCTACTTCAAACCCGCGAGTACCAGTTGCTCGGCAAGCAGATTGAAGCAAGCAAATTGCAGTACAAGCTCGCCGTGGGCAAGAACCTCCCCTCCGTCGCCGTGGGCGGAGGCTACCTGTACAATGACGTGATGGACAAGTCGCAGAACCGCCTCGTGGGCATGGTCACCGTCTCCGTGCCCATCAGCAGTTGGTGGGGCGGCTCGCACGACATGAAGCGACAGAAGCTACAGGTGGAGAACGCCGAGAACGAGAGGATAGAAAAGAGCCAACTGCTCGTAGTGAAGATACGTAAGGCATGGACCGATCTCAACGATGCCTACCGACAAGTGGCGATAGCCCGGGAGAGCATCGGTCAAAGCGACGAGAACCTGCGCCTCAACACCGACTACTACGAAGCAGGCACCGCCACCATGAGCGACCTACTCGATGCCCAGAGCCTCTACCAGCAGAGCCGCGACAAATACGTGGAGGCCTTCACCACCTACGAGGTGAAGAAACGGGAGTACCTGCAGGCGACGGGGAGGTAAGTGTTTTCTTTGAAACATTACTAAACGCATGCCGAAACAAGAATATGGGTAATATTATCAGTAATTTTGTTATGCTACATTTCGGGGATAAGCAATAACTTTGCAGCACCAAACAACACCCGTAGCACATTATGAAGAAACTATTCATCTTACTCGTATTATTTATGGCAATACTCAATCAATCTGCAGTAGCCCAAACGCTGACCCAGCGACAGTTGCACTTGGCCACGCTGGCCAGCCTCGAAGCCCAGGGCGACATGAACCGCCTGGCCCCCGCCATCCATGAAGCCCTGGACGGCGGAGTAACCGTCAACGAAATCAAGGAGGCCTTCTCACAGCTCTATGCCTACACAGGTTTCCCCCGTTCGCTCAATGCCCTGGGCACTCTCTCGAAGGTGCTCGATGCCCGCAAGGCGGAAGGCAAGACGGACAACGAGGGCAAGGCGTGGGAGCGACCCAAGGCATGGGACGACGCCAAACTGGCCTTGAAGCAAGGCACAGAGACGCAGACAAAGTTGAGCGGCAAGCCCTTCAACTACGACTTCTGTCCGCAGGATGACCACTACCTGAAGGCGCACCTCTTCGGCGACATCTTTGCTGGCGACCAACTCTCGGCAAGCGACCGCGAGATAGTGACCGTTGCCGCCCTGGCTTCCATCAAGGGCGTGGCTCCACAGTTGGCCTCCCACCAGGCAGCAGCCGTGCGCATGGGCAACACCGATGAGCAGATAGGCGAACTGATGAAATACCTGAGCGACAAGGGACTCTCCCAGTGCGACAATGCCGCTGACGCCAACGCAGGAGCATGGCCCAAAGGCACTCCGAACACCGCCTATGCCAAGTACTTCATCGGCAACAGCCATTTGGCTTCCATCGCTCCCAAGAACCTGAAGGAAGGCGAGAAGACAGTACTCCCCATGACAAACGTCACCTTCGAGCCCGGCTGCCGCAACAACTGGCACATCCACCACGGTGCTCGCCAGATTCTCGTCTGCGTATCCGGCCGTGGATGGTACCAGGAATGGGGCAAGCCCGCAGTAGCCCTCAATCCCGGCGACATCATCGACATCCCGGAGGGAGTGAAGCACTGGCACGGCGCCCAGAAAGACAGCTGGTTCCAACACGTAGCCACCCACGTGGCAGTAGAGAACACAAAGCCAGGCTCAGAGCCAAACGAATGGCTGGAGCCAGTATCAGATGAGGAATACAACAAGTTGTAATCGTCCCAACCGCATAAAAGACAAAGACAAAGCCCAAGGCTCTCTCCAGTTTCGGAAAGTGCCTTGGGCTTTTGTAAATGCCTTGCCGGTCAACCGATTTAACGAGGTCGAGGCGAAAAAGAACTAAAAAGTTTGTGTATTCCATAAAAACTTCGTAACTTGGCGGCGTAAAACATAAAGC
>CAVAHD010000123.1:0-2560 GCA_963588475.1 Oscillospiraceae bacterium | reverse complement strand
TATGCCTACGAGATACACGTGAAGAAGAGTTGGGACAATGTGGAGGAAGTGTACGAGGACGTGTTCGACTCCTATTCGATGGACTTGAACACTTTCAAGGCGCAACTGCAAGCCAGGCTGAGCGAGTACAACGACAACGAGGAGGGTTACACCTACTACATCGGCAGTGACTCACGCAACTACTACCAGGCCACCGATGCTGCCAAACTGAAAGGCGTGGAGACCGTGACCATCAGCGTGACGTGCAGCGACGGCGTGACGCTCGGACAGGGAACAACGCAGTACAAGTGCCGCAGTTGCGGAAAGTCGCTTGACAACCATTCCAAGGAGTGCGCCATGACGACATCCGTCACGGAAAACAACCTTGACCTGAGCGAACTCGATGCCAAACAACAGGAAGCCGACAGCAAGGTGGCGATGCTGGAGTCGCAGATAGCGCAGTTGGAGACAGAGAACAAGACACTCATGCGGCAGATAGCCAGTGCCAGTGTGGAGGATGCCGCCAAGTACCGTGAGCAGTACAATGCCAACAAGACGCAGATAGACAAGCTCAACGCCGAACTTGCCACATGGAAGCAGACGCAGAGCGACATCGCCAATGCCAAGCAGGAAGCGAGTCAGGACAACGACGTGGCGACGGACGATTACTACCGCATCCCAGCCATCATGAACGACTGCAAGTCGGCGTTCGGACTGACGTGGCAGGACAAGGGCGCATGGGAAGGCTATACCTATGTGCGCAAGGCGACCATGCCGAACATCAACGGCATCATCACCTTCAAGGCAACACTCACGTTGGCCCGCAAGCCAAAGTATTTCCTCGGCATCAAGATTCACCGCGCCATCCTGCAAATATCGTGGGAACTGACCTCGGAATATACCAATACCTCCGTGGTGGAAGTGATGACGCTCGACCCGAACGAGGACGAGCAGAAGAAAACGGAAGCGGTGAACAAACGCATCTCGGAGATTGCGCAGGAGCATCCCAACTGCAAGGTGACGACAGAATATGCACGGAGCGAGGCGACCGAGACGGCTGACAACGACGGCATCAACCATCTGCTCTGGTCAAGCGACCGGCTGGAGATAGCCCGTGAAGTGGACAGCAGAATCAACAAAATATACTCCGACCTCGTGTCGCTCGAAAAGATGATGCACTACAAGCGCAGCATCCTCGACGTGCTCAAAGACGTGATGCCGGAGATTGACGATGAACAGGGCAAGCGCAAGACGATTCTTGAAGAATGCCACGACCGGTGGATGAACAATGCTAAAGGCAGAAAGGAGGTGACGGAATGAGACCCTATATAATAAGGTGTATGTTCATCGTGCTCTGTTTCCTCCCAAACATAGCAAAAGCGCAATGGACATTCGACGTAACGAGCGTGGAAGCCTACATCAACGACCACAAGCAGCAGCGCAGTCTGCTCTTGGCGCGCAGTACTTTGGAGGCATCGAACAAACTCCTGCACAACTACTCGATGAAGGAGACCGTCGGTTACAAGGAACTGAACGCCGACCTCGACAAGTACACCCGTGCCTTTGATGTCATCGACGTGATGTACCAGAGTCTGCGGACGGTGCTGAACGTGAAGAGTACCTACGAGAATGTGAGCCAGCGCATCAATGACTATAAGCACCTGTTGGAGGACTTCAACGAGAAGGTAGTGAAGCGCAAGCACATCGAACTTGCCGACACTGTACTTCTCTCCATCAACTATGCCGCCATCCGCAACATCGCCAACGACGGCGAACAACTCTACAAGAGCGTGAACGACCTTGTGCTCTATGCCACGGGAGCGGCGGCGTGCTCCACCAACGACCTGCTGATGGTGCTGAACAGCATCAACAACTCGTTGGACGACATCGAGCGTCACCTGAACAAGGCATACTTTGAGAGTTGGCGGTACATACAGGTGCGCATGGGCTACTGGAAAGAGAAGGTGTACCGCACGAAGACAAAGAGTGAAATCATCGACGGTGCTTTCGGAAGATGGCGCAAGTCGGGGAAGTTGAACAAAGAATAAAATGCCAAGGATATGAGGAGAACAGCATTTGTCATAGCCATGAGCCTCGCCACCGTCGGGGCTATGGCACAGAGCGTGACCTACAACGAGGACGAGGCGAAGCGCAACCAGATAACGGTGATGGAGACCGGTTCGGGTTCGCTGAAGCCCGAACTGTACTACACGCTCCTGCACAACAGTTACAAGAAGTCGGCTGCCGAAAAGAACAAGTTGGCGTTCCGCACCGCGGCAGGTCTTGCAGCCTACGGACAGGTGGAATACGCCGACTCCATCCAGTCTGCCCTCACCAAGCGAGCCGAGATAGAAGCCCTCAACATGGCAGACCGGCAGATAGACATCGCGTGGCTTGCCGAGGGAAGCAAGATCACCTCGCAGATGGAGAAGTTCCAGAAGAACATCGACCGCATCCTGCTTGTGGGCGGCACGCCGACAGACAAGGAACGTTGGACGGAATACTACCACGTCTTCGACTGTGCCGTGAACGCCACGAAGAAAGCCTTTATGCCGAATGCCCAGCGCAAGCAGGAATACCT
>CAVAHD010000122.1:0-2585 GCA_963588475.1 Oscillospiraceae bacterium | reverse complement strand
GGCTTCTTCCAGAACTGGAGGCGCTGCTTCAAGGTTGGGCGGTTCTTGCGGCTCACGCTGTAAGGTATCTCGCCCAGGAATGGGATGGTGACGCTCTTCAGGTCCTTGCGGCCACGAACGGTCGTGTTCATGTTCTCACGCACGAAGATGACCACCACTGGTATCAGGATGCCCAGCACGAATGCCACCAGCCAGATGTTGCGGCGCACTGGCGCAACTGGCTTGATGTCGCCCGTAGGTGGGGTGATGATGCGTGTGTTGTAGGCGGTGAAGGTGCGGCTCAGCTCGTTCTCCTCTCGCTTCTGCAAGAGGAATAGGTAGAGCGCCTCCTTCACCTTCTGCTGGCGACCCACCGTCTGAAGGTACTTCGCCTGGTTTGGGTTGCTGGCTATCTGGCTCGTGGTCTGTGCCTCGCTCGCCTGGAGCGTGGAGAGCTGCGTGGTGAGGGTGACGACAAAATTGTCGATGCTCGTCACGATGCTCTTGCGCATCGCCTGGAGGCTCTGGTCGTAGTCTGAGACCAGCGGGTTCTGCTCGCTGCTGTTAGCCACGAGGTTGTTGCGGTCGAGCTGGGTCTTGTTGTACTCGGCTATCTGCTGCTCGATGCCCGTGCTCTCGATGCCCGTGTTGGTTGGCAGGAGCTGGTTCTTCCCCACCTTGCCGGTCAGGAAGTTGCGGATGTACTTCGCCATCGCCAGGCGCGAGTTGAGGTCGAGGATCTGCTTGTCAGCCTCGGAGCTCTTCTGCATGTACTGCTGGGCGGCAGCCTCCACGTCGGGCAGCAGGTTGCTGCTCTTGAAGCTGGAGATGTTCTTGTCCACGTCGCCAAGCTCTCGCTCGATGACACCGAGTCGCTCGGTGATGAAGTGAGAGGTGGAGATGGTCATCTGGTTCTTGTCGTCCATCCAGTTCTTGCGGTAGACGGCGATGATGGTGTTCAGGATGTCCTCGGCACGCTTGGTCAACACATCCTTATAGGAGAGGTCGATGACCGTGCTCTTCTCCTCGCTCAGCGTGGCGGAGAGCGATGCCTTGATGGCGTCGGTCATCGCATAGAGGTTGGTGCGGGTGACATGGAGCACGGGTGCCTTGCCCTCGCCCTCGGCGAGCATCTTGCCGTAGGCGGGTGCCACCGACACTCTCAGCTTGCCCACGGGGGTGCGGTAGATGGTGCCCATCTTGCACTCCAGCTCGTCGCTGTTGTCGATTGGAGCACCGCTCTTGTCGATGCCCTTGAAGTGGCTCAGTATGACCTTGTTGCCCTGTCTCAGCTCAACATCCACTTGAACGTTCTGCTCGTCGCTGAGGTCGAGGAACTGGACGGTGACCGGAAGGTCCTCGCCATAGAGGGTGACCGGGTGGAAGCTGCCGTCGACGGTGTAGTTGACATCGAGGTGCAGGCGCTTGCCGGTCTCCAGCAAGACGGATGGAGACTGGATGGCTATCAGCTCATTGTTGACATTGCTCTTGCCGCCCGAGAGGCCCATGTCGGAGAACATGGAGGCGACATCGCTGTTGATGCTCTGCCCCTTGCTGTCCTCCTTGATCATCAGCGAAGCGGTGCGCTGGTAGACCGGAGGGGTCGAGAGCAGGTAGTAGGTGGCGATGCCAAGGGTCACCAGCAGCGACAGGACGAACCAGCGCCAGCGGGCGAGGCATAAGTAAAAGAGGTCTTGCAGGCGGATGAAGTCATCGGCCTGGGGGCGGCGTTGAAGCGCAGGATTCACTTGTCCTGCGGCTGCCGCTTGAGTATTTTGTATCATTTGTTATTCTTTATTATTAATTGACCTTCAGGAAGGTGAGGATGGTGATGATGAGCGAGGAGATGCTCATCCAGAAACCGGTGCTCTGCACGGTGTTGCCGTTGAGCGTGGAGCTGCGCTTCTTGGTGTCGTTGGGCGTCACGTAGACCACGTCGTTCTGCTGCAGGTAGTAGGCAGGAGAGGAAAAAATGTCCTTGCCCGAGCACAGGTCCACCTTGTATATCTTCTGGTGCTCGCCCTCCTGGCGCAAGACCATCACGTCCTGGCGGCGGCCCTGGATGGTCAGGTCGCCCGCCTTGCTGATGGCGTCGAGGATGGTCACCTTCTCGTTGTCCATGTCGAACTGGCCCGGACGGCTCACCTCGCCCATCACGCTGTAGTGGAGGTTGCTCAGGCCCACGATGACCGTAGGGTCCTTCACCAGGCTCTGCCCCACCAACTCGCTCTTGATCTTCTCGGCTATCTGCTCACGGGTCATGCCCTCCACATGCAGCTTGCCCACCACGGGGAAGTCGATGTCGCCACGGCTGTCTACCGTATAGTAGTACGCATCCTGGGAGACGCTATAACTGGAACCGGAGCTGGTGCCGCCAGTGAGGTTGAAGAGCTGGGAAATCAGAGGGTCCTTGCTCTTCACGCCGATGTAGAGCTTGTCGGCTGGCTTAACGGTAATCACCTTGCTCTGCAAGGTGACCACCGTATCAGGATTGTTGTTGAAGTCCTGAAAATATGCGATATTCCGGGGAGTACCGCAGGAGCTAGCGGCCAGGAGCACTACACCTAGCGCACCTGACAACATAAGTTTATTGAGATTCATACTTT
>CAVAHD010000121.1:0-2606 GCA_963588475.1 Oscillospiraceae bacterium | reverse complement strand
TCTTAACACGAATTGAGAATAAAACTGCAATCATACTGATTTATCATACTCAAAACAAATGTCTCGCTACCCCACTCCGTCTGATTCGTATTTTATTGTGCAAAGTTACTGCGGCTGCCGAACGTCAAGCACCACAACGCTATATGCCACGGATATTGGCGACAGCTTTCCACGAATGTGCCATTAGTGGTATTTCGTCAATATCCTTGCCCATTGCTTGCCTTTTCGGCATCATTACGCAGTTTGGGTTGCACATAAAATTCAATCCCGACGGAGAGGTCTGAAAAGACTTCAAACAGAGGGAAGAAAACGAAGTGCAACCCTATAACATCAAAGCGTATGGATAATACAATGTCACCTTACAACACATTCTATGTTCAAGCGAGTCAGAGCATGGGAATGGTTACAAGTGCCAACAAAAGAGAAGAAATCTCCATAAACGAGTCCGTCTCAGTCCTTTGTAATGCCATTCTGGAATTAAAGTCCCAAGTCAGCACGCTCACGTCAAAACTCACCCAGTTGCTGGATGAGAAAGTATCGTCGTTAGACAAGAGTACGGAGAATAGTCCAGAACCCGTTGCCGAAGAAAAGCCGAAGATGCTGACCATTGATGAAGCAGCCAAGTATCTAAGCATCAGCAAACATACCGTCTACAAGATGACGGCGGAGCACCAAGTAAGGTTCTACAAACCATCGGGCAAGCGCATTTACTTTGACGTTGAAGACCTCAACGAATGGATGAAATCAAGAATGGTGAAATCAAATGCTGATACCAATATAGAAGCTACCAACTATGTTATGTTTGGCAATAGACCGACAGAGAAAACGAAGAAGTCAGATGATGAACGTACTATCAAGAACCGACAGATTGCGCAAGAAATCCGCCGCAAATACAAATTGGGATAGGAAAAATGTTTTAGGTACTGAATGATAGCCGGTTCGCTATAAATCGGCTATCACTTCTTTTTTAATAGGCGTTTATAATGCGGACTTTTCGGGGGTATCATATAAAGAGGGAAGGTAGATGCAAGGACTGTTCTTGATTTTCCCAATATCGGTTCAGGGGAGACTGTTCGTAGATAAACTATCTCCCCTGAACTCAAACTTATATCACCCTAAAGTGCTACTCATAGGGATGAGTTGTCAGTAATGACGAGGTGTTTTTGACGGTCAAAGGACTTTTGCTCATCGTGAAACACATAGCCCAACTGGTTGGAAACGCACTTCGTGCTGCCAATTTCTACATCCACATTGTAGTGGGAATGGCCGTATATCCAAAAGTCAATGCCGCTGGTCTTGATATAATCCTCCAGCTCAACAGTAAACGCACCGTTGATTTTACTGTCTTGGTGCTTTGGGCAGAGCATCTTGAATGACGGCACGTGGTGAGTGACCACTATTTTATGCTTGGCTTCGCTATCGGCTATTGCTTTCTTGATGAAATCCAGACAACGGGCATGCTCGCTATTGAAGGCGGCATGGGTCATGATTTCTCCGTTGTAAAGAATCCGGCGGAAGTCCGTGACGCATTGCTCAGTGACATAGGCTTCCTTCAACGGTATCTTTGCCCACAACGTAGAAAGGATAAGGTCAACACCATCAAGATGGACAATGCCATTGTAGTAACTGTGTACGTTGGGACGTATCTCCAGACAATATCCATCATGTAGAGTTGCCACGTCATAATACTTGTAGAACTCGTGGTTGCCCATACAGCAATACACCTGCTTGTAGTTCACGGAAGCCCAGTCCCAGAAAGGATGCTTGCTGTAGTTCTCGTCGCCTAAGTAACCGATGTCGCCAGCCAGCACCAGAATGTCTCCTGTCACTTCAAGCGGATTCTCTTTCAGCCATCGCCAGTTGTCGGCAAACTCCAGATGTAGGTCGGATGCATATTGTATGTTCATTGCTTCGGAATAAATAAGTTCTCCAATTGATTGAGTAATTCATGCACAAAGTCTGTGTCCTCACCGAGTGACTTTGCCAAGGGTGCTGCAAGCTCACCCCAGTCATTACGTATTGACGCAACAAATTCGTTGACGCATGCAGCAATGGAACGCGGCACCTCTATCTGGCTGTCCTCCATTATCACAACATTTTTCAGTACGTCCGAACGATGCTTCTTTATATCCTTTGTATTTACGTGCTTGCCAGTCGCCTTGTCAGCCACAAGGTTGAGATAGGCTCTTGCTTTCAGAGCTATCAACGCAGCAGAATCGGCATGCCGAACACCATCTGTCAAACGGCTATGCTCAATGGTGAAATAATAGAAATCATCGTCCATTATGATGGCACTCAGGCTTGATACCTCCTCATCTGTAGGAAGAGGTTCTATGATTAGGCCTTTCGGCTCTCCCAAAGCGTCAGGGTGACGGGATAACAGTTCTATCATTTCCGGATAGCCGGCGCGACCATCCACAAAGCGGTACAATTCATATTTCACAGGCTCGCCAGCATCCTGCCGACGTTTCTCGGGACGGTAACCAGCCTCACGCACGAATTGCCAGAAGCAGTTGGCGAATGCTTCCGTCATGTTCTCCACTATGACAATCATGTCTATATCGTGTGTAGCTCTGGCGCGCACTACGGTTTCACGCATCGTTATA
>CAVAHD010000120.1:0-2607 GCA_963588475.1 Oscillospiraceae bacterium | reverse complement strand
GAACAACGTGGCAAGATAGAAGCAGATAGCTGCAATACCATTGTTACCATACAGTTCATGCAGTAATGTGAAGTATTCTTGGGCAGATACCTCTCGCTTTGGGGCGTGGATGAAACGCCTTTCATTCACATAGGCATTCTTGTTGCGCTTGTGGATTTTGGATAAAGCTGGAAGGTAGAAATTCTCGTTGTCAAGTCTTATAATGCCGTAATCATCAACAGGTTTCCACTTGCCTTCATAGATTATGCCATTGGTAAAGGCATAGAACCCCCTCTCCCCAATATTGTTCCATCCTAATTGGGGTACACGTTGCGCTTCCTCGGTTTTTCCGTAGATATAGGCTTTCAACAGCTCGTATTTCTCCTGTTTCTCAAAAAAACGGAAATCGCCCTTGCCCTCAATCTTCTCCTTGAAACGGTCAAGTTTTGTTACGTCGGCTTGTTGCAGTTCAATGGTGCGCTTAATGCGGTTCTCGTTCTCCAATTCGAAAATGCGGCTTGGCTTATTGTCATCTGCAATTAGGAATAGTGGACGGATAATGAAATTCGTCCATTCTCTTTCACGTCCTTGTGGGTCAAGGTCGTAATAGTGAAAGCCTTTCCTATAGAAGCGGAATCCTTCCAACTCATCGGACTTCTTGATGGCTTGCCTACGTTTCTGTTCCTGCCTTCTACGGGCAGCATCAGCCAAGGCTCCCTTCCATACGGATGCCTTGCGGTATTTGTCCTTCAAGTCTGCCAGCAGTGACGCTTGAAGCACCTCCGACTGGATGTTGACAAGCAAATCGCATACATCGCTGATTACTTTCAGTTGGTCATCATTGGTGCTTTCTGTATCATAATGCTTATCGGCGTACCATAATATGAAGTCCTTTTCTGTCAGCGTTTCCCAACGTTCTATGCTCGTGATATAGGAATCGGCATCTTGTTTGGCATTGCCTTCCTTGGGTATTTCACGGACAGAGACTTGAAACCCCATTTCTGTGGCAAGGCGGCCGTTGGAGAACACGAACTTTTCTCCTGCGCCAAACACTTCATCATCCTTGGGTATATCGCAGTCTGGTATGAAGCATAGACTACAGCTGAACTTGCTGAAATAGCCCAGCTGCTCTTTCGTCCAACTTCCACCAAGCGATGCAATGACATTGACTATTCCCAAAGATTGCAAGCGCATCACATCGGGCGCACCCTCTACAAGGTAAACCTTTCCGGATTGACGTGCCGCTTTCATGGCTATGTCAATGCCAAAGATGGATGTGCTCTTCTTGTATATCAAACTGTCACGACCGTTCAGGTACTTGACGGCAGCTTGGGGATTGATACTCCGTGCCGTAAAAGTCTGCACTCTTCCATATCTATCACGCTGCGGTATCATTAACCGGCCACGATAGAAGTCGTAGTAATTCCCTGGGCGATTGTCATCTTCGCCCAACAAGCCTATCTCGACTAAAATCTGTAGGTTCAGCCCTTTTTCTTTGGCATATTGAAGAAACCTGTTCCCTCTTGCAGGGCTATAGCCAAGGCCAAATGTCCTGCAAAAGTCCTTGTCCCAACGCCCATTAGAGGAAATATCAGTTTTCTCAGCGTATTTCCGACAGGATGCAGCTTCTTCATTGTCAGCCTCGTATTGCGAGCGGAAGAACTCTTGGGCATACTGGTTGTATATATACATGGTCTCTGCCTTTCTATCTCGTTCCTCCTGCTCTGGGGTGGAGTTTTGGTCGAAGAGATCATGAGCGTCAACATCGGGACAATACATATCCAAAAGACATCGGATTGCATCTATAAATCCGACACCTTGGCACTCTTCAACGAAAGAAATGACATCGCCACTTTTACCACAACCATAGCATTTATATCGGTTCATTGCAGTGTCCAACATCAGAGAAGGGGTGTTCTCTTGATGAAAGACACAGCAACATTTCTTTCTGTGTGGCCCTGATGGCTTTAATACAGTTCCTGGACAGAGGTCTAGCACAAGCTGACAGATGTCAACTCGTGATTTCACTATGTCTATGTATTTGTCCTTAATATACTTCATTTACGTATCGATGCTTAATATTTTAATGCGACATTCTCCATTTGTCTTTTTCTACTATTGAGGACAACTCCTTTTGGACAATGGGCGACATCGGTCTGCCTATAATATTGCGAGTCCACCCCAAAATCTTTTGCTGCCAAGTATGCGGAGAACCTCCAAGGGTCATGCTTAGAAAAGCGGTAAAACGCCCTTTCTCACCGTTCGATAAACGGCAGTAGTAGTTCGCAATTTCCTTCTGTGTCATCTGCTTAATATTTTAATGAAGAATTTGTACTAAACTTTATCGTTTCTCAAGGAATTTGATTATTTTTGCATGCAAAAGTAGTCCAAACTTTGGATAAAACAAAATTAAATGCTCAATATATTGGGCATATTAAAACAATTTAACTCTATAAATACATTTGTAATATAAAGAACTATGTTGAATCTGGATTTGATTGATAACCTATATGCCGGGTTAACCAAAGAGCAGCAACAGGAGCTTATAGGCTTGTTGTTCAAAAAGAGCAAGCAAACGATGAGCTATTTCCGACGTACAAAGGACATAAGTCTTTCCAAATTGGAAGT
>CAVAHD010000119.1:0-2609 GCA_963588475.1 Oscillospiraceae bacterium | reverse complement strand
CGCTTGAACTCTGTAACAAAATCAACATGGAAGCCGAGTCTTTAGCGGACTCAGGCTTCCCTCTTGAGGTATTTCCACAAAAAATGCAGTCCATCATCATAGACATGGTGGTGCACGGCAATTTCAAGGTGGATTATGTCGCCATGTCCATGCTGTCGGCAGCATCAGCTGCTCTTGGCAACACCTATCGTATTCATATCAAGCCAGACTGGGACACAAATTCCGCCCTTTATATCATATTGGTTGGCAGACCTGGCATGGGCAAAACTCCACCATTGCAGCTTGCGTACAAACCAATTCGGGAACATGAACGCAAACTGTTCGATAGGTTCAACCATGAACTTGACCTATATGAGGCAGCATGTGCAACAAAGGAAAGTGGAAGCAAGGAAATGAAGAAGCCTATTCTGAAAAGGGTCACATTGGATGACTTTACATTGGAGGCTCTGGTATTGGAGCATTACAACAACTTGCGTGGCATAGCCATCAACTATGATGAAATTCTCGGACTGCTTGCCAATACAGACAGGTATGGGAAAAATCCCATGCTTGAACGCCTACTTTCCATCTGGAGCGGATGCCACTTGGAGAACACCCGTGTCAAGAATGACCGCCACAACGTGTAGAAGAGCCATGTGTCAACATCATCGGTACAACACAGACCAAACGAATGAAAGAACTGATGGCTTCCAAATTCATGGATACTGGTTTTCTTGACCGTATTCTGGTTGTATATCCCAAATCCAAGAAAGTTCCACACTGGCTGGATGAAGAAGACGGCCATGTGCGCCAGAGCGAGGCTTCAAGAAAATGGGCTGACATCATCGGGAAAATCTTTGGACTTGACTATGCAAGGTGTAATGACACAAATGAATATTGTCCAAATATCCTTTATATGGACAAGGACGCACACTCCCTTTTCTTTGGTTGGTGGAACAGAAATGTGGATGCTATCAATGCCATAGAGGACGATGAAGATGTTGAAACGAGGGTGATGAAGCACAATACCCACGTCGCACGCATTGCCTTATTGCTCCAAACTCTAAGATACGCCTGTGGCGAGAGCCATCTGCAAAGTATTGATGTGGATTCCATAAAAGGAGCATTACGACTCAATGAATACTGTGAGAATTGCTATCAACGCTGCCGAGCCTTTGTTGCTGAAGACACCTGTGATTCTATGTCCAAGGAGTTGCTGTATCTGTTGGAAGACAGTTTTGACACAAAAACTGCCATTAAAACAGGAATGGAGAATCTGCGTGTTACAGACCGTACTGTGATGAACTATATAAAGGAGCTTATGAAGTCTGGACTAATCACAAAGGCAAAGAAAGGATTTTACGAAAAAGTAAAGTTCGAAACAGGACAGGCAACTGAAACATAAACCAACCTGTTTTCAGTATTCATTTGTTTCAGTTTTTCAGTTGACAAGTGCGTAACTGAAAACATGAAAGAACTGAAAGCTGAAATTCACCAATAATTCATTTCAGTTACGATGATGAACGAGTATAGATTTCACTTGGAGAAATACAGATTAGGCAATCGTTACACATGCCCGAATTGTGAGCGCAAGCGTTGTTTCACAAGATACATAGATGGTGAGGGGGAAGTTTCATTCCCTGACAATGTAGGTAAATGCGACCATGAGCATAGTTGTGGGTATCACTATACTCCTAAAGACTATTTCCGTGAGCATCCAGACTTTCTATCTAAGGACAAATTGCCATATCCGACAAGAAGGAATATCCAACCGAAAGTCGTAGAAAAGCCTATGTCCTATATCGCCAACGCTATTGTGGAGCGTTCCTTGTCTCATTATGGAATCAATCCGTTATACCGGTACCTTTCCAAGGTCTTTGGTGAACAAGAGACAGAAAGGCTGATGAAGATGTATCATGTCGGAACATCCTATAAGTGGGGAGGCTCAACAATTTATTGGCAAGTTGACATGGATGGTAAGGTGAGGACTGGCAAGGTCATGCTGTATAATCCCAAAAACGGACATCGTGTGAAAGAGCCACGTTCTTATGTTGGATGGGCGCATGCTTTTCTTCATCTTCCAGATTTCAACTTGTGCCAATGTTTCTTTGGTGAGCATTTGCTGACACAGCATCCTACAATGTCGGTCGCTATTGTCGAGAGTGAGAAAACTGCCATAATCGCATCCCATTTCATCCCCAATTTCATCTGGCTGGCAACTGGAGGAATGCATGGCTGTCTCAACCAAATCGCTGTCAAGGTATTGGGAGGTCGGGACATCATTCTGTTCCCTGACCTTGGAGCAACGGACAAATGGAAATCAAAAATTCCATTGCTGCAATCTGTCTGCAAAAGGGTTGTCATCAGCAATATACTTGAAGAAAATGCTACGGAAGAACAGAAAGCCAATGGTCTTGACATTGCCGACTTCCTATTGATGACGGAAACACCGCAGATGGCGCTACAAAGGCTGATAAAGCAACATCCGCCACTCCTGCATCTGATAGACAGCCTTGGGTTGGTGTTGGTAGAAGAGTCATAGCAGAATGGGTAAGGATCTGCGGGCACGCTTGCGTGACGGACTTTCAAAAAAGTCCTAAACATAATAGGGACTTTTAGATTCACCTGCT
>CAVAHD010000118.1:0-2664 GCA_963588475.1 Oscillospiraceae bacterium | reverse complement strand
AGTATAGCTGATGCCAACAAAGCCTTGTTAAGCAAAGACAACGTTACCATCACGGATACAATATCTGGCAGAGAAAACATTATCATCATCCCAGCAGCTACAGGAAGCACTTCGAAGGCCACCAAGACCGTCAGGATGGAGAAAATAGCAGATAACACTAACGTTTATGTGGAGGAAGCAGAAGGAACCACCGGAATCACAGCCAACGACATCGTTGTGTCGATGCCTAATCCTGCTGCTTCCTCAGACAAGGATACAGACTTGGACATCACCACCCCGAATTCCACCGTCACCATCAAAGGCAACGCCGGACTTACTACCCTCAAAAAGGTGGACATCGTCGCCAAGAATACCATCGTCACCGATGGCGTGACAATCGGGGAGTTGGAAATCTGCAAGGGTAACGCGGGTTACGTTCGCATCAATAAGGGGGCGACGGTAAATAAAATCGATGCTAAAGTCTTAACCACCGTTTATTATGAGAAGGGCGCAAACCTACCTTCAAAAGATTACGACGACGTTAAGAAGATCGAAATCGAAGTAGGCGCGCCAATACCACAGTAGACGGTGTAGCTCAGACAGCCAATGTAAAAGCAAACGAATAGTTCGTCAACCGACACATTGTTACAATAAAAAGACTCCGGCAGGAGGATGCGCAAGCATCCCCCCGCCGGAGTCTTTTTATGCCCATACATTAAGCCGACACAAGAAAAGTGCGACCTTTCTTGTTTTTACCGTAAATTCAGCCTATCTTTGCAGATGAATACCTTCCATCCTACAATATTAAAGCAAACCTGCCATATATATAGGTAGGTAAACCACTTCATTCTCTATCTTGACATCGGCTGTATGCAGTACTATTGGCTCTGCCACAGCGGAGGCATATTTTTGGGTGAACCGCCCCAGAGAAGTCAATGTATAGCGAGTGGTCGACTTCACCTCTATGGGATGAATGTTATGCCTATTACTGATGATTGCCTTTGGCACAAGGAAATCTATCTCCATCCGTTCGTTGGCTTCCATTTTGCTGTAGGAAGAGAAGAAATACAGTTTGTGTCCGGCGGAACGCAGCATCTGGGCCACCACATTCTCTACCAGCATGCCTTTGTTCAGCTCCAGCTTGTCATGCATAAGTTTTCTGTACAGCTCCTCCGCCCGGATTTTGGCTTCAGAAAAGGCATGGGAGATGAGCAGTCCCGTATCAGCCATATAGAGTTTACGCGAGCTGTCGTCCGTACGCATCTCCAACCCAACCGTCGGTTCCGTTGCGGCAAAGCACGTATTGACGACACGCGACTCGTCAAGCCAAAAGAATGCCGTCTCCACATTTCGTCCTCTCGTGCCTTTGCCTAATGCCGACAAGCGGAATTTCTTTTCGTGCTTCTGCAGTTGGGACGGTATGGTGTCAAAGATTTTGGTAACCCTCGCTTCCTGTCCGCTGGCATACTTGCTGATATCACTGCGATACAGCGAGAGGATGTTGCGCTTCGTCATGTCCACCTCATCGAAGTCCTTCGTCTCTACCCAATCGTTCACCGCCTGCGGCATTCCGCCTATTATCATGTACAGGCGCATATACTCCATCATCTTCCGGTGAAGCGACTGCCCCAAAGGTTTGCGTCCGGCAAAGCATTCCCTTACATAATCCATCATCATATAGTCGCCCAATGCCCAAAGGAACTCCTCCAAATCCATCGGATACATGTCTATCCGGTGTTCCTCACTTGGGATGTTGATGTCCTTCACATTGGCATTGATGCTCATCAGCGACCCTGTCTCTATATAGTCGTACCGCCCGTCCTTCACAAGATACTTGATGGTCTCTCGGGCTATGGGGTATTTCTGTATCTCGTCAAATACAATGAGAGACTCCCTTTCGTGAAGCTTTACACCTGTCTCAAGCATTAGATGCATAAAGAAGGAGTCGAGCTGACCTGCGTAATCTGTAAACAGACTACAAATAGCCTGGGTGGTATTGGTAAAGTCTATCAGGATATAGGACTTGTATTCTTTCTTCGCAAACTCTTCCACTATCCAACTTTTACCCACTCGGCGTGCTCCGTCTATCAGCAGAGCCTCCTTCCTGCTCCTCTTTTCTTTCCACAAGAGCAAGTCTTGATAAATCTTCCTACGCATAAGCCTTTCATTGAATTATACACCATTCCAAGGGTTCGCCAATGCAATATTATACACCATTCCAACGTGAACTTAATGGTAATTTATACACCATTCCAAGGAATACGATGGCAAAGATACACAGAATTATTGGAACCATCAAACTTTATGAGCATTTTCTTATAAAGATTAGTCCTCAGACTATCACAATTTGGTCTAATGACTATTTCTTGCAGCTAATGGGGATGATTCGGTTTGAGGAAGAGTGATGGGTGGGTCAGCTGTAAGGTGACTATCACAGGCTTCAGCACTCTGTCCACAGGCGACGTTGAACACACCGCAAGCAAAGACAAGGAGTTGATTTACGACAACTTTTTAGGCGTCTTTAACAAGCTTTAACTAGTCGGGGGGGGTAAATCCGGACTTATTTTTAACTTTGCACTGGATGGGGTGATGAGGCCTTCGTCTGGAGCTTTTTCGGGTTGTAATGTCCTCTTCCTCAGCGTGGGGGACAACGACGAATTATAAGCGATTATATTCAAACATCTA
>CAVAHD010000117.1:0-2698 GCA_963588475.1 Oscillospiraceae bacterium | reverse complement strand
TACAGCTTTCGACAAGGTGATACGCGAGCATCGGGACGGAACCTATAAGCCCAAGAAACGTAGCACAAAGGACGAACCCTAAATTATTCCGCAATTAATCTTTGCAGACCGCCTTCTGCATCCGTTCATTTCGGACTTTTGCCGACACAATTCAATAACTCTCAAAACAATAAACGATTATGAATATTTGTAAGACTGTTGCCCTGCGCACACGCCCCATCAAGAACGACATGCTTTCGTTCTACCTTGATTATTACCCTGGCTACCGTGACCCGGACACCATGAAGGTGATTCGCCACGAGTCGCTCGGCATCTATATCTACGCCCATCCTCGTACCTCTCACGAGAAGCAACTAAACCGTTCGCTCACCGAAAAGGCGAAACTCATCTGCGGACGACGTTATGAGCAGGTGGTATGCGACCGCTACGACCTGCCCAACCCCACTCGGCGCAAGGGCGACTTCCTCGCCTACTACCAGTCGCTGCTCCGCAAGCACGACAAGAAATGGGATTTCGTGTATCAGCATTTCTGCAACTATGTGCAGGGCAAGTGTACCTTCGAGGAGATAGACCTCGACCTCTGCAACGGGTTCCGTGAGTACCTGCTCTCCGCCAAGCAACTTAACAACGCCAGGTTGGATGTGTCGCGCAACTCGGCAGCGAGCTACTGGTCCACATTCCGAGGCTTACTCAAACACCTCTACCGCAACAAGCTCATCACCAGCAATATCAACGACTTTCTCGACAAGGTAGAGACCACCGACGTGGTGAAGGACTATCTCTCCGAGGAAGAACTCTACACCTTGGCAGAGACGGAGTGCCCCATCCCCGTGCTGCGCACCGCTTCTCTTTTCGCCTGCCTTACAGGACTCCGCATCAGCGACATCCTTGCCTTGCGTTGGGAGGACATCGTGGACTACAGTGCCGGTGGCAAGTGCGTGCATATTGTCACGCAGAAGACCAAGTCGGAGGACATCATCCCCATCAGCGAGGAGGCACTCGACCTTATCGACTATGCTTCCGACAAGAGCGGAAAGGTGTTCGGCGGACTGAAACGTTGTTGGGTGAACGTCCCCTTGAAGCATTGGGTGCGGTCGGCTGGCATCAAGAAGAACATCTCCTTTCATTCCTTCCGCCGTACATTCGCCACGCTTCAGGCAGCAGCAGGAACCGACATCCGAACCATCCAGAGCATGATGGCGCACAAGAGCATCACTACCACCCAACGCTACATGAAGACAGTAGACAGCAACAAGCGTGAGGCAAGCAACCGCATCACGCTGAAACGCAAGCCTTGATCTTCATTTCACCTTTCTCGTCTATAACCCAAGGATAGCCTTGCCACATGGTAGGACTATCCTTTTTTTGTCTGTTCAAGTATGAATATTGCCCGTTTATCATACTCTAACCCTAAACAACCTTAACAAATGCCCTCCTACTCTAAGCATCTGCAAGCATTCGTTACTATCGGCTGTATCTTTGCAACCACAAACATTAAACGCATAATGATCATGAAGAAAAAACTTATACCACAAGTGTTGGGCATGGCAACAATCCTGCTTGCCGCCATTGCCACCTATCTTGGCGTAGAGAAATGCATCAACGTGTTCAAGTGGGTGCCCGTCATCGTGTTCGGCTTTATCGCCTTGTTGGTTGTTCAAGGGCTGCTCAGTTCCCTGTACACAGGTATGGTTTTCTCAGAGCAGAAGGTCGATAAGAAAGTCCTCTTGGCAGAAGCCCTACATCCTGTCGAGAAAGAACAGTTGGCTGAAGATAATCCTTCAACCGACCAGGTGCAGACTGATGCTCCCACTGCAACTACCCAGCAATATTCCTGTCTCGACCGTTACGAGACATTGCAGGAAGAGGTGGCACGAAAGGAGATAAAGCGGAAGAAAGAGGTGCTTGAGGCTGTCAACGAGTATGTGGTCCACATCACAGCCGGGTATCTGTCAAAGAAGAGCCTTTCTGTCCTCTTGCAGAACATAGAGAAGATGGCTTGCGGAGAATATGGCAGTTACCAGCCCTTGCGTTCCGACATCGAAACTCGCCAGTTGAAGTCGCCTGACCTGCGCCATCTGGCATGGAATATCGGCGAACGGTTGGGCGTACCCCGTAAGGAACGTGCTGCCTTCATCCTCGCCTCCTTCCCTCACGAACTCGGCAAGGCAACGCTCGCTTATCTGGAATTGAACCTGCGCGACCTCGTACCTTGCCACATCCGCATAGACGTACCCAAGAAAGGCGATTACCGCTTTGAATATCAGCGTGAAGCAGCCTGAATGAATTAATCGGGAATTACTTTTTGCAGACCATTTTCAGCGACAAGTCATTTGGTTACTTTGCGGCATGTTTAACAATAAAGCAATTTGTAACATGACGAAAGAACTAAGTTTCAACGACCTTCCGCAGGTCGTGTCGGAGCTCTACACCAAGGTAGAAAACGTGGAGGCATTGCTGCTACGACTCATCGACAGCAAGCCCAAGTCAGAGAACAAGGCTACTCGCACGCTGCTCAACGCAGACCAGGCGTGCCAGTATCTCGGCATGTCGAAGTCCACCTTCTATTATAAGGTAGAGCGTATGGAGATTCCTGCCATCAAGCAGGGCAAGCGTTATTACATCTATCAGGATGAACTGGATGCTTGGCTGGAGTCGTCACGCACCGCCAAAGTGCAGTCAAGGACATTTGAGGAGG
>CAVAHD010000116.1:0-2739 GCA_963588475.1 Oscillospiraceae bacterium | reverse complement strand
TTTCACTCCCCTCCCGGGGTTCTTTTCACCTTTCCCTCACGGTACTATGCGCTATCGGTCGCCATTCAGTGTTTAGGGTTGGAGGGTGGTCCCCCCGGCTTCCCACAAGATTCCTCGTGCCTCGTGGTACTCTGGATACCGCTCGTTACTTCTGCCTTTAACCTACGTGGCTTTTACACTGTCTTGCCTACCTTTCCAGGTAGCTCGGATAAGCTTCCATAACTAAATGCGGTCCTCAACCCCGCAGAGCCGTAGCTCTGCGGTTTGCCCTCTGCCCTCTTCGCTCGCCGCTACTGTGGGCATCTCGTTTGATTTCTCTTCCTCCGGGTACTTAGATGTTTCAGTTCCCCAGGTTCCCTTCCTTTCGGATACCTACCCATGACGGCAGGTGGGTTTCCCCATTCGGACATCTACGGATCAATACTTGCTTGCAGTTCCCCGTAGCTTTTCGCAGCTTACCGCGTCCTTCATCGGCTGATGGCGCCTAGGCATCCGCCGTATGCCCTTAGTAGCTTGACTTTTCAGCTTACTAAGAACATCTACGTTCCTAGTTCTCGTTAACTCATTCTCTTTGCTTTCGCATCGATTAGAGGTGCTTTGTCATCTCATCAATAACAAAGTCTTTTATTTCTTCTGTTTGAAGTTTTCAAGGTACAATCTGGCTTCGTCTTTTGGCCACCTTCTTTGTCGCCGTCTGCGTTTTCCTCGTCGATATACATTAGTATTATCTCCTCGGAAAGCCTCGCGTCTCCTCGAATCTGGCTCAAAATACTTTGCCAACAGGATTCTTACAAACCCTGAAAACTAAACATTAACCTAAAGCGAATGTGCGTCGACTGAAGTCTCTGAAGTGCTCTCACACTCCATGGTCTCCATAGAAAGGAGGTGATCCAGCCGCACCTTCCGATACGGCTACCTTGTTACGACTTCACCCCAATCATCGGCCCCACCTTAGACGGCTGGCTCCTTTCGGTTACCCCACCGGCTTCGGGTGTTACCAACTTTCGTGGTGTGACGGGCGGTGTGTACAAGGCCCGGGAACGTATTCACCGCAGTATGCTGACCTGCGATTACTAGCGATTCCGACTTCACGCAGGCGGGTTGCAGCCTGCGATCCGAACTGAGATCGGGTTTCTGGGGTTTGCTCTGCCTCGCGGCTTCGCTTCCCTCTGTTGCCGACCATTGTAGTACGTGTGTAGCCCAAGACATAAGGGGCATGATGACTTGACGTCATCCCCGCCTTCCTCCAAGTTGTCCTTGGCAGTCTCCTATGAGTCCCCACCTTTACGTGCTGGTAACATAGGATAGGGGTTGCGCTCGTTGCGGGACTTAACCCAACATCTCACGACACGAGCTGACGACAGCCATGCACCACCTGTTTTCTTGTCCCCGAAGGGAGGCCCCTATCTCTAGGGGTTTCAATCAATGTCAAGCCCTGGTAAGGTTCTTCGCGTTGCGTCGAATTAAACCACATACTCCACCGCTTGTGCGGGCCCCCGTCAATTCCTTTGAGTTTCATCCTTGCGGACGTACTCCCCAGGCGGGGTACTTATTGCGTTAACTCCGGCACAGAAGGGGTCGATACCTCCTACACCTAGTACCCATCGTTTACGGCCAGGACTACCGGGGTATCTAATCCCGTTCGCTACCCTGGCTTTCGCATCTCAGCGTCAGACACAGTCCAGAAAGGCGCCTTCGCCACTGGTGTTCCTCCCAATATCTACGCATTTCACCGCTACACTGGGAATTCCCCTTTCCTCTCCTGCACTCAAGTCTTCCAGTATCCAGAGCCATACGGGGTTGAGCCCCGCATTTTCACTCCGGACTTAAAAAACCGCCTACATGCTCTTTACGCCCAATAATTCCGGACAACGCTCGCCACCTACGTATTACCGCGGCTGCTGGCACGTAGTTAGCCGTGGCTTATTCGTCTACTACCGTCATTACAAGTCATTATTCACAACTCGCACATTCGTCATAGACAAAAGAGCTTTACGGGACGAATCCCTTCATCACTCACGCGGCATTGCTCCGTCAGGCTTTCGCCCATTGCGGAAGATTCCCCACTGCTGCCTCCCGTAGGAGTCTGGGCCGTGTCTCAGTCCCAATGTGGCCGTTCATCCTCTCAGACCGGCTACTGATCATCGCCTTGGTAGGCCGTTACCCCACCAACTAGCTAATCAGACGCAGGCCCATCCTCTAGCGATAGCTTATAAATAGAGGCCATCTTTCACAGATCTCCCATGCGGAAAATCTGTCACATTCGGTATTAGCACCCCTTTCGGGATGTTGTCCCCATCTAGAGGGCAGGTTGCCTACGCGTTACTCACCCGTTCGCCACTAAGATTACCGAAGTAATCTCCGTTCGACTTGCATGTGTTAGGCATGCCGCCAGCGTTCGTCCTGAGCCAGGATCAAACTCTCCAATAAAGTTTTTGACTTCGATAAATCGTTATCTTCTTTGTCAGTGCTTCGTAAAAGCTCATTCGATATACTAGAGTATTATCTCATTCGCTTTTCTCGCACTTCCTCGAATCTAAGCGATTTCTCTTTGTCAACATATTGAAGAACCGATTTGGCTCTTAGTTATTAAAAGAAGTTATTTGACTTGGTCTCGCGCCTTACGGCGCTCGACCCGCACATTCGCTTTTTTCTAGGTTATATGTTCAGTTTTCAAGGTTCCGTGTCTAGCGATTTTAGCTTTTGTTTTGTTGCCGTATCGCGTCGACTTGTATATAA
>CAVAHD010000115.1:0-2772 GCA_963588475.1 Oscillospiraceae bacterium | reverse complement strand
ACGGAGCGCAGTGCCTACAACAACCCTGCCGTCAGCATGTCCACCGCCGACATGACCCGTTATGCGTGGAAGGTGTGGAACGCCCCTGCCAAGTACCGCAACATCGCCACCAAGGCACACCGCATGGTGATGCGCCTGAACAACATCTACGCCGTGGGCGACTATTTCTTCCTCGACTTCTCCGTGGAGAACAGGACGAACATCCGCTTCGACATCGACGAGATAAGAGTAAAACTCGCCGACAAGAAACTGTCGAAAGCCACCAATGCGCAGGTCATCGAACTCACCCCGGCACTCGTGTTGCAGGAGAACAGGACGTTCCGCTACGGCTACCGCAACGTGCTCGTGCTGAAGAAAATGACTTTTCCCAACGACAAGGTGCTGACCATCGAGATGACGGAGAACCAGATAAGCGGGCGCAACATCAGTCTCAGCATCGACTACGAGGACGTGCTCTCCGCCGACACCTTTGACGCTTCACTCTTGCAGGAGGACTAACCCATGCGAAAACTCATCCTTACCCTTGTGGCGGCACTGTCGATAGGCACGGCAGCCACGGCGCAGAACAATACCGACCGCATCGGCATCGGTTTCGGCGCACTCTATGAGCGAGGTCTCGACGTGACCGTCTCCTACGAGCACGAGACCAGGTACCACAACGCATGGGAATATTTCGCCAACGGTTACATCAAGTGGGCTGACTGCGAGTCGTGCGGTCATGTGTGTCCCGAAAGTTTCTGGCGCAACTACCGCAGTTACGGCTTTGGTGTTGCCTACAAGCCCTGTGTGGCACGCGGGCGCAACCATCACGGCAACCTGCGCATAGGAGCATCGGCAGGAAGCGACACGCACGACTTCCTCGGCGGAGCGCACCTCGGCTATGAGCACAACTACGTGCTGCGAGGCGGTTGGCGGCTCTACTGGCAGGTGAAGACCGACGTGATGATAAAGGGCGAAGACCTGTTCCGCACAGGTGTGGTGCTCGGCGTAAAACTACCCATCAAATGAAGAAAGGTGTGAAATGAAGAACGATATGAAGAAGATACAAAAGTCATGGACGAAGGCGGCTATGGCATCCTTCGCCGTCCTCACGGCAACAGC
Source organism: Oscillospiraceae bacterium (assembly GCA_963588475.1). Classification (GTDB taxonomy): domain Bacteria; phylum Bacteroidota; class Bacteroidia; order Bacteroidales; family Bacteroidaceae; genus Prevotella. The sequence goes on along the minus strand of CAVAHD010000115.1, from coordinate 1,671 downwards.
GTTCACCGCCTGTGATGCCCACAGGGATTTCCCCGATACCAGTATGCAGCCCTGCCATGTGCTCTGCACCGACGGCAAGGTGATGCCGTTGGCGGATTGTCAGTCGCAAGGCAAGCAACCCATTGCCGTGGTGTTCCACGTCAACCACAACGAAGACATCGAGGGCAACGGCTATGCCGTCTATCTGTGGGACATCGCCCCCGTGGCATTCTCCGACAGTATCGGCGTGTCGCAGGGCACGTCTGCCGACCTCACCGCCTACGACGGCAATACCAACACCTTCGCCCTCTACGGCACCACCGAGGTATATTCGCCCTTGGCAGAAAAAGTGTTCGACATCTGGCGGTACGGTCAGAGTGCCTACATCCCCAGTGTGGCGCAGATGCGACTGCTCTACCATGCCAAGGCGACCGTCAATCCCGTCATCGAGGCTTGCGGCGGCACGCCCTTGCCCGACACGCCCGACGACTGCTGGTACTGGACGAGTACCGAGGTAAGCGGTCAGCAGACCGCCAAGGCATGGCTCTATTCCGTGGGAAGCGGAGCCATGCAGGAAACGCCGAAGACACAGGCGCACAAGGCACGCGCCATTATCACGTTGAACGAGTAAGAAGACAAAAATGGAAGAGAGCAAGGAACTGCAGGGCTTTTACAAGATATTCAGAGCCGTCATTTACATCTCCGTATTGCTGGAGTTTTTCGAGTACGCCATCGACCCTTCGCCGATGGGCAGCATCGTGTGCGAACTGCACGACCGCATCAAGCAGTGGATGATTTACCACGACGGCAACATGGTGTACAGCAAGGTTGCCACCTTCCTGCTCATCTGCATCACCTGCGTCGGCACCCGTAACAAGAAGCACCTGGAGTTTGACGCACGCAAGCAGGTGCTCTATCCCCTGGTGGGCGGCGTGTTGCTCATTGCCTTGTCCGTCTGGCTCTTCGGCTATGCGATGGACACCCGTCTCCTTACCCTCAGTTTGAACACATGGCTCTATATGCTCACGAGCATCGTGGGCGTGGTACTCGTCCATGTCGCCCTCGACAACATCTCCAAGTTCCTGAAGGAAGGCTTGCTGAAAGACCGCTTCAACTTCGAGAACGAGAGTTTCGAGCAGTGCGAGAAGGAGATGCAGACACCCTATAGCGTCAATATCCCGATGCGTTACTATTACAAGGGTCGCTTCCGCAAGGGATGGGTGAACATCGTCAATCCCTTCCGTGGCACATGGGTAGTGGGTACACCGGGTAGCGGCAAGACCTTTTCCATCATCGAACCGTTCATCCGCCAGCACTCGGAGAAGGGCTTTGCCATGGTGGTGTACGACTACAAGTTTCCGACCCTCGCCACCAAACTCTACTACCACTACCAGAAGAACAAGAAGGCAGGAAAACTGCCCACGGGCTGCAAGTTCAACATCATCAACTTCGTGGATGTGGAGTACTCGCGCCGTGTGAACCCCATCCAGTTGAAGTACATCAACAACCTCGCCGCCGCCAGCGAGACCGCCGAGACACTCCTCGAATCCCTGCAAAAGGGAAAGAAGGAAGGCGGTGGCGGCAGTGACCAGTTCTTCCAGACCTCCGCCGTCAACTTCCTTGCGGCGTGCATCTACTTCTTCTGCAACTGGCAGAAAGAACCTTACGACGAGAACGGACAGATGCTGATAG
>CAVAHD010000114.1:0-2788 GCA_963588475.1 Oscillospiraceae bacterium | reverse complement strand
TCCACTTACACATCGTGCCTATCAACCTTGTAGTCTTCAAGGGGTCTTACCTGATTGAATCAGTGGGATATCTTATCTTTGGGTCGGCTTCACGCTTAGATGCTTTCAGCGTTTATCCGATCCGTACGTAGTTGCCCAGCTATGCTCTTGGCAGAACAACTGGTGCGCCAGAGGTACGTCCGTCCCGGTCCTCTCGTACTAGGGACAGCTCCCATCAAATATCCTGCGCCCACGACAGATAGGGACCGAACTGTCTCACGACGTTCTGAACCCAGCTCGCGTACCGCTTTAATTGGCGAACAGCCAAACCCTTGGGACCGAATACAGCCCCAGGATGCGATGAGCCGACATCGAGGTGCCAAACCTCCCCGTCGATGTGGACTCTTGGGGGAGATCAGCCTGTTATCCCCAGGGTAGCTTTTATCCGTTGAGCGATGGCATTTCCACTCACATACCACCGGATCACTAACTCCAACTTTCGTTACTGCTCGACCCGTCAGTCTCGCAGTTAGGCTCGCTTCTGCGTTTGCACTCTTTTGCTTGATTTCCGTTCAAGCTGAGCGAACCTTTGAACGCCTCCGTTACTTTTTAGGAGGCGACCGCCCCAGTCAAACTGCCCACCTAACAATGTCCCCCGCCTTGATTCAAAGGCGCAGGTTAGAATTCCAATATCGCAAGGATGGTATCCCAACGGCCTCTCCGCAACCGCCAAAGCGATTGTTTCCCAGAGTCCCATCTATCCTGTGCATGCAACATCGAAACCCAATATTAGGCTACAGTAAAGCTCCATGGGGTCTTTCCGTCTTGTCGCGGGTAACCGGCATCTTCACCGGTACTACAATTTCGCCGGGCGGGCTGTTGAGACAGTGCCCAAATCATTACGCCTTTCATGCGGGTCAGAACTTACCTGACAAGGAATTTCGCTACCTTAGGACCGTTATAGTTACGGCCGCCGTTCACTGGGGCTTCGATTCAATGCTTGCACATCTCCTCTTAACCTTCCAGCACCGGGCAGGCGTCAGCTCGTATACGTCATCTTTCGATTTAGCACAAACCTGTGTTTTTGGTAAACAGTTGCTTGGGCCGATTCTCTGCGGCTCCATCTCTGGAGCACCCCTTCTCCCGAAGTTACGGGGTCAATTTGCCGAGTTCCTTAACAACCCTTCTCCCGTTGGCCTTAGAATCTTCTTCCTACCTACCTGTGTCGGTTTGCGGTACGGGCACCTTAGAAATACACACAGCTTTTCTCGCCATCTTCCATCCCAGACTTCGGTACTATTTTCCCTCGATCTCTACCGGAACCAACACCCGGCTCTGAGACTTCAAATGTGTCCCTGTGCTTAACTCTTTTGGTGGTGACGGAATCTCTACCGTCTGTGCATCGGCTACGCCGTTAGGCCTCACCTTAGCTCCCGACTAACCTGGAGCGGACGAACCTTCCTCCAGAAACCTGAGGCTTTCGGCCATGCAGATTCTCACTGCATTCGCGCTACTCATTCCGGCATTCTCACTTCTATACACTCCACAGCCGCTTACGCTACTGTTTCTCCGCGTATACAACGCTCCCCTACCCAACATCTTACGATGTTGCCTAAGCTTCGGTGTTAGGTTTAGCCCCGTTAAATTCTCCGCGCAAAGACGCTCGACCAGTGAGCTATTACGCACTCTTTGAATGAGTGGCTGCTTCTGAGCCAACATCCTGGTTGTCTGCGTATCTTCACATCGTTTTCCACTTAACCTAACTTTGGGACCTTAGCTGTAGATCTGGGCTGTTTCCCTTTTGACAATGACATTTATCTGACACTGTCTGACTCCCAAGCATCAATACTCTGGCATTCTGAGTTTGATAAGCTTCGCTAACCTCTCGGCCGCTAGGCTATTCAGTGCTTTACCTCCAGGTATCTAACTTGAGGCTAGTCCTAAAACTATTTCGGGGAGAACCAGCTATCTCCGGGTTCGATTGGAATTTCTCCGCTACCCACAGTTCATCCGCCGCCTTTTCAACGGAGGTCGGTTCGGTCCTCCATGGAATTTTACTTCCACTTCAACCTGACCATGGGTAGGTCACCCGGTTTCGGGCCCATTATATGCAACTTAACGCCCTTTTCAAACTCGCTTTCGCTTCGGCTCCAGACCTTAAGTCCTTAACCTTGCTGCATACAATCGCTCGCCGGACCGTTCTACAAAAAGTACCCTATCACACATTGACGTGCTCTAGGTGCTTGTAGGCACAGGGTTTCAGGTTCTTTTTCACTCCCCTCCCGGGGTGCTTTTCACCTTTCCTTCACAGTACTATACGCTATCGGTCACTGGGTAGTATTTAGGGTTGGAGGGTGGTCCCCCCATCTTCCGACCAGGTTTCACGTGTCTGGCCGTACTCTGGAAATCGCTCAGCTCTCGTCGTTTTCACCTACGTGGTTCTCACACTCTCTGACCGGCCTTCCCATGCCGTTCGGTTAACAGATTAAGTCCTAAAAGCAGTCCGTACCCCGAAAGTCTTTCGACTCTCGGTTTGCCCTCTTCCGCGTTCGCTCGCCACTACTTACGGAATCTCGTTTGATGTCTCTTCCTCGCCCTACTTAGATGTTTCAGTTCAGGCGGTTCCCTCGATGCACCTATTTTTAAGTTCAGTGCAACGTACTTGAGTATGAACCCAAGTGAGTTTCCTCATTCAGAAATCTCCGGATCAATGCTTATTTGCAGCTCCCCGAAGCTTATCGCAGCTTATCACGTCTTTCATCGGCTCCCAGTGCCAAGGCATTCGCCCTGCGCCCTTGTTCGCTTGACC
>CAVAHD010000113.1:0-2788 GCA_963588475.1 Oscillospiraceae bacterium | reverse complement strand
TGTAGTAGTTGTAGTCGCGGTTGTAGTCCTTGATGGTGATGTATCCGCTTTGGTACAGCAGCGGCATGATGGTTGTCATGTTCTCCGTCGGTGCATCGAACTCACTCTCGTCCGCCTCCACGCGACAGAAGTCTGTAGGCTGCGTGCCGAACTTCCGCATCATATTAATAAGGTACGTCGGTGTGCCGGAGGTGAACCAGTAGGCACCCAGCACACGCTTAGTGAAACAATTTAGCAGACTGAAAGGATTGAATATGTCTGGTGACGATTTGGAGAAATGATATCCATCGTAGTGTTCCTTGAGTTTGGCTATGGTAACGTCGCGTGAATATCCTAAAGTCTTGGCAAGCATGTCGATATCTTCAGTCATGTTTCCCAACAATTCCTCCTTGGTGATGCCGCAGATACCAGCGTACTCATCATCCATGGAGATGTTGGTAATGTTGTTCAGCTCGCTGAAAATGCTCAACTGCGAGAACTTGGTGATTCCGGTTAGGAATACGAAGCGGAGATACGGGTCGCAATCCTTTAGAGGACTATAGAAATTGCGCATTATGTAGCGCAGGGCCTCAAGATTTTTCTCCTCGTGTGCCACGTCAAGAAGCGGTGCGTCGTACTCGTCGATGAGCACTACCACCTTCTTGCCAGTTGCCTTGTAGACAGTGGCGATGAGGTCAGCAAGCCGATTGTTACTTCCGCTGCGTGGGCTGGTTATTCCCCATTTCATCTCTTCGTCCTCCAGACGGTAGCCGATATACTCCTCCAGCTTCTCGCAGTTCATGTGTTTGCCCATAGCCATGCTAAAGTGCAGCACAGGGTACTCAGTCCATTCCGTCTCAAGCCTCTCCATGGCAAGTCCCTTGAAGAGGTCCTTCCTACCCTCAAAATAGCTCTTGAGAGCAGATACAAGAAGAGACTTTCCGAATCGGCGGGGGCGACTCAGAAAATAATACTTTATAGGCGAAGAAGCCATCTTGTAGATGTACTCCGTCTTGTCTATATAGAGATACCCACTCTCTCTAATATCAGAGAAAGTCTGTATTCCAACAGGATATTTTGCCATAATCTCAATGCTTTTTACCGTTACTTTTTGCAAAGGTACACATTTGTGCCGACATAGCAACTATAACCCTCGCAAAAAAGTTAACACTTCCCTTTCCCCCAAAGGTCGTTGCCATAGTATTGCCCTAGTAGATGTGACGGCTATCTTGTGGATAGGCTTGCCGTTCCAAATCTCGCTTTTACAGAATTGTAACAAGCGTTATCAGCTTCTCCAAAGTCTTGTAACGCGCTTGTCATATGATACCCATACCTTTGCACTCGGATTATGTTAATCTATATAAAATTGCAAAGAAAAGAAATGAGAAAGACTGTATTCAGGGTATGCGGCAAGGGATTTGCCGCTTTTGTATTGACCACAAGTTTGCTGATGGGTGGCTTGCAAGTGCAGGCGCAGAACACCGCTACTACGACGGTAAACGAAAAGAGTGCCACCGCCACAGAGTGGCAGAAGCTAAAGGGCGAGATCACTCTTTACATGACCAACGACATGGGGCGCAACGGCTACTACGACCAGAAACCCATCGCCGAACTGATGGGCGAGATGGCTGGCGTGGTAGACCCGGAGTGCGTGCTTGCCGTGGGCGACATTCATCACTTCAACGGCATTACTTCCATTCAAGACCCCCTGTGGATGACCAATTACGAGTTGATTTACTCCCATCCCGACCTAATGCTCGACTGGTTTCCCGTTTGCGGCAACCATGAGTATCGCGGCAATACCCAGGCGTTTATGGACTATGGGAAGGTGAGCCGTCGCTGGATGATGCCTTCCAAGTATTACACTAAAGTATTCAACCACAAGGGTACCACCGTACGTGTGGTATTCCTCGACACCACGCCCCTCATCGACTCTTACCGCGAGACTCCCGATGTTTATCCCGATGCACGCAAGGAGGATATGCAGGCGCAGCTCTCATGGCTCGACACCACATTGAAGAATGCCAAGGAGGACTGGGTAATCGTGGTGGGACATCACCCCATCTATGCCGAGACGAACAAGAAGGAGTCTGAGCGCATCGATATGCAGAACCACCTACTCCCCATTCTCCATAAATATAATAATGTAGCGGTCTATGCCTGTGGACACATACACAACTTCCAGCATATCCAGAAGAAGGGCGACAATATCGACTATGTGGTCAACTCGTCCTCCTCGCTTTCCCGTCCAGTGAAGCCAATCGACGGCACAGTATTCTGCAGCTCCGCTCCCGGCTTCTCCGTATTTACGGTAGACAAGAAGCAGTTGCGTATGTCGATGATAGACAAGGACGGAAAGACCATACATACGATTACGAAGAAGAAGTAGAAGTCAAATAGCTTAGACAGATGAAAAGATTGTTGGTCAGTGCGGCACTGTTTGCCGCAGCAGCCGGTGCTTCGGCACACACGTTCGACGGACTGGTGAAGGATAACAAGACTGGCGAACCGCTCATCGGCACCATGGTGCGGGTGAAGGAACTGCCAGGCGTAAGTACCACAACTGGTCTAGACGGTACCTTTACCCTGCATGAGTTGCCCGACAAGGGCAAGTTGACGCTCGTCTTCTCCTATATGTCTTACAAGACCAAGGAGGTAGTCGTTGACGTGGCTGGCAAGAACAAGGTGGAAATCCCCATGGAGGAGGATGCCCAGCAGCTCAATGAAGTAGTGGTGACCGGACACAAGGAAAGTCACAGCGACCGCTCCGCCATCGACCTGGAGAAGACTGCCACCGGTGTGCTCAACG
>CAVAHD010000112.1:0-2889 GCA_963588475.1 Oscillospiraceae bacterium | reverse complement strand
CCGCTCCACTTGGAGTTGATGTCGGTCATGGCGTTGTTCATGCTGTCCACGGCTTCACCGGCCTTGTCCTTCAAGTCCTTCACGCCGTCCACCGCCTCGTTGAGCTTGGCTTTCGTGTCCTTGCCCACCACGATGTCGGTGGCAGTATCTACCACACTCTTGTCGTTGACGATTTTCTCCCATGCCACATATCCTGCGGCACTGCCCACGGCGGCGGTCTTCATCGCCGTCCCTGCACCGCGCAACGTCTGCTGTGGATGGATGACGGCTCCGCCCACGCTCTTGCCCGTGGCTCTTGTGGCGGCACCGACTCCTTTCATCGCCTTGCCGCCGTATTGCAATAGTGAACTCCAAAATCCCATGTCCTTTTGTCTTTACCTTATTATATTGTGTGTCAGGGTCGCACGTCCCGTCCGTTCTGTCCCCATCGCCGTTTCGCTGCCTCGGCAATCTCTTTCTTGCCCACAGGCTTCGGTCGTGCTCCTTCGTCTATCTCATACCATACGTCACTCATAGTGGTGTACTTGATTGCCTTGCAGAGGCGGCGCAGCTTCGTGTTCATCGCCTTCAGCTTGGGACGGATGCCGAAGACTATCTCCATGCGTTCCTTCTCCGTCATCTTGTTGTCGGAGAGGCATACCGTACGGATGTCGTTTACTATCTCGATGCTGTTCATGATGAGTTCTCGATATATCTTGTTGCGCTTGCTTGACAGTGCCACTGCCACGGCATTGGTGGTCTGCCGACTGGCCTGTCGGGTGAACTCGCCCATGTTGTCGGTCAACTGACTTATCTCATGGTAGAACCCGTATATCTGTGCAGCATAGCAGACGATGGAGCGGAAGTTGTCGAGGTAACTGTTGAACTCCCTTTGCAGGTCGGTCGTGGCTTCCACCTCTTCTTTCGTCCAGATATGCCCCGTAGTCTCCAGCAGCATCACCTTCTCCTGGTTCTTCAGCTCCTTCTCTGCCTTTTCGGTATAGAGCAGCACCAACCCGGCAAGCGTCGGGTCGTTCTGGGCATGAACCTTTGCAGTAAGCGCAAAGCATAAGCAGATGATAATCAAGAAGTATTTCATACTCGGTTGAACGTTATTTGAACCATATTTGAACGGCATTTGAATTCTTCACTCTTCACTTTTCGTTTTTCACTTCACTCTCGCCGCCCGTTTCCACCGACCAAGTGCTTGCAAAGCTACTTCGCCGTTGCTGCGGTCTATCATCCCTGCCGTGGCATTGTTCCACACGTCGTTCATCGTGTAGTAGCGGATGCTGAGATAGAGACGGTGCAGTTTCTTGCTGAACGTGCCGAGCTTGTCGTTGAGTGCCCACAGCGTCTTGCTCCGTTCCGCACCAGTCAGCATATTCTCGCTGCCGCCATTCGCCACCGCCTCGTTGAGTAGGTTGAAGACGGACACCAGTTCCGTGGCGGTCTCAACATAAAGGTTGTTCATGCTCATCGTTGCCACGATACCCTGCGGATTGTCGCTGATGGCCTTGCGCAGTTTTCCCAATGTGATGAAGATGCGCACGCCGTCGTCATAGAGGTGCGTACAGGCTTTCAGCGACGAGGCGTAACCGTTCACCGATTTCAAGTAGCCGTTGTATTCCTTCTGCCACTTGTGCATCTGGTTGAACTCTGCCGCAATGGTATTTTGCAGTATCGCCGTCTTTGTCTCGCCCTTTATCTGACTCTCTATCTGACCGTTTATCAGCTCGTTTCCCTCTGCCAACGCCATCCACTCCAGCGGATTGGCAGACACGATTTGCGCCCTGACCTCCGTAGCGGAAGCCAAGGCTGCAAACATGATGAAGGAACAGTATATCTTTTTCATCGTTTCATTCCTTTGCTTTCTTCTTTCTCTGCCTTTTGCGCTTCCATGAACTCGCCGTAGTCGAAGCAGTCGTCATACCCCTGTTCCAAGAGCGAGGGCGTTTTCCTGTTCAGCAACGCATCGTTCCAGTCCTTGTAGATGCCGCTCGGATGGTAAGACTGCACGTTTTCCGTGCGAAATCCCATCTCCTTGGCTATCACCTTGAAGTTGTCCACAAACTGCCGTCCTGCCTCGTCCTTGTCGAAACCCAAGTAGTGCCGGGCATTGGGCGTGGCTGCGAGCATCCCGCGTATCTGCCCGGTGGTCGGCGTGCCGCCAGTAGAGACGAACACGCTCTTGACCGGGTTAATCTGGTATTCCGCCATGGCATCGTAGGTACTCTCAAACCATAGTATCTCCTTGGCTTGCCCCAACGGTTTGCCTGTCAGATTGGCTATCCAAAGTCCCTCCGCCGAATTGCTTCCTTCTGCCTTGCCCTTGTAACTGCCGCTGCCGTCAAGACGTGGACGGCCACGCTCCTCCAATCCGATGACCTTCTCCTCGTTGGGCTTGGTCAACGGAAAGGCGAGGTTGGCGAACGACAGCCCGTCGCTGCGTTGCTTGGTGGCCAACACAAAGTGCTTGTGGAAGGCGTACTGCGTGTAGAGGTCGATGCCCCGGTGCTTGAAGTACGGATAAAACCGCCTTTGCGTCGCCCTGTCCTGTGGGTTGAACTTGTGGATGTCGTAGTCGCTCAGATTGAACGGCTTGACAGTCCTTGTTTCTGCCGTCGGCTTGAATGTACGCTCTGCAATGACGGGATTGTTGAGCAGTCGGTTGCAGACGAGGTTGACGAGCCTGTCGGGAGCCATCCCTGCATGGTGGTCGGCGAACAACTGCGGATGTTCCTTGATGAACGAGATGACGTTGTACACCTTCTGGCGTGGCGGTTGGAAACAGCCCTTGCCGTTGGCAGTGACGATGAACTTGTCGCCACGCACCCGTTTGCCATCGCTGTCCATGCGCACATACGAAGGATAGCGCAAGCCGTCACGTCTGTTCAACTGATAGCCTGC
>CAVAHD010000111.1:0-2976 GCA_963588475.1 Oscillospiraceae bacterium | reverse complement strand
TGCCCACCGCCACCTACGTCTTCGAGCTGAAATACGACGGCTCCGCCGAGGATGCCATCAAGCAGATAGACGACAAGGGCTACCTGATTCCATATTCCGCCAACGGCAAGCGACTAGTAAAAGTAGGTGTCAACTACGACAGCCAGCAGCGCACGATAGGCGATTGGATTATCCGGGAAGGATAGTCCTACATGATGATGCAAGAACTTGAACTCGTTGATGCATCGGCAACTGCCAACCACGTTGTTGGCAACTGCCATCTACGTTGTTGGCAACTGCCGTCCACGTTGTTGACAACTGCCAACCACGTTGTTGGCAACTGCCAAACATATATCGTTGCAAGCTTTCGCAACCATTACAACTTACTACTAAGTTTAACAACGACAAAAGCCCAAGGCTCTCTCCTTTTTCGGAAAGAACCTTGGGCTTTGTTTTATCCTTGTTGCAGCATTGCTAACTCACAGAGAGGAAGCCAGCACGACCTCACGGTATTCTGCTGACGATTACAGAGAAACAGGTTCTTGCAGATGGGAGCTTCCACTCCCACCACGTCCTGAATCCCAGGGCATTGCTCCATCGTATAAGCCGCCTCATGGCAGAATGTCTCATACGTAATTCCTATCTTGTCCAAGAAGTCATAGGTTTTTATTTCAACCTCGCTCCTGCCCTCATTACTCGTTGGTCTTCCTTTATATTTCTCCATTGTCCTTATTCGTATATCGTTGCCACTATCTTGCGCTCGCCGCCATAGTCGCGGAACTCGCAGAGGTAGATGCCCTGCCATGTGCCCAGGTTCAGCTTGCCGTTGGTAACAGGGATGGTCAGGCTCACTCCAAAGAGCGAACACTTGGCGTGAGCCGGCATGTCGTCAGCCCCCTCAAGGGTATGGTCGTAGTAGGGTTCGTTCTCCCTAACCACGTGGTTGAGGATTTTCTCCATGTCGCTGCGTACATCGGGGTCGGCGTTCTCGTTGATGGAGAGGGCGCACGAGGTGTGCTGCACGAAAAGGTTGAGCAGACCTGCCTTTGGCAACGGCGAGGGCAGGTGCTGCAACACCTCACGGGTGACGAGATGGCAACCGCGTCGCTTGGCGGTCAGCCGGAAGGTTGTTTGTTGTATCATTGGGGCGTATTTTACTTCTTTTATTTGCTTAACTGACGGCAAAGATAATCAAAATTCTTCAAAAAGGCAATGTTTCTCAACCAAGAATTAAAAATATTGTGTATCTTTGCAAAGAAGTTGCTAAACATATAAGGAATCATTCATCATGGAACAAGCAAAAAGAGTACCCTACGGAGTGTCTAATTTCGTCGACATCATCGAACGAAACCAGTATTACGTCGACAAGACCATGTATCTGCCTCTGCTGGAAAAAGAGGCGGACGCTCTCTTCTTTATCCGCCCCAGAAGATTCGGCAAGAGTTTGCTGATTAGCATGATGCGTGCCTACTACGACATCAGCATGGCAGACAGATTCCAGGAACTGTTCGGCAACCTCTGGATAGGCTCACACCCCACTCCACAGCAGGGCAAGTACCAGGTGCTGTACCTCGACTTCTCCAAGATAGGCGGGGGCATCAAGCTATTGGAAGACCGCTTCAACGACTATTGCGGTCTGTGCGTCGACTTCTTCGTGGACACCCTCTACAAGGACTATTACTCCCCCGAGGTCATCGCCAAGATAAAGGGCATACACTATGCGTCGGGCAAACTGAACGCCCTCGACATAGAGGCACAGAAGCTGGGCTACCAGCTGTTCCTCATTGTGGACGAATATGACAATTTCACCAACGTAGTGCTCAACGAGCATGGCGAGGACGTATATTGGGCCTTGACACACGCCAGCGGTTTCTACCGTGAGATATTCAAGGTGTTCAAGGGAATGTTCGCCCGTATCTTCATGACGGGCGTGAGCCCCGTGACGCTTGACGACCTGACCAGCGGCTTCAACATTGGATGGCACATCTCCACCAAGGCTCCCTTCAACCAGATGCTGGGGTTCTCCACCGAGGACGTGAGAGACCTCTTCACTTACTACAAGAACACGGGGGAACTCCCTGCCGACACGGATGTAGAAGCCATCATCAAGGATATGAAACCGTGGTATGACAACTACTGTTTCTCAGAGGACGCATTGAGGACGCAAAGCAAGGTTTTCAACTGCGACATGGTGCTTTACTATCTCCGCAATTACATGACAGACGGCGAAGCACCTAGACAAATGATAGACCCCAACACCAAGACCGACTACAACAAGATGAAGAAACTCCTCCAGCTCGACAAGTTGGACGGCGACCGCAAGGGCGTGATTATGACCGTAGCAGAAAAGGGCGAAATCGTGGGCAACATCGAGGAGTCCTTCCCAGCCAAGGCATTGACCAACCCGGAGATATTCATCAGCCTGCTGTTCTATTACGGCATGCTGACCATCAAGGACACCTTCGGCGACCAATTGGTATTGGGCATCCCTAACAACAATGTGCGCAAGCAATACATAGACATCATGCAGTTTAAGGGATGGAAGCTGGCGAAAATTGATGAGGTAAAGGGATAAGCTGCGATAGGCTAAGCCTTTCTTGCATATTGTTACTGTATATTCCTCGGATTTGAGTACTTTCGCTATGATTATTTCTCGGAATTGGATATTTTAGCGAAGATTATTTCTTGGATTTGGATATTTTCGTTATCTTTATAACTGAAGAACAACCGTTTAAGATTATGCAGGAATACCTCAGTAGAAATATAGACCAACAGCTTATCTCCTGTAAAGAAGAACCGCTCCGGAAACCCCTCTTGCTCAGAGGGGCAAGACAGGTGGGGAAATCATCTGCCGTTAGGCATTTCGGAAAGGATGACAGAGAGTAGTTCAGAGCGCGATTATATCTTAAAATAGTTCTCTTCCGTTATGTCAATATATTTTGAACCCAAGAAACCCATCATCAATTTCCATGATATACTTTATGTCTATAAGGTATA
>CAVAHD010000110.1:0-3023 GCA_963588475.1 Oscillospiraceae bacterium | reverse complement strand
TAGTAGGCATTGTCGCCAACCCCGGAATAGTCATCAACAGTATAAGTATATGTGCCGGGATTGAGTATGTAGTGCTTGATTACATCCGTTCCATAAGTTGTAGTTTCCAATTTATATGATTGGGGCTTGCTTGTGGATGATGTCCCACTATTGTCATACCATGTTTTGTTATTTGCCCTCAAGTAGTTTCCGCTCATATAACACATTGCCGGCAGGAACGGGTCCTTGCGGCCCCACTGATAGAAGGGGCTGTTCGCCCAATCACCGTCAGCATATGCGCTTTGCTTGATGGTAATCGTTTCACTGTTGCCTCCTTCGGTGGCGGTGAACTTCACCATACAACTGCGCTCCGCATAGGTTGTGAGATCACTGTCGCACCAACCGAGGTTGACAGGCATGAAGTAGTTGGTTTCACTGCTATGGTTGGTGACGGCGATGGTCTTGGAGAGGTCTTCGTCTGTCACCCATATATGCCAGCTCCACAGCACGTTGCCGCTGTTGTCCTTGACGGCAATGACAGCGTTGCCCTGACAGATGGTTGATGTGTCAACATAAAACGAGATGTTGCCACCGTTAGTTCCGCTGTTGTACTTTATGCTCGTCACCAGATTCGGTGCGTCCTGCCACACCAGTTCTGCTGTCTTAGGTGTGCAACCGCTGTTCTTCGAGATATATGGGCTGGTGATTGCATTACCGAGATGGTTGACGAACGGCGTAAGGATAGTAGATCCCGACTTCGTGGAAGTGTATGCACTCTTGTTGGTATTGAAATTCTTTATCGCATTGCCATACACAAGAGGGAAGGAGTAGTAGCCCGGCGCACTGACCACGTAGCAGTTGGCGGTGTTCTGCACGTTCGTACCACCAGATGTGTTGGACAGGTTATAAGGATAAGTTGACGAGCCTTTTGCTCTGCGGTTCTTTAGAATTGCAGCATGATTCGTGCCGCTTTTAACGCCTGTCTGGGCGGCGACAGTTATTTTATAGCTATAGTCATTGTACTGTTGTTCTTCTTTACATGTAATACCCGTAATCCAGTCGGGCTTAGTGGCACTCCATGTACTTCCACCATCCGTGGAGTACTGAACAGTACAGGGAACTAATTCTGTTTGATCGGAATTTGCTTTGTTTTTCTTATAACTGTAGACATCACAGTCGGCTTCTTTATAATATTTAGAACTTCCATAATAACCATCATAAGTGAAAGTTAAAGTATTGGGGCCAGACACCTCCAACGTATAATCCCAACTGATGTTCAGTGAACTTGTGGAAATCTTGTATGTGACGGTACTGCCTTTGGGCCACGCTTGTCCACTTATATCCGCTGTCAAGGTATGCTCCGCATTGCTACTATCTGTGAACTTCACCTCTATCTGTGCGTCTGTCGGCAGTGTTTGCGGTATCATCATGAACGTCTGGGCATCCGTAGTGATGGCCTCTCCGCTTGTTCCCTCGGTCGCCTTGTTCAGGGTCTGCGTGAATGATGTAGTTGAGCCACTCGTAGTCCATGAGCCAGTTCCCATGTTGTACGTACCCTTACTGTACACACCCTTTAGTGTGACACTTTTTACCGTTCCCGCCGCCATGTCGTCTCCACACACGAACTTGACTGCGGTGAGGATGTGCTTGAACGAGAGGTCTACGTTGTTACGGTAGTTTCCTGCGAGTTCACTGGACTGTGATGCAAGCAAGTCCTGCTGCTTGGCCACGTCTGTCGGTACGGTGACGGTGAGGGTCGGGTATCCTGCCTGTGTGCTTTCTGAAAGCACATAAGCACTGTTGTCTGTAGGCGCATAGGCGAAGAACTTCATCTTGTATGCGCTTCCCGGCCAGTAGTAGGTGGAAGCAAGGGCATAACTTCCGTCAGAGAGTGTGGCCTTGACCCCATGAAACCAATTTGGTGTGAGTGATTCATTCCACTCGCCCTTGTAGCTATAAGCTGATACGGCAAATGAATTGTACATCCCTGTCACTGCGGCGGCACGTGTATGCGCGCCCTTGTCTGCACGGTCTGACACATTGTCCGCGCCTTCACTGGCGATGCCGTCCTCGTATATCGTGTGCAGGTAGAGGGGAGCATCGTAGCCCTCGACGGCGGTGACCGTATCTTTCGGCAGACCACTCCCTCTGCCCGAACGTGTGGCCAGTCCTGTGGTGTCACTTACCGTGGCGGTGAAGGAGAACCGCGATGAGCCGGAAAGTCCCCAGTCTCCGTCCGTACAGGAAGAGAGAAAACACGTACTTGATATAAGTGCCAACAACAGCAGACGCACAGTGGTGCGTCTGTCTGGTTGCATTGAGAAGCGGAGATGTTTCATTTGTCGTAAGTCTTGTTATAGAAAAGTCTGCACAGGGAGACACTTGTATTCCTGCTGGTTGTGCAGACTTTGAGAATTACATATTGACGTCTTTAGAGCTGGCAGTCCAACCTTCTACAGTAGCACTGAGCTTGATAGCGCCGAGGATAGTGTAACCGGCACCCTGACCCTCATTACCGTTAAACGGGTTGGTGTCGATGTCTGTATCTGAAGCTGAGACCGGGTTTGTGAGATCTGGTGCGACCAGTCCGCAGCCACCGTCCACGCCATTACAGAAGTCGAGCGTGTAGGTGTACTTCTTTCCAGGTTCCCAGTTGGTGTCGATGCCCACTGCGGTGAAAGCGTACTTGGTAGCCTTGGTGTCTTCTGCTGTAGGCTCTGGATAGAGCAGGGTTGCCTCTTCACCGTTCATACTTGATACACGGCAAAGCACTGCGAGGTAAGCACCTTTAGTTGAACTGGTTTCGTCCCATTTAGTCAGTTTCTGCGGTATAAGCATAAAGCTGTTGGCATCGAACATGATGGACTGTGCGGTGCTGTTCAGTGTAACAGCAGTTGTTCCCTTCACCATATAAGCCTTTGAGTGGTCCTTATCACCTGACAAGTTGCTCCACTGACCCTGTGCCAATGTAGCATCAGAAGCTGTCACTTCAGTCGGGAAAGTGAAGTCAGCCTTGGTAGCCATGTTCACCAGTTTGACACCGA
>CAVAHD010000109.1:0-3040 GCA_963588475.1 Oscillospiraceae bacterium | reverse complement strand
AATTGGTGGCCTTTCGGGCATCGCAGATAAGGAACAGGCGGTTTCTTTGCCTCTTTCTTTATCCGCCATTCCGCTCATGAAAGAAAGAGGGCGGGGCGATTTTCCATCGCTCCGCCTTATAGAGGTGTTATGTGGTGACAACCATTCGTTGCTCGATAAGCCTTGCATTGTTGTTCACCAAGTTGATGATGTCAGCGTGGTGTTCGGTGTCCTTGTTCTGAAGCCCGTGACATTGCACCACCTTCATATGTTCGAGCGAGAACTCCACTGTCTCTATCCTTTGCTCGGCTATTCTTGCTGAGAAGATGATGCAATCGGGATTGAGGGAGTAGTTTGTTCCGCTGCCTACGCAATGGTGCATCGCCTTGCCCTCAAGCACGTGCTCCCTGACGCTTTCAAGTATCCTCACCACGATGTTGCCGTCCGTGAATGTCAACCCGAAGAAACGGCTCTTCATCTCTCGGAACTTGTCCTCGTTCTTCAACGCTTTGCGTATCTCTTCCTCGGTGCGTTCTTTCTCTTTCCTGGCTCTGATTTTCTCGGATATGCGGTCGTGCTCGGCTTCGAGGTTGGAGGGGCAGATGTAGTGGGGACTTCTGATGTCCTTGCCCAATTCCACCAACATGCTGAGGTAGTCCGCCCATATGCTGATGTCGGTGATGAGGTAGCGGTTGCGGTTGGCTATCTTGTAGGCGTTCCAACAAGTCTCCAAGTGACGTGGATGGTTGATGAAATAGCGGACGTGGTCGTAGTGGCACTGCTTCATCATTGTTTCGATGCGGTGGTCTGTCAGCATCGCCTTGAACAAGGTGAAGGGGGCTATGCCGTGGAACTTTCCGTTAAAGCCGTTGCGCCATATCTGAGGGATGACCTTCATGTCGGGGCAGACTGGGAATGAGGCAATGTGCTGGTAGGTGGCATTGTCCTTGCGCAGTTCAATGTCTGAGTCGTAGCAGAATGTGTCCATGTAGATGCCCATCGTGCGCTTGCGTGCCATGACCTCCACCTTGCCTTGCTCGTTCATCCAATAGCGTGCCACCTCCCAACAATAGATGTCCGCCCTTTGTCCCTTGCGGTAGTGAGCCTTCATCTGAAACACTCGCATGAGTTGCAGTCCCTTGCGCTCGGTGAGTACACTGAAGTAGGTGACGGATTGCGCCTTCTGCCGTTTGGTGCGCTGCACTTCCAACTTTGCCTTGCACTTGGGGCAGATGCACTTGTCGGCATCCTCGTCCATCGTCCAAGTGTGACCGCAGTCCATGCAGGTGGTCTGTCCGTGCTTCAACTGGAATGCGTAGTGGTCAAGGCATTCGCGGAAAGCCCATTTCAGTTGCGCTCCCTTGATGGGTCGTAACCCCTTGTTGGAGGTTACGACTTGCTTCTGATATTTCGTTCTTGGTTTCATAGTGTGTCAAATAATGAGGGTTGTTGGATGGTGTTGGCGGTTCTCGGTGAGGTGCGCTTGGCGGTCTCTCTGTTGCGTATCTTGCAGAGTTGCTCTTGCTGATACTGGCGGATGGCATCCTGTCTTGCCTGTGCCTTCTCCTCCTCGGTGAGTTCGATGTGGTGGTTCACTGCTACATGGCAGTCCAATGGGTTGCCGACTTCGATGTCCTTCTCCTCATAGTAGTGGATGGCTTGCCCGTAGATTTCTTCATCGCAAAAGCCATTGCAACCGCTTTGTTGCACCCAATTCAGAATGTAGGTGACGCAATCGTCAATGTTCTTGTCGGGGTTATCAAACTTGGCTGCAAAGAGTTCGTCCTCCATTGCTCGCTCCTCCAAATAAGCTTGTATCGTTCTCTTGAAATATTCCGTAGTGTTCATAATCTGATGTTGTTAAAGGGTTCGTTACTCGTGATAGATGATGTCGCAGTCCTCCACCTCCGTAGGCTGTCCGAATAACGGATAATGGCTGAAGTAGGGTTCGGTACTCATGTCCTCGTTGTACCTCGGACTTACTATCTCAATGTTGTTCTTGCGCATGGCTTCGTCTACCATGTGGATTTCCTCGTCTGTCAGTCCGCTTGCATCGCCATTGATGATGTAGCAGAGTGACCACGTTGGTATTGCTTCAATGCTTCTGTTCATATCGCTTGCTCCTTATATTGTCAGTTTGATTAACTCTATTGTGTACTTCGGATTCACCTCATTAAAGATGAAGTCCACAAAGTCACGTCTTGCGCCCTTGTTCAACTCTCGGTAGATTTCCTTGAATGACGTGATGTTGCCGTTGATGTAGGTTTCCACCATATACTCAAAGATGTTGTCCACCTCGTAGTATCTGCATTGCTGTGATGCGGTCTTTGAATGTCTTTTTGTTGCCATATCCTTCTATGTTAAATTGTTAATAACCAAATGAATGTCCCTATCAGCACCACAACCGAAATGACGGATATAAGGATGCCGAAGATGAACTTCATAACTCCCAGTATGACTTCACCGACTATGCCGATTGCCATATATCCCAACCAAGCCACCAATGTGATGAGGGTTGAGCCGACTGCGGAGAACAACCTCCACCAAGTCTGTGTTATGTTGATGTTTGTTGTCATATCGCCTTGAATTAAAATCATTTGCGGTTCCAAGAGCAGAAGGGAAGTTCTCGTTTCTTCACCTCTTTGTCGCTCCCTTTTCCGACATTTTTTTTGCGTCTTCCTGTCGCATCGGTCGTTTCGTTTCAGGTGCTTTTCAAGGGCGACGAGGCTGGAAATACAAGGTTTTTCGGGAAAATACTACCCAACGGTGTGGAGATTTTTCCGAAAACCGTAGGCTCGACCTTTTATTTCCAAAGCCCGCTGCCATACCTTTGCACCTGCACGACAACGATTGATGCCAAAGGAAAGACCATGTGGAGGAAGGGACATCAGAGCGACAAATGAAACGGGAAACTTCCGTGAAGTTTTGGGATTGCCCGATTATCGCATATGTGCATTTCTTGGAAAAGGATTCCCATTCTTGCATTCGTTCTGCAAGAATAAGACTGGCAAACAAGCTGGCACGGCTTATCAGAGAAATTCCGATGAAAGAAGAGTATGGC
>CAVAHD010000108.1:0-3099 GCA_963588475.1 Oscillospiraceae bacterium | reverse complement strand
GTCGCTGTAATGCTCCATGTGCCGTCCGTCGGCAGTAGTCTTGTTGAGGGCGGCGCAGAGAGCCGTGTCGTGCACCTTCTTGTCCTTGCAGGCATGGCGCATGATGTCAAGCAACTGCTTGGGGTGTAGGTGATCGCAGATGACCTCGCCCTCGTCGGTGAGGTACACCATATAGAACGGGTGCAGGAGGTTCTTGCGGTCGATATTGACGGCATTGTTGCGGTTGCGCAGAATGAACATCACGCCGGGACGGGCAATGCTATCGCTCGCCACCACGGCACTCATACCGAAAGGTGCATGCTCAATGTCGGGGTGTTCCTTGATATATGCCAGCAGGTCGAGCCGAAACTCGTTGAGTCCCAAGTCCATGATGTTGATGCCCGTGTCCATGTCCTCGATGTCCACCACCTCTTCCTGCAAGCGTTTGAGCTGGTTGCGGCGATATTCGAGGTCGCCCTTCTCATTGGCGGAAAGCAGGTTGTCGTCGCCAGTGGAAGTAAGCACGGTAGCCTTCATGCGGCTCTCCACACGCCCTTTGAGCTTGATGTAATCGTCCAACTCAATGTCGGGCCAATAGTTCACAAGCTGTATCACCTTGTTCTGCGAGCCGATGCGGTCGATACGCCCGAAACGCTGGATGATGCGCACGGGGTTCCAGTGGATGTCGTAGTTGATGAGATAGTCGCAGTCTTGTAGGTTCTGTCCCTCGGAGATGCAGTCGGTGGCGATAAGCACGTCGATGTCGTCCTTGGCATTGGGATAGAGGGCAGCGCGGTCTTTGGAACGAGGCGAGAAGAACGTGAGCACGTTGTTGAAGCTCATGGGGAACTTCCTGATGGTACACTTTCCCTCGGTAGAGCCGGTGATAAGTGCCACGTTCAGTCCGCAGTCGGCCTTTATCTTCTCCGCCAATTCGTTGTAGAGATAGTCGGCAGTGTCGGCAAAGGCAGTGAAGATAAGCACCTTCTTGTTGTCACCGTTGATGGGATGCGCAAATTTCTCCTTCAGGTCGGTGATGAGCATCTGCAGTTTGCTGTCGTGCCGTGGCGTGATGTCCTTCAGCATAAGAAGCAGCAGGTCGAGCTTTTCGAGGTCGGCCTTTAGGTCGTGCGCCCAACTGGTGGTGTCCATGTCGGACAGACGAATCTTCGATTTCTTGGAGGCAAGGAAAGCGTCGGCATTCTCCCAGTCGTCTTCGCTCGAAGTGAACTCCGTAACGTCGATGGTCTCCGATCCACGGCTTTCCTCGTATTCGGCAATGACACCAAGCGTCTCGCCGATGTAGTCCTTGATGCGCTGGAGGGTAAGGCGGAACGAATTGACACTGCTCTCCAGACGTTTGAGCAGGTTGGTAGCCATGAGTTTGCGCAAACCCTTCTCGCGTCCGTCGATGGAAATACCAGACCCCTCGTAGTCGATGGCATAGTCGCCCTTCACGCTTTCAAACACATAGAGCGACGGCGTGTAAATAGACAGATTGAGCGTGTCGAGC
Source organism: Oscillospiraceae bacterium (assembly GCA_963588475.1). Classification (GTDB taxonomy): domain Bacteria; phylum Bacteroidota; class Bacteroidia; order Bacteroidales; family Bacteroidaceae; genus Prevotella. The sequence continues at coordinate 1,607 of CAVAHD010000108.1, read as the reverse complement.
GTACCAGCAATGTCCTTGAAGTTGACGGCACTGCTGAGGTCGGTCAACTTAGGGCGACGGCTGATAGGGGCAAGCCTCGTAGGGAACTCGCCAATGTCCTTGGTGTCGTAATACTTGGTGATATGACTGCGGCTGCGCGCAATGGTGACGGCATCGAGCAACTGGAAGAAGTCGAAACTGAGGTCGCTGAGCAACCGTTCGGTGGTGCGCTCCACGGGGTCGAGCTTCGCCCACTTGTTGTAGGCAGTCTGCGCAAAACGGAAGATATCGTCGATGTTCTTGCCAAGATCCAACGCCTCGTTGATATACTCCGCCTTGCCCTCGTAAGCCAGTTGCAGTTGGTTTTTGAGGTCGTTGAAGCGGTTGTTGACGGGCGTGGCACTGAGCATCAGCACCTTGGTCTTCACCCCCTGGCGAATGACACGGTTCATCAACCGCTCGTAACGGTTCTCCTTGCGCTTCTCGCCGCCGAACATAAAATCGTCGGCATCGTCCTCATCGATGTTGCCGCCGTTACGGAAGTTGTGGCTCTCGTCAATGACGATAAGGTCGTAGTTGCCCCAGTTGATGTGTTCGAGGTCGAGACCGTTGCTCTGTCCACGGTCGCGGCTCAGGTCGGAGTGGAACAGGATGTCGTAGCGCAAGCGGTCGGCGGCAACGGGGTTGTTCTTGTAGTTGGCACGGAACGTCTGCCAGTTGTCGTTGAGTTTCTTGGGACAAAGCACCAGCACACTCTTGTTGCGGTTCTCGTAGTACTTGATGACCGCAAGTGCCGTAAAGGTCTTACCCAAGCCCACACTGTCGGCAAGGATGCAACCGTTGTATTTCTCCAGTTTGTTGATGATGGCAAGGGCAGCGTCACGCTGGAAGTTGTAGAGCTTGCTCCAGATAATGCTCTGCTTGAAGCCAGTGCGCTCGTTGGGGAGCACATCCTCCGAAATATCCTCCAAGAACTCATGGAAGATGTTGTAGAGCGCAATGAAGTAAATGTATTCGGGCGCGTTCTCCTGGTACACCGTCTCGATATACTCCAGCACCCGCCCTGTGACATCGGAGAATTTCTCCTCGTTGTCCCACTGCTCGTTGAATATATTAAGGTAAGCGTTGGCGGCTGGAGACGGAAGCACATTGACCATCTGATAAACATTGTCGCCGCGCTCGCAACCGAGCTGGGTAGTGGTGAAGTCGTCGAAAGGAAGATAGACATGCTCCGTGTCGTCTTGTAGATGAAGGAAGCCGCCCATAGCCTCGTGCGACGAGTTGCTCTTGAAGCGCACCTTCCTCTTTATCCATTCAGCACACTCCCGGGCAATGGCTTTCTGCGAGAGCTGGTTGCGCAAACGTATCTCGAAGTCGGTACCATAGAGACTGCGCTCACGGTTGAGCTTGGGAATATAGAACTCGCGCTTTTCCTTCTTGCTCTTGTCCTTGACGAAGGTAGGCGAGGTAAAAATAAAACGGAGTTCCTCCACTTGCTCCAGCTCTTTCTTCAATGCCTCGAATGCATAGATGGAGAATGAAGCGGCTGCAATAGATACACGGCTATGCGCAGACAACCTTGACTTGAGGTCGTCCACCACACGCTCGTTGATGTTGTTTATCTGTTT
>CAVAHD010000107.1:0-3102 GCA_963588475.1 Oscillospiraceae bacterium | reverse complement strand
GATGTTGGATTTGGTAAACGAAAGTACTATTAAATTCAAGTTTGTTATGGCTGGGAAGACAGGTGTCGGAAAAAGTTCCGTAATAAACGCGATCTTGGAAACCCGTGCCTGTGAAGTTGCATCAGACGCAAGACCATGCACAAAAAAGAATAAAGAAGTAATTTGGAATACTGACATTGGAGAAATTCGGATTGTCGATGTTCCGGGATTTGGTGAAGCCAATGCACCGCTTATAAACGGAGGTGATTATATTGAAAACATACGATTGTTATCAGAGGATGCACACATATTATTATTGGTTTTAAAATGTGATGATAAAGCCTTGGAACTCGAACAAGATTTTTATAAATTGTGGATAAAAGATGAGCAATTAAGAAAAATCCCGATTGTTATAGTCGTCAATCAAATAGACAAGGTAAAACCCACAAGAGACTGGAATCCGTTGAATTTGTCCTTGAAAAATCCAACTACTCAAAAAGAAAAGAACATTTGCGATTACATTCAATACGTAGCAACAATCTTTGAACGGCACCCTTCTGATATAGTTCCTGTCTATGCCGGTGAATCTTTAGAAGATACCTTATTTGGAATAGATGAGCTTAAAGAGAAAATTAATTCGAAAACTTCAGACATATTGGAACTTGTGATCGACCGCAAGGAACAAAGCCAAGATGATCGTGCGAAAAGAATTATAAGAAACTATTCATTGACAGCGGCTGCGGCTGCTATTCAACCGATTCCTGTTGTAGATTCTTTTGTGATTGCTCCTATACAAATTGCGATGATTATACATCTTGGAAAAGTATATAATGTACATATTGGGAAAAGTGTTGCTGGTGGAATTTTGGAATCCATAGGACTTAGTTTGGCAGGGAATTATATATTCCTGACATTAGTCTCTTTTATCCCAGGCTTAAAACAAGTCATGGGACCTGCGATAGCCTATAGCCTGACATATACATCAGGTTTGATTATCAAAGAACTGCTATTAACAAATAACCTTAATCCTACAAAAAAGGAGTTAAAGACTTTGGCTGAAAAATATAAAGAAGAAGCAGCCAAAGCTAAAAAGGAATACGAAGAAGAATATGGGAAGTAGCTATCTTATAATAGATATAATATAAGCAATCAAATGTGTGGAATAATAGGATATATAGGAAATAAGCAGGCATACGATGTGCTGGTGCAGGGGCTGCACAGGCTGGAATACCGTGGATATGACAGCGCGGGGGTGGCCATCGGCAAGGATGACGGTACGCTGAACGTGTACAAGTCGAGAGGCAAGGTGTCCGATCTGGAGGCGAGCGTGGCTGGGAAAGACATCGAGGGTAATATCGGTATCGCCCACACCCGCTGGGCGACCCACGGCGAGCCTAACGACACCAACGCGCATCCCCACCTCTCACAGGGCGGGGATGTAGTCCTTGTGCACAACGGCACCATAGAGAACTATGCAGTGCTGAAGAAGGCATTGACACAGCACGGATACTCGTTTGTCAGCGACACTGACACTGAGGTACTGGTGCAGCTGATAGAATATGTCAAGGAGAGCAACGGGTGCAGCCTGCCGGATGCCGTGAAGGAGGCGTTGAAGCAGGTGGAGGGCGCATACGCCATCGCCGTGATGGAGAAGGGCGATTCCGACACGCTTGTCGCAGCCCGGAAGAGCAGCCCGCTGGTCATCGGCATAGGCGACGGAGAGACATTTGTCGCCTCGGATGCCACGCCCATAGTCGGTTTCACTGACAAGGTGGTTTACTTGAACGACAACGAGATTGCGGTGATCCGCAGGGGCGGACAGCCGGAGGTGCAGTCCATCGAGAATGGTGCTCCCTCGAAATTGGACATCCATACCCTTAAAATGAGCGTGGAGCAGTTGGAAAAAGGCGGTTATGAAACCTTTATGCTGAAAGAGATATTCGAGCAGCCCGACACGTTGCGCGACTGCATACGCGGACGTGTCACAGACGACTGCCGGCGTGTCATTCTCTCCGGCGTCATCGAGAACCGGGAGCGGTTTGTCAACGCCAACCGCATAGTCATCGTGGCCTGCGGCACCTCGTGGCACGCCGCACTGATAGGCAAGCGCGTCATACAGGAGATGTGCCAAATATCCGTGGAGGTGGAGTACGCCTCGGAGTTCCGCTACGGATGCCCATACATCACGGACAGGGACGTGGTCATAGCCATCTCCCAGTCCGGCGAGACCGCCGACACACTCGCCGCCATCCACCTTGCAAGGAGCAAGGGCGCTTTCGTGTACGGCATCTGCAACGTGGTGGGCGCGTCGATACCCCGTGACACCGATTCGGGCACATACATCCATGTAGGCCCTGAGATAGGCGTGGCATCCACCAAGGCGTTCACGGGACAGGTGACGGTGCTCACCCTCCTCGCCCTTTGTGCCGGACAGATACGGGGAACGGTCTGTGAGGAAACCGTGGAGGAAATAACAAAAGCCTTGCGGCAGCTTCCCGAGACCATCAGGGATGTGCTGAGACTGGCCGACACTATCAAGGAGCTGTCGCGCATCTACACCTACGCCCACAACTTCCTCTATCTGGGGCGAGGCTACAACTACCCCACGGCGTTGGAGGGAGCATTGAAGCTGAAGGAAATATCGTACATCCATGCCGAGGGGTACCCTGCGGCCGAGATGAAGCACGGCCCGATAGCCCTTATCGACAACGAGATGCCGACGGTCATCATCGCCCCGAGCGATTCGCTGTATGACAAAATCATCAGCAACGTGCGGCAGGTGAAATCAAGGGGCGGCTCCGTTATCGCAATCGTCAGCAAGGGAAACCGCTCGATGGAGCATATCGCCGACTACTGCTTGGAGATACCCGAAGTGCCCGAATGCCTGACACCTATCGTGTCGGCCGTACCTCTGCAACTGCTGGCCTATTACATCGCCGTCAACAAGGGAAAGGACGTTGACCGCCCGAGAAACCTCGCCAAATCCGTCACCGTGGAATAGACGAAAATACAATTGATCTCATCAAGACAGAAGCCCCTGCCAAAATCCGTTTTCGGAAGATGGCAGGGGCTTCTTTATGTCTGTACGGGAACCCAAATATTCAGTTCTAACGTTTTTTATCC
>CAVAHD010000106.1:0-3178 GCA_963588475.1 Oscillospiraceae bacterium | reverse complement strand
GCCGCCACGGAGACGATGACCTCGCTAACGCCGCTGCTATACCAGAGCGGCTACCTCACCATCAAGGACTACGATGAGCGGCAGAAGCTCTATACGCTCGACCTCCCCAACCAGGAGATTTACGTCGGGCTCTTCGACAGTCTGTTGCCCGGCTACCTTGACTCCGCTGTAGACGAGGGACGCGTAGTGATAGCCGAGGCCGCCGACCGCCTTAACTACGGCGATGCCGACGGAGCCCTGCAGCTGTTGGCCGACTTTTTGGAGACCGTTCCCTACTGCGACAACACCCACTACGAGGGCCACTGGCAGCAGGTGCTCTACATCATGTTTGCCCTGCTCACCGACTACAGCATCCATGTGGAGCAGCACACGGCGAGGGGCAGGATAGACATCTCTCTGGAGACGAAGACCACGGTCTATGTCATGGAGCTGAAGTTCAACAAGAGCGTGGACGACGCCCTCGCCCAGATAGAGGCGATGCACTACGCCGACGCCTTCCAGCTAAATGGCAAGCCCATAGTAAAGGTAGGCATGAACTTCATGCTGAAGGACGACGTGAACACGCTGGAGTGGAAGGTATGTTAATCCTCCCAGAAAAAAGAAAAAGTCCCGTGATAATTTGGCGATGTGAAGGGAAAAACGTAAATTTGCAGCAAAAAGCAAGAGTAGTATGGCAAGAAAATTATATCCCATAGGCATACAGACGTTCTCCGTCATCCGCGAGGAGGACAAGTTCTACATTGACAAGACGGCGTACGTCTACCACATGACGCACACCGACGGCAAGTACTTCTTCCTAAGCCGCCCGAGGCGGTTCGGCAAGTCGCTGCTGGTATCCACCTTCCAGAGCTATTTCGAGGGCAGGAAGGAACTCTTCGAGGGCCTCGCCATCGAGAAGTTAGAGAAAGAGTGGAACGCATATCCCGTGCTCCACTTCGACATGAGTAAGGGAAAGCACATGGAGAAGGAGCAGCTGGAGGAGTACTTAAATTACCAGTTGGAAGACCAGGAAAGAAAGTTTGGCATCACGGAGCATCGCAATGGCGTGAATAATCGGTTTGCCGACTTGATGGAGGCCGTCCACCAAAAGATGGGCAAGCAGCTGGTGGTGCTCATCGACGAGTACGACGCCCCCTTGCTCGACGTGGCGCACGAGAAGGAGAACTTGGACGCTCTCCGCTATGTGATGCGCAACTTCTACAGTCCCCTGAAGGCTGCGGACCCGATGCTCCGCTTCGTCTTCATGACGGGCATCACGAAGTTCTCGCAGCTGAGCATCTTTAGTGAACTGAACAACATCACGAACGTGAGCATGGACGAGCCATACGCCGGCATATGCGGCATCACAAAGGACGAACTGCTCACGCAGATGAGCAGTGACATCGACGAGCTGGCAAGCAAATTCGGCATCAGTAGAGAGGATACCATCCTGAGGCTGAAAAACCACTACGACGGCTATCACTTCACTTGGCCCTCGCCTGACGTCTTCAACCCCTACAGTCTGCTCAACTGCTTCGCCAAGCAGAGATTCGATGCCTACTGGTTCGGCTCGGGCACGCCCACTTACCTCATCAATATGATGAGGAAGTTTCGCGTGCAGCCCTCGCAGTTAGGCAGAACAAAGGCGAAGGCTGCCTCCTTCGATGCCGCCACGGAGACGATGACCTCGCTAACGCCGCTGCTATACCAGAGCGGCTACCTCACCATCAAGGACTACAACGAGGAAGTGGACCTCTACACGCTCGACCTCCCCAACCAGGAGATTTACGTCGGGCTCTTCGACAGCCTGTTGCCTGGCTATCTCGACTCCGCTGTAGACGAAGGGCGGGTGGTGATGGCCGACATGTCGGCACTGATAAACCGGGGCAACATGGACGGAGCCCTACAGCAGTTGGCTGACTTTTTGGAGACCGTTCCCTACTGCGACAACACCCACTACGAGGGCCATTGGCAGCAGACGATCTACATCATGTTCGCCCTGCTCACCAGCTACCGCATCCATGTGGAGCAGCACACGGCGAGGGGTAGGATAGACATCTCTCTAGAGACGAAGACCACGGTCTACGTCATGGAGCTGAAGTTCAACAAGAGCGTGGACGACGCCCTCGCCCAGATAGAGGCGATGCACTACGCCGACGCCTTCCAGCTAAATGGCAAGCCCATAGTAAAGGTAGGCATGAACTTCATGCTGAAGGACGACGTGAACACGCTGGAGTGGAAGGTATGTTAATCCTCCCAGAATTTAAAAGTCGTTGCCAAAAATGAAAAAGTCTGGGATAATTTGGTGGTTACAGAAGAAAAACGTAAATTTGCACGGAATTAATTTAAAATAGAGTAAACTATGAATCAACTAATATTACAGATAGAGAACCCTTCTTTGTTGAGTCAGTTGAAGAACGTGTTTTCTCTTATGAAGGGAGTTAAGGTAGTGGCATCGGATACTACTACACGTTATGGTTTGGTGCAAGAAGATATTCCTAATGCGGTGACGCTGGCTGCAATGAAGGAAGTGGAAAGCGGTCATGATGCAGGAGTCGTCCGGACTGACAGCTTGGAGAGTTTTATGGCTTCAATGGATGAGTAGGATATACTTCTTTTTACGTTAGTTGGACTATTGGTAGAAGGCAAACCAATTCCTGAAGATTTCAAACCACATCTGTTGAAAGGAAATTGGAAAAACTACATGGAATGCCATGTAGAAAATGATACTCTCTTGATATGGTATGATAAGAAACATGACGTAGTGGAACTCGTTCGTCTGGGTTCTCATTCAGAACTTTTCGGAAAAGGACGCAAGACATAGAGTCTAATATATTTCCCCATTCGAGTGGCGACACATGCGCAGAGCGATACTGCGGTGGGGAACAAATCACAATTACTTTATTGTTTTTCACGAAAGGCACCACTGTTGACGTGTGGCGTACGGACAGGTTACGCGGTCCACGAAGTGGGTTGGCGGTACCTGTCCCCGTGACCATGCCCCTTGTTTTATAGAGGAAAGATACTGATAATTATACGGAAGCAGCTCCAAAAACTGTTTTAAACTATGATTATTGTACCTTTTTTGTCATTTTGTTTAGATTTCTTTTGTTTATTTAGAAAAAATGTATACCTTTGTGACCATAAGCCTCAGCACACGCCGATCCTTTAGCTGGTCTTAGACTGGCTAATAAGGAGG
>CAVAHD010000105.1:0-3190 GCA_963588475.1 Oscillospiraceae bacterium | reverse complement strand
TCATCGGTCACCTTCACCTTGCCGTCGCTCTTCGACTTCTTGCTGCCTTTGTCTTTTAATGCGGCAGCAATGCCCAGAATCCAATCGAGGTCTGTCTCGCCTACGGTGCTGATGCCTACATAGAGACTATTGTCGCGGAAGCCCTTTCCCACAATATGCTCGGCATAGACGCGGTTCACCTGCGTCATGAAGGCGTGAGCATCATAGTCTACAGTGCGTGCCCCATCAATGGCAATCACCGAACAGAAGCGCAGGAAGCTCTGCACCGTCATCCGCTTGCTGCCTTTTGGACTTCCGCCCTTGGGCAGCGTGTTCTTGATAAAGTTGTCGATAACGGTAAGCGTGCGGTCGGGAGCAAAGTCGAAGGCGTAGCACTCGGTCTTGATGCCTGGTGTGTACTTGAATGGTGTCTGCGCACGGAAGATGGTCTGCAGGTAGCCCGCAGCCTTTGTGTTGTATGCTCCGGCAAGCATAAACACGGCAGTCCACTGCTCTATGCTCACGCCCGTGGTCATGCGGCCGCATGAGAGCGTGATGGTTCGCTCATGTGCGGCGATGGCCTTGTTTACCTTCGCCACACAGTCCTTCTCCAACTTGTCGGTCTTATAGGAATCGTCTGCATCACGTTCTTCCTCCATTTGGTCGCCCTCTCCAGCCACGTTCACCACATGGAACTGGCGGAAGAACGGGTGCTCCTGAAGCATACGGCTCAAAGCCGCAGCAGCCTTGACACCCGGTAACACCCAAAAGGTATGGGCGAAGTAGTCCTTGTATTCCTCACGGCTGAAAGGATAATAGCTATCTTCGCTCGGTAGGCAGAGCAAGTCAAGGAAGGCACGCACGTCGTTGGCATGGGCAAAGTCGCCCGCTGACTCCCCCTCCTCCATCGGTCTGCCGTCTTCCGCCTCATCGCCAGTGAGCGTGCGGAAAAATTCCGAAAACTCGAAATAGTCCTCCTCGCTGTGGTTATAGTTCTCAAACACACGCCCCAGATTGTAGGTGCGGATGTTGAGATGTGCCAAACCCTCGTAGGGATTCTTCTCGTCGGGATGGCGAGCGGGCCATTGCTCCTTGGCTTCCTGCTCCTGTATGTAGTCCCAAGTGTAGATTTCCTCGTGCTTGAACTGGTCGAGTATATTATAAGGTGTGCCCGAGAGGTAAAGGAATCGCTTGCATTGCTTTTCGAGCTGATGGATGACCGACTGTCCCAAGGTGGTTGTGATACCCTCATGCGCTTCGTCGATGATGACCAAGTCCCATTTTGTTGAGAATACATCTTGATTCTTCTTAAGTTTACCGGAAGACTTGTCCCAAGAGCCTCGCAAGTCCTGCATGGAGGCAAAGTAGATGAAGGGAGCACCCGACTTTGCGAGCGTGTCGAACGACTCGCCCACCTGAGGTTGACCGTTCTTCTTTTTGTTGCCCGGCTTGGAACCATACTGGTAGCCGTCGAACTTGATAAGGCGGAAATCGTCGAACCATCCACCTTTTACTGCCGGGCGATGCGTGAGGATGAGCGTCTTGCCGAAAGCACACTGCCGCACCACCTCAAGGGCGCAAAGCGTCTTGCCGAAACGCATCTTGGCGTTCCACAGCATCTTGCCCTTATGGGCGAAGAAAGCCGTGGTCTGACGGATGGCCGCCACCTGCTCCTCACGGAACGTGATGACAATGTCCGACTTCTTGTTGGCAGGACCGTCGATGCAGTTTCTGCCTTCCTTTACTGCGGCGATGGCGCGTTTCACTATCTCCACGTCGCTGATGTCGAACCACTCCTGTGGAGTGCTCTCCAGACTGGGGAACACATGTCGGGTGTAGCCGCTGTTGAGCAGCACTTGGTGTACTGCCGTGTCGTCGAAATGCACATCTCGTCCCTCCTCGTCGATGATGTGAGCCAATTCCACATATTCTATATGATAAGGAATGCCCGCTGTTGTGGTCTGCTGGTCGATGCGTGCCTTGGCAGCCTCCAAGAGTAGCTCACAGTTGGGCGGTAACAGGTCGAAAGATTTTGGGGCGGTATTGAGCGTAGCCTTGCCCACTTTCAGAATGCCACGATGGTTGTCATCGTCTATCGAGTATACATAGATGATGTAGAATGAATAGGTAGATATAATCAAGTTCTGCGCCATAAGTCAATGTTTTTGTGGGTTCAACAAATCCTTGAAAATCATCTCTTCGCCACGGAGAGGTTCCGTACCGTTCCAGTGCATCACTCGACACAGGCGTTGCTGCGGCATTTCGGGAGGGAAATGGAGCACGTTGCCTGTCGTTTCCGTCGGAGTAAATCCGGGAATGCCGTAAGTGAGGCCGTCCATCTGCCAGAGATTCCATGAAATGATTTCTGCCACTTTCCTTAAAGCCGCTTCTTCGGGCAACTTCTTCACCTTCCATTTCGCCTGATAGTATTCTACGAACGACACGAAGAGAGCCTCACGCGCAAGGAGCAGGTTGTCGCCCTGCCACTCAAAGCCATAGATGCTCTGGTAGGCACGGTACACCTTCCTTCGCCACTCGCGCTTCAACAGTTTGCGTTCCTTCGGTGTGAGTTCCTTGCAGTCGTCGGGCGTAAGGCAGTGGATAGCCCAAAGTTTGCGGTCGAGCAGACCGATGCGTTGCCCGACAGGTATGGGCATACCCGTAGTAGCATCATATCGGCTCACAAGATAGGGAGCCTCGCCGCAAGTCAGTTCCAGACGTACGTCAGACACATAGGCGTTGAGCGTCTTGCCCTTGGGAAACCGCAAGGGCACGGCAGGAGTCCATGTATTGTCCTCGTTTTCAGTATTGAACACACCATCTTGCCCGAACCAAGCCTGGTCGATGAGATTGTTCTGCTTGTTGCATACCCATGCAGGGGTAAACACCTCCGCCTTGTTTCTGGAGCGCAGCCGCTGGGCTTCACGCTCCTTCTTGATGCGTGGCTGAATGAGCGTGGCGTTTTCTCCTGTAATCTGCTCTGCACGGATAGGACACTTTGCCCCATAAGACTCGCCACGGTCGGAATAGTCATCGGTAGCCCAGATGATATTTCCACCCGTGGTATGGTCTTTCAGCAAAATGTCAAGGATGCCGTCCAACTGGAGAAGACTTTCCTCGCTTGTGTCTATATTGTCTAAGTCCATTCGTTTCTTCCTTTTTACGCAAGCCCAAGGCTCGCTTCAATTCGTTATTCGTCCACTTTGTTGCC
>CAVAHD010000104.1:0-3209 GCA_963588475.1 Oscillospiraceae bacterium | reverse complement strand
AGGCAAAGAAGGACAAGCAGAAGGAGCTTTACATAGACCTCGGAGAGAAGGAGGGTGCCAAGGAGGATATGCGCATGGCCGTCTACGAGGAGAAGCAGGTGGCAGGAAGGACTGCCCGCAGCCAGCTGGGCAAGGTAAAGATTCTTGAAGTGCAGGGCGACGATGTGAGCCTCTGCAAGGTGCAGAACGGCAGCAAGGAGATAAAAAGCGCCATTGACGAAGGAAAGACGCTGGTTGTCATGACGATTGAATAATGTGGACGGAGTGTCTGCACAGGGAAAAAGTAATAAGTAGAACTTAAAGAAGTAATAGATATGAGACAAAAGCTAACAAAACTTTTCATCGCCGTAGCCACCGTGGCAACAACGCTGTTGGCAAGTTGCCAGCAGGAGAGCGACGAGATACTGGGTAATATAAATGGACTGGACTACAGGAATCATAAAAATATGACCTATACCGAAATGTGGGATGTCCTATGGAATGGGTACAACCAGAACTATGTGGGATGGGAAACCGAAACTATTGACTGGGATGAGGTAAATGCCACTATACGCCCACAGATGGTTGCTTTGGATGCTAAGTATGACACTTTGAGCAAGCAGGGTAAGCTTGATGACACATATGGTAAGGAAATCTCTTCTGAGGCTTCAAAGCTTTTCCATTCGGCTTTTGACTCGCTACATGACGGACACACCTATATATTGTATATAGATCGTTGTACGAAGAATCCAACTGATATTTATCCAGGGGGTAAGCGTGTTGTACAACGCAAGGATTATAATAAAGACCTGGAAAAGATAACGTTTGAGAAGGACTACTACATAGAAAACAGAGAGGTTGAACGCTTTGAAGAATTCTCGACTATAAGTCTCGCTTATGATTCGTTGTATTCAGTTATGAAAAGAATGAACCAAGAATTGGGAAATTATACCGAGTCAGAACGTCCTGAAGACTTAGTGTATTGTCAAAAATGCATAGAAGAACTTCTGAGAGGAACGATAGATGCTGCAAAGTTTGACGAACTAATCTTTAAATCTGGTGCATTTAATGATATAATTCAAGAGTACGGCTTATTCAGAACAAGTTTTAGGGACAATGCAGAGATACAAATGTACTTTACAAAAGATAGCATTGCCTACTTTAGAATGAGTAGTTTTATGTGGCCGAAAAATACAATCATAGAGAGAGTAGATGACGAGAGTACTCGTATTAAGATTAACAGTAAATTTGTACAAAATGTTGAGAAGTGGCACGATAAGGTATACGAGATGCATAACAAAGGAACCTTGAAGGGAGTCATTCTTGATGTAAGAAATAATGGTGGAGGAGCAAATGAAGTTCTGAAATACTTCCCAGGCTCTCTATTCAAGGGTTCGCAGTATCAATTAGGAACCAAAAAGATGAAAAACGGAATAGGCAGACTTGACTATACTGTGCCTCAACCAATGTACATGTCCTGCTATGGCGATAATACGGAAGATATCACCGAACCAATAGTGATACTGACCAATTGCAATTCTGTGTCATGCTCAGAATTCTCTACGGCGGCAGTCAAACAACACAAGAACGGCATCTCTATGGGTACAACCACATTTGGAGGAGGTGCTTCGTTGTACGATACTCCAAAACTCTATAGTTGGCTTGGTTATGCTGGAGTTATTGGCACCATGGATGATTTATATGCCAAGAAAATCAGTGTGTATGCTTATATTCCGTTTATGGTTACATATTACGACGGCGGTATAGGCAACATCGAGGGTAAGGGTATTACGCCGGACATTGAAGTCCCTTTCGACCTTGACAAGTACGAAAGTGATAAGCTCGACACTCAGTTTGAGCGTGCCATAGATTACATCCGCACAGGCAAGTAACTTATTATAAATTCCAATAAGAAACTATTCATAAAATACAGATACGACTATGAAGATATTCAGAACTATAGCTTTGGCAGCAGTGATGATGACAACGTGCAACGCTATGGCACAGTGGCGATTGGGTGCTACTGTGGGCGCTGTGAACAATCAGCTGAAGATAAACACACAGCACCAGTACGACTGGCGCTACGACAAGCGTTGGGGTGTGCAGGCCGGCGTGACGGGTCAGTATGACTTCAAGGACTGGCTGGGCGTGCGTGCCGACCTCACCTTCCAACAGCGCGGATATACGCAGCGACGTACCGAGGTGGACTATAACTGCAAATACCGCGACAATTACCTCACCCTGCCCGTGATGGCATCCTTCAGCTTCGGCGGCAGCAAGCTGCGCGGCTTCGCCAATGTCGGTGTATACGGCGGTTACCTGTTGGGCAGCCATTGTGATGGAGAAGTAAAGGATTTAGTTACGGACGTTAAAATGGACATAGACACCAGCGTGGAGCTGAACAGCATTCGCGACCAGCGTTGGGACTTCGGCTACGTGGGCGGCATCGGCGTGGAGTACCGCTTCCACAGCCACTGGGCTGCCCAGGTGGAGGGACGCTACTACTACAGCGTGGTGAGCAAGAAGAAGCAGTACCAGGCTATGAAGGACTACCAGTACAACAAGCCCATCTCCATCACCGCAGGGGTGTACTACATATTCTAAAGAACAGTCTAACTAAAGAGTTCTTCAATGGCACCGAGCACTTCAAGGACAAGTCTTTGATAGGGCTCAACGCGGATTGTCCGTGTGCTGCCCGTTGAGCAAAAATAAGATAAAAAGACGCCGCCCGAGGTTCACACTTACGTTGAACCTCGGGCGGACTTTTTTTTGTGTATATAAGGATTATGGATGAGCTTACTTTAGCTTCTTGTAGCCGTATGCAGCGCGGGCTCCGAGCTGCTCCTCTATGCGGATGAGCTGGTTGTACTTGGCCATGCGGTCGGTGCGTGAGAGGGAACCGGTCTTTATCTGGCCTGAGTTTGTGGCAACGGCGATGTCGGCGATGGTGGTGTCCTCAGTCTCGCCGGAGCGGTGAGAGGTGACGGTGGTGTAGCCGTGGCGGTGTGCCATCTCGATGGCCTCGAGGGTCTCGGTGAGCGAACCAATCTGATTTACCTTGATGAGGATAGAGTTGGCTGCACCCATCTTGATGCCCTTCTCCAGGAACTTCACGTTGGTAACGAAGAGGTCGTCGCCTACGAGCTGGCAGCGGTCACCGATGGCAGCGGTGAGTTTCACCCAGTTGTCCCAGTCGTTCTCGTCGAGACCGTCCTCGATGGAGTCGATAG
>CAVAHD010000103.1:0-3287 GCA_963588475.1 Oscillospiraceae bacterium | reverse complement strand
CAGAGCGAAGCTGCACGGACTGATGCGAAGAGAAACGGAGCATTTGTCCGTACCTATTCAGAAAGGCGAAAGGTGTGAAGCACTGTTCGCCTATTATATATAAGGTAGACGGAATGAAATGACGTGAGAGAAGAGGAATGACGGAATGTTATGACGTGAAAAACCAAAGAAGCGAAGCGTGAGGGATGATTGGCGTGTGAGGTCAGACGGGCTCGCCGGTGGCGTTGCCTGGCTGGGTGATGCGCCAATCATCAAGGCGGAGGCGAGCGTGGTGCGGTGGTGCGGACGTGGACTGGGAGTTACGAGCTGGACACTAATGGCAATGGAGCAGATGGGATGCAGTGGAGTGTGCGTGTCGCGGCGTGTAGGTAAAGTGTGTGGGTTGTGCCTCCGCCGATAACCCTGCGTGGCTTGCCACTTGCTCCGAAAGATGCGGCGGACTTATCTGCAAGATGTGTCCGAAGCCCTTTCAGAGCAAAAGGGTTGTCGACGGAATCAAGGCATACCCATACTCTTTACCGCAACAGAGCGAGAGCCACGAAACGGAAAACCATTTGCGACATTGCTACCGAGCCAAACACATTTGGCTTGTCCGCACCACCGCAACACACCGCCGTAGCCCCTTACTTGCGCAACTTGTTGCGGATGATGATGCAAAAGATTGCTATTGCAATGAGAATGAAGAAGAACGCGTAGCGATAAAAGGATGATGAAGGCGCAGCCTTGGATTCCGATAACGACTTGTCGGAAGAGGACTGCACGCTAAGGGCGTTGCTGTCCGACAAACAAACATCGGCAACGGCATTCTTCTTTTCCTCTTGGGAAAGGTGTATGCCGTAGACATTTACTTTTGTAGGCGAAGCATTGGTGACTGCGGAAGCCGTGCTTGTGGGACAAGCCGATGAGCCGTCTTCATGGGTCGCCGACGTGTCAGCGCCCTCGAAGACGAGCGTGAGGCTGTCGATAGAAAGGGCGGTGAGCCGCCAGAGGGAGTCCACCGAAATGCTCCGCCCGTATCTTCGCTGCACTTGTTCAGCGGAAATTCGAGCGGAATCGGTGGAAGTGACGACGGACTTTGTGCTTCGGCACGACGTTGCCAAAGCGCAAAGTGCTATGGCGAGAACGAATGTTGTGATTGGGCGCATACCTTTATATTATATATGTGCGTATTCCTTGGTGGCATCGAATGAGGGACAGGCTTTGGCGGCAAAGTCGCGGTGGCTATGGATTGTGGCATGAGGATATTGCGCACGGAGCGAGCGAAGGAGCGTGAGCAACGATGCCTTTTGCGCTGCGGTGCGTGTGTCCTTGGGTGTCTTGCCGTCGGCGGCGAGACCACCGATATAGCAGATGCCGATGGAGTCGGCATTGTGACCTTTGCAGTGCGCGCCCGCCTTTTCTATGGCACGTCCCGTGTGGACGCTGCCGTCAAGGTAAATGACGTAGTGGTAGCCGATGCAATCGAAACCACGTTGGCGATGCCAGCGGTCGATGTCGGCGACGGTGAAGGACTTGCCCTCGGGCGTGGCAGAACAGTGGATGATGATTTTATTTATCTTTCTCATTGCTTTGGGGGATTGTTGCCGATAGGCTCATTATGCACAATAGGCTCAATAGGCGTTGAGCGACTAATCGAAATGGATTGTCTTGCTCTTTTCTTTTTCTTCCTCTTTGAGTTTGCTATCGAGGTACGAACGCAGTTCGGAGTACTTTGTCTGAATGTAGATTGTGACACCGAAGATGCTGCCGGCATAGATGAGACATTCGGCGAAGATGCCGAGGACGGACTCGTGGATTTGTCCGGTGGGCGGTACGATGAACCCTGCGACGGCGAGGAGGAATCCGCCGATGAGCATGGCAATGGCAGAGATGATCTGCACGTTCTCTTTTGTTTCTTTTTTCATTGTTAGGGACGTGTTAAGAGTGAAGAGGGACGAGAGGCTACGCACACGATGTGCGATTAGGCTCTGTCTTTTGTGGATATTGGATGACGGGATATATTTGCAGTCGTAGAATAATTGTGGTCGGATGCGACCATTATTCTGGATTGTTGTGGCTGAATGAGGCCATTACATATCGGGCTGTGGCGATTCCCTTCGGGGTAAGCCATTGCCCTTTTTTCGTTGTGCTATATACTGAATCGGAAGGACAGTTCCACATCACCGTTTTTATTTACGCTGGCATAGGCTTCTACACGGAACGTGGCGAGGTTGGTGCGCAGTTCGCCGAACTGAAACGTGGGACTGCTGCTCGACTTCTTATAAAAACCGATGGCGAAACGGAAGCGGCGTATCTTGTGCAAGATGTCGCAGGAACGCTTGCCGTAACCCACCAACACGCGTTCCACTTCCTTTGTTGCCGAACTGCGGACGATACGCACATGAGCGAAGAGTGCGTCTGCCGAGGTGACGTATGCACCGAGGTTGTCTGCGCCTCGCGTGTCAATGCGGAACGAGACAACATCCGAAGAACTGATGCGGAGTTTGCCGTCGTCATAAAAGCGGTTCCAGCCCCGGCGACAAGGCAACCACTCCCTTTTGCCCTCCTCGTCCTCACTCTTTCGGCTCGTGCGCACGGTGTGGCGGAAGATGACCGGCGTGAGCCCTTGGCGCAGATAGCGGTAGGCATCCTGAATGACAATCTCGCCCTCGGTGATGATGCACTCGATGTGCATCTGCGTGGCTTGCGTCATCGTGGCATACTTTTGTATGTCCGTCTGGAGCGACTTTATCTGCGTGGCGAGCGACTTTACGTCCGACTGTATGGTGAGGATGTCCGTGTCGTTGGCATCAATGCTTTTCGTGTTGGCGGTGACGCGTGTGGAGAGCGCCGAGAGGGAGTTTTGCAGCGTGGCGAGCGTGTTTGTTGCCGTGACGATGTTCGAGGCAATCTTGGTCAGGTCCGACTTGCACTTGTTCAAGTCCTGCACCTGTTGGGCGCGCATCGCCCCGGCACGTTCCGTGGTGGCTTGTCGGATGACGATGCCGTCGTTCATCAACTGCGAGGTGGCAGACGAGAGGTTGGTCTTGGCATAGGTGAGGTAGACATTGTTGCGGTCATCGCTGCCCACGGAAAGTGCGGTGAGCACGCTGCCTATTGCGGCAAGACCGCCGCGCCACAACTGAAGGCTCGCCATGTCGGTTTGGAGGGACGCAGTACCTAATGCGTCCGCAATCTTTTGCAGCAGTGCGCCCAAGGATTCGGGCGTGATGGCTTCCTCGTGCGTCTCGGCACGGAAGGTACTGATGAGGGAGGTTATAGAGGAGATGTCCATGATTTCGCTTTTT
>CAVAHD010000102.1:0-3324 GCA_963588475.1 Oscillospiraceae bacterium | reverse complement strand
AGGAAATGCATGGAGTGCCCCTTGCATGTATCTTCGTTATTTCCGTCTTTCAACTCTTCTGATGGAACTGATGGCTTTTGCTGATAGAACCGTTCTGTCGGTTTGAAAAACATGGCGATGCCTTTCTCTTCGCCATCATCGGAGCGGACGCTCACCCAGTGTTGCTTGAACTCTTCCGCTCCATATTCCACCAATCCCTTTCCGGGGTCGGCCACGCAGAACGTATTTTTGCGTTTTATACGGTACAACACCACAAAATGGTTTTGGTTCCAATGTAGGATGCACGGCAGTTTGTTCTTGGTCAGCATAGCCAAAGTAGCACGAGCAGCAACGGTTTCATAACCTAAACTTTTGGCAGCCTCACTAATGCCGAGCAGTGAAACACCTTCGGTTGTAGCATGACAAAGCCGTTCGATTTCCGCCAACAGAATGTGCCTCCCATAGAAAAGGCACACCATCTGGAGACATGCGATGCCACACTGCATGGAATCGTGCTGACGAACGAAAGGAAATGAATTGAACATATTACATTTGGTTGTTTAATGATTCAGCATATTTTAACGTCCTACATACGATTTACGATAGAGTTACCAGCTCCCGTTCCTTTATATTTGCTACGTGTGGTGTTGAACTTGTATCGCAAGGTGAAAGACACATCGCGCGTACCTCGGCGGCATAATTGCTGAATGAATGTCTTATCGTTATACAAAGCTCCAGTGTCCCAACGCTGGTACAGCAAGTCTCTTCCTTTTATCTCCAGTGCCATGGAATCGTGCAGGAACGACTTGCTTAGTCCAACTTCAAGATCGTACTGGTTTTTGAGAACTTGTGCATTATCCATGTTACCTTTTCCCTGAAAAGAGAAATCAATGTTTGCAGTGAAGCCAAGAGGAAGTGAGAAGGTGTTGTTAAAATCTGCAACAAAAATGGGGTGATTCAACTTGTAGCTTCCAGTGCTCGTATTGAGCGTAAACCACTGCTTCACCATTCCGAGATTGATTTGAGGTGACCACCATCCAATGGTGGGTGCTGCAGATACATAGGCCGTGAGGCTCTTGATGCTTTTCTCGTTTTTATAGTTGACGAGCATGATGCTCTCGTCCTCAGGGAGCTGTTCTGCCCAGTAGATAATAGCATTGCGTGAATCCTTATACTCTACCATCATTTGAATATATTTCCAAACACCAGTGAGTGAAAGCTCATGGTCGGTCTGATGGGTAAGAAGGGGATTGCCCGTCTGGCGACTGAAGCGGTTGACATAGCTGACATTGTTACTTAACTGGGAATAGGAGGGACGGCGGGTCTTGGCGGAGTAGACCAATTGCCAGGCGGTTTTGCCAATCTGCGTACCGAAACTGATGCTTGGGAAAAAATTGCTAAAGGTGCGGCTTTGTCTGTCCATATATTCACCATTTTTATAGTACTTGTATGCTACGTGCTCATAACGTAGACCTACGGCCAAGCCTCCGATAGATGTCTGGTAGATATATTCAGCAAATGGGCTTGCCGTAATCTCCTTTAGTCTGGCGTCCGAGTTGGTAACAAGGTCGGTATGGTCAGACGTATAGTTGTCCGTGCGGGTAGTGTGGGCGTATTCTGCACCATAGTTCAGAGTTCCGCCGAACAGAGGCGAAGATACTACCAACTTACCTGCTATCATTCGGTTTCTTGACGAATTTTCTGCGAGAATGCTGCGCGAATCATATTTATCGCTTGTCTCACCGTTAGTACTGAGGAGGCATGTATGGTTAAAGTATAGGTCTGTGTTGAAGTCAATGCTTGTCTTTCCCAGTGTTCCGTTATAATATAAATTCAAGCGGTGAATGGGGCTAGACTCATTTTTCTCCGTGCTGGCAGTGGCTATGTGGTCATAATACAGGTCATTTGCCGTTACCTTACTGTCCGAATGTCCCTCACTATGCTCGTCACCAGTGAAAGTAACGGAGTAGTAAGCTCCTATGGAGTGGTTGTCGTTGAAGTCATAACTTGCTCCAGTCTGCAGAAAGTGATACTCCTGCTTACTCTCGCTATAGTCGCTGATTTTCTGCTCCCAAAGGGTGTCTGCTTTTGTGGTAAGATCGTGCTGTGCGTCCTTGATGAACTTTATGTTGGAGTATTTGTAGACAGCGAAGAGATTGAGGCCATCGTGGCGGTAGTTGGTATTGAGCTGTTCCACAAAATTATTAAAATTGTTGTATCTGTATGTGGACCGGACATCTACGCTGAATCCCTCTCCTTTTCGCCGGACAGTCTTGATACGTACGACGGCTCCCACCGACGCAGCATATTTTGCCCCAGGATGACGTATTACCTCCACACTCTTTATGTCAGACGACTTAAGATTATCTAATTCTCCAATGTCTCTCAGTGGTCTTCCGTTTAAATATATAATAGGAGAACCCTTGCCGAATACCTCCCATCCGTCATTTCCCTCTATCATGCCCGGTATGTGCTTGAGGACATCGTCGGCAGTACCCAATTTTTCCAGCACCGTTCCTGCGACGTTGGTTTGCAGTCCTTCTCCTGTCATTCTGTATTGCGGCACGCTACCCTTGACAACTACATCTCCAAGCATTATGGAGTTCTTGTGCAAAGTAAAGCGCATTATCCCTTGAGTTGCATTGGCTGTGAGTGTTTCGTAGCCAATGCAAGACAGCCGCAGTAGGACATCCTTTCCCTGTGTCTCTACGTTAAAATGACCAAGACTGTCAGTCGTAGCGCCACTAAGAAAAGTAGTGTCGGGAAGGGCAAGGGCAACCACATTGGCAAATTCCACTGGCGAGCCTTTCTCATCGAAAACAGTTCCTTCAACAGATTGTGCCGACATCACAGATGACAAGCACATACTTAAAGCTATGATAAGATATTTCATACGGTTTCCAAATAAGTTTCTAAATAATGTATAAGCCCTTGTTCATCGAGGTTGCAGACATCGTAGGGGATGCCTTTTTCAATTTTTCCCACACGGTATAGGTTGCAACCACCGTCGCATATCGGCAGAAATCCGCAATTTAGACACCGTGTGTCCGCAAACTTGTCGGTACCCACCATGAATTGTGAGACAATTTTATTATTTGTTACGCCAGACGCAAGGCTTCCAATAGCACGTTCCTTGATGCCGACATCTGCCCAGCATTTGTACAGTGTTCCGTCTGGAGCGGTAACAAAGGCATCGCAGTCCATGCATGTGTAAGTGCCTGAGTCTATCTTAGGGAAAAGAGATTTTTTATCTCTGATACCACTTTTGGCTAGCATCACCTCAAAGTTGTTTTTCTCCTTCGTAGTGAGTTCCAGGGCACACCTTTTTTCCTTGCAGGTATTGAT
>CAVAHD010000101.1:0-3431 GCA_963588475.1 Oscillospiraceae bacterium | reverse complement strand
TCAGAAATAGACGATGGGTTGGTCTCGGTGGATGGCATTGCCATACTTGGTGAGCTTGTCCGAATTGACGTCAAAGATGATGACGCTGTCGTCGTAGGTGAAATGCTTGGCGTACGCCTCTATCTTGGCGACAAGGTTGTCCATCACACGCTTGGTGTTTGCAACTTCGTAGACAGAGAGTTGCAAACGTATGGCCCCGTGCTTCTTTAGCATCTTGGAGAAGTTCGTGCGCATCTTGTCGTCCGTTATGTCGTAACTAACTATTATCATACACTATTACTAAAATTCGAAAACTGGATAATCTTTTGTTGACTTGCACCCCATGAAACATCGGTAGTATTTCTGTACGAACAGGAAGAAGTCGGCCTTGTGGGCTATCAAGGCGTCGTAGAACACCTTGTAGTAGTCGGCGCACTTCTCGTGTTTGAGCCGATACTCCTGCTTCTGCAACGTGAAGTCCTTTTCAGAGAATTGTTTCCGGTTGAACGCCAAGAGCGTGGCGTGGTCTATGATGCAACGGAACGGCTCTATCAAGTCACATACAAGCGATTTGCGTTTGAACCATAGGCGATGGTACACTCCTACGTAAAGGTCGAAGCCGAAGAGGCGGATGAAACATTCCATGAAGTTGAACAGGATGGTGTAGCCTATGTCCAGCGTGACGTTCATCGCGTCCGTTTTCATGCGAGGGTGTCTGCCACGCCAATTGAGGCCTTGAAAGTAGGCGGCGAAGAACGTCTTTGCCACAGTACCTTCCAAGCCCATCAGTTGGTTGTAGTCCGAGATGTCGGGGATGGTGTTCATGGCGGCAATGCACGTTTCGATAGCATCCGTCGTGGCCGTATCCTTTTTGCGGGTCTTCTGCAGGGCACTTTTCTGGTTCAGCGCCTTGTTATATACGAGCGCTCGGGCCACGGTCAAGTCTTGCGGAGCGAAATCGTGCTGACGCTTTTGGTGTCTACGCCCTGGTGGGCAATGGTGCCCTTGGTCTGCGGCGTGGCTTTGTACAATTCTTCGTCCGACTCCATATACACGCTGTGCATGTATATGGAGTACGGACAGAAGATAAAGTCATTCAGCGTAGAAAGCGGAATGTAGTCAGTCATTCAAGTATGGTTTTTGTTGGGCGAAGTTGAGCCACTCTTTGTTCTTTATTGCGAGGTTGGGCTTTTGGCCCTCGGTGCTCTCTTGTATCTGCCTAACAGCCCACAGTCCTTTTCGTGCAATGTTGTACGCTCCGTTGGCATCGGCATCCTTGGGAAGGGCGTCTCCGCTGCATCGGCTGTCGTAGAAGTTTCCGTTCTCGTCTGCCACGGGCGAGAGCAGATAGTCTGTCTCTGAGTTGGTGATGCTGTTGCGCATCTGTAGCAGCAACTTCATAAGGTGCATTAACGGTTCAAGAAATCTCCGTTCCGCCAAAGCGCAGACGGCTTCTTTTATATTCCCGTGAATGTCGATACCGGCACTGGCAAACGCCTTCTTGAACTCCTCCGTCAGTACGACTTCCTCATTGTCCCATTGGTTGACTTTCGCAGGATTACGGAACGTGCGGATGCGTGTGCCGTGTGTGCAGAGCGTCCATGTCGTACGTGTACCCTCTGCCTTGGAGGTAAAGTGGTTATAGTCGAATGCAAACTCAAACCAGTCTTTGTCGGCATTATAGCGGATGGAGTCAAAGAGATTGAAGAACCTCCGTGCCTGGTCGGCATTTGTATACCTCGTATCGAAGAGATTGACGAAACCGGTGACGGGGTCAATCTTACTCGTGTTCCACGCCGGAATGTAGAAGAGGCAACCACTCTGCTTGCCGAGCTTTTGGAAGCTTTCAAATTTGCTTGTCAACTGTAGGGCATGCAGCAGACCTCCAGTTTCGTCGGCATCCTTCTGTTTGTCCACATAGTAGTTGAGCTTGTCAATGAGCATCTTCTCGAACTGCTCGTAGACGCTGCGCTCTATCTTTTGTCTACCACGCATGAAGCCCATGTTCAGGTCCTCAAGCACCACGATGGCATCGTATTCCACCATCATCTTGCTGATGATGTGAACCACCTGGCTCAGGTAGCCCTGCTTGATGTCCTTGATGTTCTCTATCTTCTTCCAGTTCTTGCGAGCCTCGGTACGGTTTCCTTCACGTTCCGTCAACAAGTCCTTGTAGTTTGTGGCATAAGTGTTGCCGTTGTAATCATTGACGATGTCGTTGAGCGTCATTTGCTTTACGATGTTGCCCCTCAAGTCGATGAGCGAGAGGTAGAGCAAGTGGCGCTCGCCGCGATCGATGCCTATGATGTGTCTGATGCCGCCGTTGCGGATGATGCTGAGAACATTGTCGTTGACATTGTTCCTGCCCGTTGCCTTGAAGTTGATGGATATGGGCACGTGGAACTGGAATTTGTCTACCGTGTAACGGCGGTCTTTTATGAGGTCGTATTCAAATGTACTCTGTCGCTTCTTGTTCTCTTGATTCTTGTTCACGATAGGCTGGTGTGCCTTGTGTATGGTAGTATTTGCTACATCAAGACTTCTTTTGCGATAGAACACCTCGGCCTGACCGTTGAGCTTGTATACCACATCCGCCAAGTTGTGCTCGTCGAACAGCATCTTCCAATAGAGGGTATGCATATTGGGTGTACCCTTGCTGAACTCGGAGAAGTCCTTATTCCATATCTGGAAGAGGTAGAGTTTTCCTTCGTTGACGAGCTGGTTGATGAAACTTTCCGAGACCTTTCTGCTTCCAAGCATATACCCTTGTTGTTCCACCTCACGATAGAAGCCGCTGATGTCTTCGTACGTATTTGTCGGAGAGAATTGGAATGGGAACTTGCTCCAGTCCTCGTGCTTTGCTATCGATGCCTTGAAAAAGTCTATCAGCCGTCTGCAGTCATCTATGTTGAAGTCTGCTCCTTTCTTATGCGTACCTTTTTTATACGCTGACACGATGGCTTCAGAGGGAGCGAACTCTTTTATTCTGGATTTGGAGAAGAACACTTTTGGCAGCATCTTGTTGGCACCGGGCAGCAGTTTGTAGTCAATCTTCTCGTAGCAAGGTCCTTCGCACGGCAGTTTGTCTACATCGAAAGCATGATTGGATTTCTTGTCCATGATGGCAAGATAGTACGATTCGCCTTTCCGCAACAAGACGGAGGTGCAGTCTACTTCCTTGTTCAGGTCCCATCCACCCAACAGTTGGGCATTCTCAAAATTGAGCTTTATCTTCACCGTACTGTAAGGCTTGCGGGTGAGCCAATTGCGTACTTTATTATATAGTGGGGTCACTATATCCAATGCGAGCCACGCTTCACGTAGCTTGGCATCAAACTCGTTGTCCTTGTCTGCCTCATCGCCACTTCCCAGCAACGGCTTGATGAAATGCTGCAGAGCCTTGTAGGCATCAAGGAGATTCTTTATAATGGCTGTCTCTTCGTCAGACTGGC
>CAVAHD010000100.1:0-3518 GCA_963588475.1 Oscillospiraceae bacterium | reverse complement strand
AGTGGCCTTGTTCTCAAAAGCGAGTGCAAAGGTACAGAGTTTTAGCGAAACCACCTAACGTTTTTCGAAAAAAGTTTCAGAAAATGTACAAAAAGTGGCGTTTAGTTGATTTGTGTCAACCATTACGCCGACTTACGAAAGTCTGATGGGGTTTTTCCTGTATGCGTCTTGAAAAAGCGTACAAAATGCTGCGGGTATTCAAAACCTAACTGCTGGCTGACTTGGGTTATGTTCAGCGAGTCGTCGGCCAGAAGCTGCTTGGCGGCACGTACGAGGCGGGAGTTGATGTAGTCCTTGGCGGTACGCCCGGTCTCGGTCTTTACCAGTTCGCCGAAGTATTTCGGGGAATAGCAGCACTTGTCGGCGAAGTATGCCACGGTGGGCAAGCCTTCGCGGAGGGCTTTCTTGGCTATGTAGTCGTCGAGCATCTCGGTGAACTTCTTCACTACGGTGTGGTTTATCTCCTCGCGAGTGATGAACTGTCGGTCGTAGAAGCGGAGACAGTAGTTAAGGAGCAGCTCGATGTTGCTTACTATTAGTTCGCGCGAGTGCTTGTCAATGCTGCGTGTCAGTTCCTGCTGTATCATGGAGAGGACATCCCGAAAGATGCTTATCTCCTCGGTGGACAAGTGGAGCGCCTCGTTGGATGTGTAGTCGAAGAACTCGTAGCGGCTGATGTTGCGTCCCAGTTGAGTGCGGTTGAGCAGGTCTGGATGGAAAAGCAGCGCCGTCCACTTGGGATAGAACACCCCGGGGTTGGGCTCCACGTGGAGGGTCTGCCCCGGGGCGAAACTGGTGACGGTCATCTCGTCGAAGTCGTACTCCGTTCTGCCGTAGGAGAGTTTGCATCCCTTATTCTCCTTCAGAAAAAGGGCGTAGAGGTCGTAGCGCACGGTGTGCTCCTCGAGGGGCACTTGCTTGTCGAAGCGCACGACGCTGACCAGAGGGTGGTGCGTCTCGAATCCGTAGCAGTCGTTGAACTCCTGGACGGTATTGAATATTAGTTCTTTCATAAGAGTGAGATTATGTCTTCTACTATCTGTTCGTCGAGCAGTCTGTTGTCTGCAAGCAACTGTTGGAGGTCGAAGCGGTCGTACAGGTCTTTCTTTACGCCGCCTACGACGACCTTCATATCAGAGGTGGCGTAGTACGCTGCGATGCGCTCGCCGAATCCGCCGTCCTTGCATCCGTCTTCGAGGGTTACTACTACCTGGTGTTCTGCCTTCAGGCTATTGAGCGTCTCGGCATCCACAGCGTTGAGGTATCTTGGGTTGATGAGCGTTGCGTCGATGTCCTTGTCGGCGAGCAGACGCACGACGCTCTCGCCTTTCTGATAGAAGGAGCCGGCAGCTATGACGGCTACCTTCTGGCCCTTGTGCGTCACCTTATACTTTGGTTCGAAGCCATACTCGGTGTCCACTGGCTCGGCGGTGTGTACGACTCCGTTGCTCGGCATGCGGAGGGCTACTGGCTTCTGGTCTTGCTTAATGGCCCACTTAAGCATGGCGAAGTACTCCTCGCAGTTAGTGGGTGCCAGGTAGGTCAGTCCGGGTATGCTGCAGAGCATGGGAATATCGAAGAGGCAGATGTGGGTGATGTCGTTCAAGGATGCCGTGCCTCCCCATACTACGTTGATGACGGCAGGGTTGGAATTGATGCAGAGGTCCTGGGCTATCTGGTCGTATGTGCGCTGCACGAATGTGCTGTATACGGTCCATACGGGGTGTAGTCCACCCTTTGCCATGCCGGATATCATGGCTACGGCCTGCTCCTCGGCTATTCCCATGTCGATGTGCTGCTTACCGGCCTCCTCGCGCTTCTTTCGGTTGAAGCCGGCTGCTGTTGGCGTGCCTGCCGTGACGGCGATGAGCGTTGGGTCTTGCTTCATCTCCGCGAGCATCCAGTTGCTGAGGAGTTCCTCGTAGGTCTCCACGGCTGGCATGGCTGGGCGGCTGCCGTCCTCTATGTTAAAGGGCATCCCCCAGTGCCACGTCTCCTTGTCCTGCACGGCTGGGGCAAAGCCGTGACCTTTCTCGGTGTGGATGTGCACGACGGTGGGCTTAGTAGTGCCTTTTACCTTCTGGAACATCTCGACGAGTTTCTCCACGTCGTTACCTTCCTCGAGATAGTAGTAGTCGAAGCCCCACGCCTTGAACCAGTTGTGCTGGCAGGTGCCGCCACTCTCACGGAGCGCACGGAGGTTCTTGTATATGCCACCGTGGTTTTCGGCTATTGACATCTCGTTATCGTTGACTACGATGATGATGCCGGTGCCCAGTTCGGAGGCCTCGTCGAGTCCCTCGAAGGCTTCACCGCCGGAGAGTGAGCCGTCGCCGATGACAGCAATGATATTCTCGTCGGTGCCTTTTATGTCGCGTGCTTTCTGCAGACCTGTAGCCAGGCTGACGGAGGTGGAGGTGTGGCCTACTTCAAAGTTGTCGTAGACGGGGCTTTCGGCTGGGGAGGAGTAGCCGGAGATGGCGTTCATGTCGTCGATGTCGCCGAGGAATCCTGCGGCGCGCCCGGTGAGCACCTTGTGGGGATAGCTCTGGTGGCTGACGTCGAAGACGAACTTGTCTTTCGGGGCGTCGAAGACGAAGTGGAGCGCCACGGTGGCCTCAACGAATCCGAGGTTGGGCCCCACGTGTCCGCCGTGCTTGCTGACGCGGTTGAGTACTGCGTAGCGTGTCTCGTCGGCAACGATCTTGAGTGCCTTCATGTCCAGCTGCTTTAAGTCGGCTGGCGACTTGATGTTCTCTATATACATATTATAAGGTGATTGAGTGGTTTAATATTGGTGCAAAGGTACGCACTATTCCGCAAACAGCGTCTACCTCTATCACGCCTATTTTTACCATATTTCCACCTTTAATGATTTTAAACATTGTGCACGTCAACAGCAACAACAGCCTTGCAAAGCTTCCCCAAAAGCCTTCTATTCGTTTGACAATCCCTACCCCACTCGCTAGTATCCAAACAGAATCCACCTTGCCACTTTTCTCTCGTTTAGAGTATATGGTACTAATAATCAACTAATAAAAGATACACGTTGGTTGAATTGATGACACCGCGCAATAGCCTTGGTCCCAATGGGCAAGAGCATTGAATACAGGTGTCTTACCGTATAAAGTTGCAACGGCAACGTTGTAAAGGACAAAATGCTTGTTTTGACGGAATAATTCCTCAATAATGCATATAGAAAGAAGGAATAATTCCTGTTTTTGAGGTGCTATTTGGAAGAAAAAGTCCTAAACGTTTGTATAAATCGCTGGAACTCATTATATTTGCATTCGTATTAATGAGTATCGCTTATGCTAGAACGTAAATTCACACAATATTTGGAAGATTTTCTCCTTCATGAGCCTCGAAAGATTCTGCTTGTCAATGGTGCAAGGCAGATAGGTGCAACCAGCTTGGGACAAAAGAGGCTACCGACATGAGTTGTAAAAGGCCAAAAAATTTTGCGGTTCCGAAAAATAGTTGTAGATTTGCAGAAAATTAGTAATACTAGACAGAGC
>CAVAHD010000099.1:0-3669 GCA_963588475.1 Oscillospiraceae bacterium | reverse complement strand
ACTGTATATTGATGACTATATCAAACAACAGAAGGACATAGAACCCGACGAAGTAGAGCATGGCTCCGTAGAAATGCACTGTCAGATAGCGTATTATCCATTTTGCCCAAGCACCTTCCCATTTCGGAAGTAATGAGAACGCCCACTGTATTGGTCCGAATATGGTTAGCATACCCAACAGTATCTGCTGGCAGTAGATGGTTCCCCACCAACCTATACGGAACGTTATCAGTGCTATAAGCATGATAATCTTGTCTATCATCATAACAAGTCCGGCAGATGTACTGGTCATCTCCGCCTTCACTATATTCTTTTCATCCTCGGCTGCTGCATCGGCATCTGTCACATCCTGTACACTGCTTTGTGTGAGCAATGTACTGACGGCATTGCTTGCAGCCTTGATGGTGGACATAGGGTCAGAGGCTTCATCGCCTAACTGGTACATCAGTTGTTGCACATCTGCCATTCGGTCTTCCACTTGTGCAGCTTCTGCCTCGTAAAGGTCATGAGTGTAACTGCCAATAGCATTGGGAATATAACTGAGGAAATCCAAGGCGCACCATGAACTTCTTCCTCCACCTATCCCTGTATCTGCCGGTGGATACCACCAGCAAAGAATAATACTCACTGCCAAAGGCTTGAAAAGTTTCATGACATCCAAAGGCTCACGCTTGACCATCATCTTATAGGCCATGTTTGCACACATGATGATGGCAAAGAGTCCGGCGAGTGCCATGGACATCTGTAATATCCACCAAAATGGCCCCTGTCCGCCTGTAAATGTGGCATCGGTCAGGAACTCGTTTGTGCGGAATATCACATCGTCAATTTCTTCTTCAAGCAGGTTTATGCCGAAGTCTACCGCTGTGCTGTCGTTGCTCATATTCTATTATTTTGTTGTTTTGTGCTTTACTGTTCCTGCATCATTGGCACTGTTTCGCCATCTGTTATAGGAAGCAGTTGCGTTCTCGTTTACTCTATGCTGAAAGCGTGTCATGGCTGCCACTAATTTGTCCGCTTGGCTTTTCGTTGCCAGATAACGTATTCTCAACAGTAGATTGTCATTGGAGGTTGTCAGCTCATCATATATGGCGAGGTACTGTTTCTGACGTTCACTGTTTGGCATATATGCATTCTTGGTTGTCTTGATAGCAAAATCGTACATCTTCACAAGGTCTTCCCATGCGGTGATTTCCTCATTGCCGGCCTTCCCATTCAGACTACCGATATTGGATTTGAAAGCCCATAACTTTGACTGGATCTTTTCACCTTCGGTAAGCCACGCAAGGTCAATCTGTCTGTCTGCGATATTGGCAGCCTCTATTTTGGCGCGACTTTCCAAATCTGCCTTGATGCTGTCGGCGAACTCAACTTGTGGCAATGATGCGACATTTGCAGCCATGCGTAACGTGTTCTTTACTGACGTTACAGCCTTTGCACCTTTCTTATAGCTGTTATGCGTAATGGAGTAATACAAATCGGGAGTAAGATTCCCGGCTCCTAACTCCATAACCTGTATCTGTCCCATTTTTGAATCATCATGGTTGTAAGTCACGGACTGTCCAAAAGAATGATTGGCTGTTGCCAATACCATGACACATATTATTATATAATGTCTCATATCATTGTTGTTTCGTTAATAATCAAGCATTCCTGCCTCCATCCATCTTCCAAGGGCATCATTGGCCACTTCCTTAATGGTTTTGGATCGGTATAACTCAGATTTCCAATAACTCGTCCTCGCCTTGATAAATTTCCACGTCTGAAAATAAGCTGTGTTCACTATAGCTTTTATGCGATCTAATGATTTGTTGATGTTCTCTATCATCAACATCATCGAGGCTGTGGTACAACAGA
Source organism: Oscillospiraceae bacterium (assembly GCA_963588475.1). GTDB lineage: Bacteria > Bacteroidota > Bacteroidia > Bacteroidales > Bacteroidaceae > Prevotella. Next base: position 1,812 of record CAVAHD010000099.1, on the reverse strand, counting down.
CCTTGCCACTGGCATAGGCTGCAAGTACGGCTACTGACGAATAAAGGTTTTGACATTCGGCAGACAGGTTCCTGACAGCCCTCATGTTTACTGCCAGCAACAGGGTGTCGGCAGTTTCAAAACGTCGTCGCTTGACAATCTTGTCATTGAAGTCAGACAGTAAGGATTTGTATTTCCCTATCTTGTCCGATACGGTATCATAGGTGCGGTACACATTGAAGCCTGTGCTGACCGTACTATATACAAGGTCTATCACGTCAAAAGCTCTAGTATATTTGTCCAGTTCAATATTGACATCCCGGTATTCCCTATGTGTGACCTTGCTTGCCTTATGCAGTAACTTATTGCTTTCTTCCAGAGTTGAACGTGCCAACAACAGGCTGCGTTGCTGCTTGTGGTCGTTGATATACGCCTCGATGGTAGGTACGTCTCGCGGAACAACCTGTGCATTAACCGCTACAGGCATCAGTTGGATTATGCACAACATCAGCACAATTATACCGAATGAACAAGGACTGTATTTTGTATTATTAGTATTGCTCATATTTCACTTATTTGCATATTACTTGGTTTACTCGTCTTGCTCATATTCATTATCTTCCTCCTCCCATTCATAATAGGCACTGCCGCTATTATGCAACCACCGTCTGCGACAACGTTCTGCAATAGTGAGTTTGCGATCTTTGTCTGCATTTAGTTTGGGAACAAGGTCATGCACCCAGTCCAAAAGACTATGCTTGTAATGGAGGAACTTTTCCACCATCACAAGGTCAGTATATATTCTAGCAAGCCGTGCCTCTATGTTACGGGCTATCTCCAAGCGGTCGCTTGCCCATAGCAAATGACGAACTCCATCTGCATCATCAGTTTCCACTCCTGGGGACTTTGTATATTCTACGGTCACATCGCAGTTGGGATAATCCTTTGCAAGTTCACTAATACGCTGGTTGACGAGTTTGGCGTTCTCTTCATCGGATTTGTTGGAATCCAAGTCCATGGTCTCCACAACAGATGTGTCACTCCAACTGCTCGTCAGTTGCCAGTCGATTTGCACGATAGCACGATGTATCTTGATACCCAGAAAGTATTTGGGTTTCCTCGCTATGGATAACGATGCTTTGAACGTGACTTCGCCTTTGACACTTCCGACCGTACCATGACGGATGAATGTGTTGCCAGTCCACGAGCCGTTGTCTGTCCATGTAATGCCATAGGCATCTTTCATAGCTTTCATCAGCTGCGGTATTCTGTTGTAGTCATCGGTTTGTGCCTTTTCGCCTTCTTCCGCTTCTTGGATGGCTTGTTTGGTCTGTACTATAGCATCGTTGGTATTGTCAAGTTGTGATTGCAACTCGTTTATCCTTGCTTTGTTCTTTTCGTATGTTGTACGATAACTGTTATATTCCTCAGTCGTTGCAGCATTGGACATCTTGCGCAGTAGTTCGCTGTTCTCATTGTTGAGCGCATCCAACTCCTTTTGTAGGTGGTCAACGTCTTGTTGGAGTTGTGTGAGCTTTGTATTAAGCTCACCAGTCTGTACCGCTCCACCATCACCGCTTAATGATGTCTGCATGGAACAATCCTTGGTGTGGTCGCTGACATTCTTACCGCAACTGCCACATTTATAGGTGGTGCTTCCTTTGCCAAGCGTACCTCCATCATGGCAAGTAATGCTGAATGTTGCAGAAGAGGAACCGGCAATCTTCCGTGCATCCGTGGCTGTATAATAGTGGCGTGAATCGTAACCTATGTAATAGGTATAATTCGCCTCCTCTGGATGGGTTTCTATATATTGTTGCAGGTCATCCATAT
>CAVAHD010000098.1:0-3752 GCA_963588475.1 Oscillospiraceae bacterium | reverse complement strand
ACCGATTTGAGTTCTTCTGCAATTTGCAAGAAAGCTATATCCTTGAAGCTGAGCGTGCTGTTTGTTACGACACTTTCAAATTGCTGACAGAGGGATTTTACATCTTCCGTGGTTTTCAACAGATAACTGCCCCAATAAATAGCTGTGGACGGATCTTCTACCATCAACTGCGCACAGGTGATGGTCTTGGGGATAATACGCTTGCTTACGATGTTGTAAATGCGAGTGTAATAGTAGTTCTCTTTTTTGTCATCCCAAAGATTGAGGTTCGTGAGTGCCTTCCTGTCAAGGTACTTTGAAGAGAATATACCGGCACTGGCAATCTCGGCAGCCTTGTAACTGTCGTATATCTTCTGCAAATTCTCGTTGTGGAGGGCTTCCATGGCAGCTTCTGTCGTGAATGCTTCCGACATGGCAACCATAGTCTTATAGTCCACATTGATGCTTGCATATTGTGCAATGGCTGTTTGATATGCCATTGTGAAGAGTACCGTTAATATGACTGCAATACGTCTCATTGTCTTTGGGTATGTTTTGTTTATTCCTTACTTTTCAAGTTTAATACATGTCCTGCCTTGTTTACTTTTTGTGCAAAGGCAAGTGATTTGCCGATCCCTGAATATGACCAGTCCCTACAATAGGCTTCAATGGCTTCCTGATGGCTGCACTGAAGTTCTTCCTTGTAGAGCTTTAGGGCTTCTTTTTCCGCTCGCTCGGTCGTATAGGTCATATAGCATTCTCTTGGTTCTTCGACACCGTAAACATCACTGACCAATCCGCGACGGATGAACACTTCCCTGAAGAAACTGCGTCCCTCGGTGTTCTCCAAACGGTTGATGGTAAATATTTTTCTACATTCCACATCTGTCAGTCCAAGCACCGATTTGATGTCGTCAAAACGCTCCTTGAACTTTCCCTGATCGAGGAGAATGGTAACATCGGAATTGTTGATAATGGCTTCCTTGACAATAGGGCTGCCAATGATGTCCTGCAATTCCTGAGTGACCACACCAACCATTGCCCAGAACTTTCGGGCGGTTTTGTACAGATACTTGATGTATTCTGCCATCATAGGTGACGCAACGGCCTTCCATGCCTCTTCGATAACCAAAACCTTTCGGTTCTTCTTGATGCGCATCTTTTGGATGAACACATCCATAATGATAAGTGTGACAAGAGGGAACAAAGTCTTGTTGTCTTTGATGGTGTCTATCTCGAAAACGATGAAGGTTTCGTCGAACAGAGATGAATCGATATTCTCGTTCAGTGTGCGCTCATAGGTGCCGCCCCTGTAGAACTCGGACAACGAATAGTTGTAAGAGGACAGGTCTATGCCTGTTATCTTGTTCTCGTTACAGATGTATGGTATTCGCTCCGTACTGTATTCAAAGAAACTGTTGAAAGACAGTTCGTCAACAACCAAAGCCTTGCGCCGGTCTTCCATCTCCTTTATCTTCTTCCAGATACGTTCTTCCACTTCCTTGTTGGTGTCTGTCGGCTTGCCCTCGGTGGCGGTTTCTATGAGGAACTTTTTGTGTAAGGCATCTATCTGTGTCTTGTTATATCCCTTGAAGCCAACAAAATAGACTTCGTAGTATTCCTTGATGACCTGTTCGATAAGCAACTCTTCTATCTTTGACGGAATGGCGGAATTGCCTTTCCATATGAGCATGATAAGGTTCTTCAGAAAGTCCATCTTCTCCACGTTCAGCTCCTCACGTTGTATGCGAAAGGGGTTCATGGTGATGGGGTGTTCCTCTGTATAACTGATATATTTGCCACCTACATATTCACATAAACCTTCGTATGAGTTGCCTGTATCGACCATGACCACATCAGTATTCTGTTCCCACAACTGGCGGACAACACTGTTCATGTGGAATGATTTTCCACTACCCGAAGGACCAAGACAGAAGAAATTGCTGTTATCGGTCAGTTTCTTCTTGCCCTCCTTGCCTGAAATGTCAATGGCTACGGGGACTCCTTGCCGGTCGGTATAATAGACTTTCAAAGGTGTGTCTTCGCTTTTGGGCAGTTTTTCCTTATACATGAGGCATCCAGCAGCATCGCTGAGGGTTAAGAAACGGTCGTAATCTTTGTTGAGCGAATAGCTGTTTCCTGGAAATGTGCTTACAAATAGTTCCAACTGATTGTAGGCTCTTTGGCTAATCTGTACGCCGATGCGCCCAAAGGTGTTCTCCAGATGATTGGTGCATTTCTGTAGGTCAGCCTTCGCATCAACGGTGACAACAAGGTTGAAATGGCAATAGACCAACTGCTTGTTCTCTCTTGCTATGAGTTCTTCAACTTTCTTGATGTCTTCTACGGCAATCTGATTGCTCGGATTGGGCAGTGAGGCATGGCGGTTTTTCTTCTTTGCCAACTTACTCATCTCCTGCTTCTGGCTCGGAAGGAAAATGACTTGGTTGAACACGACACTCTTTGCATCGGGAATGCTGTCTATCATTGACATCAAATCAACAGGCATACTGATGTTGTTCACCTCGATATTGGTATATGGCCTAATAAGGCTCGGCAATACGATGCTATCCACATCTACAAGACTGTAGACTTTGAATTTTCTGTCACCGACACCTATTTGGTCTTCCTTGACATTGAAATTGTTCAGGGAAACGTTCTTTTGTGTGTAATTCTGGGACAGGTACTGGTCTACATAAAATTTCGCTTCTTCTGCTGACAAGAAACGTGAAGCAACCCCTCTATCCCGAAGCTGGTCTTTAACTTTGCCTACCTTGACAAGGAAGTCTTTCCATTTCTTGTCATCGTAACTGAACAAACGACTTTTCTTGTTCTCTTGGGTGATGGTGATGTATGTGGTGCAGTCCGTATATTCTCTGCCCTTGAAATATCTGAAATAGCTTTCGGACAGGAACTCCTTGTTTCCCTCGTCCTCGCATTGAAACTTCTTCTTTGTAAAAACATCCTGCTTATGGATGGAATATCCTTCACCAAGGGTTGCCATCAATGAGGACAACAGATTGGAGAATGAATTGTATTCGTTGATGTCCGCACAGTACTTTTGCACAGGATTTTGCATCGAGAGTATGGCGGAAAACTCCCCAGTCTTGGTATATAACACACCGATGCCGTCAATATCCTCAATGGAGAAATATATCTCCTTGAAGATTTTGGCACGTTTGCTTCCTGTTCCGAAAGCATATACAGAGACAGCCATGCCGAGGCAGATGGCGATTAAGAATATGATGACGTAAATGATCATTGTTGTTGTTTATACAAGTAAGGGTAGACTCTTACCATTTGGAATGAGCCTACCCATTGATTGTCTACTATGTTATAACTTTACACGTCTCATCGGCTGCAATGATTTTATAAACGCTCCCTGTAGGCATAGATGAAAATACCCTTGTCGGTTTTCTTGGAGTATAACCCACGCCGTTGCTTAACCATGATAAGTCCGATGCCACAACTGATGGCTACAGCCGCAAATGCCAAGGCAAGGAGAAAACCGGCCAGAGCGTAAACCAACATGAAACCAAGTATTCCGACACCTGCGGTGATAGCTGCCCAAGTGATGTAACGCCCCTGAAGTCCCATGAACTCCAGAGGACGTTGCAATCCCTTGAACATCCGGTATTCCATGTTTGATTTTGCAATCTCTGCCATTACAAGATAGTAGGATTAGTTGCTGATGCCGAAGAAGAGAGGAAGTGCGTTGGCAGCGGCAATCAGGAAGATACAAGCCCCGACTGTCATCATAATTTTCTTCTTGA
>CAVAHD010000097.1:0-3833 GCA_963588475.1 Oscillospiraceae bacterium | reverse complement strand
CCCGGGTACCAGTTACTACTATCTTCATAATATGCTGTTATTTCAGACCAAACAACACTTTGGTCACATTAGTTTTGTTCAATATATAATGGTGCAAGACTATCGGGCACAACACACCGCAGACAACAACGATTGTAATGTTCACTATAAACAACAAGTCGTTTGAACCATCCGCAAAAATCGGTATCTTATGCACCACAGCCTTTGCAAAGCCCTCAAAGGTGGTATGGAACAGGTAGATGATGTAGCTCGAAGCAGCAACTACCGTCAGCCATCCATGTCCCTTGCACCACTTCTCAAGCCAAGACGAGAACGCCATCACCGCTGCTATTCCAAGATAGGGCAAAATCAAGCCAATTTGCCCCCCCGAATTGCCATAACCGTCATAGTTTCAGCGGCTACGAAGCAACCTAACACGCTCCAGGTCGGCACTCTCTTCATAAAAGCAAGCTCCTCTTTCCAGTCGCAGCACACCACGCCGAGCATGAAGAACACCAGCATCGACTGGAACTGTCGCAGACAGAATACCTCAGGCAAGAATGCAGGAATGTAGTGCAACGCTATCGCCACGACAAAGAGCCCCAATCGCAGGTATTTCGTCTTGAACAGCGGCACGATGACAAACATCCACCACAAAGCCCAGATAAACCACAGGAAATATCCTGCCTCAGGCAAGTAGAACATCCTAACGTACGACATCACCGTCACAGGATTCTCCACGTATGCATGTCCCGCTGTCAAGAGTTTGATGGTAATGACGATAGCGGAGACCGAGAGATAAGGCACCATCAGACGCTTCACCTTCTTCCATAGGAACTGCCCATAAGGCACTTCCCTCTTCGTTGCCATATAGATATACCCACTTGCAAACATAAACAGCGGCATGTGGAACGTATATATCACGTCATGTACCCCCACATACCACGACGGGGAATAGTCTGGCACATAATGCCCTACCACCACCAAAATAATACAAATAGCCTTAGCTATATCAAATTCTACCAATCTCTGTTTTTTCATGTTTTACTTCGTCAAATCTTCGCAAATGAGAGTCTTTTACCCATCAACGGAAAAACATAGTATTTTACAATGTGCGAGAAACAAATCGCGCCTATTAGTGTCATTATGCAAGTCAGCACATATAGCACGTCCTGCTGATGAACAAACCTCTCCAAGTGCAGCATACTCGTCACTCGGAAGAACATCATGTGGCAGAGGTATATCTCCATACTGATGCCGCTTAGGTATTTTACTACTCTGTTGTTCAGTACAAGGTCTTTTGCCCCAATAGCATAGATGAGCCAAGCCGAGAACACCACAAGGTCAGGCAAGATAAAACTGCCTTCTATCGGAAAGGCGAACTTGACGATGTTCAGAACAATGCAAGCCGCCAGCACAATGAGCCAATGCCTCTCCACGAAAGCCTTGATTCCATTGCGATACAGGTAAATCATGCCGCCAGAGATAAAGAATGGTGCACTGTTGATTATGTTCTTTCTGTTGAATCCATCACCAATATTAAATTCTGCAATTGCTATGTAGCAGAACACCAGCGACAGTACCAACACCATCCAGCCCCTCCTCTTCGAATCGAGTATGAAGGTGAAGAACGGGAAAAGCATATAGAATGTGAATACTGTTCCAAGAAACCATCCCACGCCGATCACCTCTATCTCGGGATTTGGCAGAAGGTTAAAGCACATTGTCAGGTCCGCAAAACTCTGGCAAAACGTGCTCCACGACGGCTCCATCGCAAAGGCGATGCACACCATCATAGCAAAAAATGGCCATGTGCGGTGATACCGCTTGGCATAAAACTTTGCAGGAGTTATCGCTCCGCTCTTCACTCGCTCATAATAACCGCAACACATCGAAAATGCACTGATTATCATGAAGAGCAACGTGAAGTTGGTGAACCACGGTATCACTTTCTCCGTCAATACATTCACACTCGGTTTTACAGTTAAATTAGCCTGCACGTGCATCAGTACGATGCCGATGGCAGCATACGCACGGAGTCCATCCAGAGATGAGTAATTTTCTCTGGAATCCACAAATGTAGCATCATTATCTGTGAGGGGGGGGTAAACGTAGGCTTCATTATTCCCTGATTATCACTAAGATATTTACTTGATTTCGATGTTCCTATCCGTTTCCTTCACCGTAGCCTCATATCCTTGACCAGCCACGTCCGCGTTCACGATGTCCTCGCCGCGCTTGCCCTTCAGCGCCTCCTTAGAGTCCGCCGAGAGACCGTTGTTTACTACCGCATTCATGTCGCATGTCGACAGCTTGTCCAGCTGCTCCTTTGTCACCCTGCCGTCACGGTACTCGCAGCAGATAGGGTTCTCGTACATCGAGTACTTCATGCCCAGCAGGCTCTTCAACTTGTGCTTGGCCACCCACAACGCAGGCACCTTGATGTACTTGTGCATCGCCGGCGACACCGAGCCAATCATCCAGCAGTTGCGGTCGCAGTGGCGCACCTTCTTGCGCACAGCTTCAGCCTCCGGACTGCTCCACAGCTCGTCCCAACTCTGGCGGTTAAGGTTACCCATCACCTCCTTGTCCTTCGTGCCGTTGCACGGCATCACGTCGCCGTAAGGGTCTATGAAGAACGTGTCAAAACTCATGTCGCACGGCAACAGACGCGGCTGACCGTATATGTAGTTGATCAGACCGTGGTTGAAGTAAGCACGGAACCACTTCTTCGGCGAGTTCGACTTCAGCAGCTCGTTCACCAAGTTCTCGAAGTTCTTTGCCACCATCGGACGGTCGTGGATTATGTTCTTCGCCTCCACGAAGTAGAACGAGTTGTGCAGCGATGCCGTGGCAAACTCCATCCCCATCTTGTTGCTCAGGTCGTAGAGCGGCACCAGGTCCGGCGCGTTACGGTCCTGCACCGTCATGCCGAAGCCCACATCCTTCAGCCCCATCTCACAGAGCTTCTTCAGCGTCGTATAGCCACGGTTGAAGCCGTTGTTCAGACCGCGAATCTCATTGTTCGTCTGCTCCAGACCCTCAATGGATATGCGTATGCCAATCTGCGGGAACTCCTTCGCCAGTTCGATGATACGGTCGGTGAAGAATCCGTTGGTAGAGATGACGATACGGTCACTCTTCTTATAAAGCTCACGCACGATGTCCTTCAGGTCCGTGCGTATGAAAGGCTCGCCACCCGTGATGTTCGTAAAGTACATCTTAGGGAGTTTCTTGATGGTCTCTATAGAGATTTCCTCCTCTGGTTTGGAAGGAGCCTTGTAACGGTTACACATCGAGCAACGTGCGTTGCAGCGGTAAGTCACGATGACTGTACCATTCAATTTCTTTTCTGCCATAATTATTTTTGATTTTATTTTTTATATATTTCAATGATTTGGCGATAGTAACTCTCAGCATCGTATCTCGCCATACTCTCCGATGCAATCTTCTTATAGTCGAACGTAGCGTTCCACATCTCCTCTATCTTCGTCTTCAGGTCAGCGATATTGCCACTGCTGAAAGTGTGATTCGTTAGTTCTGGGATACCACCGATTCTAGCACCCAACACTGGAGTACCCAAACATTGCGCCTCTATCACTGATAGCGGATTATTCTCATACCACTCGGACGGAATCACAGAGAAGCGAGCCTTCCCTACTAGCGTTTTGATTTCATCCCATTGCTTGAAGCCCACAAATTCGATGTTGTCATGAGCAATAGCTTTCAGCTCATCCATCAGCGGCCCGCCACCGATAATCACCAACTTATAAGGCAACTGGTTGGCTGCCTCTATCAGCGTCTTCGCACCCTTCTCATGACTCAACCGACCGATGAAGCAGTAGTAATCCTCT
>CAVAHD010000096.1:0-4016 GCA_963588475.1 Oscillospiraceae bacterium | reverse complement strand
CACTGCCATTTGCATCTTATGCGATGGAGGTGGCTCCAATTCTGCGTCACATCACTTTTTCAAACAAGAGCTATTGTGCAGAAGTACAACGGAGCGGAAATCAACGGCGATACACTTGTTTGGATAAAGGGGATGGCGCAATGGCAGGAGCTGTCCTCTGTTGAAGACTTTGCGCCCATTGCCGATTCCGACTGTCCGCCACCAATACCCACATTATAATCCTTTGTGCGTATGAAAACGAAGATTCTGGCTATCTGTGGCTTAATATTAGCAACTAACCTCTTGATAGGTTTACTGCTGTCAGCCTATAGTGCGTTCAACTTGTTGCTTACCTCGGCGATGCTGTTGCTTAATGCGGCTCTTGTCTATACGGTCAATTCCATTAGGGTAAGTGATGCTGTAAAAGTGTCGTTCACCTTACTGCTTTGCCTGTCGGGGTTAGTCAAATTCTTATTGGGACTCGTAGCCCCCGAGCATCTGCAAGACAATTGGTGCTTGATAGGTTGTGTCGTCATAACGGTCTTTGAGATTGTCATGCTTGTGGTGTACCGAAAGAAGTAAAGCAAGAGCAAGTGAATATTGTATGGTAGTCCGTCCATATATTGACAGAGAAAGTCCGCTTGATTCGGAGCGTTGAAGCGAAACGAGGCTATCCGTGAAACGGTTTTACTCTACGCAAGCCCCTTTTTTAGGGACTTAAAGCTTGAAAAAACGGGGAGGCTACTTGCGGAATGGAAAAAACTTCGTAACTTTGCCCACAATAAAAAGAAGTAGTATATGTCAAAATACATCAATCCGTTTACCGACATCGGTTTCAAGAGAATATTCGGGCAGGAAGTGTCAAAGCCTTTGATACTGGACTTCTTGAATCAGTTGCTCAAGGGAAAAGAACATATTGAGGACCTGACGTTTCTGGACAAGGAACAGCCTGCCCTGTACGACGATGACCGCTCGCTGATATATGATATCTACTGCGAGACGGACAGCGGCAAGAAGATAATCGTGGAGATGCAGAACAAGTCGCAGCCGTACTTCAAGAACCGTAGTATATACTATGTGTCGGAGGCCATTGTGCGTCAGGGTGAGCGTGGGGCTTTGTGGCACTACGATATTAGTGCGGTGTATCTGGTGGCTTTCCTCAATTTCTGTCCGATAGACCTTGACAAGAAGTTCCGTACAGACGTACAGTTGGCTGACGTGGAGTCCAAGGCAACTTTCTCGGACAAGATACGCATGACGTATCTGCAGCTGCCTCTGTTCAAGAAGGAAGCTGACGAGTGTAGTAATGATTTTGAAAGATGGATTTATTTGCTGAATAATATGGAGACACTGACAAGACTGCCCTGGGCTGCCCAGAGCGCTGTATTTAGGAAATTGGAAGAGATAGCCGAAGTGGCATCCCTGTCGCGTGAGGATCGTCTAAAGTATGACGAGGGTCTTCGCAAGTATCGTGACACTATATCCGTGCTTGAAGGAGCGAAAATCGATGGCTTAACCCAAGGGCGGGCAGAAGGCATTGCCCAAGGACGAGCAGAAGGCTTAGTCCAGGGCAGAGCAGAAGGCTTAGTCCAGGGCAGAGCAGAAGGTAGAGCAGAAGGTAGAGCAGAGGGTAGAGCAGAAGGTAGAGCAGAAGGTAGAGCAGAAGGTAGAGCAGAAGGTAGAGCAGAAGGTAGAGCAGAAGGTAGAGCAGAAGGTAGAGCAGAAGGTAGAGCTGAAGGCGAAGCCGCAAGCAAGATTGTGATGGCTAAGGCTATGCTTGAAAAAGGAATACCAGCAACTTTGATTTCTGAGATAACCGGACTGACAATAACTGATATCCTCCATGATATGGTGTAGTGTGTGAGCAAGTCGCGCACCTCTTCCTCCGTGAAATACTTCGTTTTTTTTAAAAAAGAAGTAAGGATAAGAGGGATTAAGTTGTTGTTTGTGATGATTGCAACGTGCTAATACCTTGGATGCCACGTGGTGGAGCTTCTGAGACATCAGGCAAGAAAGCTGTTCCGGACGATTGTTGGCAGTTGCCGTCCACGTTGTTGGCAGTTGCCATCCACGTTGTTGGCAGTTGCCATCCATGTTGTTGGCAGTTGCCGTCCATGTTGTTGGCAGTTGCCAACAACCATTGAAACTTGGGCTCTTCTACGTGATGTCAAGGGGCTTGTACCATGAAGAATGGGACTAAACAGAAACAGCCCTTGGACGCTACGAGCATCCAAAGGCTGTTTTTGTTTGTTATGAGTTTTTAAAGCACCTCTACTGTCATTGAGACATCGTCCACGGGGCGGTCTCCTGAGGCGGTCTTGCAGTTTTGTATCTTCTCTACGATGTCGAGTCCCTCCTCGACCTCGCCGAATACGGTGTACTGGTTGTCGAGGAACGGCGTGCCGCCTACTGTTGTGTAGGCCTCGGTCTGCTCTGGCGTGAAGGCAGGACTGGGCATTGCCTTGCACGCTTCCTTCGTCTCAGCCACCAGCTTCTCCTGTAGCGCCATCAGACTGGCACGGTCGCGGTTGCGACGAAGGTCCATAATCTCGTCGCGGTGCTGGGCGGCAAGGGCGTTGAACACGGTCTGCTCCTGCTGCATGGCCATCTGCTTCTCCAGTTGCTTCAGCTCTGCCGGCTTGTATGTCTTGCCCCATACGATGTAGAACTGGCTGCCGCTGCTGGCACGCTCGGGGTTCACCTGGTTTCCCTGGCGTGCGGCACTCAGCGCGCCACGCTTATGGAAGTACTGCGGATAGACGAACTCTGCCGGTACGGTATAGCCCGGGCCGCCCGTGCCCAGCATCTTGCCGGCTGGCGCGCCCTTGCTGTCGGGGTCGCCGCCCTGTATCATGAAGTCCTTGATGACGCGGTGGAACAGCGTGCCGTCGAAGAAACCCTCCTGAGCCAGTTTGATGAAGTTGTCGCGGTGCTGCGGTGTCTCGTCGTAGAGGCGCACGAGGATGTCGCCTTCGGTAGTCTTGATTCTTACTTTTGTTGCCATTTTGTTGTTATGTTGGTTATATTTGAGTCCGTCTGCAAAAGTAACAAACTTTTTATACACTTGCAAGTGTATGGGCATTTTTGCTCCAAAAAGTTTTGCGCTCAGAAATAAAACTTGTATTTTTGCACTACTTTTACAAGCAAAACGACACTATGGCTGAAATTTAAGAACATATATTCAATGCCGAACAACTAAAGAAAGCAGAGGAGATACTGCGTAATCCGTTGTCTAAACTATCCAGTCTCTCCTCGTCAGAGCTGAGAAACTTGGCGGTGGTATGGTGTTATTATTCCGGAAAGATAGAGGGTAATACTTACACGTACGTAGAGACGGAAACACTGCTCAAGGACGTTATAACTCCCGAAAAGCGATACGAAGACACCAGGAGGGATACGCCGACATCTTCCTCTGTCCGCTGGTGGAGAGCTACCCCGACATGACAGATTCATACATAGTAGAACTGAAGTACGCCAAGTCGAAAGACACCGATGCCCGCGTACAGCAACTGCGCGAGGATGCCATCGCACAAGTGAATCGCTACGCTGAAAGCGAAGTGGTGACGTCTGCCGTCAAGACCACCCAGCTGCACAAGATTGTAGTGGTATTCAAAGGAACAGATATGGTAGTGTGCGAGCAGGTGTAAACTTTACATTACCATTTTACACGACTTGCATCAAGGTTTTATTTGGTGGTTACGAAAAATAGTTGTAGATTTGCAGAAAATTAGTAATACTAGACAGAGCAGGCACTATGAACGAGGACTATAAGAGAATACCATACGGACGTTCGGATTTCGTTTCGATAATCGAGCAGAACAACTATTACGTCGACAAGACAATGTACTTGCCGATGCTAGAGGACGAGGCTTACAACCTTTTCTTCATCCGTCCGCGCCGCTTCGGCAAGAGTCTGTTCTTGAGTATGCTACACGCTTACTATGACTGCCTGACGAAGGACAAGTTCCAGGACTGGTTCGGTAACCTCTGGATAGGCCAGCACCCTACGTCCCTGCAGGGCAGGTACCAGATACTGC
>CAVAHD010000095.1:0-4153 GCA_963588475.1 Oscillospiraceae bacterium | reverse complement strand
GATTTGGCATCAACCGCATTGCCGTTCGATAGCGATGGGGATGCGATAGATGAGCCGCCAAAAGAAGAAACCTTGCCCCCAGTGGCAGGGGTGGATTTGGCATTGTCCGAAACGGTATCGTCCGTATCCTTGTTTGCGGTGTCCTCCGCCTCGATGGTGACAACCTTTGCTGGCGGAATGTCCATGCGGACGATTGCCGTGCCGTCAGCGTTGCGCCTGTCGGCAAAAGGGTTCTTCACAAATCTGCCGTCCATGTTCCAACCCATGAGGCAACGGAGAGTGTGGATGCGGTTTTCACCCACCTTCTGCGAAGAGGAAATGCCCTCAGCCTCCATCGCCTCCAGAAGTTTGGGAACGGTCTTGCGGTCTTTGTCCCATAGCCGGGCAAGTTGGGTGTTGTCTGCCATACATTGCCCAGCCATGATTTCCACCTGTTGGGTCTTGCTGACAGGCACCAGTTTCGTTTCACGTTCAGCGAGCGTTACAAGTGACATGAAGCACTCCATGCGGTCAATCTTGTACTTCTTGCTGCGAAGAAACTCCATCTGCCTCTCGGACAGCATGAAGCAGTAATGCGTCTTTTGTATATCCATGTTTGTTGTCTTTTGAAAATTATAGCCTTGAACAAAGGGAAAAGGATAGCCAAGAGGAATGCGGCATTACCTGCGCATCCCCCTGCGTGGCTGAATGTCCTCGGCAATGTCATAGAGTTGGTCTTGCAGCCAGGCGTTGGCTTCCCTGCTCAGACTGCGGATGCACTGGATGCAGACGGACTGGGCGAGGTTCTTGCGTCTGCCGATGGTGGCTTGGGTAGTGATGCCGTTGTCCGCTCCCGATTGCTCGGCAAGTTCGTTGAAGGCATCACGCATACTGTAATAGCCCCGGTCGGTCTTGACATAGTGTACGGCAAGGGCGGCAACCTCCGCCAACTTGTCCTTGTACTCCTGCTGGGTAAGTTCCTGTTTTCTCATATCCATATCATTTTGAAAGTTTGTCCAAGTGGGTGGCTGCCGCCTGTCGGGTTTCCTCATCCGAAAGGGTGCGGTTCTGGCGCATCCATTTGAGTAGTTCCGCCTTCTCAAAGTAGATGAGCTTGCCGTTGGGACGGAAGAAAGGCAGTTCGTGCCTGTGGGTCATCTTGTAAAGGCTGCTCTTGGAAATACCCATGAAGAGGGCGGCTTCCTCGAGTGTCAACACCTGTTTGGCATCACGGACAAGGTTCTCCAAAACCTCGATGCGGTGGTCGTGTGAGTCAACCTTCAGAAGAAGGGTCTCGTTGTCTGTAATCTTTGTCATAAACTTGATATTTAATGGTTTGACTTATTCTGAATGGTTCGTTTTGAGTGTACAAATCCCCTGGACAGAGAAATCTCCCTGTCCGAAAGTGGATAGTAAAAATGGTTGGAATGGGTTACGTCCCTATATGTTGTTCCGCTTACTCGCCAGTCTGCATCTCTATGCTTTTGCGAGGATGCCTGTTGGTGGCTGCCGTCCGCTTGGTCTTCGGTATAAGCGTGTTCTCCTCACGTTGCTTGCGAGGGCGGAATGCACGCTTGGTGTTGTCGATAGCCTTGACCTTTTCCTCGGTCTGCACATCGGCATAGATGGCGGTTGATTTGAGCGACTTGTGCCCCAACAGTTTCTTGGTGGTCTCGATGTTGCCCGTCACCGCCTGAACCAATGTGCCGAAAGTATGTCGGGCAGTATGGAAGGAGACGTTCTTCCTGATGCCCACCTTCTTGGCTATCCGTTTGAGGGCTGCGTCCATGTTGGCTTTGGCAGGAAGATGGAACACCGCATCGTCTTTTCCTCGCTCGGGCATCCACGTTTTTGCCGTTGAACAGATGGGGACGGCATTCATTGCCTTGGTCTTCTTCTGCACGATGACGAGTGTCTGCGTGTCCTCGTTCTGCCGGATGTCGCTCCACCGCAAAGCCCTGATGTCGCTGATGCGCAGTCCCGTGAGACAGGCAAAGCCGAACGCCCTCTGTGTCTCGGCAACTCCGGGACTTTTCTCCTCGGATGCCATGAATGCTTTGAGCTCTTCGGGCGTGAGAAACTCCTTGTGGGGAGTCTTGGGCTTGGAGAAGAAGTCTGCCTTGTCCAACTGATAGAAAGGGTTAGCCGCCAACTTGCCTACCTTCACCGCCTTGTTGAACACCGCCACGATGCGGCTTTGTATGTTGTGCAACGAACCGTCAGACAATGGCTTGGCATCCTTGCGCACATACTTCTGCGGCACATAGTCATTCTTCAGCCACAGGAAGAATGCCTTGAACCAGTCTTTATCGAACTGTTTCAGCGTGATGTGCGGTCTGCGCTTCACGGCAAGAAACTCCTCCATGCGCTTTTGCAGATACTGGGTCTGCAAGATGTTTGACTTGGAGTAGTCGGTGCTGCCGTCCATCCACTCGATGTAGGTCGCTATCCAGTCCATGACTTCGGGAGTATCGTCCTCTGGTATCTCCGGGACAACCGCCTGATGTCCTATCTCGGGAATGGTCTCGGGGTGCAGGATGCGCTCGGCTCGTATCTGGTGCGCACGTTCCAAGGTCACTTCGTTGCGTGCCTTGGTCTCGGCATCGACCTCGGGCAACAGGTAGAGCGACAGGAACTCGAACTTGCGCTTGCCACCGTCATAGATGTCAAGATACAGGCTCATATTGTCGTTTTCGAGCGGCTTTTGTCTGAGTGTGATGGTCATATCTGTAAATGGTAAGAGTGTCTATGAATTTACTTGAACATGCCGTCAATGAGGTTGATGGCTTCCTCCTTCTTCTTGTCCACTATCTTGGCGTAGATTTCCGTGGTCTGGATGTTGGCGTGTCCCATCAGCTTACTGGTGGTGAAGAGGTCGGCTCCAAGGGTTAGCATCATCGTGCCGAAGGTATGGCGTGAGCAGTGGAAACTGATGTGTTTGTCTATTCCTGCGGTTTCAGCCCATTTGCGGAGTGCCCTGCCGATGACGGTCTGTGTGGTGGGGATGTCGAAGAAGGGAATGTCCTTGCCCTTTGCATCGGGCAACCACCGCTTCGCCTCCTCGGAGAGAGGGATTACAACAGGCTTTTCGGTCTTCTGCATTTCCATGTCGATGTATTCGCCCTTGCCGTCCGCACTCTGGAAGATGTGCTTGGGTGCCAGTCGGTACATGTCACTGAGGCGGAGACCAGTGAAGCAAGCGAAAAGAAAAGCCTGCTTGACCTCCGGGCGGTAACTGTCGGTAGCCATGAGCGTGCGCAGTTCCTCGATGGTGAGATATTCCTTCTTGCCGTCCTTGGGCTGGATGCGTTCCCTTGCGTCAAGTTCCTTCATCGGGTTGTTGCGGATGATGCCTTGGCGCACGGCATTGTTGAGCGAGGTGGAGAACATGCCGAGGTATCGGCTTGCCGTATTCTCGCTGATGGGGCGTGGCTCGCCATACTTGATGTGCGAGTTGGGGAAGGTGCGCAGAAACTTCACATAGCCACGGCAAAAGTCGGCATTGACCTCTTCAAGGGAAATGAAGCCTTTGCCTGTCTCCTCCAAGTACTTCTCCACGGTATGCAGCATTTCCACACGGCAATGAAGGGTGGACTGCTTGATGCCCACACCGCCCTCGCAGTACTTCCTAATCCATGAGAGTAGGAGCATCGAACCTTGCTTCACGTTGTCCCAATCCTGTATGCCGTGACCGTGCAGAGCCTTGATGCGTTCTGCCTTGATACGTTCCGCCACCGCCATAGTCTGCTTGTTCTGTTCCTTGCAGACGGGGTTGACTTCGGGCACGAGGTAGAGTTTGAGATACTCGTACTTCCTGACACCTTTGTAATAGATGTCAAGATAGATGCTCTTGTTGCCGTCTGCGAGCGACTTCAACCGAATCTTTATCGGTTCTTTCAGTTTTACTTGTTTCTTGGGTCTTGCCATGATGTATGATGTCTATTTGTTATTGTGTATTCTGCTCCTCGGATTGCACCGTTCCCTTCCTTGAAAACTCGGCATCCGTTTTTCCTTCCATTTGCCAATATCGCCTTTCGAACTCCCTTCCCTTTGTTCGGAAAGGCGTTGTAAAGATAAGAAAAACGACCCTAAAACGAGAAACAAAACAGAAACAAACATCCGTCTTTTATGTCTTTTTAAGAGTCAAATTTGCAAGCATCGGAAAACCAAGAAA
>CAVAHD010000094.1:0-4166 GCA_963588475.1 Oscillospiraceae bacterium | reverse complement strand
TGGGTTTTTGTTTGTATGTGTCTACGCGCCCTGTAAGGGCAAAAGTACATAAACCCTCACGCGCAATGCTATATACTTTTGCCCTTACAGGGCGGCTGTAGATGGTCCGATGTACCCAGGGCGTTGCCCAGGGCTATGTAGTATAGGGCCTTCAGCCCATTTTTGATGCATGGATAGCCCATTGTCATACAGCGGTGTTTAATGCAAAAAGTGTGGGTTTCGTAGTATAACGCAATAAAAATTTGGAGGTGTTGAATATTTTTGCTAATTTTGCACGGGTTTGAAAGGTAATGCCAAACCTACCGTACAGACGAAAATTACAAACATAAACAATATACATACTTATTATGACAGGAAAAGTAGACGTGCTCCTCGGTTTGCAGTGGGGCGATGAAGGAAAGGGTAAGGTTGTTGACGTGCTCACACCAAAGTACGATGTTATCGCCCGCTTCCAAGGCGGTCCAAACGCTGGTCATACGCTAGAGTTCAACGGTGAGAAATACGTGCTCCGTTCCATCCCATCCGGCATCTTCCAGGGTGGAAAAGTAAACATCATCGGCAACGGCGTGGTGCTGGCACCAGACCTCTTCATGGCTGAGGCTAAGGACCTCGAGAAGAGCGGCCACGACCTCAAGTCACGACTACACATCTCCAAGAAGGCGCACCTCATCATGCCTACACACCGCATCCTCGATGCTGCTATTGAGGCTTCCAAGGGTAAGAACAAGGTAGGTACTACCGGTAAGGGTATCGGTCCTACATACTCCGACAAGATAGCCCGTACTGGTCTCCGCGTTGGCGACATCCTCGAGAACTTTGAGGAGAAGTACGCTGCCCACAAGGCACGTCACGAAGAGCAGCTGCGCGCCATGAACTACACCGACTACGACATCACCGAGGTGGAGAAGACTTGGCTCGAAGGTATCGAGTACCTCAAGCAGTTCCAAATCGTTGACTCTGAACACGAGATAAACAAGATACTTAAGAGTGGCAAGAGCGTACTCTGCGAAGGTGCACAGGGCACTATGCTGGACGTGGACTTCGGTTCATACCCATTCGTCACCTCTTCCAACACCATCTGCGCAGGAGCCTGCACAGGTCTCGGTCTCGGTCCTAACAAGATTGGCGAGGTGTACGGCATCATGAAGGCATACTGCACACGCGTAGGAGCAGGTCCATTCCCCACAGAACTGTTCGACGAGACAGGCAAGAAGATGCGCGACATCGGTCATGAGTACGGTGCCGTGACGGGTCGCGAACGCCGTTGCGGTTGGATAGACCTCGTGGCACTCCGTTATTCTATCATGGTGAACGGCGTGACGCAGCTTATCATGATGAAGAGCGACGTGCTCGACACCTTCCCAACCATCAAGGCTTGCGTAGCATACAAGGTGAACGGTGTGGAGACTCCTGACTTCCCTTACGACATCGAGAAGGGCATCGAACCAGTATACCAGGAGCTGAAGGGCTGGCAGACGGACATGACCAAGCTGACATCAGAGAACCAGTTCCCACAGGAGTTCAAGGACTACATCAGCTTCCTCGAGGCACAGCTGGAGACTCCTATCAAGATTATCTCTATCGGACCAGACCGCGAGCAGACCATCGTACGCGGATAATACTCACTTAAGAATACAAATGGCTCAGAAACCTTCAATACCAAAAGGTACGCGCGACTTCTCACCCGTTGAGATGGCCAAGCGCAACTATATATTCTCCACCGTACGCAGCGTCTTCGAGCTCTACGGCTTCCGACAGATAGAAACGCCGTCCATGGAGAACCTCTCCACCCTTATGGGCAAGTACGGAGAAGAGGGCGACAAACTGCTCTTCAAGGTGCTTAACTCCGGTGACTTCCTCCACGGAATGACGGCAGACGAGGTAGCAAACACCTCTACACTCAAGCTGGCTGCCAAGTTCTGCGAGAAGGGTCTGCGTTACGACCTTACCGTTCCCTTCGCACGCTACGTCGTGCAGCACAGAGAGGAGCTGCAGCTCCCGTTCAAACGCTACCAGATACAGCCTGTATGGCGTGCCGACCGTCCGCAGAAGGGACGCTACCGTGAGTTCTACCAGTGCGATGTCGACGTGGTGGGTTCAGACTCTCTGCTCAACGAGGTGGACCTCATGCAGATTACAGACACCATCTTCTCACGTCTTGGCGTGCGCGTACAGATTAAGATTAACAACCGCAAGATTCTCTCCGGCATTGCCGAGGTAATCGGTGAGGCAGAGAAGATTGTCGACATTACCGTTGCCATCGACAAGCTCGACAAGATAGGTCTTGAAGCAGTCAACGACGAACTGCGACAGGACGGCATCTCCGAAGAGGCTATCGAAAAGCTGCAGCCTATCATCAAGCTCGAAGGCTCCAACGCGCAGAAGCTCGACACCATCGCCGAGGTGCTCAAGGACTCCGAGGTGGGCATGAAGGGCGTGGAGGAGATACGCTTCATACTCCAGACCCTTGGCGCACTCGATACCGCAATTCCTACATGCGAGGGATGGGGCGGAGCAGAACTGCAGCTCGACCTCACGTTGGCACGTGGTCTGAACTACTACACCGGTGCCATCTTCGAAGTGAAGGCACTCGACGTGCAGATTGGTTCCATCACCGGCGGCGGACGCTACGACAACCTTACGGGTATCTTCGGAATGCCTGGCCTGTCTGGTGTGGGAATCTCCTTCGGTGCCGACCGTATCTACGATGTGCTCGGTCAACTTGACCTCTATCCGAAGGAAGCCGTCAACGGCACGCAGTTGCTCTTCATCAACTTCGGTGAGGCAGAGACTGCATACTGTCTGCCAATAGCGGCGGCAGCACGCAAGCAGGGCATCCGCACGGAGGTTTACGCCGACGCAGCAAAGATGAAGAAGCAGATGAGTTACGCCAACGCCCTCAACATCCCATACGTTGCCCTTGCAGGCGAGAACGAGATGAAGGAAGGCAAGGTGACGCTCAAGAACATGGTAACGGGAGAGCAGAAACTCGTCACTACGGCAGAACTGCTTGAGACGTTGAAGAACTAATACACTACAACCTTAAACTATTTTATGAGAAAACATTTCACAGCGCTGCTCGTCCTTGTGGCGGCAGTATGCTTGCTGACATCCAGCAACCGCCATTTCACCATCTTCATGATTGGTGACTCCACGATGGCAAACAAGGGTGCCTACATGAAGAATCCCGAGCGCGGCTGGGGCATGGTACTGCAGGGTTTCTTTACGGAGAACGTAACAGTAGACAACCATGCCGTGAACGGCCGTTCGTCAAGAAGTTTCGTGCTGGAAGGACGATGGAAGAAAGTCTACGACGCGATGAAGCCGGGCGACTATCTTGTCATCCAGTTCGGACACAACGACGAGAAGGGTTACATTGGCGACAAGCGACACACAGACCCGGGTCTGACCTTCGACGACAACCTCCGTATGTTTGCACGCGGTGCACAGGAGAAGGGTGCTACGCCGATTATCATGAATGCCGTAGTGCGCCGTTGCTTCTATCGTCAGCCCACCGCCGGACCAAGCGTTGACGACGAGTCTCTACGCAATACTTCATGGGCTGAGGACAAGGTGAACAGCGACACCCTCATCGACACTCACGGCGCGTACGTGGTTACCCCACGCTTTGTGGCCCAGCAGATGCGAGTGCCTTTCGTGGACGCTACAAAGATAACCCACGACCTCGAGCAGGGACTGGGCATCGAGGGCAGCCGTAGTTTGCACATGTGGCTCAAGCCAGGCGAGTACGGCATTAAGAAGGGCCGTCAGGACAATACCCACTACAACGAGAAAGGTGCCCACGAGGTGGCTTCAGTACTCGTTGATGCAATGGCAGAGGTTTGTCCAGAGCTCAAGCCATACGTACGCCACTACGACTACGTAGTATCGGCCAAGGGACGCGGTAACTACCTCACGCTGCAGGCTGCTGTTGATGCAGTACCAAAGGGAAAGAAGGCTACTATCCTCGTAATAGACGGCGAGTGGGAGAAGCCAAACATCAAGGGCAAGTCTGTGAAGATAGAGAAGTACTCTACTGTGAAGATACTGAAGTAATTTGTTCAGTATAGATATAATACTGATAAAGTAATATGTAAAAAATAACTTGAGTAATTTTTAATTTGAATTGTGCTAACGACGGGCTGAAAGCCCAACAACTACATAGC
>CAVAHD010000093.1:0-4256 GCA_963588475.1 Oscillospiraceae bacterium | reverse complement strand
GTCATCGTAGTGGTCGAGCCGTTTTTGGTTGATGGCGTAGCCCTTGATAAGGTATTGTTTGAGGACATTGTTTGCCCAACGCCTGAAAGCAACACCCTGTTTGCTCTTTACACGATAGCCAACCGAGATGATGACATCAAGGCTATAAATCCTGGTAGGACGGAACTTGTACTGAGTATTATGCAAAATTTGCATATTACTTTCTTCTGTCACTTCTTCCTCTTTGAATGCATTGGCAATGTGTCTGGCAATGACAGACTGATCTTTGCCAAACAACTCTGCCATCTGGCTCTGCGTGAGCCAGACGGTATCGTTCTCCAGTTTCACGTTCAGTTCGATGTTGCCGTCTGCCGAATGGTATATTTCTATTTGGTTATTCTCCATCGATGCAGTAGTTGGTGTTCCTTGTGTATTTTATGTCGTGTTCCTTCTACCCCTTTGAGATGACTGTTATTCTTCTTATTGCCTTCCGTCGGCATGGAGCGTGTTGTATATGTAACATACTTTTGCCATTGTTTTTGTCGTTTCGTGGGTTGAGTAAATCTATATCGGCAACAAAGGTACTACGAAAACCGCATAAACTATCATACTGCAAGTTAAATAATACTATCAGACCGTACTTTCTTTACTTTGCTTTCATTTGTTTGCATCACAAATACCAACGGCAACGCATCGTACAAGACGAGCGAGGAGGCAGTCAATGCCTACGCCCAGTTCCTTACTTCGGTCAAGACGAAAGGCTTGCCATGCCAGACGGTACCACAGCACCGCTCCGCATGGTACCAGTCAACCGCTACAGCGGTACCATTGGAGCGATATTCTCATCATCAAGAGTCTTTATGTCTTGGCACATAAATATCAAATCTCTATCCCTACTATTTCTTTTGAGGCGGACGGAGCAATAGTCGGCGATTTGCTCGTGGGCATGCCAGAGAATCCTATCGTGGAGGAGTTCGTCAATATCTACGTATTTTTTGCTCTAAATGGTTAAAAATGCTTTTGCTCGTGTATAATCGGTTTACGTTGAGCCGATAGTTGTAGGGGAAAGGGGATTAATGATAGAAGTTTCGGATTTAGCCTGTTCTCGAGCTAAATCCGAAACTTCTATTAATGATCTGAAATAGAAAAAGAGCTGGAGCTGCGGGTTTATTTGTCTGCTACTGCACGGATGTTGTAGCCGTAGTAGATGGGGGTGCTGGTGATTTCGTATCTGCTTCCGTAATTCGTCCCCGTCTGCATACAGTTCATATAAATGGCAGCGCGTTTATCATTGATGGTTGAGTTATCTGTTGTGCTCGTCCAGTAGTCGGCTTCGGGATAATAAGCACTAGGACCAGCAGACAACGTACTTCCATTCATGACACCGCTTGCTGGCAAGATGATGTATTGGTTGTCAGAATTGCTCTTGTTGTAGAAGCGTGCGTAGTATCTGTTTCTGGGACTTGCTTGCTCTATATATATGTACTTCCATTCTCTTGACACATTACTGCTTTTGAACAATTCATTGAAGTCCTCCTGTGTCGGAATGCGGATGCCCGCCCCCCAGTTTTCTGTGGCGGCGTCATGTTCGGCGAGCAGCGTAGTTTGCGAATATGCGGTGCTTCCCCATGTGGCATTGTCATTCGTATAGCTTTCTTTGGGTTCGGTTTCGCCCCAAGCGTAGTAGTCTCCGGGAAAGTAGGGCGACGTGGAGCCGACATTTACCTCAGCCCATAGCAGACCGCTTTCGAGACCGAGGTCAATGAAACGCCGGTTGTTTACCAAGTATACATTATTGCCGAGCGAACGGACATTGCGCAGAACTCCCTTTGAATTAGTGGTGAGTGAGATGGCATGGATTTCACCGCGCCCGATGGTGAGCGAACCGTAAGGAATCTTGTAGTTTATTCCATTTGGTCCGCCGTAGGCGAAAGTCAACTCCAAATTATTGTAAGTGCCCGTAGCCAAGGGGAGGAAGAACACGGCGGGGCTGCCTACCTTGGCATCTTTGATGTAGAACTGTACAGAAGCAATGCCACCGCTTTCGTTAGACGTTGTGATTTGCGCCTCGTTGGCGGAGAGGTCGCTCACGGTGTATTCACCGTTAAGATGCTCATCTGCTTCAATGCTGAGTTGGCCGTCCGCGTAGGGCATATTGTCAATGCGTATCACCGCGAGACCGCCAAGGTGCTTGAACGTGATGTTGTCGCCCGAGATAGTTCCCAGCATGGGCATGCTGGTGCTGTGTGTGGGATAGGTAGTCGTATCGCCATCGGTTTCGGGGAATATGATAGTGTCCGGCGCTCCTTCGTCAACGTTCATGTATTCATACTCAGACCTCGTGGTTATTTTCGCGGAGTTTTCCGAAAACGTTAAACCTACTTCTGGACAAGGATAGACTGCGTACGTTTGCAACTCCCAGCCCCACTCTACTTCCCCCGTGAAGGTGGCGGTTGTACTGCCCGTTTCACAGTCGGTTGTAAACTTCGCTACACTGTAGTGGCCCCTCTCGTCCTTTGTCTGAATGCCGATAGCGTCACCTTTATGCCAGTAGAACGACACGTAGCCGTCGCCGTCATTCATCATGCCTGTGCGCGTGTCTGCGCCGAGCGTAGCGGTGAGTGTCACAGTACGCGTGCGAATGCTGTTATCTGTATGGTTGCCGTTGTCATTTGTCGCATCGTCGACCGACGAGCATGCGGCTGCAAGGAAGGCGGCTACGACCATTACTCCTGTTTTTAGAAGTTCCTTTATCTTCATCTGATTATTCGTATTTATTAGTTGACAGAGGGTCATCAAAGTCAAAGTCTACCAGTTTTCCTCGTTCTATAGATTCACTGGCTTTAATTTCGGAGCCAGAAAGCATCCCTCCCTGTGTATCAATTACGATGCATTTTAAGGTAGGGGTTGAATAAAGTCGTTTGTGTGTCATTTTGTTTCAATAGTCATTAATTTGTTTCTGCAGATATTTCGAGTGATACTCTATTGCATTGTGCAAAGGTATGCATCTTCTACGGAATATCCTAAATTTTAGAGAGAAAAGTGAATATATATAGCTCTTTCCTTTGGTGGTATCAGTTTCCTGCCTCTTTTCTTGGTGGTATCGGGAGAAATACGTACTTTTGCAGTTAAAATAAAAACGTATGACATTAAGGGATGATAAAGAACGAGCAAGAACCAGTCGCGAGGAATTGGGCAAGTTTTTCTATGAACTAGCTAAAATGACATTTGGAGCAACGGTGTTGGCTAGTGGAGTGAGTTTGATTACCCATTCCAGTGATATAAATTCAGCGATATTGTTGCTTGTGGTTGGTGCTTTCACAACGACATTCTTTGCCTGTGTCGGTTATAAAATATTAAATACGAAATGATATGGAGCAGTTTATTATTGTATTGGGTGGCTTTGGACTAATGGCTGCCGCTTTTTATTTATGGCTTTGTACAAAAAAAGGTAAGGCTTGGCTTGATGAGCTAAAATAATTTGAGCCCCTGCGCCCTTTTTTTAAAAACAGAGCGGATGGACAGTGAACCGGTGACGGCCAAAAGCCTCAGCTAGACCTACATGATTAATGCCACACCTTTGAACGGGCTTACAAGAACACCTTGAGCGGATTTTTCCACTTGGAAACAGAAAGACACTTGTGGAGGCTCTTACAAGATGCCGGACATAGCTGACCAAGAGCCGTAAGGGTTCGAACTATGACATCAAGCCTACCCTACATAAAAATAGGTGGCGGCATCCATGCGGAGCTTTATTGGTTTTTGCTTCATCATATTATCTCTTTATCTTTCCAAGTGAATAATGGGATATGGCTTGCCTTCGGCATCCACTTCATCCTTCGATACTGCATGATAGCCGCGGTTGACATAGAATTGGTATGCCTCCGTGTTCTGTTCGTTTACATCTATCTTGCGGATGTGCTTCTCCTCAAAGGCATAGTTGAGCAAGGCAGAGCCATATCCCTTGCCTTGCTCTGACGGGAGCACGAAGAGTATCTCAACCATATCCTCGCTCAGTCCCATAAATGCTAGGGCATTGGGATTTCTGACAACATACAATTCAACCGCATCGAAATTGATGTCTCTTATGCGAGGGCGGTAATAGTCCAAGTCTTCTTTAGACAAGAAGTGATGGGAACTTCTTACGGCCTTTTCCCATACGTCTATCAGTTCATCCCTCAAGGAGTCTGTCAGTTGGTCTATCTTTTCTATCATAATACATTTCCATTGTTTTCTTCAACCATTTGCACAACTCGTCACGAAGACTCTGCGGCTCC
>CAVAHD010000092.1:0-4482 GCA_963588475.1 Oscillospiraceae bacterium | reverse complement strand
CGCTCCGCCCGCGAGTGCGGGGGGGGGGCGTTCTCCGCTGCGCTACGGAGAGAGGTCCACCCGCCCGCACTGCGCTGCGCGCGCGCGGTCGGACGGCCCTCTCTCCTCCGCTCCGCTCCGCCCGCGGTGGGAGCGGAGCGGGGGCACTCCGCTGCGCTCCGCTTCATGTCTCCGCTGCGCTCCGCCATCAAGCTCCGCTACGCTCCGACCCCCGCCCCGCTCCCACCTCTGCGGGGTGTCCGTTCCGCTGCGCTCCGCTTCATGTCTCCGCTGCGCTCCGCCATCAAGCTCCGCTACGCTCCGACCCCCGCCCCGCTCCCACCTCTGCGGGGTGTCCGTTCCGCTGCGCTCCGCTTCATGTCTCCGCTGCGCTCCGCCATCAAGCTCCGCTACGCTCCGACCCCCGCCCCGCTCCCACCTCTGCGGGGTGTCCGTTCCGCTGCGCTCCGCTTCATGTCTCCGCTACGCTCCGCCATCAAGCTCCGCTACGCTCCACGGACACCCCGCAGCCCCCCCCCGCCCTCTCCCGCTGGGTGTGGTCTCCGCTGCGCTCCGACCACACCCAGCGCCCCCCCCCGCCCTCAAGGGGGAAAAAACTCCGCTGCGCTCCGTTTTTCCCCCTCAGCCGCGCCACGGGGGGGAAAAAGCCCGAGCGGAAGGGGCTGCGCTGCGCTCCGCCCCCCCCGCTCGGACTTTTTCCCCCCCTCTCCTCCGCTCCGCATATCGCGCCCCCGTCCCTTTCCCCCTTTACTCAATCGGGAAAAAGAGGGGGGTTAACTCTCCCCCCCCTCCACTTTTTTAGCCGCTTCGTTTAACTCCTCTGCTAGTTTCCGCATTTGTCCCGCTAATGCTTTTAATTCTCCCTCTGATATTTGTTTTCCTTGCAAGTTTCTACGGCATTGGGACAAGCGGGAGGGGCAAATTCCGGCGCGTCTGCATATCTCGGCAAACCGCAAGCGGGAATTTAGCCCATCCATGTTATTTAGTGGTGGTACAGATTTCAAGTTCATAATGAAAACAAAAGATTTAAATTTGCCTTTGTGTTTAAGGACAAAGGGGGGGGGAGTGTGTTTTATTCTCTTTTCTCCCCCCCTCTTATATTTTCCGCCATTTATCCCCATCTTTTATTAACTTGTTTTGTCTTGTCCAATTCGCTAACCATCTGTAACGGGTAGTTTGGGGGACAGAGGTGGGGAGCGCTGATATATCAAATTCAGAGGGCAAAGAGGCTAAAACTCTCTCCCTTTCCGCCTCCTTGGTGCTCATTGATTGAGATAAAGGCAAATAACGTATTACTTGCGCTCCAGCTTCCGCCGCCATCTCCGTTAGCTGGAGACAAAAGGTAAATATATTTGCGGTGCATTTTATTTCTGTTTGCTCCGCGCGCCCCATTAACATAGTATCCAAAATGGACAAAGCGGCCGCCCATCTCAGAGAAATAAGCCCCAAGCGCCTAACCATTGGGAATGCTTCCTCTCCCATTATTAAGCGGTAATCAGACTGAAGAGAAGAAAAATAATTTTGGTGCCGTCTCTCTATTTCTTCGGGAAAAATAACTTTATACCTATGAGACCGCGCAAATAAGAAAATTTGATATATAGTATCTTTTATTTCATTGACTTGCGCAGAAACGCGGCTACTATGGAATTTATTTAACCATTCATCCACTTCGGGCAGAGTAGAGAAAACGTAACGAGAGAAAAGCCCATTTTCAGCACTACCAAAAAAGCGGGGGATTTGCTGCGGTGTGCCACTTACAACAATACCGAAATGAGGGTTATTTATTTCTACAAATTCCCGGTTGTGCTTTCGTGAGTAACTTATCGTTTCAGCGTGGAAATTAGTACGCATCGCATCACTGAAATTACCATAATCAGATTTAAAGCTTCTCGTTATTGTATCCAGTTCAGCCTCCCACATTAGCCCGTTTCCCTCGTTGTCCGCTAAGGTTTTCAACAATGCAGCAGCCGAAGAATTAGCGGGCAAAAAGAGGGAGAATTGAGGGGGGGGGGTTAATAGTTCGCGGTCCGCGGCGGGGGTTTCTCTCCTCCGTTCTTCATATGCGCGTTGTAAGTTTTCCGTCTTATCCATCAATGATTTTTGAACGTTCGAAAAGAGAGCGCGCACATCAGATATAACAGACTTTCCACTACCAGCAGGAGCGCAACAACAATAATAAGTATTTAAGTATTGGCTACGGCTATCATACTCAAAAACGGGGTAAGCAAAGAGGGAACAGACACCCGTTAAATAAGAAAGAAAGCCCGCAAGTTGGCAAGCTGGGGGCAGCCCGTCCAAAAAAGGGAGTATTAAATCAACTCCGCCACCTCCTAATTTATAATTTATCCTCTCTCTCTCTTTTAATTGCCCCTTACTTATTGTTTTACTTTTGGGTGTGTTGTGCAGTTCCGTTAATAGGTCTCGTAACATTAAACCATAACGCCCGCACAAAGTAAGAAGAGGCGCAAAATTTTCATCATGCGCGGAATGTTTTAAACATGCGTCAAATTGGTAATTTGTGTCGCGTTCGTTGTATTTAGCGGGGCAAGTTGCTGAAATCGCATGAAAAGAGAGGCGCCCGCGCTCCCCAAAAGAAGCACAAACATAACCGCAAATTAGCCAATCATGATAAGTATCAGCAATGCGAACACAGCGTTTATTTATATTATCCGCTAAAAGTTCGAGTATTTCAAAGCGTGAGAGCATAAGGGGGGAAAGGTCTACTTAAAAACAGATGGAGAAACCCAAGGATAAAAACAACGCGGAACATAACACGCACGCACTAAATCCGAGCCACTTTTATCTAATTCAAGCCCGTTTAATTCGGGAGAGTTCGCAACCCATTGCGCAACTAATTCAAACTCTCTTTTATAAGCTTCCGCCCACTTTTCCGCTTGCGTATGATTTGTAACGCCCGTCTCATTTGTCCAGCGTCTAATAAGTTTTAACCCGTGCCCGCTTGGAGAAACAAAGAGGAGCAAAGGGTTAAAAGCGCGGATAAGAGGAGCATAAAGAGAAAGGGGGGCTTCGATATGGTCAAAATCCAACACCATTAAACCCGAAACAGATAAAACCCCGTGCGTTGTTCTTCGCTCACAGCGACACGCGGGAGTTATATAATCTAGTGTTCTCCTTTTTAAAATTCTGCGCTGCTCCGCGTCTGGGCATTCTGCAATGCTCGTTGTTGTTTCATCCGCATAACTGCTAACAAGATAAAAAAACAACTCTTTTAATGTGATGTCGCGACAGGGAACGGGGTTCGTTACTGGCCGTCGGAAGAATGAAAACGTATTCATGTTTGGAGTTTAAGAACAGCGGCTAAGTTAGTAAACATTTGTTTACTCAGCAAGAAAAAAAAGATTTTCATTCCCACTTTTCCCATTTTCATTAATGCAATAAGGGGGAAAAAACATCCCTCCCTTATACAAAAAATAAGAATGGGAAAAATGAGAATGAAAATACTACGGCCGTCCTTTTAAAGGGTGTTAAAAGGAGGGTTAAGCGCTTTTCACTACTTGAGTAAAAGAAACCGTTCCCTTATTCTCCGCAAAAAAATACGCATACATGGGGAGGGGGTTGGGGTCTGCGATAATATCCGTTAAACTTATACTAGCCTCCAGGGCTGTAACATCAACAGATGTTGTAGTAGTCTTCCCGTTATTAGAATTATACACAGCAACGTAAATTCTTCCCGTTTTATAAAATGGGCTATCATCCGTTACTTCGCTCCATTCAAAATCTAATGCGGTACTGCTAAAAGTGGCGCTAACTCTAAACTCTTCCAGCCCATCAGAAAAAGCCATATTTGAGTAATCCAAACTATAGCCGTCAGAGGTTGAGATTATATTATCATAATTAGAAGAAAACGCCACATTATTAGCCGTTTTCCCTTCAGGTACTTTTTTAAAGCCCACCTTAAAAAGGGCAGAGAAAGGACGAAGAAAAGAACTTAAAAGCGCGAATTTCCGTTGGACAACGATTTGCGCCTCAGTCGCATTATCGTTACCGCGTTCGCCCATTCGTCCGCGGACATAAGTTTTTCCGCGCCACCTATAAAAATTAGCGCGCCCCGCGTTTCCCGTGGCTTCGCCTAAAATAGAGGGGTTAAATCGTGCCATAGCAGAAAATTTAAATTACTAAAGTTAGAGAGGGAAGTTAAGCGGTCGCGCTGCGCGCGGGCTTGTCTTTTTTCGGGTCAGCCGTGGCGAGTGCGTCAAGCTGGAGAGGGAAGTTAAGCGGTCGCGCTGCGCGCGGGCTTGTCTTTTTTTCGGGTCAGCCGTGGCGAGTGCGTCAAGCTGGAGAGGGAAGTTAAGCGGTCGCGCTGCGCGCGGGCTTGTCTTTTTTTTCGGGTCAGCCGTGGCGAGTGCGTCAAGCGGGGAAAAAGGGGGGGGGGCTTTTCCCCTCCTTATCGCCCCTCCCCTTTTTTTAAAACCCGCCCCCCTCCCTTAGTTTTTTTTAAAAAGGGGAGGGGGCGCGGGGGGC
>CAVAHD010000091.1:0-4728 GCA_963588475.1 Oscillospiraceae bacterium | reverse complement strand
CGTTGTTCCGTGACATCATCACCGACACGACACGCTCGTTCCCGATATTGAACATATATGGCAAGAAAGGTACAGGCAAGACCGAATTTGCGTTGTCTCTCATCAACCTGTTCCAAAGAACTCCAGAGGTCAGCAATTTGGACAGCACCACTTACTATGCAATGGGAGATAAATGTGCGGAAGTCAGCAATATGCTTGTTCATTTTGACGAATACAAGAACTCATTAAGTAAGAAGCATATAGACTTTCTGAAGGGTATTTATGACAATGCCGGACGTTCCAAGCGTTCTGCTGACGGCGAGCGAAGAGAGTCTACCAATGTGGACTGCGGTGTCGTTCTTACAGGACAGGAAATGCCCACAGCTGACATTGCGCTCTTTTCAAGAGTGATATTCTTGGAGTCACAAAAGAGTGAGCGCACCAAAGAAGAGACCGACAAGTATCAGAGTTTTATGAAGCTCAGAAATATGCATCCCACAAACATCACTGTAGGTTTGATGCGCTATCGGGACAACTTCAACGCAGGGTGGTTCAATGCATGGAAAAGAGCCTTGGATGAGATAAAGAGCGAGGTGGACTATAGCTCCATCGGAGAACGTTTCATCAACAACTGGGCAATGATGCTTGCAACCTACTATTGCCTTCACCCCATTGCAGATGAACTGCCTTTCACCGAAAAGGACGTGCATGACATTTGTATAGAAGGGCTTAAATACCAACATTCACTTTGCAACAGCACGGACGAGATAGCGGTATTCTGGTCAATGTTCTCCAAGGCAAGACAACTTGGCGACATCAAGGAAGGACAAGATTATAAAGTCTGCCTTATGAATACGTTGAAAGTGACGGCAAAAGGCAAGCAGAGAAAGGTTGTTGATTTCGAAACAGACAGATACATTCTGTTTATCCGAGAGAAGATTTGCATTGCAAAGGCGAATATACAGGCAAGAAGAGAAGGAAAGATACTCATCCCCGACGAATCATTGCTTTCTTATTTGGTCTCCACCCCCGACTATTACGGCAAGACCAATTCGCCTCTGAAATTCTACATTCTTGACGAAAACGGAAAGCCGACAAGAAAAGCAAATGACTCCGGAAATGCCTCGCTTGTCTTTGACCAAGAGCGTGCGCTTGCCTTTGATTACCAATCCATCTGCGGAAACTATGACATCAATCTTGTCACCGTCTCAGAGCCAGAAGACCCCAAGTTGAACAATGAGTAACCCAATACAATATGGCATCACCAAACAACATCTATCCCCTATTCTTCACATTGGAGAGGGTTCATAATGGCTACATTCTTACAGCTAAGGAAGAAACAGGTGGTCTCAAAGAAGCGTCCTTTCGCAAGGAAGTGGTTGCGGAGGATAAAATAAATGTACGGATTGGCCAGTTGCTCCATTTGGACGCTATGGTGAAAGAACATCCTGTAGTTTTCCATATTGAAGCTGTCGGAGAAAGCACCTATCAGATGATGGACGATAAGCATTCCTCGGATGAACTGACAGAAGCCAAGCTCGCCTACGTTCATATCAACAGCAGAAATATCAAGGATAGCTCCATCCTCTCGTTGCTGATAAAGGATACTGATACAATAGAAGTTTATGGTGTTGATGCGGAAAGAGCAGCTAAGAACAACAACATACCTTTGTCACGAGTAAATGGTGTTCCGGTACTCCGTTTCCCCAACACCAAGGACGGAAAGAAATCCTTAACCTCGTGTTTAGGGCGCACCTTGCTCACGGAAGTCAGTACAGAGCAACTGTTGACATGGTATGCCTCCCACAAAGTATTGATAGAAAAAGTGGAGAAAAAGAGTTCGAAGCAATAGAATATTGAGCAAAAGCAAGGAAATATTCAGCAACGGCAACATCCTTAACATCTAAAGGTGTAACGCTTAAAATATTAAACGACATAATAAAACAATTTGAGAAATGAACACAAGAATTATCGCCGTAGCCAACCACAAAGGAGGCGTAGGCAAAACAACGACTGTAGCAAATCTTGGAAGTATTCTTTCCAAGAAAGGTTTTCGTGTATTGCTTGTAGACCTCGATGCGCAATCAAACCTGACCACATCCTTGGCCGCTTCATTTGAAGGAGCCACAATCTATGAGGCATTGACGGGTAAAGTGGAAACCTTGCCTGCCATTGAAATCACCGACAACCTACATCTTGTACCGGCATCCTTGACCCTTGCTATGGTAGATGTGGAACTTTCCACAGCCATTGCCAGAGAGAGCATCCTTGCAGATGTCATGGAAAAGGCCGGAGTCTCGGACAAATATGATTTCGTGCTTCTCGACTGTCCCCCATCATTAGGTTTGATAACCCTCAATGCCTTCACTGCCTCCACGGACATCATTATCCCTCTTGTTTCTGAGGTCTTGCCTTTCAAGGGACTCACCATGATTAACGACTTTATCAACATGGTCAGCAGGAAGCTAAATCCACAAGCCCACATCACAGGCATCCTTATTACAAGATGGGAAGGAAGCAAACTCTCAAAGGGTATCGAGGAAAAACTTAGAGATGCAGTCGGAGACCTTGTTTTCAATAGCAGGATTCGTAAGAATATCCGTCTTGCGGAAGCTCCATTGGAAAGCCAAAGCATTTGGGATTACGACAAGAACTGCAACGGAGCCAAGGACTACCTCCTTTTCTCCGAGGAATTCTTGAAGAAAATACAGGAGGGATAACTATGGACAACAAAAGTTTAGATGCCTTGTTTACAGGATTGACTGTAACTGGCAGTACTCCCAACGAACCCGAGACTGAGACCAAAACAACAGTTTCAAAAGAAAAGAAGACCAAGCCCTTGTCGGCAAGAGCCAAACAAAAACAGCTTGAAAAAGAAAGGCAAGAAGAGCGTTTCTGTACCATTGTAAACTCAGAGGTTCTGAAAAAGATACGCATCATCGCCACTCGTGAGGGGTTGCAGATAAAAGATGTTGTTGAAGCCGCTTTTGAAAAAGCAATCAGCAACTATGAACGCAAACACGGAAAGATAGAGGAAGACCCGAAGAAGAATGTCAAAGACTTGTTTTGACATTGGATGTAGCGACTTTATTGCATATAGAAATAATAATTGATTGTGTAGAAATACTCAATTATTATGTCGTGGTGGCAGGCTGTTGAGAAACACCCTGCCACTTACGGTTATATATGGCCAACATTAGAAAAACACAATTCTTTGGTTCTATTCTACCTCCTCGTTAGAACCAATTACTCAATATACTTCCGAAAAAGGCTGTTAGAAGAACATCTGTATAAAGATAGCGAACAAGGCATGATAATTTTGTGTCCGCAAATCACGGATTATCAACAAAACAAAATGACAATGAGTCCATTTATAATATTCGCTATCGTTTTAACTATTGCATATGTATTGTACTATGCGACGATAATAACCATGGATTTGAATGGCAAATCCAAGAAAGAAGGAGAACAAGAAGAAACCATTCCTGCCGTCGAAGACAAGGAACTGAAAGAAGAATACGCGCCACAGACAGTTGTTGAGAATACAGAAACAGGAGGTTTCGCCTTTATAGAGGCAGAACATAAGGAAGAAAGTGTTATCGAAGAAGAAAAGCCGATAGACGAGGAACGTAGCGATATGTACTCCGATGCTTCAGATGGCATACAGAAGCAAGAAAATGAAAGCAGCTCCGAAACACCACAAGCCCCAATAGAAACAGCAGGAACCGATAAAGTTTCGGAAGCAGCAGAAGAAGAGCAGCCAACCGAAGAAAGCCTCGAAGAAGATACAATTCCTACCGTAGATTTTTCCGAAAATCCGAAAGTGGACAAAGATATAGAAGAACCATTCGATGAGAGTAAAGCCTTTAATCCAGATTTGGCACAACCACGGTATACAGTCAGCTCTATCATAGAAAATAAAAAAGACAAGGCTTTGTCCCAACGCATTGAACGTGTAGAGCAAAAGTTACAGAATTGTCAAGCGGAAGGGAAACTGATAAATCCTTATGACTTTGCGAATGAGGCACAAGGAGACCGTGAAAAGAGCAAAATCGAGTTCAAAGATGAATACACCCAGTGCTAACGTAACTTACAGGCTATGCACAGCTCTACTGGCTGCATTATGCATACAAGATGTTTCCGCCAGATGTGGGTCTGTTGATTACTCATGGGGAGCGGATGGACTTGCCGAGGCAACCACATTCGTAGGAACCATGATGATTTATACAGTAGAAATCCTGTATGCTATAGCAGGTATCGTAGTGATTGTTGCCGCTTTGCAAATCGGCATCAAGATGAACTACCATGAAGGGGACATTACCAAGAGCATGATGATGCTGTTCGGAGGCATCCTATTCATGATTGGAGCGTCAATCGTCATGCCAGCCCTGTTCGGGTATCAGGATATGAGCTTTATATTTTAGACTATTTAATCGCGACAAAATAGAGTAATCACAAAACGTAAAATTAAAAAGCAAAAGAGCCAATGAAAAAAGTTTTTTCAAACGTCGTTACCACGGTAAAGACGAAAGTGTCCCACACCGGCAACCGAGCTAAATTCCTGATGATGGGGGCTGCTCTGGCCGCCCTCAGTCCTATCGCTGCCTCGGCGCAAAATTTGGCAGGTACTGGTTATGATGCAGGTACATCTGCATTGGAGGAGGTCGCATCGGAGTTGGTCAAGTACATTCCTTATGTTGTCAACCTCTGTTATGCTCTGGCTGGTATCGTCGCTATTGTCGGCGCGAT
>CAVAHD010000090.1:0-4807 GCA_963588475.1 Oscillospiraceae bacterium | reverse complement strand
CAAATTCCTGCTTGCCAAATTCTGTCAGCATAAAAGTCTTGCCTACTTGGCGTGCACCAGCCAATACAAGAGGCTTGCGAAGGGTCTTGTCTTTCCACTCTTTTAGCTGAGTTATTATATTCCTATGCATAATTTGTTGGCTCTAAATGGTTTCTGCTGCAAAATTACACTTTTCCTACCGAACTTCCAAGTAAAACTTACACTTTTCCTACCGAACTTTCAAGTAAAACTCACACTTTTCCTACCGAACTTAGTTGTTTGTAACGATAGTGCAATGCTAACGGTACGCTACTCGTCACAGAAGCGAGAAGCAGATTTCCTTTAATTTTGTAGTCTTTTTCTTTGCCGTTACAAAAGAAAAGTGTATCTTCGCAGCGTGAAACTAATAAAAGAGATAAAATCATAGATGTCTTAAGAATGTAGTAACTTAGCAGTAGTGGAACAAGTTTCTGGTTTCTATAATACTCCTACAGGGGAAGCCTCCAGCCAGTTTAGCGAAATGGCGGAGGTGTCCTGCAGCGGCTTTAATGTCCTCGTCCGTGCCAAGCGCGACGGCAAGTGGTGGATGTTGAAGGCGCTCGCTCCTGGTGTACGCCACCTCGAGGTGTACCATAATCTGCTGCGCAAGGAGCTGGACATTCTGGTCAGCCTGAAGCATCCCAGTGTGGTGCAGGCCTACGGCATAGAGGAGGTGGAGGGCTACGGCGAGTGCCTCGTGATGGAATGGATAGACGGGCAGACCTTGCAGCACTGGCTGCAGGAGTCTCATCCTCTTGCTGTACGCAAGAGGGTGGCGCGGCAACTACTTGCCGTGATGGAGTATGTGCACGACAGACAGGTGGTGCACCGCGACCTGAAGCCATCCAACATCATGATAACGCGCAACGGCGGCATGCTGAAGCTGATAGACTTCGGACTGGCCGACGCAGACAGCTACGCCATACTGAAGGAGCCGGCCGGCACCTCCGGCTATGTGTCGCCAGAACAGCAGGCAGGAGGCACCACCGACGTGCGCAACGACATCTACAGTATGGGCATCATACTGCAGCAGTTGCGCCCGGGGGTCACCTACCGGGTGGTAGCCAAGCGCTGCCTTCGTCCTATTGATAAGCGGTACGCCAACGTGACTGAGATGATTCGCCACACGCGACTTGTCCACAGAAGCTGCATACTCTCGTGTATACTGGGAGTGGTACTGGCATGTGGAGGCTTAGCCGGAGCCACTATATATAATAAGGTGGCGAAGCCTACCCAGATGTACGACGTGGTGGCGCAGTTTACGGTAGGCAATCTGGAGTATAAGTCGTGGGGCGGCGGACTGGTGACGGTGTGTGCCGCCAACGACAAGGACTCCGTGGTGGAGATACCAAGCTCGGTAAACTATATGGGAGTGACTTACCGTGTGGACGAAGTGGAGGACAGTGCCTTTGCCGATTATCCACAGCTAAAACACGTGGTGTTGCCCGACAATCCGCAGCTCCACGTGATGAAGCACATCTTCGACGGAAGTCCCAGACTGGAAAGCCTCTGCTTCCGGAGCAAAGTACCGCCGACGTTGGGCAATGCGATATGGCCCGTAACGATGAAGGATGTCTTCAAAGCATCTGCCATGAAGCGCATCCGCCTGTACGTGCCCGAGGGAAGCCGGGAGACTTACCGCCGCTCCCCATGGGGTAAGTTCGCACAGATAGAGGAATATTGACAGTCTGCACCAAAGCTGGGGGTAAGGTGGCGGAATATTCTGCTCGAACATTTGGTAATTCTTGGACTGGAAGAAGGTTGTGACTATTCTCCAATGAAAAATGTTATGAGAAGTTAACATTTGCGCCATAAGTGCAGAAAAATGTATGAGGAACGTCTATTTATGTGCAGAAAAATGTACCTTTGCAACGTGAATAAGTGCAGAAAAATGTATCTCTGTGCAATAATAAAGTGCAGAAAAATGTAACGACGCACATGGAAAGACTTGTATTACAACAATTTAAGCTTTGGAAAGAGCGAAGCGACAGAAAGCCGCTCATCGTCAACGGAGCAAGACAGGTGGGCAAGACCTGGGCTTTGCGCGAGTTTGCCAAGCGCGAATACGAAAAGGAAGCCTATATCCTTTGCCGAAAGAACGAACTTGTGGAGCAAATCTTCAAGAAGGATTTCGACGTGCAGAGGATATTGGTGTCCCTTTGCGCCGTGACCCATGTGGACATCACTCCCGGCGATACACTTATCATCCTGGATGAGGTGCAGGAGATACCAGAAGCCATCGAGGCACTGAAGTATTTCTGCGAGAACGCTCCGGAATACCATATCGCCGTGGCTGGCTCACTATTGGGCATCTCCCTCCATCAGGATGTTTCGTATCCCGTGGGAAAAGTGAACGAGATAGATGTCTATCCGATGAGCTACGGCGAGTTCCTCCTTGCCAAGGGCGAGAAGCAAGCCTATCAACTCCTGGAGGAACGCAATTTCGACATCACTAACCTTTTGCATGAGAAGTACGTGGACTTGCTACGACAATATTATTACGTAGGCGGCATGCCCGAGGCGGTGAAGAAGTATGTGGAGAGTGGTGCCCTGCAAGAGGTGAGGCGAATACAACAGGAGATACTCAAGGGCTATGAACGCGACTTCTCCAAGCACGCTCCGAGGGAACTGATTGAGCGAATCCGCATGGTATGGAGGAGCATCCCATCGCAACTGTTCAAGGACAACAAGAAATTTATCTACGGCGCGCTGAGGCCGGGAGCTAGAGCCAAGGATTTCGAGGTAGCCATAGAATGGCTCGTCGACTCGGGACTACTCTATAAGGTGCCGAGGTGCAGCAAGCCGGCCCTTCCGCTGAACATATATGAGGACTTCTCTGTCTTCAAGCTCTATCTGGTGGATGTCGGTCTGTTGGGGGCTATGGTAAACACCGACCCGGCGCAAGTGTTGATAAACAACCAGGTATTCTCTGAATACAAAGGCGGAATGACAGAGGAGTATGTCTTGCAGGAAATGAAGAGCCGCGGAATAGCCCCCATCTATTATCACAAAACCGACAACTCCCGTCTGGAGCTGGATTTCGTCATCCAGTATCACGGAAAACTGTTGCCCATAGAGGTGAAGGCAGAAGGTAACGTCCGGGCCAACTCCCTGACAACCTTGCTTCGCTCCGCCCCCGACTTGCGTGCCGTAAGATTCTCTATGTTACCCTACAAAGAGCAGGAGCAACTCTACTGCGTACCGCTCTATGCCGTATAAAACTAAAAAGAAGAAAGACCCATGATAACGAACCTTAATCAAGAAGACATCGACAGACTGAAGAAAGAAATAGAGACCCTGGTGGGGCGCCCTATCAAGAGCCCCAAGGATTTTGAATTCCTGGCACGGCAGATAAAGGGATATACCGAGGATACCATCTCGGTGAGCACGCTGAAGCGCATCTGGGGCTACGTGGCAACGCAGAGCAAGCCCAGCCTGTATAACCTCAACCTGCTCTCGCGCATGGTGGGCTATCCCGATTGGCACAACTTCACCCCTGGTGACGGGGAGGCAGCCTCCAGCCGCTTCTTCGTAAAAAGCAAGTTGATAGCTGAGGCTCTACAGGTGGGAGAGCAAGTGAAGCTAACGTGGACGCCGGGCAGGGTGCTCACTATCGTCTGCCATGGCAACGAGCACTTCGAAGTGCTGGAGTCCGTCAACAGCAAGTTGGCGGTGGGCGACACGTTCACCTGCCACCAGTTTGTGACCGACGAGCCGCTCTATCTCTCCAACCTCCATCACCCGGGCATCACACCCTGCAACTATGTGGCAGGCCAAAGCGGCGGTATCAAGTGGAACGTAGTGGAGAAGGGCTGATTTTCAACAACTATATGCATGTTTATTTATTGCCGGTAAATAAAATAGGGTGAATTTATTTACTGGCAATAAAAAGATTAGACTGGTTTTATTTGGTGGTAATAAATAAAAGTTGTATTTTTGCATGGTAATCAATCGAAGAATTGAGGAAGACGGGCTGGCCATAGAAGTCATTCCAATTTGGAAGTGGTTGACACTTTAATCTGTACATTCAAATATACTGACCTGTGAAACGACTTTTGTTTTACCTTTTTGTCTGTTGGCAACTTATGGCTATTGGGACGGCGCGCGGAGCTGACTGCCGCGTGGTATACAACAATGCCAATGGTATGAATCTATGGCACATTACCAAGATGCTACAGGACAAGCATGGCTTTATATGGATATCCTCGTGGGAAGGGCTCACCCGCTTTGATGGTTACAACTTCGTGACTTTCAAGTCGAAAGCAGGGGACGGTTCTCCCTTGTTGAGCAACCGCATACGCGACATCGTGCTCTCGCCAGATAATGATATCTATTGTATGGTGGACGAGCGGTGGTTTCTTTTCAGACAGGAACACGGCAGGTTCTTTACTGTCCCGGAAGCAGTGAACAGCAAATTGGTTAGCCAAAAACAGAAGCGCGATGCTGCTGTCAAAGGTAAAACACCCGAGGAGAGGGCAAGACGCAGGATAACTGACCGGCAAGGCAATGTATGGAGAGTGGCGGGCGACAGCATCGTCATGACGTGCAGCAGCCATAGCCATGCACGTCCTTGGAGTCTTGCCAAACCTACCCAGGTAAGAAACATGATGGTGGACAATGCTGGAAACTACTGGATGACGACCAAGGAGGACAAGACTGTCTGCCTATATGACAAGGCGAACCGCCTGCTGGGTTATCTTACACCAGACGGCTCGCTATCCCAAAGCTATGCCTCGTTCTCCTCTTCTGTCTATTCTCTTCTTCAGTGGGACAAAGACACCTATTGGTT
>CAVAHD010000089.1:0-4947 GCA_963588475.1 Oscillospiraceae bacterium | reverse complement strand
TGAGTAACCCGAAAGGTTTTGAGTAACTCAAAACATACCTTGCTATGTCTTTGAGGACATAAAAATCCGCTTCATGGGCGGATAGGGTCAAGTCTTCATGCCAGCCGATATGGATGCACCATCCATCGCTTTGCCTTTCGGGTGCAAAATTACGGCTAAATGTAACCATCTGAAACAGGGCCTTCCCGGACAACCACTGCAACTGTCGGCAACATGCTGCCACAGGATTCCGAAACCATTGTTTTTCGTGAATTTGGTTGTTTCTTTGCAGCCGTAAACATTGAACTAATGATTTGAAAATATGATTAAACAAGCATTTATAGAAATGGATAAATCTGTCATTATTGCAGTATTTCCTTGCATCCATGATGCACCACTGACGTATAGACTTACTGATTCACTGTCGTACTGTCGTATGGGAATGATGAAGCACTGCAACAATTAAAGGTATCCATAATGGAGCAATGAATTATAGACTTGGACACCCATGTGTTCACATCGTTAAATTGACAGAAATCCATAACAGCAAGTAATCAACAATTTAAAAAGTTAAAGACATGAGTAAAACAAAATTTGTCGCATTTGCGACACAGAAGGGTGGAATTGGAAAGTCCACCATCACGGCTCTTGTAGCCAACTACATTCACAATGTAAAGGGTTTCAATGTAGCGGTCATAGACTGTGACGAGCCGCAATACAACATTGCTGACCTGCGTGATGAAGAAATGGAACTCATCAAGAACAGTGTCTATTTCAAAGCGCAAGCCTGTGAGCATTTCAAGAAGTTGGGCAAAAAGTCCTACGGTGTAACGAGAAGCAATGCGCTCAATGCGCTTGATGACGCAGAGAAACTACTGGAGGAATCTGAGGTTGAGCCAGACTTTATATTCTTTGACATGCCTGGAACTATTAAAAGTGAGGGTGTCATGAAGACATTGTCTCAGATGGACTACATCTTTGTTCCTGTCAGTGCTGACCGCTTTGTGGTAGAAAGCGCATTGAGCTTTATGCAGTTGTTCCACGACAACTTTTTGACACAAGGTTGGTCGGTCACCAAGGAACTTGCATTCTTCTGGACAATGGTTGACAAACGAGAACGCACGAACTTGTATGAGGTATATGAAGGTCTGTTCAGGTCTCTCGGCTATTCACTTCTCAATACACGACTGCCTGACAGCAAGCGTTTCAGAAGAGAACTGTCGGAGAATAAAAAAGCAGTGTTCCGTTCCACCATTTTTCCGGCTGACCCGAACCTGTTGCGAGGGAGTGGCATCAAGGAATTGTCTGACGAAATTTGTGAAATCATAAAAACATAAAGCCTATGGTAAGCAGAAAAATCAACACCGATGCAATAGATGAAAGTCTGCTCATTGCTTCTGTTGGCAAGAGCAAGATGGGCACGACAACGGCATCCATCCTTAATGGAACCTCTCAAAACAAAGAGAAGGATACCGAAGAGAAAGACGATAGTGAACAGAAAAATCCACGTTTGCAGGCAGATAAGCCTACAACTCCACGCAAGCCTTCCAAGGTTTCTTCGGGAAGTTATGATGCTGCTTTTTTCAAGCGCAATGAGATAAAGACTCGCCAATGCGTGTATATAAGCCGTGAGATACACAAGAGAATTTCAAGGATTGTCAGTGTACTTGCAAAGCATGAGTTGACGGTGGGTGGTTATATCGACCTTATTCTTGAGAGACATCTTGAAGAGAATCGGGAAGAAATCAACGACTTGCTGAGAAAAGAGATTGATGATTGGAATGTATAACATAAAAAGGAACAAGCATGACAATGGAAAATCTATTTTTGATAGTCTTGGTAGCATTCAATGTTTGGACTATCTACTTTTACAACAAGTTGCTCCTTGAAGTTGCCAACAATAAGGAAGAGGAGGAAAAGCCACCTATCGACCCTATGGCACTTGTCGGCAAAAGTCTATTCAAGGTATCAGACTTACGAAAGAAAGATGTTGAACCGCAAATGGAAGAGTCTGAGCCTGTATCAGAAAATGACGTGACTTTCGAGGATGCGCCAAGGAGTAAAGTACAGATTCCAGACGAACAACTGGATGATGTGTTTACGAATGTCCGCATAGAAGATGTCGCTGTGAAGTATTCTGACGATGAGGACAATGTCGATGTACCACAAGCCAAAGGAACAAGTTTTGAGGACATAGACATAGCCGTGAAAACTGTCAAGGCTTCTAAAGCTACGGACAAGGAGAAACGACATGCAGGAAAGGTCTTCCACGAAATGGATGGCAACCAATTCTATGAGAAATTCATGGAGAACAGCAAGGAATGCAAGAAGAACATCCATGATTTCGTTTCCTTTTACTTGCAAGGACATAAAGTTGAGGAAAAGTCTAATCTCAAAAAAGAATTTAAGGTGCCAGACAGCATAGAGGACTTCAATATCCTCGATTTTGTATAACAATAAAATTAGAGAACGATGGAAAGAAACAGAAAAAGAAAGAATGGTGAGACCAAAGAATACATCAGTATTCAGTCCACTGTGAATGTAACGGTGTCGTCCCAAGCCGAAAGACGAGTTGGGTACATAGACAAGTTCATGTCCAAGGCTGATTTTACAGCAAGAAATGGTAAGCAGGTCTGCATCAAAGAGGAGACACATGAGCGTATCATGAAATTTGTGAATGTAGTTGGTAAAGGACAGGCTACAGTGGCAAGTTTTATAGAGAACATCATCAATGAGCATTTTGCCATCCATAATGCAGAAATCAAGGCTGCGTTTGATGAAGGTCTCAAGGCATATCGCCTCTAACAATAATAAAAACAGAGTAACAATGAAAAAGAAAGACTACGGCTAAAATCTCAGCTCGCCACTGAATCCACAAGTCGGCATCATGCCGCATTAGTAAACAAAAGTATCAACCGCCAGACGGGACCATCCAATCCCCAAGGCACAGACAAAAAAGATTTATGAACAAGAAAAACAGAATCATTCTTCTCGCTGCACTCATTGTCGCAGCCGTATCACGGACATTTGCGCAGGGCAACGGCCTTGCAGGTATCAACGAGGCAACAAGCATGGTGACCTCCTACTTCGACCCCGGCACGAAGCTCATCTACGCCATCGGTGCCGTCATAGGACTCATCGGTGGCATCAAGGTGTACGGCAAGTTCTCATCGGGCGATCCCGACACGAGCAAGACCGCCGCAAGCTGGTTCGGAGCCTGTATCTTCCTCATCGTGAGCGCAACCATCCTACGCTCATTCTTCTTATAATATATAATAAGGTACAAGACTTATGGCTGACTACCAGATAAACAAGGGCATCGGTCGTTCGGTAGAGTTCAAGGGACTGAAGGCGCAATATCTCTTCATCTTCGCAGGTGGACTGCTCGCCGTCTTCCTCCTTGTGGTGGTCCTCTACATGGCAGGTGCAGCCCAGATAGCTTGCATCTGCCTGGGACTCTCGCTCGGCACCGTACTCGTGTGGGTCACGTTCCACCTAAACAACAAGTATGGTGAGCACGGGCTGATGAAGCTACTCGCAGCCAAGAGCCACCCACGCTACATCCTGAACCGAAGGAAGCCCAACCGAATGTTCAACCCCAAAAAGAAAGAAGAATGAGAAACGTAAAGAAAACGACTACCCTCGAAAGCAAGTTCCCCCTGCTCGCCGTGGAGCATGGCTGCATCGTCTCCAAGGATGCCGACATCACGGCGGCCTACGAGGTGACGCTCCCCGAGGTCTTCACCGTGACGTCGCAGGAGTACGAGGCGGTACACGCCGCATGGTGCAAGGCCATCAAGGTGCTGCCCGACTACAGCATCGTCCACAAGCAGGACTGGTTCGTGAAAGAGAACTATGCACCAGACCTACAGAAAAGCGATATGAGCTTCCTGTCAAGGAGCTATGAGCGACATTTCAACGAGCGTCCTTACTTGCATCACCAGTGTTACCTGTTCCTCACCAAGACCACCCGTGAGCGTATGGCACGCCAAAGCAATTTTTCTACTTTGTGCCGTGGGCATATCGTCCCCAAGGAGGTCAAGGACAAGGAAGCCGTTGCACGCTTCCTCGATGCCGTGGAGCAGTTTGCACGTATCATCAACGACTCGGGCTACAT
The DNA here is from genome assembly GCA_963588475.1 of Oscillospiraceae bacterium. Taxonomy (GTDB): domain Bacteria; phylum Bacteroidota; class Bacteroidia; order Bacteroidales; family Bacteroidaceae; genus Prevotella. The sequence goes on along the minus strand of CAVAHD010000089.1, from coordinate 851 downwards.
CTCCCTGCGCAGGTTGACGGACGAGGAAATCACGGGCACAGAGCGCACTACGGGACTCGTGGGCAGGTATCTCTCCCTCTCCGCCTCAGACGGCGTGCAATGTCTGGAGGATATGGCGTTGTCACCCGAAGCGATGCGCATCGGAGGCAAGCACCTCTGCCTCCATACCCTCTCGCAGACGGAAGACCTGCCGACGGAGGTATCTACGGACAACCGTTTCGAGCGACTGTCCACCGACCGAAGCGACTGTCGACTTTCCTTTGCCGCTCCAGTTGGCTTGCTGTTGTCCTGCAACCACATCTATAACCAGTATGTTTTCATTGACAACAGTGACGAGACTATGCAAAGGTTCGAGAAGACCGCACGAAACATGCACTCGCTTTCAAAGTACAGCAGACAGAACGCCATCAACAAGGAATGGATAGACGAATACCTCAACGAGGCTCACTCGCAGGGCTTGCAGTCAGTCCGTGCTCACTTCAACGTCATGGCATGGGGCGAGGACATGGAGGAACTGAAGCACATCCGCAATGATGTGGGCAGTCAGTTGGCAAGCATGGAATGTGTGCCACGCCATAATACGGTGGACTGCCCGACACTTTTCTGGGCGGCGATACCTGGCAACGAGGGCGACTTCCCCTCCGAGGAGAGTTTCCACACGTTCATAGAGCAGTCCGTCTGCCTCTTCGCCGAGGAGACCAACTACTGCGACTCCCCCTCGCCGTTCGGTATCAAGATGGCGGACCGCATCAGCGGCAAGCCACTGCACATCGATATCTCAGACCTGCCGATGAAGAAGGGCGTGACGACAAACCGCAACAAGTTCGTGCTCGGACCTTCGGGAAGCGGGA
>CAVAHD010000088.1:0-4986 GCA_963588475.1 Oscillospiraceae bacterium | reverse complement strand
CATCTTTTACCACTACCTCTACTGTTCCTATGCCATTTGGCATTTCGTATTGAATAGTTCTTATTTCGTCCATGCTGTTTACTATATCTTTGTCACCGTGTTGGGTGAGTATGTTTTGAATTGGCGGCAGATAGTCGCTTGCTTTTTCCGAAGACGTCCGTCATTCGGAGTTTTCCATCGACAGCACGCATTTTCAAACGGTTACAACTTGCAACCGTTTCGTTCCCCTCTTTTAGCAGTCTGTATTTCAGTACTTTCCAGTAATTTCTTGCATGCTCGGTATCTGGCAGGTCAGTCAGAACCTCACAAACATCCACTATGAAGAAATACCATTTCTCCTCTTTGTCGTACCAAACGGATCGTATCTCTTTCTCCTCAAACAACTGAAGGGCTTCTTTCTTCGTCATAGAATGTCATTTATTTTTTGTTCTTTTACTGTATGAATTGTTGGTGCAACTCAAATCTCTTCCTGGGCTGTCGCTCTTTCGCCACTTTAGCTTCGAGAGCAGCAATCTTTTGCAGCAACGCCTCGTGCTCTTTCGTCTGAGCAACCGCCGAGTGGGTATGTTTTCTGTTCTATTCTCGATACAAAGGTATATGGATTTTTTCTAATAGCCAAAGGTTTTAGGTAATGGGCACGAAAAATCCCACTACGCCTACCAATCACTAGTGTCGCATGCAGCCAGCAGCCTTCTTCGTGAGAGTTGATGACGGATTATACTCTACAACTTCTTCATGCGGGTTATCGCCAAACTCACGCAGGACTTGAAACGCCCGTTCAAGCTGGAAGGCATGGAGCGCATAGACGATACTCCCATACATAAAGCTGTTCGCGAAGCCTTGACCAAGATGATTATCCACGCTGACCTGCTCATCACAGGTGTGCCCAAGATAGAGAAATACGAGAAAGAGTTCCTCTTCTCTAACCTTCTGAATTTTGCATTATTTTGTAACGACTAAACGGTTTTGTTCGTTATACTTCTGTAAATAAGACGTTTTTGTATGTCAACCTTTGTTTTAGTCTCAAATTTAATTGCTACATTTGTAACAGCAAACGATAAAACTGTTACAATGGCAAGACCGATAAGCGCAGAGACAGCAAACAGAGTGACCCTCCACATAAATGGCGGATACCGCTATACGTCCACCCGTCCGAGGATAGTGAACGAGAATGGCAAGAATACTAACAAGAGCATCCATTGGGGTACTGTTACGGAAGACCTACGGTTCATTCCAAACCAGCGGTACCTCTATGCCAGCCTGGAGGAGCGCAGCAAACTTGTGTTTCCAAAGGAATGGGATCTGAGCGAAATAGAAAAACTCTCGGCGAACAGAGGCCCTGGTCGCCCAGCCTACAGCGGCGAGGACAAGAACCGCCTGTACGGTGCAATCTGGCTTCTGGAGCAGATAGCCCATGTCACAGGCATACGCAGAGACCTGGAAGACGTGTTCGATGGCAACAAGGACATGGTGGACGATGTTATGACGCTCGCCATGTTTCCGTACCAGACCAACTTTTCATATTCGCGCCTTGCCCGCTATCAGGAGATATACAAGTTTCCTACATCCCGTCTTCTCACCTCTCCCGACATCCCCCCCTAACGCAGGGCATAAAGGAATGCCACAGGACGAAGCTGCTAAAACTGCGAGCGGAGAAGGTCGGGAAGGACGAGTTCTGCGCCGTGGACTCCACAAGCCGCTCAGCATACGGTAGTACGCTTGCTGACATCAAGTGGGGTCACAATAAGGAGGGGCTGCCGTTGGAGCAGACAGACGAGGTGGTGGTGTATACGCTCAACCAGCATATGCCCATCTACTACAGAACATTCCCCGGCAACATTCCAGACTCGCGTACCATAGACACTATCATGGCGGACATTGAACACTCCGGATTTCCCAACGTAATATACATCACAGACCGTGGCTATATGAGCCTAAAGGTGTTGGAGGGCTTCATACTCAAGGGCAAACGCGCCATCATGGCCGTAAAGACCAACATGAAGATGGTGCTTGACAGAATCCGTGAACTCGGCCAGTTTAGTGGCAGGCCTGACGGCATGGAGTTTGACGCGGACAACAAAATGTATTATCGACAATATAACATTGACTATGAGGCGAAGACCAAAACTGGCACGAAGAAGGCGGACAGGCTGAAACTTAACCTGTACTTCGCCCCGACCATACGTGGCGAGAAGATAATGGCCACCGAGATGAAGCTGCAAGGGCAGAAGGAAGGTCTCGCTGCTATACAGGCTGCGGGGGAAACCGCTCTGGATGCCGACACGCTACGCAAGGAGTACGGCCTCTTCAATGTGGAAACGGATGCCGTGGGGAAGATAAAGTCGTTTACGCCCAATAGGGAAAAGTTTGACGAAACTATTGTCACCGCAGGCTTCTTTGCCAACATTACGCTTTCTCTTGACCTGACATCCCCAGCGGCGATTGATGCCTACCAGCTCCGTAACGAACAGGAGAAATACTACCAACAGATGAAGTCGGAGCTGGCATCGGACAGGCAGAGAAACTGGTCGGAGGACGGAAAGACGGGGAGGCTATTCATCCTATTCGTTTTTCTCATCATGGCATCGTACCTGCGCCACGTGTGGAAGACCACCGAGCTGAAGAAGAAGTTCACTTCGTCGCTTGATATTCTAGATGAGATGCGTTCCATTAGGTGCATAGAGCACAAAGGACACGCCAAGACCATAACCCCATTCGTCGGAGCGCAACTGGAAATATGCAAGGCATTCGCCTTTGATGTACCCAAGGGCTGCGAACCCGGATACAAATCCGTAAAGGTCGGAAGGAAACGTGGTAGGCCAAGGAAGAACCCTGCGCCAGATTTAGTCGTTACAAAATAATTCAAAATTCAGACTAACCTGGAGTCGCTCAAACTGCCGATGGAGGTTTTCGGAGACTTTATCACCGCAAATGACTGATGATATTCAATATTGGCATCTTCACAAGGGACATAGGGACAGGTACGCCAGTCCTCTCGGAATATGACAAAATCTATGCAAAAACATCTTGGGAGTATGAGAAGGTGTCAGGTGCCTGTCCCTCTGACCCTAGGTGCCTGTCCCTCTGACCTTGCTGTCCCTCTGACCCCAAGCCGAAATCATCGCAGAAGATTTATTCAAGCCCTAAAGAGCAGCTTATGTCATTGACGCATCCCGAACATGACAAACCTTTTTCAGTAGCTGTTCTGCTCGAAAAAGTACCTCAATAGCCGCTTAAAAAGACCATTAACTACTGGTCGGGGGGGGGGCAAAATAACGCACACATTCAACTGTTGTCAATTATTTTTAAGAGCCACGTGCAGGAAATCAAAAATTCTTGTGCGTGGTTCAACTATTGTTTGTACCTTTGCCCATAACTAGTGCGCTCTCTTGACAAGAGCGAGCCACTTCCGTGAAAAATATATCTGATCTGTCAACATCACTAATAGCTAAACCCAAAAACCCATGAACAGAACTTACAGCATAGGCCTGATGCTGGCCTCCAGCGCTGCCCTTATGTGCAGCTGCACCAACGCCGCCGACATCATCTCCGAGTCGCTCCCCGTCCAAGAGCAACAGCAAAAACAGGAAGTCAGCATCACCTGCTTCACCAAGGAGACCGTAGACCTCGGTACCCGAGCCGGCAGCCCCACCTCACTCAAGGAAGCCAATGCGTTCACCGAGCTGGCGGTAGCCCTCATTCCCGTAGGCGCAGAGGATGAAACCCCAGAATACATAGTGCGCCAAGAAAATACGCAGGACGACTTCGGCAAGGTAAAGCTCCAAGTTCCTGGAGGAACGTACTACATGGTAGCCATAGCCGCCAACACCGCCGACCTCAAAGGCGAGCGCGTCATCATCCACTCCACCTCTAAGGTTACTTTCCCTAACGACACCCCGTCCGACATGGTCTACGCCTACAAGCAGATTACCGTCGATGCCACCAAGAGCACCCAGACATACGATGCCACGATGACCAGAGGAGTCAGTGCCTTCAAGTTGCAAGCTTCTGATTACGCACCACTAAACATTGCGAGCGAGAAAGTCACCATCACCGGCAACTGCGGTCGTGCCTTCAACCCCTCCACCGGTCACTGTGTCACCACCGACGGCATGGGTCGCCACCCTTCGTTCGACCCGAGCAAGTATACCGATAAAAAAGTAAACGTCCGTCTATACACCTTCCTCGCTGACGATGATGTCAGCAACCTGCAAGTAGACGCACAGGCCTTCGACAAGAACGGCAAGATAGTAAGAAGCCACCATTTCGACGATGTACACCTCGAAAAAGGCAAGATGACCATCTACACAGGCCCCATCTTCACCACCAATGTCACCGCCAGCTTTACCATCGATGCCACAGAAATGGAGCAGAGCGACTACTCAAAAGAGTTCTAAAAGACCATTGAACACGGATAATGGCTATCCCCATTATCCGTGTTCATGGAAAACATAACCATATATATGAAAAAGAACCTCGGGATATTTCTATCCTGAGGTTCTCGTGTTTTAGAAAGAAGGCGGCCTCCTACTCTCCCGCATTGCATTGCAGTACCATCGGCGCAAGTGGGCTTAACTTCTCTGTTCGGAATGGGAAGAGGTGGAACCCCACCGCAATAACCACCTAATATGGGGTTGACTATTGCACAAGACAAAACTGTCGTTTTACCTTTGCTCGCTTTTTTGTGTTGTTTGCTTGGTTGTTGTAAAGTATTTCTTTCACACTACTTCTGAAAGTATGAGCTGCCCAGGTGAGCATACTCGCTTTGTCTCGCTTTTGTGTTGCGAGCGGAGCGCTCTTCCTGACATCACATTCTTTGAATCGGAAAGTCTCGGGCTATTAGTAAGGCTCGGCTTTGACGTCACCGTCTTTACACCTGCCTCCTATCAACGTCATCGTCTATGACGACCCTCATGTGGAGTTCTCATCTTGCGGCTGGCTTCGCACTTAGATGCTTTCAGCGCTTATCCAATCCAGACTCAGATA
>CAVAHD010000087.1:0-5056 GCA_963588475.1 Oscillospiraceae bacterium | reverse complement strand
GTCAGGACAATGGGTTCTCTTCTTACCCCATCGAAGCCGATGCCGACTTGCAGCGCGAGATTCAGCATGCTTTCAAGGAAGAGGCAGCTTACAAGATTGAGGGCAAGTTGGATGTTGAAGGAGCGGTAAAGGACTACACCAGCAACTATGGTGAGACTCTCTCTGACGACATTCAGAACGGCCGCATTTTGTTGCTTCCCAGCAACCTCTACATTTGGGCGACGATGAACACGAGCGACCAAAGTCTGTTCCCCATCGACTCCGCCTTTAAGCGTCGTTGGGACTGGAAGTATGTGAAGATTACTGATGCTAAGAAGGGCTACAAGATAAGGTGCGGTAACGAGGAGTGGTGCGGTAACGAGGAGTGGTGCGACTGGTGGACGTTCATTAGCGCAATGAACGCAAAGATTGCCCAAGAGACAAGCAGCGACGACAAGAAACTCGGTTACTTTTTCTGCAAGCCCGATGATGGCGACTATATCAGCGCAGAGCGTTTTGTAAGCAAGGTGATGTTCTATCTTTGGAACGACGTGTTCAAGGACGGCGACAATCAAGACTTCAACGTGAGCGGAGATGCGAATGCTGCCGCTACCTTTGAGGCATTCTACGATAATGATAGCAAGGTCGATGTGGCGAACGTAAGAAAGTTCTTGGTGAATATTGTGGGCGAAGAGAACTTGAAGCTCATCGGTGATGGAACGACAAACAATAATCCAGCAGATAATAACGGCACCCCTGCAAACTCGATTGACTACACGAAGTATTCGTTCGACGGCAGTAACCGTCTTACCAAGAAAAATCTTGGCGTGAAGATTGTACAGAAGTACATTGCCGAACACGCAGACGAGCCATTTGAAACGTTGCAGAACACCTTAGCTTTCGGCAATAAGGTAGAAAGCCAATACCAGTACCACGGAGTATTGGCGCGCACTGAGGAGATAACGAACAGTTATGTGGACTGTTTCACTGACGAAGAGTACACTTCCACCGACGGCGTGAAGTACAAAATACTCTCGTGGTGGAATAGGTTTAACGTTGGCTTCATCATCGATTTTGCCAAGCAGCAAGGTTGGGAAGTAACCGAAACAACGAAGTAACCCATGCGCATCCTAATAGAAGAATACCAATATGCTTATGAGGACGTGGCAAACGTCCTCAAAGGGCTTGGTGTGCTTCAAGACGTGGAGGGCAAGGTCAGTTTGAGTTACGTGGGGTACTACTTCAATCCCGACCCCGAGGTGAACGACTGCGTGTTCATCCTTCCAAAGGTGCTGCTCGAAGGAGAATTTGGCAATGAAAAAGTATTCGGGCATATCGACCCGAAGGACTTGATAGATGCCGACCAGTGCGAGGAGTTGAGCCAAACGGAGCAGAAGTTTATCTACGAACTAAGCGTTTGGATATATCGCGCCATCTGCGTGTTCAAAGAGCACGAGTACGACCGCATGGGCGGCAAGAAAGATGCGCCGAGCATCGTGCTTCACCGCCAAGCCCCGATGATGGGCAACACGAGAATGCGCAGGAAAGCCAACACCTTCCTCGACGTGCTGCTCGCCCTGCAAAAGTGGAACAAGGACAACGAGAGCTACGTGATGTTCATTGTGAAGAACCAGCACAGCGGTTACAACAAGATAAACTGGACACGCACCATCTCGAAAAGCCCTGCCATCGTGCAGCAAACAATTGGCTCAGGTCGTCAGGATGTGAGTTACCTCGCCCCCGTCAACAAGAAGCGCACCGTCAACTTCGACGAAGAGTTGCTCGTCATCTATTTCAGCATCTTGCAGCATATGCACACGGAGTACGGGTTTCCCGTGAAGATGAACGTCAACTTTGAGTTGATAGGCGAAAAGCAGTTCAAACGCTACTTGAACGGCTACGGCAAACGACGCTTGAAGCAGATACGCTACAAGTATTTCTCTGACAAAGCCAAAGAGCTGTGGGAATTGTGCTACGCCTTCTTCGACCGCCCCGACAACGTGGCGTTGAACATCGACCAACGGGAATACTTGTTGGTAAAGAGTTTCCACGTAGTGTTCGAAGCCATCATCGACGAACTCATCGGCGACAAGAACCTGCCCACCGAACTCAAAGACCAGCCCGACGGCAAGCGAGTGGACCACATGTATCAGTACCGAGAGTTGACCAACAACTCGACGGACGACACCATCTATTATATAGGCGACTCCAAGTACTACAAGCGTGGCAACAAGTTGGGTGCGGAAAGCATCTACAAGCAGTTTACCTACGCACGGAACGTCATACAATGGAACATCAACCTTTTCAGCAACGGAAAGGAGGCGGAGAGACAAGGTCATGTCAAACTGCGTGACGACGTGACCGAGGGGTACAACATCATCCCCAACTTCTTCATTTCCGCCAACCAAAACGTACTGGAGCAGAGAGACGACATCCAGCTCATCGACGACGACAAACCCGAGGAAAAACGCCACCAGCAATACTACATCAGTCGCCAGTTTGAGAATCGCCTGTTCGACCGCGACACGTTCCTCTTGGCACACTACGACGTGAACTTCCTCTTCGTTGTTGCCCTTTACGGACGCAACAACGCCTCGAAGAAAGAAGCGTGGCGAAGCAAGGTGCGTGAAATGTTCCGCACGCAGATACAAGAAATGTTGAGGAACAACTTCGACTTCTACGCCATCACCGCCCATGCCGATGTGAACCCCGAGGCGTATATTACCGACCACTTCCAAGGCGTGTTGGGCAAGGTGTTCCACCCCTTCGAGAACCGCGAGGGCAGCGACCAACAATATTACTCCCTCGCCCTGCGCCGCCCCGAGAAGGAAAAGGAATATTGCCGACGGGTGCTAAGGCTAAGCGAAGCCGAAGCCGAAGAAGCCATGAAGCGCGTAGCCGACGAAAACGAGCAAGTGCGGTTTGAGTTGGAACAAGCGTTCTATGTGGCAGACTGCACCTTGGGCAGCGACCCACGGACGTTGGAGACGTTGCCGAAAGTAGACCCCATACAGCGAGTGGACGTACCCGAAGTGTTCCTCACGATGCACTACTTGGAAAAGTACCCCGACGACTACATCCTCATTGGCGGTTACAAAGGTACGGAGCAGCTCAACTGGATATTCAGTCGCAAGGGCGGCAAGCGCGACGATGCCTACAACGTGCGTTTGGGCGGCAAGGACGTTCACGGAGCGGTGGTGAAAAGCCGCGACTACGTGAAGCGTGCCAAGTTCGCTATCCTCTACGACTTCGAGAAGCGCATCCAACGCCTCTACACCTTCCGTGTGAAGAACACGGGCGAGATGAGCAAGGAGAAAATGTTGCAGACAGGATATGAGAATCCACGTCACGACCGCTACTTCTGCTACTTCTTTGATGAAGAAATCACCCTTGGCAAATTTGACATCGACAAGGTATTGGAAGATGCCAAGACAAAGGAAGGCTATGTAGAAGGACAGCCCATCTACCTAACGGGGAGCGAATTGATTAAGTTTCGGAAGTAATTCCAATAATCATATACCACTAATAAAGGTGGTAACTTACCACTTTAAAAGGTGGTAATAGACAAAAGAAGAAGGACTATGGCATTAGAAGAAACATACAACAAATGGTTGTCGCTACAACCGCTGACGGAGAATGAACAGCGTATGCTAAGCATGCGCTTCACCGTGGAATACAACTACAATAGCAACCATCTTGAAGGAAATACGCTCACGTATGGTCAGACAGAACTATTGTTGTTGTTTGGGAAAGTGAGCGGCGAAGGACACTTGAAAGATTTCAACGACATGAAAGCAAGTGAAGTGTCTGTGAGAATGATGCAAGAAGAAGCCAGCAACAAGCAGGAGCCGCTGACTCAAAACTTTATTCGCACACTTCACCATACGTTGTTGCGAGAAGACTATACCCAGTACCGCACTCTACCCAACGGAGTGCAGACAAGCTATGTGATTCATGCAGGACAATACAAAACCCGTCCCAATAGCGTGATTACACGTTATGGCGACCGTTTCGAATATGCCTCTCCTGAAGAGACTCCAGCTTTGATGACTGACCTCGTGGACTGGTATAACGAGGAAGAGCAGAAAGGCGTACTCTCTCCTGTTGAGTTAGCCGCCCTATTCCACTATCGGTATATACGCATCCACCCCTTTGAGGATGGCAACGGGCGTATCGCCCGATTGATGGTGAACTACATACTCTCACGCCATGGTTGGCCGATGATTGTAGTACGCAGCCGCAAGAAACAGGAATATCTGGAGGCCCTGCACAAGACGGATCTTGTGGTAGGTACTATCCCCTCGGCAGGTGCCCATGCCACCATCAACCAAATAGGTCAATTCTTGAAATACTTCGAGAACCTCGTGCAACGTGAGATACAAGCAGACATCGACTTCGTTAGTCGCAAGGAAGAAGACCTGTGGTGGTATGACGGCGAGATTATATCCGCCCGAAGCAAGAACGTGCCTCGCATATTGCGACTGATGCGCGACAACCCAGATATAACCTATGCCCAACTGACTACAGATTTGGGTATCAACACCTCTGCCGTACAGAAATTGGTAAAGCGCATGACAGACAACGGCTATATCGCCCGACTTGAAAACGGCTCATGGCGAGTGATAGCCACGTCGATAGTATAGCAGGAAAACGCCTTGAAAGGTAGAGAACGTATACCTTTATGGGCAAATTCTTGCAAAAAGAGAGTATTCACAGAATATCATAAATCATGGAAGCCCATGGACAAGATGACAACAGAACAGCGCAGCCGGTGTATGGCCTCCATACACAGCAAGGACACCAAGCCGGAACTCTTGGTGCGGCGCTACCTGTTTGCCCATGGGTACCGATATAGGCTAAACCATCCACGGCTACCGGGGCATCCCGACATCGTGATGCGCAAGTACCGAACGGTAATCTTCGTCAACGGTTGCTTCTGGCATGGCCATGAAGGTTGCAAATACTTCGTAGTGCCCAAGAGCCGTACAGATTTCTGGCAAGCGAAGATAGAACGCAACCAGACTCGCGACAAGGAAGAGCAACACAAGTTAGCAAGCATGGGCTGGCACTGCATCAC
>CAVAHD010000086.1:0-5676 GCA_963588475.1 Oscillospiraceae bacterium | reverse complement strand
ATTGAAGGGTAGCCAACCCTTGTATATGAATGTGCGCCTCATGGCGCACGGACAGATACTTGACCAACTTAGTGGGTTGCGAGGCTGTCCGTGCACCACGATGCCCATATTAATATTCTGGATATTGCTCAAAGTCGCCTTCGTCCAGGTATGTCTCGTATAGCTCATCCCAAGGGTCCGGCTCACTGACTATGGCGGACGGGTCTTTGTTAACGGTCTTGCCGCTCGTTGCTCGCTGCACTATGGAGTACGGCACACCAGTGAGGCGGGAGAGAGTGCGCGGACCTACCCCAGCCTCGTGGGCTTCATACAAGTAGTGCTTCTGCTCGGGTCTTGGCAAGGCTTGAAACTGTGTGGCGTTGGTTGTGCCGCTCAGCGACTCCAATAGTTGCCATACCTCTTTGTCGGTATAGGTTGTATGCGTTGGTCCTGTATCTACATCTATGAAGTCTTTCTCCTGTTCTTCCGTAAGAGGAAGGCATACGAGTTGCAGTAAGTCGGTGAAGGGTATCCTCTTAATGACTGTGTTGATGCTACAGAACGGTGATTCCGCCACGCCCTCGTATTCCTTCCAGCTGCTCCATGGGTATTCGTCGACTTCATCCACGATGTGCCCCTTGGTGGGGTTCTGGTGGATATAGCGCAGAAGCGTTACGAAGTACTCCCAGTCGTTGACGGGTTGGCTCTTGAAGCGTTCCTGAAAGAGGTGCCCTATGCGACCGTACTTGTGGTTGTAGTGGTAGACGTATGATGACGCTATGCGCTTCATCGTCTCACTGAAGGTCTCGCCAACCTCCTGCATGAGCAGATGCACGTGGTTGCCCATGAGGCAGTAGGCATAGATGCGGCAGTGTGGCTTCGCCACGCCCGTTGTCGGGTTGACTTCGGGAGTGGTCTGTAGCTGCAGGATGTCCAAGAACCGAGTATAGTCCTCATCATCCTCAAATATCTGCTGCTTGTTCACCCCACGCAGTATGGCGTGGTAGACCCCAGTGGATGTCTGTACTCTTGCTTTGCGTGGCATAATGCTAGCGTGACTCCACTTCGGTGAGGATGGTCTCAGGGGATGTTCCCATCAGAGTGATGGCGGAGATTTTGTGTCCGCCGTTGGCGTTGAGGGAATGGCCGCAGTGGTAGAGACGGTCGTCGACGACGAGCCAGCGGTCGTGGGACTCTTTGCGCCACTTGCGGATGTCTACGTGACTACTGGAGAAGAGGCGGTCGTGCTCGTCCATGAGGCGTTGCATGCCTTGGCCTACGGCCTTGGTATAGATGACGGCTTCGACTTCTGGCTGGCGGACATTGAGGATATCGAGCGTAAGGGCGGAGATGTATGCGTCGATGATGACGACGCGGTGGCGGGCGGCGCGGACGAGATTCTCCAGTGCTACGCGGGCGGTGTAGAAATCGCCCTCGAAGAAGACCATCTCTGCTGGAGGCGTGGAGGTTCGAATGAAGAAGTCGAGCTGCTCCTGCTGCTTGGCCTGCGTGTCCTCGATGCGGGTAATGCGCTGTGACTGCTCGTCGAAGCGGGTGTCTATCTGGCGCTGCATGGCGAGCAACTGCTGGTTGACGGAATAGCCCTTGAGCAAGTAGTCCTTGAGAACCTGTGTAGCCCACCGACGGAAGGCCGTTGCATTGACGCTGTTGACACGATAGCCTACGGAGATTATGGCATCGAGGTTATAGAACTGCGTCTTGTAGGTCTTTCCGTCAGCGGCAGTATATTCCAAAATGGAATGAACTGACTCCTTTACCAATTCGCCTTCCTTGAAAATATTGTTTAAATGCTTAGAAATAGCAGGTTGTTTTACACCAAACAGGTCGGCTATCTGCTGCTGGGTAAGCCAAACGGTGTCATGCTCTGTATCTAGTTTCACTTCCAGTCGGATGCTCTCGTCGGGCTGGTAGAGGACTATCTGGGAGTCGTTCTCTGAGGACGGTATGTTGGTTACGTCATTTGCCATAAGGGTATTCTATGAGGGTTCTGTCTCGGGGGTCTGGGTCAGGGGTCGAGTAGAGGGGGACAGGGGTCAGGGGTCAAGGGTCAGGGGGACAGGGTACCTGTCCGTGTGGCTCCTATTCCAAATATTCCTCAAGGTTCACCTCCGCCAAATCTGCTTCGATGATGGTTATGCGGTTGTTGTACTTGCGTAGCTCTCTTCCATTGACCATCTGCTTGGAATAGTGCTTGGGCGAGAGCTGGAGGATGTTGCAGATGTTTCGGCTTACCGTGTCCATGTCTCGGTCGATGATGACAATCTGTGCGTCATGGCTCTCACGCAGCATGTCGCAGAAATAGTTGTCGGCGGACGTGAAGGAGCACCCCAGGATGATAATCTTGTTGGCTCGCACCATCAGCTGGGCGGCGTGATACCAGGTGTCAATATAGCGTTTGGAGATGATGGGCTGCAACTTCAGGGGCGGAAGGAACGACGGGATGGGGGTCGCCCTACGGTCGGCATCGAAGCTGATCTCGCAGGCAAGCTGGTCTTTGATGAAGTCCTGCAGGTGGATATTCTGCAAGTCGTCCAAGAGAAAGTCGTTCTTGTTTTCCACATCCACATACTCCATCAGCGAGCCATGGAAGTAGAGGGCGGTGCTGTTGGCTTGACGTGCGTATGTGGTGTAGTTGAAGGTGATGAGCTGGTAATCCTTGCCCTTTAGCTGGGTGTAGATGCTCGGCTTGACAGTTGCCTCGTGGGCTTCGGCATTTTGTCGGGCTATCTTCTGCTCCTCACTCACCAGATATGCCCAGAGTATCCACGATATGTAGAGGTAGTCCCTCACATAACTGGTATGATTGGTGTAGAAGCCGTAGAAGTACTGGGAGAGGAGTTGCTCTATGTCGAGGATGTTCTTGTAGACATGGCGGAGAATGGGGTTGCCATTCTCGTGCAGGCTCTTCTGCAGGATTTCGATGATGATGCCCTTGAAGGTATCGGTATAGTTCAGGCGGTTGAAGTCGATGATGGTGTCGTCCTTCACCACGGTGTCGAACACTTCCTCTATCAGACATTCCGTTTCGGCATCGATGGTGGCACCGGTCTTGATGTCGATAATCTTGCGGAAGAGACGATGGATGAGGTTGCCGAGCTTGCGCTGTCCGTCAGTCAACGAGGTGTTGTGGTCAAGTTCTTCTCGGATGTTGCGGCAGATGGTGATGAGCTCCTTGTCGAGGTCTTTCGCAAGTCGGTCGATGGCGTTGCTTACGAACTTGTCGAAATGGAAACGGACGCTGCCTATCGCCTTGCGGAGGATGGTGTCTATCTGCTTGCCTTCCTCCGTCTCTAAGAATTCCACGATGCACGGGATGAGGTTGGCGGAGGTGGGGAAGCCCATGGTGGCATCCACTCCTGCACCGAGTACCACTACGGTAATAGGGTTGTCCTTACGGCCCAGGAGGGTCTTGGCGAGTTCGTCGCCATAGAATATCTGCTGCTGGGCGGTGGTGACATTGGGCAGAATCTGGTTGTTGCCGCCGTGGACATCGATGTTGCTTGGACTGTCTGGCATGATGGGTAAGATGAAGGTGGGTTAGGCTACTTGCCGAAGTATCTTAGGATACTTGGCGATGTATCTTAAGATACTTGCCCATGTAGCTTAGGATACTTTTTATCTATGTCGGAGGGCTTTCTTCCGGGCATTCCAAGCGTTGTTGATTGCCACTCGGATATTGTCGATGGTCTTGCCTTTCTCCCATTCGGGAACGAAAGGGAGGAGGAGGTTGATGAAGCTCTGCTTCACGATGAGGGTCTCGTCGACGGACGGTTCTTGCTGACACATGGTGGCGACGACCTCGGCGAGGTCTCTTGCCGTCTTGCAGTTGCCGAGGCGAGTGACGTAGCCACGGAGGGCTTCCACCTTATTTATATATATGGCGAGGGCTTGCTCTGCCTCGGTCAACTCTTCCTCTTGCATATCTGAAGAGGAAAGCTTCTTCTCGGCAAACTCGCTGCCAAAGAAGTTCTGCTCAGCCTTTGTGGCATTGGGGAGGATTTGGTTATTGCCTCCGTATATGTTGATGTTTACGTCTGACATCTGTAGTTCTCTTGATTTTATTCAACAGATATTCAATATTTTTCAACGCCTTTCAACGGAATTGTTTTCGGCTCCACGGTGTTGTAACTTTGCATCAGCTAAGACGAAGAACGAAGGGTGAAGAGTTCAATACCCAGGGTGCTCGACATTCGTAGTTCTGAGTTGCAGCAATCTTTAGTATTAACAATTTAAAAGAAAGGAATCGATTATGATTGAGTATTCTGTTTACATGATGGGAAATCCCATTAAGCCTACTGAGGCACCCAAGGCGTATGCCAAGAACCAAGTGCGTGAAATCTGGGACTTGTCGAAGTTCTGCAAGCACATCGCCTCTCACAACAGCGGCTACAGCCGTGGCATGGTGAAGGCCATCCTGTCGGACATGTGTGACTGTCTGGTGGAGCAACTGCTCAACGGCAACAAGATCAAGCTCGGCGAGTTTGGCATCTTCAGCCTCTCCATCAGTTGCGTGGGTGCGGAGTCGATGGACAAGTTCACGGATGAGAACATCAAAGAGGTGAACATCAACTTCAACCCTGGTGATGACCTCGCGAACCTTCGCTCGCAAGCTGAGTTCAAGCTCGTGGCAAGCCGTGCGGCACAAGCTGCCGTGCTGAAGGCAGAGAAGGCGAACGAGTCGACCGTGGACTTGGAGGCTGCCAAGAAGAAGCCTTCGACTTCTACGGATGACACGCCGACCACTCCTGACGGCGGAGGCAGCACTCCTTCGGGCGGCTCTGGCTCTTCGAGCGTAGAGGAAGGTGACGGTGATAATGCCGAGTTATAGTTTGACCCTTTAATCTCCCACAGAACTCACGGAACACACAGAAGGGCTTGCGCCACGGTGGGATTCCCACTGAAAAATCTGTGAATTCTGTGAGATCTGTGGGAATACCTCATTCGACATATTCAATCTGCTCTTTGTTTATTTCGATGGAAGCACCGAGAATGCTGGGGATTTCAGTAGCGACGATGACTTTCTTACCTTGAACACGTTGTACATGAGCTATAACTCCAACGAGTTCTCCCTCAATGACACGAACCTTGTCGCCTTTACGGATGGGACGGTTCTGTATCTCTGCCTTACCGGTATCTACGATTCGGCGGAAGTTCTCGAACTGGGCATCGGGGATGACATACGGTACGTTCTTGCCAGGTACGGAGAGCATCTTATAGACATCTGAACGAAAGCGTATTTCATTGAGATTTTTATCCTCAACTCTCACGAAGACAAAAGTGGTGATGATTACCGCTTCACGGATGACACGTTTGCCACGACTGTTTACAGAAATGCGTTTCTCCAACGGCACCCATGTCTCTAAGGCAAGGTTTTTGTCCTGGAAGTATTTGTTGATAAGAATCTCAAATTTCTTCTCGAAATTCACCCTGACACAAGCCAGATACCAGTGCATTGGTTTGGTTGCCTTGACGCCATTCGCAGCAACGGTTTCTTGGCCTTTTGCCACGGCTTCGCCGTCGTCCCCTGCAAGAGTGGACGTTACCTGTGGGTGGTTGTTTGTCTCTGTCATCTTTATGCGAATATCAAGTTCGTTTCTGATGTGCTTTTCTGCATCTCTACGTAAGAGACACAGAAAATTTGTTGCAAAAATACGAAAAATATTGTGAATGAGCGAA
>CAVAHD010000085.1:0-5699 GCA_963588475.1 Oscillospiraceae bacterium | reverse complement strand
GCGCTGACGACACAGCCTTCGACGTAGAGATACACAAGATACAAGCCAACGACAACGCTGACACGGCCGGTTTTTGGGATAAGGTGAAAGACTGGTTCAAAGATATTGCAAACCCAAAGCCAGATTTTGGAAAGCCAGTGTTCTATAATATATAAGCGATAATAAAATAAGCCCCGTCACGTAGCATTTCTACGTGACAGGGCTTATTTGTTTTTTATATGCCGAGATGCCCACTTGGTGGGCATCGTGTTCTCGCATTGTGAGAGGCGTGTGCCCACTTGGTGGGCATCGGGTGCTCGTACGGTGGGTAACATTACTCCTTTCGCAGAAGGCAAACGCACAGAACCTCGTCACCGACAACTTCAACATATATATAAGTACAAACAAAAAAGGAAGTCCCGGACTGACAGAGATACCCCTCCGTCAGTCCGGGACTTCCTTTTTTGTTGACGGTTCTATACTTCGTCCATCCTTGCCAGTTCCCATCCCTTGAACTGCATGATGATGCGGTGTAGCGTGGTGCCTTGGCGCAGGGCCTCTACGCGTGGGGCCTGGGAGTAGCGTTTTATCTGCTCCACGGCATCCTCCCATTGCTTCTCAGCCTTCGTCATCGGGGTGCCGTCGGCGTGGTAGGCGTCCTTGGCCTCCTCGTCAAACTCCTTTTTGGAGAGCACCTTCAGCTCCAGGATGTAGCTGTGCTTTGTGGCGTAGTGGGTGAGGTTGGGCAGGAGGAAGAAGTCGCAGTAGCCGTGGTTTAGCTCCAGTTCCGGGGCGGTGTAGTAGTAGTTGCTCATGTTCAGATAGGCCATGAAGAATCCCTGCAGGTTGCGCTCTGCCTCTATGCCGTCCCTAACGGAGGACACCTCGGCGTATGCCTTTGCCATCGCCTCCAGTGCCTCGCGCCATTTGCCCTCCAGCGCCATGTAGGTGAACAGTATCTTCAGCTGGGTCAGGTTGGCAGCGTGCTCTTCCTGGAAGAAGCGTAGGAGGTACTCGTAATACTGTTTGCGCACGTTGTTGTTCGGGATGCCCAGGACGTACATGTCGCCGAAGGTCTCCTTGATGGTCAGCATGCCGTAGTAGAACAGGAGGCTGGGGAATATCTCCGGGTCGGTCAGCTCGCTTGCCGGGAAGCTGTCCACCAGGTTTGTCACTATCTGCCCCGTCTCGGCAATGGTGCGTATGACGCCCTTGCGGTCGCCGTCCAGCAGGTCGAGCTGCAGCAGCTGCCTCATCTTGCTGTAGTCGGTCTTGGTGTTGGGGTCTATCATCTGGCGTGGCGAATGTCCCAAGTCTATATAGTTGCGTAGGTAGTAGAGTACCATATCGCAGTTGAAGACACGGCTTTGAGTGGACAACGCCTCCTCGGCAAAGCAGTAGTTGTCGTACCATGGCTTCATTTCTTTTATGATGGCCTCTATGTCGCTGTCGGCCGGTATGCTGCCGACATTCTTATAATAGGTAAACATCTCGCGCACCTCTTCTGTGGAGAAGCCGAGCATCTGGTTGAACTCCGGTTTGGTGGAAATGTTCCACCCCACATTGTAGCCGCTCGTCACGTCGTCCAGCGTCACGGGGCTGACACCCGTGATGAATATTCGCTCGAAGTTGCCCTTGAACTTCTTGAACACGTCGCGGTAGAACCCATTGGCGTGCGTGATGGCGTGGTAGACGCGCTCGCCCTGCTCGCTGAGCACGGTATTGGTGAAGTTGTCGTACTCGTCGATGATGAGGTAGAGTTGGTAGGCGTGCGACTTGGCCGCCTTGAACAGCAGTTCCATTTTTTCTGCATGGTCAATCTTGGACAATATCTCATCCTTCTCTTCCTCGTAATATTCGGAATAGTAGCGTACGAAGCTGTCAATGTTGATGTTTAAATATGCCCCAAACTTATCCTCCAGAATGTCTGTCTTGCCGGCCACCTGTGAAAAGTCCAAATGCAGCACCTGGTATTTTCCCTGCAGTGGTGTAGGGTGCTTGCCCACCCACAGGTCGCCGAACAGCTCCAGAAACTGGTCCTTCTGCTTACAGTCATAGTAAGAGTGGAGCATACTCAAGAATATGCTCTTTCCGAAGCGGCGCGGACGGATGAAGAAGAGGTTGCTGGGCTGCTTCTCCAGTTCGGGCAAGTACATCGTCTTGTCCACGTAATACTGATTGTCTCTTATCACCGAAACGAAATCCGCCACTCCGTACGGTACTCGTTTTACTTGTTGCTCCATAGTTCTGCTGTCTACTTATATATAATGTGTGCAAAGGTAAGCAAAAAAGCGTAAGTTTACAAGTTTGTGGACCACAAGTTTATGGACCGCCAGTTGGCAGACTACATATCCTCCATCGACAGGGCTTTCAGCTGGAGGGTGTACCCGCCAAAGTCTTGTTTGGGCAGCACGGCTACCTTTTCCTGTAGCTTGCTGATGCTTATCTTGTGCGCGTTGCGCTTTATCTCCGCCACGACGCCCGTGTGGTCGAACTCGTTGACGGCTATGAGGTCTATCTCATTCTGACCCTTGCGGTCCCACCAGTTGCCCACTTGGGTGTACCGGCCCGTTTCCATTATCTTGTCCTGGAAGTAGCACTCCAGCGTCCTGCCGGTGAACCCCTCGTAATTCTGCGCGATGTTGCTGCGCAGGAGGGAAAAGAGGTTGCGCTCTATTAGCGACTGGTACGGATAGACGAACCTGAACCAGAAGCGGAGGAAGTTGTCGTGTATCTCGTATGCCGTCACCTTGCCGTTCTGCTTGGCAAAGAGGGGCTTCATGCGGCTTATCAACTCGTACTTGTTCTCCAGGTTCTGAAGATACGTGCCCAGGTCGCGGTGCAGTATGCTGTCTATCTCGCTACGCTTCGTCTTGCCTGCCGCTATCACCTGTAGGATGGAGAAATAGGTGGCAAACTCGCCGCTGAACTCTTGGTTGAGCAGGTCCTTTCCCTCCGTGAGAAAGTATGAGTCCTGCCGGCATACGTAGTTGAGCATCTTGTCCTTGGTGCAGCACTTGGCGTCTATCAACAGCTCGATGTACTTAGCCACGCCACCCGTTATCGCATACAGGCACAGCAGGTCCTCCGGCGCATAGTCAGGGTTTGCATCGTGCAGTATTTGCTTCATCACCTCTATCGTAAATGGGCGCAACGTGAACTTCGACGTCGGGCGGCCATAGAGCGGTTCGGCTTCGTCCTCAAAGATTCTTTTCATCAGGGTCTGTATGCTGCCCGAGACGATGAGGTTTATTCGCGCGTTGCGCTTGTAGCGGTCCCAGACGTCCTGTATGTCGCTGAAGATGGAGGGATTGATGCGATAGAGCGTCTGAAACTCGTCCATGACGACAGTGAGGTGCCTCCTCTGCGCCTCCTTCATGATGATTTCGAAGAGGTCCTTGAATCTGGATACCTCTCCGTAGATGGTCAGTCCTATCTGCGCCTCCAACTCCCTTTGAAAATTGTGGCATAACAACGCCTCCGAAACTTTCGACACGAAGAGGTAAGCATACTCCTTGCCGGCCATAGCCTCGGTGATTAGCGACGTCTTTCCTACACGGCGGCGCCCTGTCAACACGGTGAACACGGCACTCTCATGAGACTGTTCTTCCGTCTCCTGCAGTATGGCAAGCTCGTTTACTCTATCATAGAACTTCATAATGTAAAGCCTTGTTTATATAAATGACTGTTTATATTTGTTGCTGGCAAAGGTAGGCAATTCTTTCGGATAGAGCAAGTATCTTTCCGTTTTATTATAAAGCCAACAATTAAAAATACGCCTTTTTTGCACAGTCGTAGGCTTTATGTTTGCAGTATTCAAATGTAAATCCCGGAGGCTCCGACACCAGTATCAAGGTGCGAGCTATCCTGGATTTCCTTTTGTTACTATTTTCGGCATCAGTTCTGCATAAAAGTTGCCCTACCTCGTGCGCCATACCATAGCTGACAGGGTGTGCTTTTCCGTTACGGGTATGGAGAATGTGGGAATGGAGGAACAGTACTGGAGAAGTGCAAGTATCAAGACGAGCACTTCTGGTCGCACAGCATCCATTTCCATACCGGCACCACCTCTATCGTCATTCCGTCTTTTACTATCTCACGCTCTTCGTCTTTGGTGATGACCATCAGCCTTTGCATTGGCAACACCTGGTTTAGCTTTAGCAGGGCGTCCACCTCGCGCTTTTCCGTGTCGGCATCAGCCATGCTGTAGGACACCTGGATGGCCACAGCCTCGTCGTAGACTACGAAGTCCACCTCTATGTTCTTGTTGTAGAAGTACACCCTGTCGCCGTAGAGCTGGCGCAGGCGGACGGCCACCTGGTTCTCCAGTAGCGAGGTGGCGGGGTCTATCAGGAACAGGTTGAGGATGCCGTTGTCTATGAAATAGTACTTTTTGTTGGCCTCCTTGTCCATCAGTTTCGCCGCAATGTTCTCGTATGGCAATATGAGCCACGACTCCTGCACGTACGTCATATAGTCTATGACGGTGTCCACGCTTACCTTTTTCCCTACGGTAGAGGCTATGCTGGCAATGCGGTTGAAGGAGACAGGCTGCTTGACGCTCTCAGCCAGCTTGCGTATCATGATGCGCAGGGCGAAATCGTTGCGCACCTGATGGCGCGCCACGAGGTCGCCAAAGAAAATCTTGTTGAAGAGGCTGCTTATCCACGACCGCTTGTCGCTCATCATCAGCGTCTCGGGCAAGCCGCCGTCACGGAAATACTCCTCGTAGGCCTTTATGATGTCGTTGCGGCGCTTGTAGAGCACATTCCTGTCGTTCATGTCTATATCCTTTACGGCAAGATACTCCCTGAAGGAGAATGGGTAAACGTCCTTGACGAGGTATCGTCCACCGAGCGTAGTGGCTATCTCGCTGCTCAGCATCTTGGCGTTGCTGCCGGTGATGTACACGCGATAGCCCGTGTCGGCAAGCCGTCGGGCAAACTTCTCCCACCCCTTGATGTTCTGTATCTCGTCGAGAAAGAATATAGGACGGTGGTTGTACATCTCCTCATAGCTGCACTTTATCAAGTCCAGGTCTGCCAGCTCCAAGGTCTCGATACGGTCGTCCTCAAAGTTGAAGTACAATATTTCTTCTATGGAATGTCCCTGCTCGAGCAAATGGCGTATCTGCCGGTACATCAAGTATGACTTGCCGGCACGGCGCAGCCCTACGAACACGTAGTTGGCGTTTGCCTCCAGCGCATACTGTCGCTCCACGAAGGATATGTGGGAGACGAAGTCCTGGTAGTAACTAATGAGATACTTTATCAAATCCTTGGTCATAACCTATATTATTAAGAGAAATGTACGTGCAAAGATAGTGCTTTTTCTTTGTTCTATACAAGTTTTATCGAGTATACTCGATAAAATCATGTTTTTTTTATCGAGTATATCCGATAAAAAGATGCTGCACAACTTTACATTTCCTTTTCTCTATACTTCGTCCATCCTTGCCAGTTCCCATCCCTTGAACTGCATGATGATGCGGTGTAGCGTTGTGCCCTGGCGCAGGGCCTCCACGCGGGGGGCCTGGGAGTAGCGTTTTATCTGCTCCACGGCATCGGCCCACTGCTTCTCGGCCTTTGTCATCGGGGTGCCGTCGGCGTGGTAGGCGTCCTTGGCTTCCTCGTCAAACTCCTTTTTGGAGAGCACCTTCAGCTCAAGGATGTAGCTGTGCTTTGTGGCGTAGTGGGTGAGGTTGGGCAGGAGGAAGAAGT
>CAVAHD010000084.1:0-5701 GCA_963588475.1 Oscillospiraceae bacterium | reverse complement strand
TACTTCGTCGGGTTCTATGTCCTTCTGTTGTTTGATATAGTCATCAATATACAGTACAATGACTTGGCGGCAGTTACCGCCACGGACGAAACGGTGGTCAACTATCTGCAAAACGCATTCTTCTCGGCTGGTTATCTGATGGCAGCAAGTGTTGTTGCGTTGAAATGCCTCAATCTTGTGCCGGATTTGGCCGCATGGATGATACCAGAGGGCGATACAGCTTTCTCCACAAGAAGTTTCGGCGAGGGTATTGCCACATCAATGAGACAGTCGGCAAGCCGTGTTGTAGGCATTTAGTAATCTCTTATAAATAGAATAACATTATGGTAATAAAGAATTTGGAGAATAAAATTAAGCTCGTGTTAATCATCTGCTCCTTGTTCCTCGTTGGTTGTATTGTCGTTTCACTCGGCAGTATATGGACGGCAAGGACGATGGTTGATGATGCACAAAAGAAAGTTTATGTCCTTGACGGCAATGTGCCGATACTTGTAAACCGCAGCACCATGGAAGAGACGTTGGATGTGGAAGCCAAGAGCCATGTAGAAATGTTCCATCACTATTTTTTCACGCTCGCTCCTGATGACAAGTACATCAAATACACAATGGAAAAGGCCATGTACCTCATTGACGAGAGTGGACTTGCCCAGTATAACGCATTAAAGGAAAAAGGCTTCTATGGGAATATCATGGGAACCAGTGCCGTATTCAGTATTTTCTGTGACAGCATCAAGTTCAGCAAGGAGAACATGTCATTCACCTACTACGGCAGACAGCGTATAGAGCGCAGGACATCCGTATTGATGCGTGAACTTGTGACTGAAGGCTTTGTCAAGAGAGTGCCAAGAACAGAGAACAATCCTCACGGTTTGCTTATCGTCAACTGGCGTACCATTTTGAACAAGGATATTGACCAGAAAACCAAATCCAACTATTAAACATACAGCGTATGAATTTCAAGAAAGTAATAATGGGTGAGAAAGTTCCCGACAAGGACGACCCCAACTACAAGGAACGACATGAGAAAGGAGTGGAAGCCGGAAAATCATTTGCCAGAAAAATGCGGTTGGATAAGGCGGCAGCCCAAGTCCAGCATTTCGCTTCCACCTACCCCAAACTTTTTCTCTGTCTCATTTTCGGTTTTGTCCTTTTCAGCGTTGGCCTAAACCTATACAGGATGTCAACTGTCGTCCATTATCGGAGTCAGCCTTCAAGTGCGGTCGTGAGGCAGGAGAAAGAACTGCATTTCAACCGTCATCACAACAGCGACGAGAAAAAGAGAAATATAAAAGACAATAACAACCTTCAACGAGAAGAATATGAGCATAACAGACAAGATTAACTTTCGGCAGCCGAAATACATGCTCCCTGCCATTATCTATTTTCCGCTACTGTTCTTCGGCTTTTTCTTCTGCCGCTTCTTTGACACAGAGAAAGCGGAAGTAAACAACAAGATGGAGACTACCGAATATTACAATGCCAAGTTACCTGATGCCAATCTCAAAGGAGATGGTATAGGAGACAAATACAGCAATATGGTCAACAACTTCGGCAAGATAAAGGATGAGTCCGCTGTCGAGAATATAGAAAGAGGTAGCGAAGACCAGAAAGAAGAATACAAGTCGCAATATAGTGATGCGGAAGTAGCGGCTATGGATCAGCAAAGTGACGAGGCGCAACAGTCAATGGAACGTCTCCGCAGATTACAGGCACAAATCAAGGAGCAGCAAGCCAAGGATGAGAATGCCGCATCTTCGCATTCAGGCGGTAATACAGAGGATGAGGAACAGACTCTTGAAAACCTCCGCAAGGCATTGGAAGAAGCGAGAAATGAAGGTGCCTCCCGTACTGGAGTTGCAAATGAAGGTGCAGAAGAAAAAACGACGCACACAAACCGCAACACCAGGAAAATAAGCGAAGAAGAAAAAACGGTCAACGAAAAATCAGTCACTGAAATCTCGGATGAAGCCAAGGCCGAAGAGGTCGTCAAGAAGCAAAAGGAAAATTCCGACTACTTCAACACCATCGCTACCAATGAGCCTGAGCATAAACTCATCAGAGCCATTGTTGATGAAGACGTAAAAGCCGTTGACGGAAGCCGGGTAAGGCTGAGACTGCTTGATGACATAGATATTGGTGAAAGGACTATAGCCAAGGGCAATTATCTGTATTGTACCTTGAATGGTTTTGGGCAGCAGCGTGTCAAAGGCTCCGTCAAAAGCGTTCTTGTGAATGACGAACTTGTGAAAGTCAATCTGAGCATCTATGATACTGATGGACTCGAAGGACTATATGTCCCCAAGAGCAGTTTTTCCGAAACGACCAAGGATATAGTTAGTGGAACCGTCAGCCAGAATATGTCTCTTAATGACGGTTCAAGTACAAGTACAACAGGCAGATGGGGTATGCAAGCATTGCAGAATGCATACCAGAAAGCAGCCAATGCACTGTCCAAGAATATCCGCAAGAACAAGGTCAAGGTGAAATATGGAACACAGGTGTATCTGATAAACAGCAAGGAAAAACGTAATTGAAAGAAATAGAACAAATAAACAAGAAGATAATGAAAACGTTGAAAAAAGTTTGTGCCGTTATGGTTATGGGATTGATGGCGGCAATACAATCAAATGCCCAGAAAACTATGGACGGAATGCAGTTGTTGACTGTCAATGAAAATATCACCACTGTTATCACTGCCAGTGAGCCGGTTCGTTTTGTAGACATCAGTACCGATAAGGTTGTAGGAGACCAACCTATCAATAACACCATCCGCCTGAAGCCCAAGGAGGGTGTGGAGGTCAACAGAGACGGTGACATCCTCGCTGTGGTCACTATCGTTACAGAACGCTACCGCAGTCAGTATGCGTTGATTTACACATCACACAAGGAAGAAGCCGTTACAGACAAGACCATTGAACTTGACGAGCGCATGGCGTACAAAAATCCAGCCGTAAGTATGTCTACAGAAGATATGGCTCGTTATGCACGGCAGATTTGGGCATCTCCGGCTCGTTACCGTAATGTATCGACAAGACGGCATCGTATGACCATGCGCCTAAACAACATCTATAGTGTCGGGGAGTATTTCTTTTTGGACTTTTCGGTGGAAAACAGAACCAATATACGCTTCGATATAGACCAACTGAGGGTCAAGCTCAATGACAAGAAGACGGCAAAAGCCACGACAGTACAGACGATAGAGCTTTCACCGGATTTCACGCTGGACAACACACAGTCTTTTCTGCATGGTTATAGAAATATCCTTGTCGTAAAGAAGATGACTTTCCCCAATGACAAGGTGCTTACCATTGAATTAAGTGAGAAGCAGATTAGCGGAAGAACTATCAGCCTTAGTGTGGAATATGAGGATGTACTGAGTGCAGACTCCTTCAACAAGGCATTATTGTATGAATATTAAAACGGCAGGTTACGAACATGACAGGTAAATTCAAAAAAACATTGATGGCCTTATGCCTTGTAGCGTCAACCGCCACAGGCTTCGCCCAAAGCAACAGCAATCGTTTGTCTTTCGGTGTCGGTGCGCTGTATGAGAGAGGGTTTGATGCAACGCTATCCGTAGAACATGAGACCAAGAACCATAATGCTTGGGAGTATTTCCTCAATGGGTATATCAAATACGACAAAGACAAAGAAGCTGGTCATATCACCAAAGACTCTTTTTGGCATAACTATCGAACATGGGGATTGGGAGTAGCCTACAAACCATGTGTCTACCGGGCAAAGAATGCTTACGGCAGTCTTCGCTTAGGTGGCAGTGTCGGCAGCGACACCAAGGAAGTGGTCGGTTGGGCAAACATAGGTTATGAACATAACTATGTCCTCAGGCGTGGCTGGCATTTGTACTGGCAAGTTAAGTCAGACGTATGTATCAATGGCAACGATTTGTTTCGTACAGGTGTTGTGATAGGATTTAAGTTACCAACTGGTTCAAGATAAACGAGTATGTTATGAAGATAAACAAGTATATCATGGGGATGCTCATGTCAATTCCCTTTATAAGTTCCTGCGACAATCATGTCTATGAAGATGCCTCATGGCACTCATGGACACCTGGAATGGTGTATTGCTCCAACGGACAAATCATGTCTTACGAGAATTGTGTTTCAAGCGGCAACAAACCTGAAGCAGTCCTTTTCTTCGTAGACAATGACAATGTGATTTCCGGGAAGGCATACGCAGTGGCTTTGGATGATTATCCGTGTAAGGAGTTCATTGACCCTGACACAACCTATTTTGCACAGGGTACATCGGCCAATATCATGCAGTTTGATGGTGAAAGCAATACCGTCCAACTCAGATATTTCCAAGTACAATCACCTATGGCGAAGAGCGTCAGCCCAAAATTCTTCGTTCCATCAGTTGCGGAAATGTACAAGATGTATGTCTCGAAGGATGTGGTCAACAAGACCATACTGAAATGTGGAGGCACCCCATTGCCGTCAGACAAGGAAGAATGCTGGTATTGGACAAGTACAGAGTGCGATGGTGCAGAGACGGACAGAGCATGGCGATATAGCTTGACTTCTGGACGCTTTGAAATGGCAGACAAGCATTGTAGCTATGCCACGAGACCAGTGATAAGCATCAGATTGAACAAAGGAGAATAACATACTATGGAAGAAAGCAAAGACCTTCAATCCCTTTATAAGGTATTCAGGACTTTCATATACGTTTCCCTTATCGTTGAGTTCTTCGAGTATGCCATAGACCCAAGGGTTTTGGACTTTTGGGGTGGCATTCTCGTGGACATACACGACCGTATCAAACTGATGGATGTCTATCAGGACGGTCATCTGCTTCACAGTAAGGTGATGACGTTGTTGATTATCTGCATAACCTGTATTGGAACACGCAACAAAAAACATCTGGAGTTCAATGCCAAGACCATGGTGATATATCCAATATCCATTGGTATTGTCTTGATGTTCTTGTCGGTGTGGGTGTTCTATCAGCATTGGTCACCCAATTTCTTCACTTTACACAGTAGCACATGGCTGTACTTCATCATGTCAGTTGTTGGAACTGTACTCTGTCATATCGCCCTTGACAACATTTCTAAGTATTTGAAAGATGGACTTCTAAAAGACCGTTTCAATTTCGAGAACGAGAGTTTTGAACAGACGGAGGAAAAAGTCCACAACAAATACAGTGTGAATATCCCGATGCGTTATTATTACAAGGGCAAATTCCGCAAAGGATGGGTGAATGTCATCAATCCGTTTCGTGGAACATGGGTAGTCGGTACACCGGGCAGTGGAAAGACGTTTTCAATCATTGAGCCGTTTATCCGTCAGCACAGTGCCAAAGGCTTTGCCATGGTTGTGTACGACTATAAGTTTCCGACCCTTGCCCAGAAACTGTATTATCATTATAGGATAAACAAGAAGGCCAAACTTACCCCTAATGGATGTGCCTTCAACATCATCAACTTTGTCAATGTGGAATACAGCCGCAGGGTAAACCCCATACAGTTGAAGTACATCAGCAACCTTGCAGCGGCCAGTGAGACAGCAGAAACATTGTTGGAGTCATTGCAGAAAGGCAAGAAAGAAGGCGGTGGCGGCAGCGACCAGTTCTTCCAGACCTCTGCCGTCAACTTCCTTGCGGCGTGCATCTACTTCTTCTGCAATTATGAGAAACGTCCATACGATGAAAACGGACATGAAATGAACTATGACAA
>CAVAHD010000083.1:0-5911 GCA_963588475.1 Oscillospiraceae bacterium | reverse complement strand
ATAATCCTATTAGAAATCGAGGAGTTTCTGTACATTCTCCGTAACACCCGTACAAATGAACCTTTGAAATGTATTGTAACTGTGAATGTCTGTCCCTGTATAAGCAACAGCCTTTTCACCTAACAGCCGCACGGCCTTTTTCTTAATCCGGTCACCATACATACCTGCTATTGACAGAAGGTTGAGCTGAAACTTCACGCCCATGTCTTTCAGCTGTCGGTAATCCGATTCGCCCATGTAGACGTAGCGTTCGGGGTGGGCGAGCACCGGATAGTAGCCTTTGGACTTGATGCGGAGCAGGATATTGCTCAATCCCATCGGAGGGCTGAAATAGGAGGTTTCTACTAGCAGGTGGTCGCTGTTCTCGTCCAAGGGCAGTAGGTCGTTCCGTTCCAACCGTTCCTCGAAGAGATTGTCGAGCATGTTTTCTGCCGCAAGATGCAGCGTTACCGGGCCGGTGTAGGCGGCTTGCAGTTCCGCAAAGCACTCCCGAAGATGTGCCGTAGTATTGGGCATGTCCTCCATGATGTGCGGCGTAAGCCACACGGTTTTCACGCCCAACTCTTCATACAGACGCAGTATCTCCAACGCCTCCTCCATTGTCTTCACCCCGTCATCCACACCCGGCAGGATGTGCGAGTGCCAGTCGGTAAAACCCTCGAATATGCCGCTATCTTTCAGCGGGATGCGTTTTCTGAAAGGCCACACAATGACATGAAGATTTTATTTGAAATACTTATTTTACTAATCATTTGATAACCAGCCATTTACCCCCCCCCGTTTTTCATCGGAGCCGTAGTGGTAGCCATAGCCGTAACCGTAGTGATAACCATACCGATAGCCGTAACCGTATCCGTAGCGGCCGCCGCTGCCCTCGGTTCCGTTCAGGATCAGAGACATGTTTTTGTATTTCTTCTCCCCGTAGATTTTCTCCAGTTCGGCGAGCATACTCCGTTCGAGCAAGCCTGCACGGGCCACGAAGATGGTCCGGTCGGCCAGTTTCTCGATAATCTGTGTGTCAGCCACCAATTCGATTGGCGGGCAGTCTATCAGTACATAGTCGTATCGATCCCTTACAGTATCTATCACCTGCTTCAACCGCTCGTCGAACAACAGTTCCGTCGGGTTGGGAGGAACCGTCCCCACGGGCAGTATATCCATAGATTCATGCTTAGAATCAGCGACGATGATCTCATTGAGATTATCTATCCTACCTCCAAGATAGTCGCTCAATCCTTTGGCAGGAGAGTCGATATAGGACGAAGCGGAAGCGTGACGCAGGTCGCCGTCGATAACCAACACTTTCTTTCCTTTGATAGCGAAACTCACGGCGATGTTCATCGTCAGGAACGATTTGCCGCTGCCCGGGTTGAACGAGGTCACGACAATGACATTCGATCTCTTGTCCTTGCCGGTCATGAACTCCAGATTGGTGCGCAATACACGGAATGCCTCGTTGATGATGTCGCGGCTGCCCTCCTTGACTACGATAGCCTTGACCTCCTGCGGCTTCTTCGCGAACAGCCCTTTCTTCTTCCTCGCAAACAGCGGGATCTCGCCGATGAACGGCACGGTCACGCTCTCCAAGTCCTTGCGCCCGCGGATAAGGGTGTTCATGTTCTCGCGCATGAAAATGATGACCACCGGTATGAGCAGGCCGAGGGCAAACGCAACCAGGAGGATGTTTTTCTTAACGGGTGCGGTCGGTATCATGCTGCCGTGCGGCGGGGTGACGATGCGGGTATTGTAGGCGGTGAACGCCTGCGAGAGTTCGTTCTCCTCACGCTTCTGCAACAGGAACAAGTAAAGGGCCTCCTTAACTTTCTGCTGGCGTTCCACCGACAGCAGGTATTTGGCCTGCGTAGGATTGGCCGCTATACGTGATGTAGTCTGTTGCTCCGTCTGCTGCAAACTTTTTATCTGCGCGTTCAATGTCACGATCTGATTGTCGATAGACTTGATTATCGCTCCCCGCATGGATGCCAGGGCCTGATCCATATCCACAACTAACGGATTTTTCGTGCTGCTGTTCGCAACCAGGCTGTTGCGCTGCAACAGCTGTTTGTTGTATTCGGCAATCTGCGATTCGATATTGGCACTCTCTATACCGGAGTTGGTCGGAAGCAGTTGGGTACGGTTGGCATCGTTGGCTAAATAGTTCCGGATGTACCGCGTCATGTAGAGCTGGTTGTTCAAGGCCAGAATCTGTGCATTGGTCGCGCTGCTTTGGGTCATGTACATGCTCGATGCAGCCTGCACGTCGGGCAGCAGGTGTTCTGACTTGTAGGACGAAATATCTTCGTCCACGTTCCCCAGTTCCCGTTCGATCACGCCCAGACGTTCGTTGATGAACATCGAGGTGCTGACGGCAATCTGGTTCTTGTCTTTCACCCAGTTCTCGTTATAAACGGAAATCAACATGCTCAATACATCCTCCGCCCGTTGCGTGGAGTTATCCCTGAACGACAGGTCGACAACCGACGCTTTCTCGTTGTTCAACGAGACGGACAGGTTGGACGCATAGGAGTTCACGGCATTATACAGGCTGGATTTGCCCACATACAATGTGTACGTCTCGCCTTTCACGTAATTGGGCGTTGTATGGATGACGATTTTCCCTAACGGTGTAGTGATGGAGTCGAGCAAGCGTCCCTTTATATCCTTTCCATCAAGCTCCGTCCCGTTACGTGTAAAGTCAGATAAAAGTAACGTGCCGTCAGGTTGTACTTCCAATGTAAAACCGGCCGACTCGTTTTCAGGCAAGTCATTTATCGTTACACCCACGGGTAATGTCAGGCCATAGGCCACCTGACGGTGGAATTTCCCCGGAACGAAGTAATTCATATCCAGACGCAGCCGTTTGACCACCTCGGTCATTAAAGCCGGCGACTGGAAGGCGATCAGCTCGTCATTCACATTGGTACTGGACTGGAACAGCCCGAACTCCGAGAAGGATTCCAGATTCGAGGAAACCGATTTGCCTTTGGAATCTTCCTTGATCAACACCGAAGCGGTGCGTGTATATACGGCAGGGGTGCGCAGCAGATAGACGGCGGCGAAGCCGAGGCATACCGCCAAAGACAGGACGAACCACTTCCACTTCGCGAGGCACAGGTACAACAAGTCCTGTATCCGCAGGAAATCATCCGGCTGTCCCGGTTTTGTATTCTTTTGATTTACGGCCATATCTGATTCTATATTTATTTCACAATCAACACGGTAATGGTGGTCAGCAGCGAGGCCAGCGACATCCAGAAAGAAGCCGAACGGACGTTATTGCCGTTGACGGTCGCCTGCCGTGCTTTCATCGAGTTGGGTTCTACATAAACGATATCGTTCTGTTGCAGGTAGTAGACGGGAGAGGCATAAAGGTCGCATCCCGAATTCAGGTTGACCAGATACAGAGTCTTTTTGCCGTTTTCCTCCCGCTGTACCAGTACGTTCTCCCGTTTCCCGTAGACAGTAAGATCCCCGGCCATGCTTAAAGCGTCCAGAAGCGTCAGACGGTCCTTGTCGATGTTGAAACGTCCGGGTTTGGCAACCTCGCCCAACACGGAGACGGTCAGGTTCATGAACTCCACTGTTACCACCGGGTCTTTTACGAGGTTTTTCGATATCAGCTCTTCCTTTATCGACGAAGCGATCTCCTCGCGGGTCATTCCTCCCACATGGACATGCCCCAGCACGGGAAAATCGATATCTCCGTCCTTATTCACAGTATATCCCGATATTCCCTGGCTGTTGGATGTGCCCGATGTCGTACCGATCTGCCGGGATATAATCGGAAGATTGAAAAGATCCATCAGCAAGGGGTCTTTACTGTTGACCAGTATGGATATCTTGTCTTCGGGGCGTACCCGGATTTCCAGCGGATTCAGAACCTGCTCTGCTGTACCCGGTTTCAAATCCGTGAAATAGGCGACTTTCGGCGTGGCGCATGATCCTAACAGAAGAGCCACGGTCAATAGGAATAAAATGTATCTGATTTTCATATTCATTGATTTTTATTTGCCGGTTGTCTGTCTCGACTGAATCTGTCCGATACGTTTCGTCAACCGGATATTGGAGAGAGTCCATATAAGGATATCAACCAGCACGATCCAGTTCACATCGAGATAAAGGGAGAGAAGAATATTAAACAGTATGAATACAGTCGATATGGAAATGATGGTTATCATGGCATTTCGCTGTTTCATCCCGACAGCGAGCAACTTATGGTGGATATGGTTCTTGTCCGGCAGGAACGGGTTCTTCCCGTTGCGTATCCGGTGCAGGTAAACACGAACCACGTCGCAGCACGGAACCAGCAGCGGTGAGAAGGCCAGCACCATTGGATTTATATGTCCCGCATTGTCGTCCGTCCCGCACATAATCAGTTTGAGACTAAGAAAACAGAGCATCATGCCGACGGTCAGGCTGCCCGTGTCGCCCATGAAGATTTTCCGTCCATGCTCGGCATTCCCGAAAACATTGTAATAGAAGAATGGCACCAACACGCCCAATGTGGCGAACGCCAGCATGGCATATATATACTGATGAAGCATGAAGAAAGTCAGACCGTAAAACAGGCAGGCGACACTGCATAGCCCGGAAGCCAACCCGTCGATGCCGTCGATCAGGTTGATGGCATTGATGATGAAGACCACGACCAGAATGGTCAGGGGATATCCCAACCATAACGGAACCGCATGAATACCCAGGATGCCGTGCAGGTTGCCGATATATATACCGCCGGCGATAAGCATCACGCCGCACAGGATCTGGATGACGAACTTGGCACGGTAACGGATGCCTATCAAATCATCGGCCATGCCGACCAGATACAGCACCATGATGGAGCAGAAAGCGAAAGCCAAAGGCCGCACGTCGTTCCCGATTTCGGACAGCATCTCCGAATGTCCCAATACCATATTGTTTCCCAATAACAGGGCTATGGTGAAAAACACTACCGGCTTGAATGCGATACCGCCCAACCGGGGCACCGCACAATGATGAATCTTACGTTCGTCGGGAAGGTCGAACAACTGCTTGCGGAAAGCGATCAGCAGAATCTGCGGAATGATGATACCCGTACAGAAAACGCAGAGCAGGAAAGCAATACAGCAATTAACTATCCAAAAAATCATACATGAGCATACTTAATTTATTAGCCTGATATACTCGGGATTGACCTCCACCCCTACGGAAAAGAACTCGGGCAGTTCCACTAACAGACGTTTCGTTTTCGACCCGCGTACAGTCAGCAATTTCCCTTCATAACCGTCCAAAGGACCACCCACGATACGGATGTTCCGTCCGCACATGGCGGGTGTCAGTTCGCCCGGAAGATAATATTTCGGATTTTCCGACACGTTTACGGCATGTATGAACCGCTCCATGTCCGCATCGGCGACAGTCATCGGATTTTTGTAACCGCCTCCCTTCCGAAAACGATACTGTATCGTGGGATACTTCTCCACGATCGGATCGATGGCTTCCCGCGTACCATGGACAAAAAGCAGGTCCTGAATAAAGGGAACCTCTTCCCGGACCCGTTTGCCGCCCCGAACGCTCAACTGCTCTTTCATGGGAGTGAACACCTCGAAATGCCCGTCCGCCAGTTGCTTGTATGCGGGTAGCTTGGCATTGGCCCGCTTAAGGTCGCGCATCACGAACCAGCATATCCGTTTTTCTCCTTCCGAAACAGTCATATTTTGGGTTCAAGACAATTCTTCTAATCCTGCAAGATTGTAAATCGCATTACATATCAAGCAGTTACAAACATCCTTTTCAAAAGCTGGGGAATAACTCCCCGTGTCAGTACATCTATTTATGTTTACCATAAAAGATTCCGTCATCTCACACCTGCAAGAGGTCTCCAAAGCCGTTTCCGGCTCCATCTTTTGCTACTTCTCTCCGAGAGAGATGTATC
>CAVAHD010000082.1:0-5932 GCA_963588475.1 Oscillospiraceae bacterium | reverse complement strand
GACTTGTTCTGAAAGGCAATGGCAAAATACCGCTTCTTGAAATAAGAGTAATGCACCTCATGGCAGTACATTCGTCCTATTTCAATGTCCACACCCCGAGAGCGGAGATAGGAGAGAAGGGCATGATGTTGCAAGGGCAGGATTTCTATATCCGTCATCGTCTGTTGGATTGACTTGTACAACTGCGTGTTCGGATTCACCCTCATGGAAGTTATGTCACACTTGTCTGTGAGTTTACCCAACGCCTCCGAAATACTGTTCAACCTGTATATCAACTGGCACAGGTCTATGATGTCACCGCCTTGTGCCGTCCCGAAATCATACCATTCGTTCTTATAGTCATCTACCTTGAACGAAGGAGTTGACTCGTTACGGAACGGCGAGTAATACCAATGTGCCGCGCCTCTCACTTTGACGGCAGTGTTACCATGTGAGGAGAGCCAGTCTACGATTCTAATCTGTTTTGCTTCTGCTATTGTCATGATTGATATGTCATAAAATGGGTTTAGTGCGTATCTACCTTATATATACCCGAACCAAACTAAACCTGATTTTGGATAGTAAAACCGGGATTGTAAGAGTACTGCTTGTCATTTTTGATGATGGCATTCTGTTGAAGCAGGAACTTCGCAAGGTTTACCATCGTGTTGCGTCCCCGGGTGTAACCAATCTCCTGATACCCCTTGCGAAGACCATCGATAAGCTGTTGGTAGCCCAAGTTGTCCGTTTCTCCAAACGCAATTTGCAAAGCTTGGCGATGTTGCTCCTCGTTGAGAGAAGTAAGAGGAGCGGAACGTTCACGCTTGCTCAGTTTGAATTCATGGTTCTCCACGAGATACGGCAGGGCATCTGTTCCAATCTGAAAGGCGAAGGGAGCGAACTCCTTGTCACGGATGTGCATGGCCTTCACTTCACTGATATTCCCGTTCTCCACGCACTTCGAGATTTGCAGTACAGTCTCCGCCTTGTTGTTCAATTCCGTACCGACATGGCCACGGGTGTTGTCGTCACCTTTGTTGAGGTGTAGAACAGTATGGATATGCAACTCATAGTAGCTGGACCAACGCATCAACTCATTGATGATGTCGAGCGACTCGCTTGGACTGTTGATGTCACGGATAAGGTCACGGATGCCGTCTATCACAACCAATCCGTAATGGCGTTCCTCATGCAGAGCCCAGTTGATGATGTCACGTCGTTGGTCAGGACTGTACTCGCGAAGCACGAAAAAGTCGATCAACTCGCACTCCTTGTCCGTCGGCATTCCCGCCAGATGGAGAATGCGTTCAAGAACCTTATGGCAATGACACTTGCTCTGTTCGGTATCAATATAGAGAACCCGGCATTTGTTGGGAGGCAATTTTGCCGTATAACGGAGTACCTCCTTTCCGGACAAGGCTGCAGCCACTATAGCAGAAACGTTGAATGTCTTCTTGCTTTTGGGCTTACCCGTAGATGCACTGAAATTCCCGATGGTGGCAATGGTGGTGCCATCCACTTTGACGATTTCAGGGGGAAACTCATACTTTTCTGTGACCGACAGTTTGAAATGCTTCAAAAGCGAGTCGTAGCGCACCTTGTCGATGCGCTTGTTGTTGAAAAGGTCGGCAATATCGTTCATTTCTCACCTCCTTTCTTCTTGGCGGCAGAAGACCGGATGTGGTCTTTCTCCATCTGGTAGGCAAGCAGGTCGGCTTGACGTTGCAACTCAAAGTTTGAGCGGTATGGTGTACGTCCGATCCATTCCTCCAAATCCTTTCTGCGGACGAATATCATCTTGCCGTTCGGTTTGTAGAACGTTATCTCATTGGCAGATGTGAGTTTGTAGACGGTATGTTTGCTTACCTGAAGGTATTTGGCAACTTCGTCAAGCGTAAGATACTCCTTGATGATATAGACGCGCTCTTCAAGCATGCGCAAATGGTTGATTACGTCTGCCATGGTTCCGAAACGCTCCAAGAAGGAGCAAGTGTCAACCGCTTCTTGGTGCAGGGTCTTGTATTCGGGGCTTTCCACGAAGTCCTTTGCGGACTCGATTCGTTCAAGATATGCCGTAAGTTCTCTCTTGTTCATATACTTTTCAAATTAGAATTGGACTTTACAGGAAATATGGGGTTGGACTTTGCCCAATCCACCAGTTCCTGTTTGCAGAAGTAGATGCATCCGCCATTCGGCTTGTAGAATGGGATTTTGTTCTCGGATGTCAGCTTGTAGAGGTAGCCTATCTTGAATCCAAGATACATGGCTGCTTCAGATGTGGTCAGGATTTCCTTGCTCATCCATACTGAACTTTCGACCGTCTCCAGGCGTGATGCCATTTCATCAATGCTCTTCAGTGCCTTCAGTTGCTCCTCTATGACGCTGATGCGACGTGGCAGGTCTTCGTCTGCTATAAGCGTCAATGATTCCTCAATTCTGTTCACCGTATCGGGTGACAGACAGATGAAGTTTTGTCTCTTCTTTTGTCTCATATTATGTGATGTTTTATGTTATACAATGATGGAGAGACAACGATGCCCTCCGTAGCAACCGGTTACGGAGGGCAAAATTACAGGGCGTTTTATAGATAAAAGCAACTGGTTGTCAAGCCTAAACACTGGTCTCAACACCATTCTCAACAAACGCATATTCCTTTATTGGAAACGCTTGACTTTGTGTTCCTCTATATACCTGTCCACGATGCCCATTATGCGCAATATCCTGCAAGTGGCAGGTTTGCCGTTAATGCGGCACAAGGTGGAAGACATGACGCTCTTGGTGAGAAACCGGCGGCCGGAAGAACTCATGATGAGCTTGTCACGGTCTATGACATGCTGCCAATTGGATTGGATCATGCCTTTGCTTGCGAGATAGTCGAAGAACTCTACCGTCTCCACGTTGCTTCGGGCTTGGAGTGGGGTAGCAAGTGTGCCGGCAGAATAAGAAGTGAAGTGTTCTGCTGTCAATTTCTCCACAAACAAATCAGCCTCATTGGCACAATGGACAATGAGGCTGACAATATCTGATGGAATATAGTGACGTGAAGAAATACCACCAGAATTCTGTTCGGCGGTGTTGTCGGATGTAGAAGGCGATTGGCCTGTACCAATTTTAGGGACAGTCAAGTCGCCTTGATTGAATCGCTGCAGCATCTCTCTGACAGTTTCGTCGGAGAAGCGGTCGCAGAGAAAATAATGCTTTACGAACGCCTGATGCTTTCGCAACAATTCTGTAAGAATCTGCACATTCTTTGCGTGCTCATTCTTACTGTAAGCATCCAGGGCATCGTGATGGTTGATGGAACTCAGCAAATCGTTGCAATAACGACGATAGGTTTTCATCTGGACGACCACCTCGTCGAGGTACTGCTCGCGTGCTGTTGAAACAAGACGGAGAAGTCCGTCAATTCCTACATAGGGATGCACAATCTGTACATTCTCCAGCTCACTCACCTTCAAAAAGAGAGATGAGCAAAGGGGTTGTTCTACTCATTGTTTTTATTTTTTATAATTATACATGGTCATGCCGTCGATGTCTACGGCACAACAGTTTGCTTCCGTGTTGTATGCTTTACAAATGGAGGTAAGGACAGCATCGTAGCTCTCCAATGCGCCTGTTCTTTCAAGCAAAGAGCTTCCCGTTGACAGACTTCCTTTGTGGGGATGCTTGCCATTGACAGTGAAGCAGGTGACGGTCTTGAGCCACAGGTTCTTGTTGTTGGTAGGGGCAAAAGCTAATTTGGCAAGGACACCAAGTTGTCTTTGCTCCTTGAGCCAGTTGACAGGAGTCTGGAACTTGTCCTTGTCAAAGATGGCCAGAAACTGTTTTGTGGTCGTGTTCCTGGCAATATACCCATGTCTTGCCAGTTCACGCCGGAGGAAATCCTTGCGCTCATCGCCAAACGGACAGTTGAAAACGACGGTTTCATTGCCTTCGAGAAGGGGTGTAAAGTCCACTTCCGGGTAAAGTCCCATTGTTTCTTCGCAAGACTCCTTTTTGTAACTGGGCAACATCACAGGCGACAAACGCTTGTGCCACATCATCTCGAAATAACAATAGGTATGTTTTTTGTCGAACAGCATGATCTGTGACACGGCGTAGGCTACGATTTTCAAGTTATTGTAGTTTGCCTTGGAAGTGGGTTTGAACTCTTTGTCCAAGAAGCTTGTCTTCACCGCACGTTCCAATAGCTTGATGGCGGTTTCATTGCACAAAGGGTCTGGAAGCATTGAATAATGTCCTTTTGACTCTTTGCGCAGTTGCTCACATTCAGTGAGTAATGCCTTCATGTTGCGTGACAGGCCAACCAGCGACTGCCTCATGATTTCTTCCATGTGGCAGTTGCGCTTGCCGACGTATTCATCTATGACAGATATGTCGCCGACACATTCTATCAAATCCGCCAAAAGAAGAAAGTTCTTGTCTGTACGGAGGTAGCCTTGTATCTCCTTAACCCACGAACTCATAGAATAGATGTCGTCACCAAAAGCTGCCGGATGAATGTTTTCACCCAGCTCGCTCCAATAGTTCATTTGCTTGATGAACCGATTTACCTTGGCTATCTTGATAGCTGCTTGTTGTCTGTTCATACGTCTATATACTATAAGGTGGTGACTATTCCAAGTCTGGTATCAGAGATACTGCGCTCTGCTTCTTGCGGTCAAGTACCTTGGCGTAGATTTGCGTCGTAGCCAGTTCTTTGTGTCCGAGTAGCTTTGACACCGTATAGATGTCTGCACCGAGGTCAAGCATCAGAACGGCAAAGGTATGGCGTGCGCAATGGAAGGTTATGTCCTTCTGGATTCCTGCTCCCATGCACCAGCGTCTGAGTTCCAAAGATGTATGGGAGCCATAAACGAATCCGGAGAACACCAATTCGTCAGCCTGTCCTCTCTCGCCAAGGTATTTCTCTGCCTGTGGCGTAATGTCCAAGTACTCCTGTCCGCCAGTCTTCTTTTGCTTGAAGATGATGCGGGTGTAATCGCCCTGCTTTTGTACCTCGCCCCATGTGAGTTTCTGTATGTCGCTCTTGCGCAAGCCTGTCAAACAGGAGAAGAGGAAGGAACGTTTCAGGCAAGGGTAATTGCAGGGCGTGGCAGCCAACGCCTTGATTTCTTCCAAGGTGAGGTAGTCACGCTTCACGTCGGCAGTCTTGAATCCCTCAATGCCCCGAAGAGGATTAACCGGGATGATACGTTCCTCGAAAGCCTTGTTGATACAGGCACGCAACTTGTTGAAGTAAGATACCTTCGAGTTTTGCGACAAGGCTTGGAACGTACTGCGCTCATTATGGCGTGTGCGCTTGTGCGTGTCTTTCTCCACGTTGTTCAGGAAATCCTTGAAGCCTTTGACGAACTCTGGGGTAACGTCACGGAAGGTAGTCTTGTCATCACAATAGATTTCGAGGTATTTGAGACAACTGCGCCAGTTTCCCCAGTTGCCTTTCGAATCGGGGTTCTTGTGACGTTCCTCACACATGTTGCGGTAATATTCAAGGAAAGGAGTGTCTTCCTTGAACTGCTTGGTAAATGAATACTCGCCGTTCTGCAACTCTATCTGACGCTTTGCCTTGATAGCTTGTGCGGTGGCAAGCGTCTGGCGGTTCTGTTCCTTTTGTGCCGGAGTGGTGGCATCAATCAGGTAAAGCTTCAGATATTCCTTCTGACGCTTGCCGTTTCTGTAAATGTCAAGGTAAAGACTTACGTTGCCGTTGGCAAGTTTCTTCTCACGGAGCTTTACTGGCTCCTTCTGGCTTTGTTTCTTCGTCTCCATCACTTCTTAGTTTTTGCTTATCCCAACCCATATTTCAACCCTTTGAGAGACG
Organism: Oscillospiraceae bacterium; assembly: GCA_963588475.1. GTDB lineage: Bacteria > Bacteroidota > Bacteroidia > Bacteroidales > Bacteroidaceae > Prevotella. The sequence goes on along the minus strand of CAVAHD010000082.1, from coordinate 129 downwards.
GGGGACAAATACGTCTCTTGGGGGACAGATTTTGTCCCTCGGGACAGACACGGGGGACAATCTGGGGACAAAGATACGGCAAAAAAGTGATAAAGAAGAAACTTTCTCAAAGAAAATCTGCAACTAAAA
>CAVAHD010000081.1:0-6045 GCA_963588475.1 Oscillospiraceae bacterium | reverse complement strand
TTTTATTGAGAAACTGTTATTTTTACGGCACTTTTATGGGGTGGGAAACTTTAGTAAAGGATTCTTCTGCTCGGTGACGTTAGAAGATGTGATTCCCGAAAACATAGGGAGTGTGAGTTCGCGGGAGTTAATTTCTTTTGCCAGAAATCGAGGGAATGAGCGGAAACTGTTGAGAGAGAAGTTCGACGAGTTCTCCAGTAGTCTGGCCATGATTTCAAATGCGGAACATGCAGGACTGGTAGTCACTGATTTTGTCAATGAACTGATAAGTGCGAAAAAAGAGTATCGTAAGAGTATGGACACATGGAAGGACATCAAAGGATGTGGCATATCTACAGGAGTGCCCGCATCGATAGGTGCTTTGGGAACTTTTGCAACACTTGGGGTGAATCCGTTTAAATTAGCAGTAATAGGAGGGACAGTGGCAATAGGCGCTATCTGCTCGTACTTCAACTATAGTTGGACGAAAAAGAGGCGAGACCCGTCTTATACTTCTTACCTGATAGATATTGACGGACTGGCGAGAAATGTGGTAGGAGAGAGTAGAATTAGACTGGATGAGTTTATAAACGATTAACGAATCCGCTTGCAAAGTATGATAAAGAACGATAAAAAATAAAATTGTATTATGGCTGAAAGAAAAAGAATTTACCTGTGCCTGGCGCACATGAGTGAGGCAGGGTTGGAACAGAAGTATATCAAAGAGGCATTTGATACCAATTGGGTGGTGCCTCTCGGACCCAATGTTAATGGCTTTGAGAAAGATCTGGAAGAGTTTGTGGGTCAGAATAAGCGAGTGGTGGCACTGAGTGCAGGCACAGCAGCAGTGCATCTGGCACTTCTGAATTGTGGCGTTGGTCCTGGCGATGAGGTGATAGTGCAGAGTTTTACGTTCTGTGCATCGACACATCCCGTGACATATCTTGGAGCAACACCTGTTCTTGTTGACTCGGAGCCAGACACTTGGAACATTGACCCGGAACTGCTTGAGAAAGCCATCATTGACCGTAAAGAGAAGACAGGAAAGTATCCGAAGGCTATTGTGCCTGTGGCTCTATATGGTATGCCGTACAAGGCAGACAGGATTATGGCAATTGCCAATAAATACGGGATTCCTGTAGTGGAAGATGCTGCTGAAGGTATGGGTTCACGCTACAAAGGTCAGATGCTCGGCACTTATGGCAAGTATGGCGTGTTGAGTTTTAATGGTAACAAGATGATTACTACCAGTGGTGGTGGTGCATTGATTACAGCCAATGAGGAAGAGTGGCGGGAGATTATGATGTACGCTACTCAGTATCGTGAGAGTTATCCATACTATCAACATGAGAAGATCGGTTATAATTATCGTATGTCAAACATCTGTGCTGGTATAGGCCGCGGGCAGATGACGGTATTGAATGAGCATCTGGCTCATCATAAGCATGTGCAAGCTCTTTACGAGGAACTGTTGAAGGATGTGGAGGGCGTTAAGGTACATTTGCAGCCTGCAAATGGTGATTATGACTCGAACTTCTGGCTTTGCACCATTACTCTCGACCCATCGCTGAATGTGAAGGGGCAGGAGAATGCCTATAAGACGATTGTGACAGGAGCTGTAGGTGGTGCTGCAGGTGTGATACATGCTGCATCATCGGCCGTGACGGACTGTCAGCCGAATGACAACGTGGAGGCGTTGCGTGTGGCTCTCGACAAGGCGAACATTGAGGCACGCCCTGTATGGAAGCCGATGCACAAACAGCCTGTGTATAAGAATGCCCCAGCATACGTGAACGGTGTGAGCGAGGCCATCTTCAAGGTGGGTATGTGTCTGCCCGCAGGACCGTATGTCTCGGATGATGATGTCCGATACATTGTCGAGATGATTAAAGCAAATATCGGTTGATTTTTGATGAAAAATTCTTAAATTTGCACTGAAATGAGTGCGCCTTTATAGGAATTCCGCACTAAAGTGAGTGCGTTTTGAAAATTTTTCGTATCTTTGCGGTCGAAAATGCGTACTAATTCGGCTCGATATGGAAAGATTACAAGCGACATTCGACAAACTCCTGCGTGAGACGACCTCTACGTTTCACCGCTATATGTACGACCGCATCGACTGGCAGGCACGTATGGTAGGGCTGTTGGGCCCTCGCGGAGTGGGCAAGACCACGATGGTTCTACAGTATATCAAGGAGAACCTGCCACGCCAGCAGACACTGTATGTGGTGGCGGAGGATTTGTATTTCTCTGCGCACACACTGGTGGACTTGGCAGATGCCTTTGCTCGCCTGGGCGGGAAATATCTCTTCATCGACGAGATACACAAATACAAGGAGTGGTCGAGGGAACTGAAACTTATCTACGACTACCACCCAGAGCTGCGGGTGTTCTTCACCGGCTCCTCTATCCTGGACATCTCCAAGGGTGTGTCAGACCTCAGTCGCCGTGTACTGACCTACCAGATGCAGGGGCTGTCGTATAAGGAATTCCTTCTGTTGTTCCACCAGACGGAACTGCCCGTCTATTCGCTGGAGCAAATCATCGACCAGCAGGTGCAACTCCCGCAGGGATTTTTACCCCTCCAGCACTTTGGCGAATATCTGCGCAACGGCTACTATCCCTTCCGCGACGACAACTTTGAGCATTATATCACCCAGATCGTGAACACGACGCTTGAGGTGGACATCGCCCAATATGCTGACCTGACACCCGCCATGGTGAGGAAACTGAAACGGCTGCTGGTTATCATTGCCCAGGCAGCACCTTTCAAGCCGAACTTCACGCAGATAGCCGGGCAACTGGAAGCCTCACGCAACAACATTGCCGACTATTGCACATGGTTGGAGAAAGCAGGACTAATAGGACAACTGCGCGACAGCACAGAAGGCATACAAGAGCTTGGGAAGGTGGATAAGGTGTATCTCGACAACACCGCCCTTATCTATGCCCTGGGCAAACAGAACACAGAAATCGGGACCATCCGTGAGACGTTCTTCTTCAACCAGCTTCGTGTACTCCACGACATTACCGCCTCGCCTGTCTCTGACTTCCTCGTCAGTGACAAATACACTTTCGAGGTTGGTGGCAAGAAGAAAAAGCAGAAGCAGATAAAGGATGTGAGCGACGGCTATGTCGTCAAGGATGACATCGAGACTTGCTACGGCAACATCATCCCCCTATGGCAATTTGGACTTACTTATTAGTCTCGTAGAGACGATTAGATGATAATATCGGCAATTTGGTACCGCCCGTAGCGGTATTTTGGTACCGCTGATTCACGTTGTCGGATTTTTCGTAGCGGCGAGGTGGTACCGCATGATACCAATGAGTGTATATGCATCATCCGACAGCGTGTGTAGCGGAGGGTTGGTACCGCCTTGTGACAAAGAAATCAACTCGCTTTGAAAATGTCTTGCATATGATTGCAATGACGGTTATATTTGCAATGGAATGGAACGTATGAGTCCATTCGTATTGAATATTAACCGTCTAAACACAACAACATGTTAAGACAAAGAGAAATCCTCAGCTTGCTCAGCCAATGCCAGTCGCAGAAGTCCGTATGTGCAAAGGTGCATTGCAGCAAGCGCACTGTCTCGGAGATCTGCAAGGCAGCCCGGGACACAGGCAAGAGTTACGGAGAACTACTCGCACTCTCCGACGACGAGTTATTAACCGCCTTGTTCCCGCAGGAACCGGTCTGTACGGTAGACCCGCGCAAGGTAGAGCTGGAGGCACTTATGCCGGAGGTGATAAAACGCCTCCAAGGCAAGCATGCCACGATGCAGTTTGTACACGAGACCTTCTACCGGAAGCATTGCCCCGACGGCTACGGTTACACCCAGTTCAAGGAGCATGTCAACAGGTATCGCAAGTCGCATGACTATTCCTACCACAACGCCTACACTCCAGGAGAGCAGATGCAGATAGACTTCGCCGGCGATGCCCTTTACCTGACAGACCGGCTGACAGGCAAATCCCAAAAGCTTGTGGTACTCGTCTGTGTGATGCCTTACAGCAACCTTCCCTTTATGATGGCCATGCCCAAGGCCACAACAGAGTGGTTCTTCCACGGACTGAACAAGGCGCTTGAGTTTTTTGGGGCGTTGCCCAAGGAAGCCAAGAGCGACAACATGAAGCAATGGGTCACAAAGTCTGAACGCTACAGCCTGACACTCTCCGACGGCACGGCGGAATGGGCGACCTACTACGGCATAGAGCCGACAGCCTGCCGCGTGCGCAGACCGCGCGACAAGGGGCCGGTGGAGGGCGCCGTCAACCAGCTCTACCATTACGTCTACGCCCGTGTGGAGAATGACGTGTTCCATGAGCTGTCAGCCATCAACAGCCGTATTTGGGGACTGCTGGACGAATATTGCGCCCTGCCATACAAGGGCAGCAGCCGCAGGGAGATTTTCGAGACGTACGAAATGCCCAACATGCGTCCGCTTCCGCAGGAGATGTACCGTTTCCGCATGCGCAAGGAGGTGAAGCTCGGCCCGTCGTATCACGTCTGCGTGGGCACGGAACGCCACTTTTACAGTGTCCCCTACAAGTACGTGGGACAGAAGGTCAAGGTCATGTGGGACGTGGAACATGTCGAGATATACGCGGAAGGCAAACTCGTCTGGACGCATCCACGCAGACATGACCCCTACGGATACTCCACGGAGAAGGTGCATATGCCCGAGTCCCATCTTGCCTATGAACACAGCCGCAGCCAGAATGCGGCATCGCTCATCGGGCGTGCAGAACGGATAGGCCCGTTTACGAAATGGGCCGTGGAGAATATCCTCCAGCGGACAACCTTTCCGCAACAGGCATACGGCACATGCAGCGGGGTTCTGTCTTTGGGGAAATCCTACGGATACGACCGTCTGGAGTCCGCCGCCGCACTGATGAAGGCGGAGACCGGAAAGGCGGCATACAAGGCGCTGTCAAACATCCTGAAAAGCAACAGGGACAAGCAAGCCGCCAACGCCATCATATCCACTACTCCGCAGAACTGCAATGTGCGCGGGGCGTCAGCCTACAGGAGCATTGTTTCACCTAAAGACGGGCCGCAGTCATGAGTACACAGACAACAATCAACCAACTGAAGGAACTGGGGTTGCACGGAATGGCAGAGTCTTTTCATTCCATGATGATGCAGCCCCCGCACAAGCGGCCCGGCCTTGAACGGGCTGTGGAAAAGATGGTGGAGATGGAGACATGCACCAGAGACCGGAAGCTGACGGAGAAACTCTTAAAAGCGGCAAAGCTCAGATACAGAGTCTTCATCGAGGACATCACTTGCTCTACGGAACGCAATCTGACCGAGGGGCAGCTCTCAGAGGTGTCCGACTGCAGTTTTGTACGCCGTGGCGAAAATCTGCTCATCACCGGACTGACCGGCTGCGGTAAGTCGTACCTGGCCTGTGCCCTTGGCAGACAGGCATGTACGCTTGGGCTGTCCACACTCTTCCTCAGCATGAACCACTTTGCCGACGAACTGTCAAAGGCACGCCTTGAAGGAACATACCAGAAGCTCATTGCCAAACTCAACAAGAAGGACTTGCTCATATTGGACGACTTTGGCTTGCAGCCTCTGACCTCCGAAGCCAGAATTGCCTTGCTGACGTTGCTAGAAGACAGGTACGAGAAGAAGTCTGTCATCATCACCTCACAACTGCCGCTGGACAGATGGTATGAATACATCGCAGAACCCACTCTTGCAGATGCCATCATGGACAGACTCATCAACTCCTCAGAACATATAGAGCTCAAGGGCGACACCATGCGTCGCCGCCAACGCAGAATTAGAAAGAACGACTAATACAAGCATTACTCTTAGGGTGTCTTGGTGCACTGTCTTCAAGGCACCCTTTGACAACGTGAATATCGGAAGGATGGTACCGGTACCAAACGACCGATACAGACGGTACCACAGCACCGCTCCGCATGGTACCAGTCAACCGCTACAGCGGTACCATTGGAGCGATATTCTCAGTTAGCAATTCTGCATTGCATTACTGTGTACTACAAACTTTGTCTATCTTGATTTTTCTGAATGGCATTTTCTTG
>CAVAHD010000080.1:0-6060 GCA_963588475.1 Oscillospiraceae bacterium | reverse complement strand
TCCACAAGTCCCCGAACACCTCCTGAAACTTGTCCTTCTTGCGTATGTCGTAGTACGCACGGAGCATACTGATGAATACGCTCTTGCCGAAGCGGCGAGGGCGAATGAAAAACAGGTAGCGAGCCTCGCTCTCCAGCTTAGGCAGGTACATCGTCTTGTCGACATAGTAAAGGTTGTCGCGCCTTACAATGTCGAAGTCAGACACGCCATACGGCACTTCTTTTATCTTGTTCTGCTCCATCATATTACGGATTTGTAGGATTCAGCGGCAAAGTTACTAAATTATTCTGAAAATAGCACCAATCTTCGGCATTCTATTTTGCCTATTTGGACTCCCACACGGTCGTTGGCAATAGTGTAAGTCTATCTTTTGTCATAAAAAGCCCTCTGATAAGTCTTTCTTTTATCACAAAAAGTCCTCTGATAAATCTTTCTTTTGTCATAAAAAGCCTCCTGGTAAGTCTATCTTTTAGCAAAGTTAACACGGAAGATTTGCAGATATGGTTAATAATCAGTACTTTTGCAGCAGTGTAACATAAAAGTGATTGTCAGACAATGAACGAAGAGAAATATTTAGGCAGAAACATAGACCAAGCCTTGCTGGAATGGAAGGACAGTCCACGCCGAAAACCGCTGCTTCTGAGAGGAGCCAGACAGGTGGGAAAATCAAGCTCTGTCCGGCATTTTGGCAAGACCTTCAAGTATTTCCTTGAGGTAAACATAGAGAGGCATCCCGAAGTGGCGGAGTTCTTTCAAGGCAGCCGTGACGTAAAGAACATCGCGGCCAAGCTCTCCGACTTCTTCGACGTGCCGGTAGTGCCGGGCGAGACACTTCTGTTTCTGGACGAGGTGCAGAAGAGTGCGGACGTGATTCATAGCCTGTGGTTCTTCAAGGAAGACTATCCAGAACTGCACGTGATAGCGGCAGGCTCCCTCTTGGAGTTTGCCCTCAAAGACCTGTCGTCGTTTGGCGTGGGCAGGGTAAGCTCGTTGTTCATCTACCCGATGTCTTTCGACGAGTTCCTCTTGGCCACAGGCAAGGCCGGACTGTTGCGCGCCAAGCAGAGGAGCGATTCGGAGCATCCCTTGGACGAGGCGTTCTACAACAAACTGGTTGAGGCGTTCCGCAGCTTCATGCTTGTGGGAGGCATGCCAGAAGCCGTGGCGACATACGCCGAGACTGGTTCTTATCGCCATAGCAGCGACATCGTGAACGAAATCATCCAAGGCTATCAGGACGACTTTGCCAAGTACGGCTCCAAGGCGAATCCTACACTCCTGCGCCAGACGCTGATAAGCGTGGCGCACCAGGCAGGTGCCAAATTCGTGTACAGCCGCGTGGAGGGGGAGTATCGTTCGGCAGAGGTGAAGGCAGCTCTGGAGATGCTGAAGGATGCAGGACTCGTCATCCCTACCTGGCATACAGATGCCAACGGCGTGCCTTTGGGGGCTGAGATAAACGAGCGTGTAGTGAAATATCTCTTGCACGACACAGGGGTGCTGCTTGCCCTCCTCGGCATAGATGACGACACCGACTCTCTCATAAAGGAACTGATGGTATCCGACTCCATCGACTTGGTGGACAAGGGAAACGTGGCAGAGATGCTGGCTGGGCTGGAACTCATCAAGTATGCCTCGCCGCAGAAACGCCATCAGCTCTACTATTGGCAGAACATGAACAAGGGCACCTGTGCCGAGGTGGACTATGTGTTGACCCGTGGCGGCAGCATCGTGCCGATGGAAGTGAAGTCGGGTGTGAAGGGCTCAATGAGCAGCATGTACTCGCTGATGCGCAATCCCGAGAAGCATATAGAGTGCGGCATCCGCTGCTCGCTCGAAAACTTCGGCAGCTTCGATAGTCCGGATGGCAAGAGGATAGACATAGTGCCGCTCTACGCCATCTCCCACTTGTTCGTTTCTTCTCTCTAACCTTGCCTGTTGCCGACGCTCTTCAGCCTTGGCCATGCCAATTGACTTTATAGGTACAGAGAGGGTCGTAAATAAAAAATGGGCGCAACGCTGGGTCTCTTGACCCGGCTTGCGCCCATCTACTTTGGTTGGAGGTGGTCGGTTCTACATGTCAGTCTGCCCGACAGTAGAACCGTTTGAAAGCCCATTTACAGTACTTTTCTGTCCCATTCACCTCCGCCGATAGGTATTTCATCTGTATTAGGGTCCTCGAAATTCGGTGAGTCGGAAGCACACAGCATTCCAGCGTAGTCAATCTCCGTGATGCTTACCGAAGGTTTTGCATATTCTTTTTTCATATCCATTATTGTTTAGTTGGTTTTACTTTATAAAAATCTTCTTGCCGTTCACGATGTTCAAGCCCCTTGTCAGACTCTGCATGCGCTGGCCGTTGATGTTGTATATGACGGTGTTGCCATCCATCTCCTCTTCCATAGTCTTTACAGGAGCAACGCCCGTGATGGTGCCGTCCTCGTCGTCGAAGCCGATGCTCAATGAGCTCATTACATTAGAAGTTGTGGTGGCAACTGCACTTGTTGGTATCTGCAGATAGGCCTTGTAGGCTGGAATCTCGCAACCATTATCTGCCAAGAAGAAGCCGGCCTTGTCCTCGGTATCCTTACCCAGCACATAGTAGGTGTAAGTGTCTTCGTCCGTCGGCTGCAGAACGGTGTTCTTCAATGTGCCAACGAGCAGATTGGCGTACATATAATTCGTTGCGACAGCTGGTATCTCGTATGTGCCCTCTGTGCCTTTCACGATAAATCCAGTGCCAGCCGGCACTTTTGTAACGTTAGTCATCAGCACTTTGCCTGTCTCGGGGTCGAATCCAGAAGCAATGTAAGCCTTCAATCCTGTCACATTCGAGAAGTTGAGGTCGTCGTCAAAGCAGCCAGTGGCAATGCCCACGTCGGAGATAGTCAGATCGAATGGCTTGGAAGTGATATTCTTGAAGTTCTTCCAAGGTTCAGTCTCACGACATTCTTCTGCCAATGTTGAATAGCAATACAGAGTCGCATTTGAATTACTGTATCCGCCTGATTTTTTATAGAAAACATTTGTTCCACAGGTAGGCAGAGTGTTGCCTTGCAGCACTACTTCTGCCAAGCTGTTGCATTCCTCAAACGCATACTCGCCAATGCTCGTTACAGACTTTCCAATAGTGACAGAAGTCAGGTTTGAACAGTTCTTGAACAAATGATGGGCAATACCCGTTACGGAGTTGGGAATTGATATGGAGGTTAGACTTGAGCAATTTTCAAACGCATACTTGCCTATGCTTGTCACTCCACTACCCATGGTGATAGAAGTCAGTTTTGAGCAATTATCGAACGCAGACTTGCCTATGCTTGTCACTTTATCGGGGATGGTGATATAAGTCAGGTTTGAGCAATTATAGAACGCAGACTCACCAATGCTTGTCACTTTATCGGGGATGGTGATATAAGTCAGTTTTGAGCAATTATAGAACGTAGACATGCCTATGCTTGTCACTTTATCTGGAATGGTGACAATAGTCAGGCTTGAGCAACCAAAGAACGCATACACACCAATGCTTGTCACTCCATCGGGTATGGTGATATGAGTCAGGTTTGAGCAACCAAAGAACGCATTATAGCCTATGCTCGTCACATTCAGAGTTTGTTCATGAGCGCAAGATAGAAAGCGGATATGGCGACAGCGTGGTCAGACGGTTGTCGGCAGACTTGAAAGAACGCTATCCAAAGATGGGTGTCTCACCGCGAAATCTGTGGTATATGAAGAAGTTCTATGAGCGTTATACAGGGCATGACGAAAAAGTGCAACGCAGCGTTGCACTTTTGCCTTGGTCGCATAATATGCTGATTTTGAGCAAAGGATTGGACGATGAAGCAACTCTCTATTATGCCAATGAGACTATAAGCAAAGGTTGGAACCGTGACTTGCTGCTCAATGCCATCAAGCTCAATATGTACGAGGCGCAGGCGTTGTCGCATATTGACAACAATTTCGACCGTACGCTTCCTGCCGAGCAAGCTGATTATGCCAATGAGGTGTTCCGCAGCGGTTACAACCTCGGTTTCCTTGGAGTGACAAGCCCCATCTTGGAATTGGAACTTGAGGACCGCCTTGTCAAGGCAATAACACGTTTCCTTATGGAACTTGGCAATGGCTTCACGTTCATCGGCAACCAGCACGTGTTGGAGTATAATGGAAAGGAGAGCAAGGTGGATATGCTGTTCTTCCATCGTGGACTACGTTGTCTTGTTGCCGTTGACTTGAAGATAGGTGCTTTCAAACCAGAATATGCGGGCAAGATGAACTACTACCTGTCACTGCTCGACCGCCTTGAACGCGGGGCAGACGAGAACCGTTCCATCGGCATCATCCTTTGTGCCGAGAAAGACCGTGTAGAGGTGGAGCTCGCCCTCGAAGATATGGGGAAGCCTATCGGAGTGGCAGACTACCAGCTGATAGTGCCGAGAGAGAGATTGCAGCAAGTCCTTGTTAACGAGATAAAGGCGTTTAGTGAGGAGAAGGGAAGTGAAGAAGACTAAGAAATATGGAATATATGAGTATGGGGCTCAACAGGAAATCACTGTTGAGCCCAGTTCTACCTTTTATTTTCCCTTTTTGTCTATCTTGGTTCGACTTTTATTCGTAACTTTGCAACCACAAACAGGGAATGAAACATGGCCCTGCGGACAAAGACATTATTAACTTTCAAACTACAGGACATTATGACAACACGTTATTCTGGCACACAGACTGAGAAGAATCTCGAGGCTGCCTTCGCAGGCGAGAGCCAGGCGCGTAACAAATATACTTATTTCGCATCGAAGGCGAAGAAGGAGGGATATGAGCAGATTGCTGCCATCTTCCAGCAGACGGCCGACAATGAGAAGGAGCACGCTAAGATGTGGTTCAAGGAGCTCAAGGGCATAGGCAACACTGCGGAGAACCTAGCTGCCGCTGCCGATGGCGAGAACTACGAGTGGACAGATATGTACGAGGGCTTTGCCAAGACGGCTGAAGAAGAAGGTTTTGCAGACCTCGCAGCCAAATTCAGACTGGTGGGAGCAATAGAGAAGAGGCACGAGGAGCGTTACCGTGCGCTGCTCAAGAACATTGAGACGGCTGCCGTCTTCGCCAAGAGCGAGGTGAAGGTATGGGAATGCAGAAACTGCGGACACATCGTGGTGGGCGAGAAGGCCCCAGAGGTATGCCCCGTATGTGCTCACCCACAGGCATACTTCGAGATACACGTGGACAATTTCTAAACGTCTACATATACATATAGAGCACTGGCGGTTCTGCCGAATAGCATGAACCGCCAGTGCTCTAATTAGATTTCGTCCATTCGGTGCAGCTTCCAGCCGTCGAACTGTATGATGATGCGGTGCAACTGGGTGCCTTGGCGCAGGGCCTCCACCCTTGGTGCAGCGGCATAGCGTTTTATCTGCTCCTCGGCATCGTCCCACTGCTTGGATATCACGCCTTCGTACGTCTCATCGGACATGCCCTTCTCTCGCTTTGGTATCAGCTTCAGCTCAAGGATGTAACTGTGCTTCGTAGGATAGTGGGTCAAGTCCGGCAAGAGGAAGAAGTCGCAGTAGCCGTGGTTTAGTTCCAACTCGGGAGCGGTATAATAATAGGCGTTCAGATTGAGATATGCCATGAAGAAGCCCTGCAGGTTGCGCTCTGCCTCGATGCCGTCGCGCACAGAGGAGACGTTGGCATAGGCAGCCACCATGCTGTCCAAAGCAGTGCGCCATTGCCCCTCAAAGGCCATCAGCGTAAACTTGTATTCCAAATCAGATAGGTTCACGTACTTCACCGCTTGGTATTCCTCCAGTAGGTAGCCGTAGTATTGCTTGCGCACGTTGTTGTTGGGGATGCCAAGAATCAACTGACTGCCGAAAGTCCCCTTTATAGTGAGCATGCCGTAGTAGAACAGCAGACTGGGGAATATCTCGGGGTCGGTAATCATGCGGGCGGGGAAAGTCTCTACCAACCTGCAGACTATCTGCCCCGTCTCGGCGATAGTGCGTATGATGCCCTTGCGGTCGCCGTCCAGCTTGTCCAGCTGTATGAGCTTGCGCATCTTGTTGT
>CAVAHD010000079.1:0-6162 GCA_963588475.1 Oscillospiraceae bacterium | reverse complement strand
TTCCGCGGTGTGCCCAAGCATAATAGGGAATGAGGCGGAGCATGACGTCCTTCACTGCGAGTTTACCGTCGGGGGCATAGGAGAGCGACTGTGCGGGAGTGGTAAGAGCCACATAACCGCCGAGCTTCTCCTTATCTTCCGCCAAGGTAAAGGCTGGACGCTGATTGAGAAGCACGGAGTGGATGTTGAAGTCGTTGTCGGGCCATTCGGCACAGTATACTATAGGACCGCGTTGCACGGCGAGTCGTCCTTCATCGGCTTTCACTTCCTTATGTGCACGGAGGGTGCGCACAGGAGTGTCAAACGTGAGTTCTACATTGTCACCCTTTTTCCATTTGCGCTCCACCACGAGGTAGCCGTTCTCTTCACGTGCTACGAATTCCTTTCCGTTGACAAGAAGTTTGTAGGGCGCAGCGGAAACGGAGTCGGAAAAGGCGTAGAGGTCGCTTGGCACGGGTTCGCCTTTTGCCCAACCGGGAACGCGAAGGCGTAAGGCAAATGTGCCACTTCCTTTGGCAAGACTTACCTTGGCATAGCCAGTCCAGGGATAGTCGCCTTCCTGACGGAGCGATATGTTGCGTCCGTTTACCGTGAGCGTTGCCTCTGAGGCAATGTAGAGGTTCACATAGGCTGACGCACCACGCACGGCGTAGACGTAGCCTGGAACGGAAGGAAGGAAGCGGGCAATGTTCGACGGACAGCAAGCACAGCCGAACCAAGCGTCACGGTGATAATTGCCGTCAGAAGAAAGGGGATTGGGATAGAAGAATGAACCGCCATCGAGCGATACGCCAGAGATGAGTCCGTTGTAGAGAGTACGTTCCATCACATCGATGTACTTGCTCTCGCCGTGGAGCAGGAACAGGCGCTGGTTGAGGTATACGTTGGCAATGGCAGCACATGTTTCGCAATAAGCTGTAGCATTGGGCAGTTCGTAGTTCTTGCCGAAAGCTTCACCAGCACTTGTAGCGCCGATGCCACCCGTCACGTAGAGTTTCCGGCTGACGATGTTTTCCCAAATGCGATCAATGGCATGAAGCACGGCAGTGTCGCCCGTAAGGGCTGCCACGTCTGCCATTCCCGAATAGAGATAGCCTGCACGCACGGCATGACCTACGGCTTCGCTTTGCTCTACTACGGGAAGGTGCGACTGGGAATACTCGCTGCGGTGCGAGGTGCGGCCACGTTCGTTCACGAAGTAAGTGGCCTCGTCGAGGTAACGCTTCGTTCCTGTAGCAAGATAAAGGCGCACGAGCGCCATCTCTGCTATCTCGTGACCGGGCACGATGTGGAGTTTTCCTTCCTCGGGACCAATGGCACGGCATACGCAGTCGGCGTAACGGCATGTGATGTCGAGAAACTTTCGCTTGCCAGTGGCTTGCCAGTAAGCCACTGCACCCTCAGCCATATGGCCGAGATTGTAGAGTTCGTGGCTGAGATCTTCCTCCTGTTCCCACCTTCTCGGCCCCATCCAGTCGTGAGGATGTGCGGGGTTCATGGTGCGCGACGTATTGAGATAACCGTCAGGCTCCTGTGCCGCAGCCATAAGTTCCACGATGGAGTCAATGCGTGCTTCAAGCGCTTTGTCGGGATAGGTGTGGAGCGAATAGGCTGCACCTTCTATGCTCTTGTAGACATCGGTGTCATCGAATGGAAAACCTTCCACTTTGTAGTCGGTGCTGGGATGGGCAGCCTTTACGAAGTTGTCGTAACGTCCGCTCTCGCGACATTTGTCGAAAGCCAGCGGTAGGGTCACGTCGTGATGTGCCTTGAGTCGCGCACCCCAAAACGTGTCGGTGATCTTCACCTGTGTAAAGGGTACGGGGGTGAAGGGATAGCCCGTAGCGTTTTGCTGCGCCTGTGCAGAAAGCACGGAGGAGGCAGCAAGCGCCAGCGAGAAAAGAATATGTCGGTTCTTCATTGTCATGAGTAAATGTTATTTTGCGCTTTCCGTGATGACTGCGCCGCCTTCTGCGGGAAGCGTAAGTTTGAGTTTTCCGTTCTTGCTTACCTTAATCGTTGTGGCATTGCCTTTCACGCCGTCGGAAAGCAGTCGCACTTCTTTGCCTGCAAACATAGGGAGTTCAAGCACAGTGGTGTTAGCCTCCTTGGCAGCGTTGATGGCTGCTACATACCATTTGCCAGCGTGACGACGCGCAAATGCGGCATAGCGTCCAGGGTAACCTGCGAGGAATTGCGTCTCGTCCCATGTCGTCGGCACCTCGCGCATGAAGTCGAGGGCGTAGGCAGGTTGGTTGGTGAGGTTCGCAGGAGTTAGTGCAAAATTCTGCACGGCGTTTTGGAAAAGCACGGCAAGGGCGAGCTCAAAGCAGAGACCTGTGCGACGCGTATTGCCACTGTCGTTGCCTGGACTCATGCGATTATTGAGGAACGTGCCACCAAACTCCATCGAACCCAAAGTGTTGCGGATGAAGGGATGGAGTGCTGCATTTTGCGCTTCCATGTCGCAGAAGTGCTGCTGGAAGATGAGATTCTCGGAAGCGAGCACGGCTTCGCTACCCACATAGTTGGGATACATGCGTTCCCATCCGCGAGGTATGGTGCATCCGTGGAAGATTACCGTAAGACCAAAGTCGTTAGCATCGGCGAGGATGTCCTCATAGAGACGCATTGTCTCCTGTTTGTCACCACCGAAGAAGTCTACCTTTATTCCTTTCACGCCAATGCTCTTGAGCCAAGCCATTTCCTTGCGACGCACAAAACTGCGGTCCATACAGTTGATGGGCGACTGAGTGATGTCGTTCCAGTAACCACTTGAACTGTACCAAAGCAGCAGGCTCACACCCTTGGACGCGGCGTAGCGGGCAAGCTCTGCCATGCGTTCACGACCTATGTTCACATCCCAACCGCAGTCGATGAGCGTATATTGGTAACCCATAGCGGCGGCGAGGTCGATGTGGCGCACTTGGTCGTCATAGTTGATGCTGTTGTCTTGCGAGATAATCCAGCTCCATGTACTCTTGCCGTAGGAATATGACTGCGAAGCAGGGAATATGGGGTCCACTACGTCCCAAGTGATTGTAGTTTCAGCGATTGGCTTGAGCGTAGAACCTACGGTGAGCGTACGCCAAGGTGTAGAGCCTGGAAGGGCGAAAGCTGGTTCGGAAGTTCCGTTGCCATTGTTCTCTTCTGCCATAGGGAAGGCTATAGAGAAAGTGCCGTCGGCAGAAGCATCAGAAAGGCGCGAGGCACAATAACGGGAGTCGACTCCTGTTTCGCCTATGAGCACCCATCCGTTATTGCCTTCATGGAAAAGGCAAGGGAAGGTGAAACCGTGGCCATATTGCGAACGCTCAGTCAATGGAGCGTCGAGATGATATTCCTCCTCATAACTTGGTTTGGTTCGCTTCCATCCTATCATAGCATCGCTCTGCGGACAGAGGAATGTAGTGGTTGTGGAAGGGAAACGGAATCCAGTGGCTTCATTCATGATGCGTATGCTGCCAGTTTCACCTGCACGAGCCACATTGTAGCGGAATGCCACGTCATTGTTGCTCACGTGAAATGTGATGCTCATGTCGTTACCCTTGTTGTTGCTGACATGCAGTGTAAGTCGGTTGGCATGAACATTGACAGAAGAACGCTTTATGCGGTCGCAAGAATAAACGGTGTCTACAGCGGAAGTATCGCTGCCCTTGAGAGTCAAACTGTCACGATAGTTGCCTATGTTGGCGATGAAGCCGAGGGGCGAGGGAAGAAGCATCTCCTTTCCGTCGTATATGACATTATATTTCAGACTACCATTATCATGTTTGTATATTCCTACGGCGAGTCGTCCGTCGGGACTCTTCACGCTCACATCCTGAGCTGAAACACAAAGGGGAAGCAGAGCCAATGCTCCGCAGATGATGGAGGTTTTCATAGAGAGGATATGTCTTTTATCGGTTGAATTTCTTTTCGAGTCGTTCCATTTCCTTCTTCGTCACGGGAATGACTGTGCCGTGGCGTGGATGGAAGTCCATTGTGACAGGCTGAGTTGCTGGCACAAAGTGGCTGAGGTCGGTAGTCTCGCAGAAGTCGTAACGTCCGTTCATGTAGACATCATACATGAGGATGTACTTGTCCTGACCGATGAGTTTGAATGTACCTGCGCCTTCCACAGCCTGGTCGGTGAGTTGCTTGTAGCCCTCTTCTTCGGTCCAGTTGCCGGAAGTGAGAGAACGAGTGGTAGCCACTTTTATGCCGTTGCCGTGACCTTCTGTCTTATAGAAAAGGTGGTATACGCCGTCCTTATAGACGATGTCGCCGTCGATGCACGACTTCTTGTCCTTCGGCATGAAGAGCACTTTGGGTTCTGCCTCAATGTCAGTAAAGTCCTTGTTGGCATAAGCGTAATAGATGATGTCTGCACCACTGCCATACTGCATAGACCAATAAATCATATACTTGCCAGCCTCAGCATCATAGATGGTCTGTGGCGCCCACACGCGCTTGAGGTCTTCCTGCTTCTCGAAACGCTTCTGCATGTTTACCACGGAGTGTGTCCAGTTGACAAGGTCACGGCTCTTGAGGAGCACCATGGCGCGATTGGAATCCCAACCGTTTCCGCTCACCATATCAGTGCATACCATGTAGAACGTCTTTCCGTCCTCACCACGAAGGATGTGGGGGTCACGCACGCCGCCAGTGGAACTGATCACTCGGGAGTCGAGCACGGGTTTGCCTCCATTGAGGGCGGTGTAGTTGTAACCGTCGGGACTGAGGGCATAGCACACAGCTTCTTCGCTGATGTGGTTGCCTGTGAAATATACGAAGAGATAGCCAGCATAGTCGGCAGACTTTGCAAAAGTGGTTTGCGGTACAAGGAGGGAGAGTAGCGCAAGTATGAGAGATGAAATCTTTTTCATTGTGTTTTGAGATAGGAGTAAGATTAATGCAGTCATACTATTTCATTCTATAAACACCGAAGAAGTGCTTTGGCAGTTCCAATGTACAAGTGCCATCACCATTGACGGTAACGGGCATGGTGCGTGGCACAATGCGTTCGGCGTCGAAAGTGTTCGTGGTGTTGAGGTCATCTGCCTGCAGATAGGTGCAAGTTCCACTCTTAGGCAAATGTTTCGTGCCTTTGAAGGAGAGCGTGACGGTAGCTGTAGAGTCGGTGACGTTGACGAGCTTCACAAGAGTTTCGCCCGTGGAAGCATCACGCGAGGAAGAAGCGTAGAGTCCGTCCTGTCCTGTGAGCGCCTTGCCGTCTGATGTAGCAGAGAGAACTGTGCTACCCGCATTGAGGGCATAGAGCTGCTGCACGTAGTAGTTGGGCGTACGCAGAGAGCGGAGGTTGTCATACCAAATAAGGTCGGGATTCCACTGCCATGCATCGACGTGGGCGAAGAGTGGTGCATAAGTAGCGAGGCGCACCACGTCAGCATTGCGTTCAAGACCTGTCATAAATGCTGCTTCAGCGAGAGCAGCGCGGAAGTTGTTGGCTTTTCCCGTGGGATGGTCGTGGGCAGCATATTCTCCGGCAAATACTTTCGGGCCCTTGCGGTCGTAGTTGTCGTAGCGGGTGGCATTCTGCAGGAACCAGTCGGGGGTCATGTAGTAGTGCTCGTCCACGAGGTCTGCTTTGAGTCGTTTCATCTCAGGCCAGAGATAGTCGAACTTGTCACCATCGGCGCTGGGACCTGAAGAACCTACAATCTTAATGTCGGGGTAACGCTTGCGGATAGCCTTCACGAAAGGTTCAAGACGTTCCACGTATTCCTTGCCCCACTGTTCGTTGCCGATGCCGATAAACTCCAAACCGAAAGGTTCGGGATGCCCCATCTCGGCGCGCACCTTGCCCCACTTGGTGGTGGTGGCACCATTGGCAAACTCTATAAGGTCGAGGGCATCATCAATGTAGGGTTGCAGACTGTCGACGGGCACTTGCTCGTGGCTTTCATACTGGCAACTGAGACCTACGCTGAGGATAGGAAGCGGACGCGCGCCGATGTCTTCGCAGAGTTGGAAGAATTCATAGAATCCCAGACCGTAGCTTTGATAGTAGTCGGGGAAGGCGCGATACTTGAAGGTGTAGTTCCAGCGGTTTTCGTTGAGCGGACGGTTTTCCACATCACCGAGGGTATTCTTCCACTGGTAGCGTGTAGCAAGGGAGTTGCCTTCCACTACGCAACCGCCAGGGAAACGCATCACGCC
>CAVAHD010000078.1:0-6290 GCA_963588475.1 Oscillospiraceae bacterium | reverse complement strand
TGAGAAAGTTTAAATTCGGAGTGCTTGTACTCCTCGGCTTGGCACTGACATTCGGTGCGGCCTCCTGCAGTGATGACGATCCCGATTACAGCAACGTAACCCCACCGACGGTAGCCGTGACACACAGCATCAGCGGACGCGTGACTGGTATCGACGGCGAGGGTCTTTCGGCAACCGTCTCCATGAATAACGGAACATCTGCAACTACCGCTTCTGACGGTACGTTCGTTTTCGATGACGTGGACGCAGGCACTTACACGCTGACAGCATCAGCAAGCGGCAAGGTGTCCAAGGAAACAACCGTGACCGTAAGTGCCGGCGACAGCAACAACCCGGTGTGGAACGTTGCGTTGAGCAATGAGGGTAAGTCATTTATCGCGGACGCTAACGGCTCGGCCGGCGGCAGTGTCACATCCGAGACATTGAAGGGCAATGAGGAGGGTGAGATAGAGGTGACAATGACAGCTCCGGATGATGCTGTGGATGCAGGTGCGGAAATCATCGTCACGCCCATTTATTCCACGGAAGAGGCAGAACAAGTTACAGGCCGTTCCGCCGGAACAAAAGCTGTGCGGGCTGTCAGCACAAGGGCTACAGGAAGCACCTTGCTGATTGGCACGAGAGTAAGCTGCTCCGATGGTTCTGCCGCTCCCCGAAAGCCTATAACATTGGAATATGACGTGGATCAGGAAATGGCAGCTACCATCACCGCACAGAAATACGTGAACGGTCAATGGGTGGATGCGGAATATACGGTAGGTGCAGACGGAAAAGTCACAGTAGTGGCAGACCAATTCACCTCTTACTCTTTGCTCTGTACCGCCACCATCACTACTTCCACGACTTCAGAAGCCCTCAGCTTCACGCCCAATGAATGGGACAACCTGTACGGTAGTGGCGACATGTCGGTTTCTTCCGCATCCTATTCTTATAAGATAGGTACAGACATCACTTCTTCCGGTACAAGCAAGATCACTTCTTACCTGATCGAGATTGTGGCACGTGCGGCAGGCGCAGGTGTGACAACGGCAGCGGGTACTTATCCCATCAATGTGACCCTGCCTGTCGGTACGGCCATGAGTATCAGCGGTCGGCAGGAAGTGACCACGCTCACCGCATCCGCATTAGGACGCAGCGTTTCCGGCAAGCAGTATGGAACGGTATATGTAATCACCAAAACATGGAACCGTAACCATACAGGAGGCAGCAATCAGGGATAGAAATCATTACCAAACAGAGAAGAAAGTAGATTATCTAATCGTTGGAGGGTATTGTGCAATCATATATTCATCGATACCCTCCAATTTATTTTTACACGCATGAAGAAGACAGCATTGATTACAGGCGTTACGGGACAGGACGGCTCGTTCCTCGCCGAGTTCCTGTTGGAAAAAGGTTATGACGTACACGGCACCATCCGCCGTTCTTCGGTGGATTTCCGTGAACGTATCGCCCATTTGGAAGGACATCCTAACTTCCACCTGCACTATGCCGACCTCGGCGACTCGATGAGCATCCTGCAAGTGGTGAAGAAGGTAAAACCGAATGAAATATATAACCTCGCCGCTCAGAGCCACGTACAGGTCTCTTTTGATTCGCCGGAGTTTACGGCGGATGTGGACGCTACCGGCGTGCTCCGCATCTTGGAAGCGGTGCGCCAGTGCGATCTTACTGAAACCTGCCGCATCTATCAGGCTTCCACTTCGGAGCTTTACGGCAAAGTGGAGGAAGTTCCGCAGAATGAGAACACGCCGTTCCATCCCTACAGTCCTTACGCCGTGGCGAAACAATACGGCTTCTGGATTGTGAAGGAATACCGTGAGGCGTATAACATGTTCTGCTGCTCCGGCATCCTGTTCAACCATGAATCGGAACGCCGTGGCGAGACGTTCGTGACACGCAAGATAACGCTTGCCGCTGCTCGTATTGCCCAAGGCAAGCAGGAGAAACTCTACCTCGGCAACCTGTCATCTTTACGAGACTGGGGCTATGCCAAGGATTATGTGGAGTGCATGTGGCTCATCCTGCAACACGACACACCCGAGGACTTCGTGATTGCCACCGGCGAGCAGCACTCCGTGCGTGAGTTCGCCACCCTCGCATTCTACAACGTGGGCATCGAGCTTGAATGGCAGGGTGAGGGCGAGAACGAGAAAGGCATCGACAAGGCGACAGGCAGGGTGCTTGTCGAGGTGTCGCCCGATTTCTACCGGCCGACAGACGTGGTGAACCTTTGGGGTGACCCGTCCAAGGCCCGCCGTGAATTAGGTTGGGATCCGCAGAAGACCTCGTTCGAGCAGTTGGTGAAAATAATGACTGACGCTGACATGGCAAAGGTTGCCGTGGAGCGTGCCTCGGAAAGCGTGCGCACCAACCTCGCCGAATACTTGGAGAAAGGAATCGTGAAATAATCGAAAAAAATTACGGTTATGCAAGAAATAAGAATTACAATATCTGATTTGCCGGAAGAGGACAAAATTGCACTGTCCAAACTTGTTTCCGGTAATTGCAGAATTGAGGAAACCAAGGGTGCGGACGGAGGAACAAACGAAATAATAACCATATTCGCGGAAAATCCCATCTTGTGTGGAATAGCAGCGAATCTTCTCACGGAGGTTGTAAAGGCTATCTCAAAAGAGTCATGGAACAGGATTAAAATATCCGTCAAAATGCACGATGGCTCAAGTTTTATCAATCTTGGAAAGGCAAAGTTCTCACAACTGATGAAGAAATACTTTGAGATAGAGGTATGAACAGGCTTTATTCTGTGGCTCAGGCATTTGTGGACAAATATAATGCTGAATACAATTGCAATCTCCGACTCCGGCGTTTCTCTGAAAACGGTTTCAGTTTGCCTTATATAAACACTGAAAACATCTATATTGACAAATCGCTTCATATATGGCTGGCTTTTTATTATTTCGGCACTCCCAATCTTTTCCTCTATTACCGATTGTTGAAAGGTATGTTGGATTTCAACAATGCTGATGGAGCTTCAACGTTATTGGGTTTGATTAAGGCAGAATATGAATCATCCTCCGATAGATTTCACTATCTGTTATCGCAAAATCCTGAATGGATTCCAGCCCAGGTCATGGCGATGACTTTACATGAACTGGCTCACCATAGGTTTAGAAAAGACAGAAGTTCATATCAACTGTTCGTGAGTGATGTAAAACAATTTCTTCAAAACAGACCATTTAATATATCCAAAGATTATGTACCGAATGCGGATTTCAAAGCAATAGGGATAAATCTTGACGAAATAAGAGGTCTTGCAGAAGAAGCTTATGATGCAATCATTGAAGACGATTTGGAGAATGAGGGCTTTTTGGAAGAGTTGGCCGCTGACAGTTTCGTGTTTAATCATTTCAGCCAGTCCTTAAGTGGCTGCGGAGTGAATCAGGCAATCGCATCATCGATGGCTCTGACAGGCAGTTGTATTTTCTTCTTGGAATATGCAAATAGAACCAACAAGCTATTTTTCACGCCAATCAATGAGAACAAAAAAGAACGAGTCAGACAAAACCTTCTTGCAACAATTGTAGATTCTGTCAATAGCCGAATAAGAGCCATCTATCAGGATTTTCACATTAATGACTTCTTCATTACTGAAAATCTCGATGATGATTCCAAAATGTTATACAGTACGTTAGTGGGCACTCCGCTTTCTGACTTTAACGAATCATTGGATGTAGAATTTATGAAATCCCTACAACCTTTTCAAGACATTTTGAACGATGGATGTTTGATTGATTTTGATGAGAATAAACTAAAATATATTCGCCAAGAGGTTGAAACATTTGAAGAAACAATTATTCATTCAATATTAGACGAACTTGATAAAAAGTCGTCATTCTCTATTAGTTAAAATGATGGAAAAGAACGCAAAAATATATGTAGCCGGTCATAGAGGAATGGTAGGTTCTGCAATCGTGCGCGAATTGCAGCGGCAGGGATACACGAACATCATCACCCGTACCCACAAGGAACTGGACCTGACACGGCAGGAAGCCGTGGAGCGGTTCTTCGCAGAGGAAAGACCGGAATATGTGTTCCTTGCCGCCGCCAAGGTAGGCGGTATCATCGCCAACCAATCGGCATTGGCCGACTTCATGTATGAGAACATGATACTGGAAATGAACGTCATCCATTCCGCATGGAAGAACGGCTGCAAGAAGCTGGAGTTCCTCGGCTCGTCGTGCATTTATCCGCGTATGGCTCCACAACCTATGCCCGAATCCTGCCTGCTGACCTCGGAACTGGAGAAGACCAACGAGGCGTATGCCTTGGCAAAGATTTCCGGACTGAAGTATTGTGAGTTCCTGAACCGGCAGTACAGCACGGACTACATCAGCGTGATGCCTACCAACCTGTACGGGCCAAACGACAACTATCATCCCACGCACAGCCATGTGCTGCCCGCCCTTATCCGCCGCTTCCATGAGGCAAAGGAGGCAGGGTTGAAGGAAGTGACCTGCTGGGGTGACGGTTCTCCTTTAAGGGAGTTTCTTTACGTCGACGACCTCGCCAACCTGTGCGTGTTCCTGATGAACAACTACAGCGGCAACGAGACGGTAAACGCAGGGACAGGAAAGGAACTGACCATAAAGGCACTGACAGAGTTGGTGGCGAGAGTCATCGGCTACGAGGGTGAGATCAAGTGGGACACCTCGAAACCCAACGGCACGCCCCGCAAACTGCTTGACGTGTCAAAAGCGACCTCACTCGGCTGGACTTATAAGACAGAGCTGGAGGAAGGCATACGCCTTTCCTACGAGGACTTTTTGAATAATCCCATGAGGGCGGAAAGATAATCACAGAAAGAGTATTATTATGCAAATCATACTGTTATCAGGCGGTTCCGGCAAAAGGCTGTGGCCGCTTTCAAATGAGGCACGTTCCAAACAATTCCTCCAGTTGCTTCCTTCCCCGGACGGAGGCATGGAATCCATGGTACAGCGTGTCATACGGCAAATCAAGGAATCGGGACTTTCCTCCCCTGTAACAATCGCCACAAGCGCATCCCAAAAAGATGCCATCATAAACCAGCTCGGCGAGGACGTAACCGTTGTCACCGAACCATGCCGGAGGGACACCTTTCCCGCCATCTGCCTCGCTTCCGTCTATTTGGAGAAAGTGGCGAAGTGCGGTGAGGATGAAACGGTTATCGTTATGCCGTGCGACCCGTACACGGAGGACAGGTATTTCCAGACTATAGCGGAAATGACCGAAGCGGTACGGCATAATGCCGCTGACCTTGTGCTGATGGGCATAAAGCCCACCTATCCGTCTGCCAAATACGGATATGTGATACCTAAAAAGCAAGAAAAGACGGACGGGATATATGAAGTCGAGCGTTTCACAGAGAAACCGGATGTAGCCACCGCTGAAAGGTTTATAGCAGAGGGAGCATTTTGGAACGGTGGTGTGTTCGCTTTCCGTCTTGGGTATATGACCGACATCGTGAGGAGGTATCTCGCATACGACACCTTTGATGAAGTGCGTTCACGGTATGAAGAACTGCCCAAAATCAGTTTCGATTACGAGGTGGCAGAGAAAGCCAAATGTGTGGCTGTCGTGCCATACGAAGGTGAATGGAAAGACCTCGGCACGTGGAACACGCTTACCGACGAACTGAAAGAGCGTTGTATAGGTAACGTGGTGATGGACGAGCATTCGGAAAATACCCATGTAGTAAACGAGCTGGAGATACCTGTCATGTGCATTGGTGCCAGGAACATGGTTATAGTCGCTTCATGCGACGGCATATTGGTGTCGGACAAGGCACAGAGTGAGAACATCAAGCATTATGCTGATAGCCTGCGACGTCGCCCCATGTATGAGGAACGCAGGTGGGGAGAATACAAGGTAATCGATACAGCCGAGTTCCCCGATGGTTACAAATCCCTTACCAAGCAGTTGAGAATCAAGGCCGGAAAAGGGATCAGCTATCAGGTGCACCGGCACCGTGACGAAGTGTGGACGTTCATCGACGGTGAGGGACTGCTTGTGCTTGACGGTGTTGTATCCTCAATCGGCCGAGGCGATACAGTCCATATCAAGAAAGGCGTGAAACATGCTGTCAGAGCGACATCCGATCTGGTTTTCATCGAAGTGCAGTCCGGTGACCTGCTTGTCGAAGAGGATATCGAGCGTTTCGACTGGCGTTGGAAATAAGAGATGGTAAATTTTGCATCTATTATAGTATCTGGGTAATTTCATATCCCGACGCAGAATATTTACAAAACTTTAAATAGCATTATGAAAAAAGATAGAATAGAGAAGAT
>CAVAHD010000077.1:0-6489 GCA_963588475.1 Oscillospiraceae bacterium | reverse complement strand
AAAACCCAGGGCGTTGCCCTGGGCTATGTAGTTGTTGGGCTTTCAGCCCGTCGTTAGCACAATTCAAATTAAAAATTGCTCAAGTTATTTTTTACAGATTACTAAATACGTTCCGTTACTCTACTCTCAGACCGGCTGCGTTGTAGAGGTTGTCGCCCTTCTGGATGTAGATTTTGCCGTCCTTGAAGAACTTGCGTGTCTCTACGCTCTGTGCCTTCTGCTCAGCGGTCGAAACGGTGTTGATGCCCGATACGATGCCTTCGGTTTCGATGACGTAGATGTCATACAGCTGACCCTTTGATCCACCGTCTACCTGTGCTACGCGGATCAGAACCGGTTCTGCCTCGTTCATGTGGAAGCGAGACTTCTTGAACAGACGCTGTGTCTTTGAGTAGTTGAGCTTGCCTACAGTCTCCCATGTAGTGCCGCCGTCTTTAGACTTCTGCAGCTCGATGCCGAGGTCGCTTGTGCCACCGTTGGAGAGGTATGTGACAACGTCAAAAGTACCCACGAACGGTGTGAGCGACATGATGCGCATGGTGTATGGGTCGCCGGCGTTCTTGCCGCCGAAGTCAATCTTACCTACAGTAGGACCACCGCCAATCTCGTCGATGGCCTCTTCAGCGAAGTAGCCTGCCGTGCCAGTGTATACACCAGAGCTTGCAGCTACGTTGTTCTCGCCGGTGACTACCTGACCTTCAGTCTCAACAATCCATTCGATGTTGGAAGTAGACGAAATCGTCTTGTATGCATTAGCGTCCGGCTTGTAGATGATAGAGTCCTCGCCGGTAGAAGAAGTCTCGATGTGGTCAATTTCGTCGCTGTAGTACTTCCAGTAGTTCTTGCCGAAGTAGTATACAGCCTTTGCAGAACCTGAAGCGGTGCCGGCAGCGATGGCCTCTGACAGTGCTACGGCAGAAGAATTGGCTGTCTTCACCACTGCGTTGTTGAACCAGTCAACCTCGTTTGCAGTGAAGTGCGACAGGGTGTCCTTAACGGCCGGTATGCCGTCAACGATGAAGTCCTGCTGTGTCAGTTCGCTGTTGAGCTTACCCTCAAGTACGGCGAAAGCGGAGATGGTACCCGGCTCGGTAACCTCGATAGCGTCGGTGTACTGTGCAGCCTTGTCCACTGTGGTCTGACCGCTGAAGCTGTAGTAGATGGTAGCACCCTCCTCTGGGCTGCTGAGGAACAGAGTGGTCTTGCCGTTATCCTGGTTTACATTAACGGTAGGAGCCAGTGCCAGTTCGTTGATGTCTACGTCCTTCGAAGCCCCTTCACTCTTCAGGAAGCCTTCCGACTCTGCATAAGCGGTGATGGTCTTTGCCTCTGTCAGTTCTATAGGATCTGTATAGAGTGTGTAGTCGCCTTCGCCCACCTTGTAGTATATCTTTGACTTGCCCGTAGCGCACTTGATGGTTACGGTAGTCTTCTTGTTGGAGTAGCTCAAGGTGAATGTCGGTGCAGCGGCATTTGTTATATTGCGCTTGCTCTTGGCGGCCTCATTGATGAAGTTGCTCATGAGGGTATTCCACTCAGTGTACTCTCCTACCAGGTCGGCAGTGGAGTTGACGAACAGGTACCAGTTGTTGCCGGCACCGTTGGTGTGGCAGTGTATAGCCACGTCGTCGCCCTGCTTTGCCAGTATTGAGTCTCCGACGAACTTCGCGGGCAGCGTCACGGTGATGTTCTTGCCCACGTCGAGGATACCTGTCTCCTCATCGTATGACAAATCTGTCCAGAAGCCGTCGTCCATCTTGGCCAGCTTCAACTCGGTAGACTCACCGCCGGTGACGGTGTATCCGAAGAGGTTAGAGCTGAGGTTTACCATCGGCACGTATGCAATGTTCTGCTCGATGGTAGCGTACGATGGGATGGAGGTTGTCAGGTCAGCGCCCAGCACTACTGCATCGTAGCTGCGGAGGGTCTCCTCAGTGACGGTCTCTGTCGTAGCATCGATGTCGGTGTACTTGAAACCTGTTGTAGGACGCTCGGTGTAGTCGGCGCTGCTTGTGCCGCCGTGGAGCCATGCCACGTTGCGCGCCTCACCCATGTTGTCGCCTTCGTCCACCTTGATGAAGTAGCAGTGGCAACCGTTGGTGTTGTAGATGACCACGTCGTAGGTGCCGTCCTCGTTAGGAGTGTCTGTGAGACCGTCCTCAGGCACGAGCCATGTCTGCTCGACGTAGGTCTTCGGCACGGCGTTGTCGTTTCCGTCCGGGTCCTTCAGCTTTGTTCCTCGTGTGGCATATTTGCCCTTTTCCACGATGTATAGCTCATATCCACGTGCCTCAGTTGTCTTGTGCGACTCCACGCCAAGGGTAATCTTCGCACCGGCCTTGACGTTAGGAATCACCAGATAGTTCTTCTGCTTTGAGCCAGTCCACAGATATGTGGCACCCTGATAGCCTGAGCCGTTGTCGATGGTTATTGCCAACGAGCGTGCTGTGGTGTTCACATAGAGCAGACCTTCCAACTCGGCGATGGGCTGGCCGTCCGCACAGAGCTCTGCTCCGTTGTTGGCATCACCCTGAGCCTTTACTTCCCAGAATATGGCTCCATTCTTGGCAGCCGCCTGTGTACCGTTGGCCTTCTCGATGTCAGACCATCCACATGCCGGATTCAGCGCCTCGGCATCGGAGCCGAAATTGGCGGACAAACCCTTTCGCAGGTTCGTAACAGTAGCGTCGCTCCACTTGGTGAAGTCCCACGTCCTGCTCTCCGCATTTGCCGTCAGCATACTGGCGGCAAACAGCATAAGCGTCAAAAGTTTCTTCATACGCATTAAGTTTACTGATTAATAACTAACTATTGTAATATTTACTACTTCTATTTCATCACCTTGCGCGTAGTGGTCCTGCCGCTCTTGTCGGTGACGCGTACGATGTATGTTCCCTTGGGCGACTTGGTCTGCTTCCCGTCCAGGTCGAAATACTCTACTTTACTCGCATGGTCCGTCTGTGCCACGCCACCGATGGCGCTGGTGTCGTCTGCCACTACCTTTACCTCACCGGAGGTAGCCAGGGAGGTGGTGTCCCACTTCAGTCCCGCGCCCGGAGTCTCCGGCATTATCTTTACAGAGCCTGCCACCGTAACGGCCGACGAGAATACCTTGAATACCTCGCCCTCGGCAAACACCTGTGGTGCGTCCGTTTCGCCGAACTGCAGTATGGCTCCGTCCGCCAGCGTCACGGTGCCCGTGGCAGCTATAGTGTTGGTGGCCATGCCGTCCATGAGGACGTTGACGATACCGCCTGCCTTCACCTCCAGTGTGCTCTTCAGCGTCAGTTTGCTGCCGTTGGCCCCTTCTTCCATGTCGCCGGCCTGTATGGTGCCGTTCTCGTATATCCTTACAGCACCGGCGATGGTTCCCTTACCGGAGAGCACTGCAGTGGAGCCTATCACGTTGTAAGCGCCCGTGCCGCTGTTGGTACCGTTGACGATGAGGTTGCCGCCAGTCACGGTTGTCGTTCCTATATAGTCGTTGCTGCCCGTGAGACGCCAGTAGCCCGTGCCCGTCTTGGTGATGCTCACCGTACCAGTGTAGCCGCTTCCGCCTGCCGACCAGTTGTTTATCTTTCCTGCGAAGGTCTCGTCGGTGTTGGCACTACCTACAGTCCATGAGCACTTGAAGCCTTTTGTCTTCTTGCTCGAACCGCTAAGGTATGTGCCTGATGTACCAGACAAACCGCCTATCTTCATCTCGGCATTGGTGTCCCACACTGCCAGACGTGCATTGCCCGTGGCCTCTATCACGGCATTCGGCATGCTGTAGCTGGTGCTGTTGAACAGGAGCAGAGAGCCTTGTTTCTCTGACGAGATGCCGTTGGCTATCAGGCGGCCGGTGAAGCCGGAGTAGTCGCCCTGCAGATATTCTCGCAGGTAAGGCACGTTGAGCTGCAGCGTTCCCGAACCGGTTATCTTGTTCTTCATGTAGCAGTTGCGGTATGGCGAGAACTGCGATACCGTGCCCTCCTTCACTTCTATCGGGAAGGAGTATGTCTCGTAGCCCTCCGTCTCGCCCTTGGTCTTCAGCGTGCCGCCTTCCATAACGAGCTTTGCCGACGAACCGATGCCGGCTTTTGCCGCTGTCACGGTAGAGAGATTCAGCGTACCGCCGCGCAGTATGGTGGAGCCGGTGTAGCCGAAGAACTTGTCCGTGGCTACTGTCACCTGTCCCTCGCCGTCGATGACGAGATTGCCCGCGCCCTCGAACGTGCCGTTCATGGTAACGTCAGCGCTGCTGCTGGCTACCTCGAACGTGGTTTCGCGCTTTACCTGTGCCGCACGGTCGGTGGATGTGGTGCCGCCCGTATAGCGGTACGTACCGCCGTCGAACACCCAGCTCTGCGCGAAATTGGCGCTGGCACCGATGGCGCTGGCCTCGCTGCCGTTTTTTAGGGTGTTGAACTCCAGCACACCTTCATGCAGTACCGTGGCTCCCGTGTTGGTGTTGAGGGTATTGAGGGTGAGGGTGCCGTCGCCAGCCTTGTTTATGGTAGTAGTACCGGAGATGGCTCCGTCGCCACTGACGGTGACGTTGCCGTCGCCCTTCACTACTACAGTCTGCGGGGCTACGGTCTCGGAGAGCGTCACGGCGATGTCCGAGGCAGCGTCAAACAGGATGTCCTTTCCGTCGGCGTATGCCTCCTGACCGTTGTTCCAGCTCTTGCTTTCGAAGTCCCACTTCGTGGCTGCATTGTGCCACGTCAGTTGGGGCTGGTATGAGTCTATGTCCACCATGTCGCTCTCCACGGGGCGCGTTGCTGCGGTGAGTTCCGGCGTGTAGTCGGAGTATTTGTCCGTTCCTGCGAAAGCCCTCACGCGGATGGAGTATGAGGTGCCCGGTGTGAGTCCCGAGATGGTGTATGTGCTCTCGTCGGCTGCCGTGCGCACTGCTTCCGTCCATTCGGCATCGTCCTTCTTCTTTATCTCCACGATGAAACCGTCCTCGGCGTACGTATAGTCTCTCCACTTCAGTTTTATGGTTGTCGTAGTGGACGCGAGGTGCTCCAGACACATTGGCTGGCGCAGGTAGTAGTCGCGGCTGTCGGCGGTGATGCTGTTGATGTAGTTCTCAATGTTGGCGTATCCATTGTCGGCGATGACGGTAGCGTCCGCCTTGTTGGGGTCGGTGCCGTTGGCCTTCTCCCATTCGTCGGGCATGCCGTCGCCGTCAGAGTCCACGCGTGCGTTGCCGCCCCACAGTTTCCATGTGGAGGGAGCACCGTAGATGAGGTTTTCCTCGTTGGAGATGAGTTCGCCTTCCTTGCCGAGCGACTTCACCTCGTCTATCATGTAGTAGTCGCTGTAGTCGCGGTATGGCAGCGAGGCACCCACGGTGGGCAGCAGGTTCTCCAGCAGGGTGTTGCCAGCGTACTTGGGCATCTCGGGGTAGTCGTAGCGTGTGGTCTGACGCACTCCGGCGGCATAGTTGGTCACCTCGTATGGGTCGTACTTGCCGTCCATATTGCTGTCCTGCCAGTTGTCGTCGCCGTAGAAGTTGAACGCTCCCTCGCCTGCTCCGCCCGAGAAGGCATTGCCGCCGTTGGCCGGGCCGTTGATGAAGAGGTTGCTCTCGATGTTGACGAAGGAGTCGCCCTTGGAGTCGCCGCCCATGATGTAGCATCCGTTCTTCCAGTTGTACACAATGTTGTTGACGTACTGGTTGATGCCCTTTATCTTGTTGTTTCGCGTGGAGTTGTCCACATAGAGGTTGCGGTAGAGGGTGATGTAGTCAGACTGCATCAGTCCGCCTGCGCTGTGCGTCATGAGTCCCTGACCCATGATGCAGTTGGAGATGGTGATGTAGTTGGGCAGTGTGCCCTTGTTGTCGGGATTGATGGAGAAAGTCTCGTCAAGTCCCCACGAGAAGGAGCAGTGGTCGAAAATCATGTTCTGTCCGTTGGCCACTCCCGCTGCGTCTTTTCCGGACGTGCCGTTGTGTCCCATACGGAAGCGCATGTGGCGGACTATGATGTTCTCCGCTCCGGAGAATGATACGCCGTTGCCGTATACCGTGATGCCCTCTCCCGGGGCGGTCTGTCCGGCTATGTATTGGTTCTTCTGGAACACGAGGCGGTCCTTTATCTTGATGACACCGGCCACGTCGAAGACGACAAAGCGGTTAGGCTGGCTTATGGCATCGCGCAGCGAGCCAGTGCCGGAGTCGTTGAGGTTTGTCACGTGATACACCGTACCGCCGTTGCGCGCTCCCTGTGCGTAGCGTCCCCAGCCTTGTGCGTCGGGGAATGCCAGTTGCTGTGTGGCTGCCGTCATGCTTCCGCTGACCAGCAGTGCAGGCAATAAAAGTTTCGTGGACTTGTTCATATCTTATAGACAGTTTTAGTTACTTGGTTGAAAGTTGTAGTTACACCTTTGAGAGTAAAGTGAATGTCCAAAAATAACTTGCGAAGTTTTTGATTCGAGAAATGTGCCAACGACGGGCTGAAAGCCCAACAACTCCATAGCCCAGGGCAACGCCCTGGG
>CAVAHD010000076.1:0-6696 GCA_963588475.1 Oscillospiraceae bacterium | reverse complement strand
TTTTATTGAGAAACTGTTATTTTTACGGCACTTTTATGGGGTGGGAAACTTTAGTGAATATTTTAACGCCAATGAATATTTTTAACGTTAATTGCCGTTAATGGACCGTTAATTGACCATTAATTTTATTTTTAACGCCAATGAATATTTTAGACGTTAATTGCCGTTAATGGCTCGTTAATTGACCATTAATTTTTTATTGACAGGTTATAGTGCTAACCTAATATTAAATTAATGAATAATTAACGAGCCATTAACGGCAATTAACGTTAAAAATGTCTTAGCGGCTATTCAAGTATAAGTGTCTTAGCGGCTATTGATGTGTGTGTGGGCTTAGCCACCGAAGTTATCGAACGATATCATGTCGTCCTCTACTCCGAGAGAGTGGAGCAGGTCGAGGACGGTCTTTGACATCATCGGAGGTCCGCAGAGGTAGTACTCGATGTCCTCCGGCGCGTCGTGCTGCTTGAGGTACGTGTCGCCCATGACCGGTGCGATGAAGCCCGGGGTGTACTTGACGCCCAGCTTGTCGGCCTTCGGGTCGGGACGGTCCAGAGCCAGGTGGAAGTGGAAGTTGGGGTACTCCTTCTCCAGCTCGAGGAAGTCCTCCATGAAGAACACCTCGTCGATGGCGCGTGCACCGTAGAAGTAGTGCATCTCACGGTCGCGTACGTGGAGCGTCTTGAGCAGGTGCATAATCTGCGCGCGGAGCGGAGCCATACCGGCGCCACCGCCTACCCATATCATCTCGCGGCCAGTGCCGTAGTGTGGGTGGAACTCTCCGTAAGGGCCGCTCATCGTTACCTTGTCGCCCGGTTTGAGCGAGAAGATATATGTTGAGGCTATGCCGCAGGGCACGTCCTGGAAGCCAGGACCCTGGTCTTTAGGCTTGAACGGCGGTGTGGCGATACGCACGGTGAGGGTGATGATGTCGCCCTCGTCCGGGTAGTTGGCCATGGAGTAAGCGCGGATGGTAGGCGTGTCGTTCTTCTGCTTGAGGCCGAAGAGTCCGAACTTCTCCCATGCCGGCACGTAGAGGTCGCCGATGAGGGCCTTGTCCATGTCGCGGTTGTAGTCGATGTCGTATGTAGGTATGACAATCTGAGCGTACGATCCAGGCTCGAAGTTCATGTGCTCGCCCGGAGGCAGCTGTACCTTGAACTCCTTGATGAACGTGGCGACGTTCTTGTTGCTGATGACGGTGCACTCCCATTCCTTCACGCCGAGAACGCTTTCGGGCACCTTCACTTCCATGTCGCCCTTTACCTTGGCCTGGCATCCGAGGCGCCAGTTGTCCTTTATCTCCTTACGTGTGAAGTGTGGGCGCTCGGAGTCTAGAATCTCTCCGCCGCCGCTCAGAATCTGCAGTTTGCACTGTCCGCAGCTCGCCTTGCCGCCGCATGCCGAGGGGAGGTAGATGCCGTTCTCGTTGAGGGTGGCCATGACGCTAGCGCCCTGCTCCACCTCCAGTTTCGTGTCGCCGTTGACGGTGAGTGTCACCTTTCCGCTGGGGCTGAGGTACTTCTTCGCCACGAGGAGCACTACGACGAGCACCAGTATGACGGCGAGGAATATTCCTATGCTTGATAGTATGTATGCCATGTGTCTATTGTGTGTCTAAGTGTTGTGGGTAATGTTTTAGATCTTCAAGCCGGAGAAGCACATCATGGCCATTGCCATGAGTCCCACGGTGATGAATGAGATGCCGAGTCCCTGGAGGGGCTTTGGCACGTCGCCGTACTGCATCTTCTCGCGTATGGCGCCCATGCTGACGATGGCCAGTGTCCAGCCGATACCGCTACCTACGGCGTAGGTGATGGAGTCCCATACGTTGCCGATGTACTGCGAGCTGGAGGGGTCCATGTTGATGCGCTGCTGCATGAAGAGCGAAGCACCCATGATGGCGCAGTTCACGGCGATAAGCGGCAGGAAGATACCCAGCGTGGCGTAGAGCGACGGAGAGTAGCGCTCCACTACCATCTCCACGAGCTGCACGATGCCGGCAATGACGGCGATGAAGAGGATGAAGGCCAGATAGCTGAGGTCCACGCCCTCGAAGAGGCAGTCTGGGCCGAGCACCTTCGTCTGCAGCAGGTAGTTGACGGGTACGGTGATGAGCAGCACGAACGTCACGGCAACGCCGAGACCGAGCGATGTCTTCACGTTCTTCGAAACGGCAAGGAACGAGCACATGCCGAGGAAGAAGGCGAAAATCATGTTGTCAACGAATATTGACCTGAAGAAAAGGTTTATGATGTGTTCCATTACTTATTGTCCTCCTCTTTTACTTATTGTCCTCCTCTTTATAGAAAAAACCACGGTGTATCCAGATGACGCATCCGATGAGGATGAGCGCCATGGCGGGCATGGCCATCATGCCGTTGTCGATGTATCCGAAGTCGTAGGCTCCCTCGGGTATCACCTTGAAACCAAGGAGCGAGCCGCGTCCGAAGAGTTCGCGGAAGGCACCGATGATGACGAGGATGATGCCGTAGCCGAGGCCGTTGGCAATACCGTCGACGAAGGAGTGCCAGGGCTTGTTCTGCATGGCGAAGGCCTCGAGGCGTCCCATGAGGATACAGTTGGTGATGATGAGTCCGACGTATACGGAGAGCTGCACGCTGACGTCGTAGGCGAAGGCCTTGAGCACCTGCGATACGATGGTGACGAGTGCTGCTACGACAACGAGCTGTACAATGATACGTATGCGTGTGGGGATGGTGTTACGGATAAGGGAGATGATGAGGTTGCTGAAACCCGTGATAACCGTCACGGCCAGACCCATCACCAGTGCTGGCTTCAGCTGCGATGTCACAGCCAGAGCGGAACAGATACCGAGCACCTGCACCAGTACAGGGTTCAGTATGTTCAGCGGAGCGAGAAAAACGTCTTTTAGTTTCATACTTTTCGTTTGTTTCGTTGGTTTGTTGCTTCGTTAGTTGTTGATGTCAAGCGGTTTTCTTCAGTTAGCTCTTGGTGCCATCTGTAGAAGCACGCGCTAAGCAACTACTTCACCAAAGCCTTCTGGTACTTTTTGAATCCGTCCTGCAGCATTTCGCTGACACCGTTACAGGTCAGCGTGGCACCCGTCACGGCGTCGCACTGCGTCTGTGGGTCCTTGACCTCGCTCTTCTTGAGCACCTTCAGCACGGGAGTGCCGTTGGCATCGTAGATGGTCTTGCCCTGGAACTGGTCCTGCCAAGCCTTGGAGTCCTTGATTTCCGCGCCCAGTCCGGCAGTCTCGCCTTCGTGGTTGAAGTAAGCGCCGTAGACGGTCTTACCGTCCTCGTTTACAGCGATGTAGCCCCAGATAGGTCCCCAGAGTCCCATGCCGTATACGGGTACGATGTACTTCTTTGCGCCGTTGACGTTGCAGAGGTAGAGGGCCAGCTTGCCGGCCTTATAGTCGGCGCTGCCCAGTGTGAAACCGGCCTTCTCGCCGCCCTTCTCGCCTTTGTCGGTGACGTTGCCGTCAGCGTCGATGATGGCGTCGGCCTCTATCACCTCGTTATATTTCGCAGCCACCTCCTCGCCGGAGAGGTCGCGTATGTTGAGCGCTGCCAGCAGCTGGCTCTTCTTGTCGAGCGCCACGTTGACGTCCTGTGTCTCCTTAAGCGACTGGCTGACGAAGGCGAGCAGGAAAGCTACGATCACTACCATGACGCAGCTGTACGCTATGATGTATGCGTTGGAGTTTGTATTGAGTTTCATGTCTGTTCCGTTATTTCGCACGCTTGAGTCGCTTGCTTATGTTAGACTGTACAACGAAGTAGTCGATGGTAGGAGCCATCATGTTGCCGAAGAGGATGGCCAGCATCATGCCCTCGGGGTAGCCGGGGTTCATCACACGGATGATGACGGCCAGCGCGCCGATGATGACGCCGTATATCCATTTGCCCGTCTCGGTGCGTGCGGATGTCACGGGGTCTGTGGCCATGAATACTGCACCGAAGCAGAAGCCGCCCAGGATGAGGTGCTGGTACCACTCCACCGGAGTCTGGCCCGTAGCCTGGAAGATGGCTGCCATTACGCCGCCGCCGATGAAGATGCTCAGCATGGTCTTCCACGATGCGATGCCGCTCCAGAGGAGGATGACGGCACCGATGAGGATGGCGATGACGCTCGTCTCGCCGATGGAGCCTGGGATGAGACCTATGATGCTGTCAGCCAGCGATGCTGTGGGTGCAGAGCCCTGTGCCATCTGTCCGAGCGGAGTGGCGCAGGTGAAGGCGTCCGGCAGGTCGTTGCCCAGTCCGAAGAAGCTCTCTGTGCTTACCCATACGGCGTCGCCCGACATTCTGCTAGGATAAGAGAAGAAGAGGAAGGCGCGGGCCAGCAGGGCCACGTTGAAGATGTTCATGCCCGTGCCGCCGAATATCTCCTTACCGAAGATGACGGCGAAGGCAACGGCCAGCACGATGACCCAGAGCGGGCAGCCTACGGGGAGAATCATCGGTATGATGATACCGCTGACGAGGTAGCCCTCCTGAATCTCTTCGCCCTTCCACTGTGCCCAGGCGAACTCTATGCCCAGACCAACGACGTAGCTGACGATAATCTTGGGGAGAACGGCGATGGCACCGTAGATGAACATTTCGAGGAACGTTGCCTCGGCCAGTTTGCCGGCAGCGGCATAGTTCTGGTAACCAATGTTGTACATGCCGAAGAGCAGGGCCGGTATGAGTGCTATGACCACCATACTCATGATGCGCTTCGAGTCGATGGCATCGTGAATGTGTGCTCCGGCGCGCTTTGCCGTAGTGTTCGGCACATAGAGGAATGTCTCAAAGCCATCGAAGACGCTGCGGAAGGCACTGAACTTTCCGCCCGGCTGGAACTGTGGCTTTATCTTGTCTATGTATTTTTTCATTTTCGTGTTGTCTGTAGTGAGAGGGTCAGTTTATGCGTTCTCCTTGCGTAGCATGTCGAGTCCGTCGCGAACGATGCGCTGCAGCTCCAGTTTGCTGCTGTCCACGAACTCAGCCAGTGCGAAGTCCTCTGGGCTCACCTCGTAGATGCCCAGCTGCTCCATCTTGTCGATGTCGCCTGCTATGATGGCCTTGATGAGGTATTCGCCGTAGATGTCCATGGGGAGGACGCTGTCGTACTCTCCGCTCATTATCATGTGGCGCTCGCCGCCCTTGATACGTGCGTCGAGGGAGTATTCCTTCTTGCCCAGGAGCCAAGAGAAGTAGCTGCGGCTGACGGAGAACTGGTTGAAGCGTGGCAGAATCCATCCGAATGCTTCGTCGGCGTGGTCGCCCTCCTTGATGGCGGTCACCTCGCTGGTGTGCGCTCCGATGTATGAGTCCTTGGAGGTCTGTACGCCGGTGAGCGGGTTGCCCAGGATGAGGCGTGTGCCGTCTTCCTTTACGCGACCGCCAACGAGGCTTTCCAGAGGCTGACCCACCTTCATGTCGGCGTAGGCTGGCTCAGATACTTCGCTTCCGGCCAGGGCTACGGTGCGTGTGAGGTCCACGTGGCCCGTGTTCAGGAGGCGTCCGATGAAGAGCACCACTGTTGGGTCAACGGTCCATACCACTTCGCCCTTGTTGACGGGGTCGATATTGTTTACCTGTACGCCGACGTTGCCGGCTGGGCATTTGCCCTTGAAGGCTACCACCTCAACGTCCTTGGCGTCGGTGAGGGCGCTGCTGGTCTGAGCTGCGCCGATGCCGAGGTATGTCTTGGCCATCTTGGAGAGGGCGGTGAGTCCGGTCTGGAAGTCGGCCTCCTGTCCCTTCAGCTCATATTCGAAGTCTCCGGCGAGCGGCATGTCGCGCAGTGCCGAGACGAAGATTGCCTTTGGAGTGGTGTCCGGTGTGGTGGAGACGGCGTACGGCAGCTGGTTGATGTAGCCGAAGAGACCGGCCTCGAGGAGAGCGGCCTTTACGTCGTCGCCGCTCATCTTGGCGGCGTCTTTCTTACCAAAGTCCGTGTACTGCTGCTCCTTGTCGGCCTCCACCTGGATGCTGAGCACCTTGCGGCGGTCGCCTCGCTCCACGAGCGTCACGGTGCCGCTGACGGGAGAAGCGAACTTCACCTCCGGGCAAGCCTTGTTGACGAACAGTGCGTCGCCGGCTTTCACCCTGTCGCCTTCCTTGACAACCACCTTTGGCTTTACGCCCTCGAAGCCACAAGGCTGCAGGGCATACGTGCCGCCGCTGGCAACGTTGAGCTTCTTCTGCTCAGCCTTGCCAGAGAGGTTAATGTCAAGACCACGACTTAACTTGATGATCTTTGTCATAAATCTTGTATTACGTGTTATAATATGTAGTTACCGAAGTATTTTGTCTATGCTCGCCGCACGTGCGTGCAGCGGTCCTTGTCTAATCTGCGCACGAAATTAATAATATTTTTTCACATTTGCCGCATTTTGTGTGAAGTTTCGTTCACAGCGCGAGCGAAAAGCCCTAAAAAAGCGCAAATGTGCTATTCGGATATAGCAAAAAAAACGATGCCGCGCGCACAGAGAGTGTGCACGCGGCATCGCCGTGGATGGTGCTTTATTATGTGATGTAATGTGTAAAAAATAACTTGAGCATTTTGTCATATACACCAACATTTTTGAATTCGAGAATTCTGCCACCGACGGGCTGAAAGCCCAACAACTCCATAGCCCAGGGCAACGCCCTGGGTTTGTGTTTGTATGTGTCTACGCGCCCTGTAAGGGCAAAAGTACATAAAACTCACGCG
>CAVAHD010000075.1:0-6858 GCA_963588475.1 Oscillospiraceae bacterium | reverse complement strand
ATGAAAAGGGCAACGGCTCCCGTCAACTCTGTGTAGAGTTGGTCGTAGTCCGGTGACTGGGCAAAGTGGTCATCGGTGAGGTCGTAGATGGAAAACACATTGTCAACCAATGGCAAGAGATTTTTTACAAATGCCTCTTGGTCTTCCACGGCTACCTCCAGGGAAAACTCACGGTCAACGACATCGCGCAGGATATTGTACTTGGAAAGATGCAGGCCTCTTAGCAGTGCTGACATGGCAAGTTCCTGTGCAGCATCAGCAAAGAGGTCGCTGCGCCTTGCCTGCTCATAGACTTCGGCTGCATGGTCGGCACGTTCACGGATGAAGTCGGTATCGGTGGCTTGTGGAAAGTGGTTCTCTCTGAGGTGGTTCAAGAGGTAGAGTCCGTAATAGGACAGTTCTGGCTGTGCTTGTTTATTTCTGTTCATTTGCTTGTTACTTTGGATGAAGTGATGAATGAAGATTTGCGCTCGGCAAAGACGAATTTCGCATTGAAATCCTCGTCAAAGGCAAGGGCAGCGGAGAATGTCTTGCCTTGTTTGCTCACGAAACCATTGAGGGGCTTGGTCTTGCCCTTGGTCAGCAAGTCGATGATGTCGGCATCAGTGAGTAGCTTTCCTGCCACTTGCTTGAACACAGGCATACCGCAATCCTTGTTGCTGCATCTGATAACCTTTCCGAAGAATTGCATCGTGCCTTGCTTGCACTTGGGACATTGGCAACCAGAGTCTTTGTGGCTGAACAACTTGTCGCAGCCCAACAGCTCCGCCGTGATTTCACGGGTATAGTCTTCTATGCTATGCGTAAACTCATCGGCACTGGCTTCACCTCGCTCTATCTTGGCAAGCTCGGCTTCCCATTTGCCAGTCATCTCCACATTGGCGATTGCCATACTCTTCACGACGGAATGGAGGGCAAGTCCCTTTTCGGTAGGCACGAGCTTCTTCTGCTGACGCACCATATACTCACGCCTAAGCAATGTCTCGATGATGGCGGCACGGGTGGCTGGAGTGCCTATGCAGGTTGTCTCCATCGCAGCAAGCAAAGTGGACTCGGTATGCAGTGGCTTAGGCTTTGTCTTTCCCTCGGAGATGGTGCAGCCTGTTACATTGATGTGCTGTCCCTCTTGCCAGTTCGGAAGGACTTGCTCTTTCACTTCGTTGTCCGCTTGCTCCATTTCTGTGGCTTGCTTGGCGCTATTCTCTTTGAGCGATAACTCTCGCCAACCGACTTGTCGGATGATTGCCCCACTGATTCCAAACTCCACATCATTCTCCACTTGTGCGGTAATCGTGGTGATGTCCTTGATGCAGTCTGCCAAGAATGCCTCTACCATTCGGCGCAAAATCATCTCGTAGATGATTTTCTCGTCCTTGTAAAGTCCTATGGCAGGATGCTCGGTGATGAGCAGGGCGTGGTGGTCGGTCACCTTGCTGCCATCCACGCTGTTCTTGTTGTACTCTTCCTTGTAGGGCAACAGTCTCACCATTGCCCCATATTCAGAATGGTGCTCCAAATTCTTGAAGAGGTCAGGGACGGTCGCAAACACATCATTCGATATGTATCGGCTGGATGTTCTCGGATAGGTGATAAGTTTCGCCTCGTACAGCTTTTGTGCAACGGACAGTGTATGCTCTGCCGTGAAGCCATACTGGGTGTTGGCTTCCTTCTGCAAGGTGGTGAGGTCGTAGAGCAACGGGACTTTCTCTACCTTACGCTTGGTGATTACCTTCGTGATAACGGCGGAGCCTGTCTCCTTTACCTTATTATATATAGAGGCTGCGGTCTCTTTGTCAGTCCAGCGGTTAATGGAAGAGAACTTCAAGACATTGCCGTTCTCTGCATCTACTACACCGAAGTGTACCTGCCAAAACGGTTTCGACTCGAAACGCTTGTTCTCCCAATAGCGTTCACACACCATACCGAGGGTAGGTGTCTGCACTCGTCCTACTGAATAAGTGCCACGACCTGCGGCTATCGTCAAGGCTTGTGTGCCGTTGATGCCGACAAGCCAGTCCGCCTCGCTTCTTGCCTTGGCGGCATGATAGAGGTTCTCATACTCCTTGCCGTCTTTGAGATTGTCCAGTCCCTCACGGATGGCGGTATCTGTAAGAGAATTTATCCACAGGCGGTCGAATGGTTTCTTGCAACCGAGGTACTCATAAAGATAGCGGAATATCAACTCGCCCTCACGTCCGGCATCGGTAGCAACGATGATGCGCTCACTGTCGGCAAAGAGTTTGCCGATGATTTTGATTTGCGCAAGCACGCCTGCGTCGGGCTTGTAGCCGTTCTCTGTCTTAGTCTGTCTGGGGACGAGGAGGAAGGGACTTGGCAGTACGGGAAGGTTCTCGGCTTGGAATCCTTTCATGCCATACGCCTCTGGCATGGCTGGTTGCACGAGATGTCCGAATGCCCATGTCACATAATAGCCATTACCCTGCATATATCCTTCTTCCCGCTTGGTAGCTCCCACAATACGGGCGATGTCCTTGGCTACGCTTGGTTTCTCTGCGATGATTGTCTTCATTTTTCTTGATGTCTTTTGTTATGGATTAAGTGGCAGCAACTACATGCTCACGCTTTTTGCCTTTTTCTTGGGCTTCTGCACCTCGGCTGTCTGCTCCTTGACCTGCTCCTTGATTTGCCCCTTTGTTTGCTTGAGGTCGGGGTCGTTTCGGTAGGAGCGTGGCTGCATACGGTCGAAGTCGAACTTCACATAGGCGGTATATGTTCCACCACCGTTCTTGTTCTCAACATCCTTGATTTCTATGGTCTTGCCTGC
The DNA here is from genome assembly GCA_963588475.1 of Oscillospiraceae bacterium. GTDB lineage: Bacteria > Bacteroidota > Bacteroidia > Bacteroidales > Bacteroidaceae > Prevotella. The sequence goes on along the minus strand of CAVAHD010000075.1, from coordinate 4,073 downwards.
CACATAGTCGTCTTTCTGCTGCTCGGTCAACTCCTTCTTGAAGTAGGTATTGAGTCGGCGGATGGTGCCGTCCTCGTTTAACCAGTGGTTCGGGTCTTGTTGCTTCTTTTTCCCAGTCGCATCACCATCGGCTTTCTGCTCTTGCTTGTCGGGGGTCTGCATCTTGTCGCCATTCTGCTGCTGCCCTTGTGCCTGTCGGGTACTGCCTGGCACAAACTCCACGCCTCGCTGCTCCACATTCACTTGTAACAGTGGTGTGAACTTGCGTCCGTTGGCAAGTTCTATTTCCTTGCGGAGCGGTACTCCTGAGTAGAGCACTCGCTTGTCGTCCTTGGTGATGGGTGTCTTGCCGATGGTGTCGGGGATGCGCACCTTGCTTGTCGGGATGTCCACAATCTCGTTGGTGAGACGGTCGATGCTGACGAAGTGAGGAATTGCCTTCCCTGTATTCTTGTCGGGAAAGTCCACGACCTTGCCGAGGTTGCCGTTCTGCATAAGGTTCCTCTTGTCCTCTGCCGTAAAAGTGTAGCCCTTGTAAGCCACATCGAATTTCGGCTCGTTGCGTACGAAATGCGGCACAAGTTGCAACTGGTCGTTGTCGTCCTTTCTAAATGACAGGCGTGCTTGTATCTCAATCGTCTCACCGCCAAATGTCGGCTTCACGGTAACGAGTCCTGTCTTGCCGTAATTGAGCAGGGCTTTCAAGTCCTTCTCGCTCATACTGTTGAAGTCAATGCCATACTTGGCCCCAAGTTGCTGCAAATTCACATCGTCCCTGCCGATGAGATTCTGCTTGGCTCCGGAAGAAGCGGTCTGCGACTGCTGCTCGGTTGCTGTCTCTGCTGATGCTGTTTCTTTCGACTGACCTTCTGTCTGTTTCGCCTCTTTCTCGAAGCTGGAGGTGTCAACCTTGTGGGCGGAAAGTATCTCCTTGTTTGCCTCCGGGTCTTTCAGCAACTCCTTCATCACACCAAGCAGGTTTTCCGCTTGGTCTGCCGCAATACGGTAGAATCCGAATCGGCTTGGCTCTTTGCATTGACGGAAGAAGTTTCGGAAGAAACTGTCCATCATGTCGCTGTTGCGGTCGAAGCGTAGGAAGTCAGTGGAGTTTTCTGCCTTAGCTGGTGTTCGCTTCGGTGTACCGTCTTTGCTGAGTCCGGCGACAACACAGACTTCGCCTGTCTTCTCGTCACGCACTACCAGTACGTCCTGTTCGTCACTCTTTTTCTTTTGTGCCATAATCGTAATTGTTTAATGGTGAATACTGTTGTTATTTGAATTTCTGGTGGATGCGGGTCATGTAATGCTCCACATTCCCTTTTCTGAAGTCCTTCACGTTGTTCTCGACAAACTCCCTTACGTCCTCTTCCGTGTAGTAGGTCTTCTGCCCCAAACGCTTGTAGGGTAGCACACCCAAACTGCGGTAGCGTTGCAGGGAACGAGGGGAGATTTGAAACAGGAGGCAGAGGTCTTGGTTGTCGAGCAACTTTTCATTGAGGCCAGCATTGCTTTTGTTTTCCTTTTCTCGCTCGTGTCTCAACGTCAGCATGTCATAGATGCCGTCTATCTTCTTGTGCAGGTCATGGAGGTGCAACTCCAATCGTCTCAATGTTCCTTCTTCCATATGCTCATGTCTCCTTGGTTATGGTTCGTTCTTCTATCAGTTTCTGTACTGCGTGGTAGCTGTATCTGCATTGTCCACGCACCATGATGTATTCGATGCCGTTGGTGGAGCGCAGGCGTTGGAGGGTTCGCTTACTGATGCCCAACATCCTTGTTACGTCATCGTTGGTCAGCATAGGCTGGACGGTGAGCGTTATCTCACCGACAGAGAACTATCCGAGCATCTGAAGCTCAGTCGCCGCACCTTGCAGGAATACCGCAAGCAAGGCATCTTGCCATATATCATCCTCTGTGGCAAGACCCTCTATCCCGAATCCGAGATACAGTCCCTTCTCACTGGCAATTATCGCAAGCCGATTATTGATGGTAAGATTTCCAAAGGGGAGGACAATGCCATAGGGAAGTGAAACAAAAAAAGCGTACAGAGTGAAACAACCATTGTCAGTTGTTCCACTCTGTACGCTTATATATAGGTATTATGCGTTGAGGGATTATGCTCAGTTCAAGCTTCCCGGTTATCTCTGCTTAACTCAGACCCCTCGGCATCGTCCCGTTCATCATGATAATCATCGGGAATTCAAGCCTTGCCGTCTCTTCCTGTCTGTCCTTGCGACCTACAATCTTCTCAACAAGCCACCGTCTGAAAAGCAGGGCTTGGTATGTTTCCATCTGAAGGGCAATGGCGATAACCATTTCCATGTCATACACATTCGCAGAATTTCCATTGTCAAGCGGGATGTACTGCGAATGCTCGAAATCTTTCAACGCCCCTTGCTTCCAGATGCGCTTGAGGGTATTCTTCACCGCTGTACCCGTCACATTCAACAGCTCAGCAATCTCCCACACAGTCATCCACACCTCACCGTGATGTGGGGCGTAGATGACCATGTCTTCTTGTATCGTTATCACTTGTCGCTTCATAGTCAGTTGGCTTTTGAATCTTGTTTACTATTGTTGCTGTCTACACACTGCTCCACATGTCCCATATACTCCTCTATATGGTTCAGTTGCAAAGATAACTTGTCCATATCCTTGTTCAATTTTTCTTTGGTGATTTTTGCGTAAATTTGGGTGGTTTTAATGTTTTTGTGTCCCAAAATCGAGCTTACCGTTTCTATCGGCACACCATTGGTGAGACAAATCTCCGTTGCCATCGTATGGCGGCTCATGTGCCAGGTCAGATGCTTGGTGATGCCGCATCTCTTCGCCACACGGAGAAGTATCCCACGACAGTCAGAATAGCATGGCACAGGAAATATCCTACCGTCCGCACACAGTCCTCTGTACTTCTCCATGATGGATTTGGGGTAGTCCAGCAGTTTGATGGTCGACCTCACGCCCGTCTTCTGTCTGTCAATCACTATCCATTCGCTATCGTCAAAGAAGGTCTGTATATGTTCTTCTCTCAGATTCTTCAGGTCGGCGAATGACAATCCGGTAAAGCAACAGAACAAATAGAGGTCTCTGATTAGCTGCATCGTCTTTCGCTTCAACTCACCATTCATCAACAGATGAATCTCCTCTTTGGTCAGAAATCCACGTGTCGTTTCAACCTTCGGCACTTTGTAATCATGGAAGGGGTCTCTTGTCAGCCATCCGTTATCTATTGCCCTAAATACCATTGTTCGCAACGGCAGCATATATATGGAAAGAGAATTTTCGCACAGGTGTTTATCCGTGCGCAGAAAAGCCTCAAAGTCCGTGATAAATGCAGGTGTCAATTCTTTAAGGGAAATGTCGTTGACATGATAGCGATTTACAAGAAACTCCTGTAGATGTCTATACACACATCTGTACTTTCTAAGAGAACCCCATGAGCGCATACCAGCCTGATAGAGTTTCTCGTAGTCCTCATTGTGCTGAGCATATACTTTCAGCAAAGTCTGACAACGATACTCCAAACCAAGAAAGGCATTCTTCACCTTCTCTGCCGTCACATAGTTGTCCCTGTCCAGAATCTCCTGATAATGCTTGTTGATGCTCACCCGCATCTTGTCCAGCTTGCGGTTCACCTCCAGTGCCAGCATACTCTTACCCGTCATGCGTCCGCCCTTGGTGTCCCACAAATCAGGATTGGCAGTCACCTTACAACTGAACTGCGCCTGTGTTCCGTCCACTGTGATACGTCCCATGACCGGGACAGTCCCGTCCTTCTTCACCACCTGTCTTTTGAGGTAGAAGATAATCGAAAATGTACTCTTCATAACGTCATTACTTTTTTTGCGTTCAAAATTAATACCCGAAGAGTCTTTTCTTGCTAAGCATCTCACAGCAGAACCCCACAATTTTGGCAGCGGCCTCAAAATCTAACGTTACTCATCAGTAACTCACTATCAATCAGCATCTTCAATCCTTATCCGTAACCTACTTCATTCTTCCGCCCCTCACCATCCCTAATCCCAACCACAGGTTACGGATTGGTAACGTTCCCCCGTCCCATCTTGTCCCAT
>CAVAHD010000074.1:0-6970 GCA_963588475.1 Oscillospiraceae bacterium | reverse complement strand
GCGCTCTGTTTTAGAGCGCGGACAGGGAGGGTATGGCTATTCGCTGAATAGTTACAGAGTGTTCTTTATGTGTGAATAAATATTAAATTCTGTACTTTTTGTAATGTCGGCTTTGCAAATTAGAAAATAATGTCTACCTTTGTACGTCGAAAGGGAATACCTACAAATGAGTAGCTATTCTTAATTAACCTATCGTAAAGTAGAAAAGATTTGATGGAAGATTTTTACAGCACTCACAAGTATCTCCTTGAGCATGTCAATGCCCCTGTGCGCCGCGCACTAATGGACGAGATAGACTGGAGCGCACGCATGATAGGTATAAAGGGTACCCGTGGAGTGGGGAAGACGACATTCCTGTTGCAGTATGCTAAGGAGAAGTTCGACCCGTCCGACCGCCGTTGCTTATATATAAATATGAACAACTTCTTCTTCCAGGGGAAGGGCATAGCGGAGTTTGCGGGTGAATTCTATCGCCAGGGCGGCAGGGTGCTGCTCATCGACCAGGTGTTCAAGCAGTCTGAGTGGAGCAAGGAGCTGCGTCGTTGCTACGACCTCTATCCGAAGCTGAAGATTGTTTTCGCTGGTTCGAGCGTGATGCGCCTAAAGAGGGAAAACCCCGAGCTGGGCGACATAGTAAAGAGTTACAACCTTCGCGGTTTCTCTTTTAGGGAGTATCTAAACCTCCGTACGGGCAACAACTTCCGTTGGATGACCCTCGAGGAGATAATGCGCCACAAGGAACAGATAGTGCAGGAGGTGCTTGCAAAGGTGGACCCCCGCATCTTCTTTGATGAATACATTGAGCATGGCTTCTATCCGTTGTTCCGTGAACACGACAACTTCTCGGACAATCTGCTGAAGTCTACGAACATGACGATTGAGGTGGACATCCTCCTCATCAAGCAGACGGAACTGAAGTATCTGACGAAGATTAAGAAGCTCTTCTACCTGCTTGCCGTTGCAGGCCCCCAGGCCCCGAACGTAAGCCAATTGGCAGAAAAGATACAGACAAGCCGCGCCACGGTGATGAACTATATCAAGTACCTCAGCGACGCGCGTCTGATAAATATGATTCACCCCGTAGGACAACGTTATCCGAAGAAGCCTACAAAGGTGATGCTCCATAACCCGAATCTATATCAGGCTATATACCCTATAACCTATGAGAAACAGACTCGTATGGAGACGTTCTTTGTCAACACCATGTGGAAGGACCATAAGGTGAACCAGGGAAGCAAAGACCTTTGCTACACCATCGACGGGGAGCGGCGCTTCAAGATAACGGCTGACAGCCTAATGCACGGCACTACGAATGTCATGTACTGTCAGTACGCCAACAACGATGTGGCAGACAATATGATACCACTATGGCTGCTGGGCTTCCTTTATTAATAAGGAGTGCCCGAGCCTTCGTTTATGTGTGTATAATTAAGACTTGTACGCATATTAATGGCACTAATAATACGAAGACAGAATAAACATTTTATATAACCTTATCTCATTAACAAAATGGCTAAAGAAAAAAAGTTTATCACTTGTGATGGTAACGAGGCTGCAGCTCACGTGAGCTACATGTTCTCTGAGGTAGCAGCTATCTACCCTATTACTCCATCATCTCCAATGGCAGAACACACTGACGACTGGGCTGCACGTGGTCGCAAGAACATGTGGGGTCAGACTGTACTCGTACAGGAAATGCAGTCAGAAGGCGGTGCAGCAGGTGCTGTACACGGTTCTCTGCAGGCTGGTGCGCTGACAACAACGTTCACCGCTTCTCAGGGTCTTCTTCTGATGATTCCTAACATGTACAAGATTGCCGGTGAGCTCCTCCCATGCGTATTCGACGTTTCTGCTCGTACGCTGGCTTCTCACTCTCTCTGTATCTTCGGTGACCACCAGGACGTTATGGCTTGCCGCCAGACAGGTTTCGCTATGTTCGCTTCAAGCTCTGTACAGGAAGTAATGGACTTGACAGCCGTTCCTCACCTTGCAACTCTCGAGACAAAGGTTCCTTTCATCAACTTCTTCGACGGTTTCCGTACTTCTCACGAGTACCACAAGATCGAGGTTATGGACATGGAAGACATCAAGGCTATCACTCCAATGGAGTGCGTAGAGGACTTCCGCAACCGTGCCCTCACTCCTGAGCGTCCTGTAACACGCGGTACTGCTGAGAACCCAGAGACATTCTTCACACACCGTGAGGCTTGTAACGCTTACTACGACGCTATCCCAGAGGTAGTAGAGAAGTACTGCGCTAAGATATCTGAAATCACCGGTCGTGAGTACCACCTCTTCAACTACTACGGTGCTGCTGACGCAGAGAACGTCATCATCCTGATGGGTTCTGCTTGTGAGGCTGCCAAGGAAGCTATCGACCACCTCGTAGCTGAGGGCAAGAAGGTTGGTATGGTTAACGTACACCTCTATCGTCCATTCTCTGTAAAGCACCTCCTTGCTGCAGTTCCTGCTACCTGCAAGAAGATTGCCGTTCTGGACCGTACAAAGGAGCCAGGCGCAGAGGGCGAGCCTCTGTACCTCGACGTGAAGTCTGCTTACTACGACGTAGAGAACCGTCCAGTTATCGTTGGCGGTCGCTACGGTCTGGGTTCTTCAGACATCACTCCTGCCAAGATTATCTCTGTATTCAACAACCTCGAGCTCCCAGAGCCAAAGAACCACTTCACAGTTGGTATCGTCGACGACGTTACAAACCTCTCTCTCCCTGCAGTAGAGGAGATGGCTCTCGGTGGAAAGTCTATCTACGAGGCTAAGTTCTTCGGTCTCGGTGCTGACGGTACCGTAGGTGCCAACAAGAACTCTGTAAAGATTATCGGTGACAACACCGACAAGCACTGTCAGGCTTACTTCTCATACGACTCTAAGAAGTCTGGTGGCTTCACATGTTCTCACCTCCGCTTCGGTGACGAGCCTATCCGCTCTACATACCAGATCACCACTCCTAACTTTGTAGCATGTCACGTACAGGCTTACCTGAACATGTACGACGTAACACGTGGTATCCGTGAGAACGGTTCATTCCTGCTGAACACTATCTTCGACGGCGAGGAGCTCGTTAACTTCATCCCTAACAAGGTAAAGCGCGTATTCGCTCAGAAGAACATCACTGTTTACTACATCAACGCTACCAAGATAGCACAGGAGATTGGTCTGGGCAACCGTACCAACACCATCCTGCAGTCTGCATTCTTCCGCATTACTGAGGTTATCCCTGTTGACCTCGCTGTAGAGCAGATGAAGAAGTTCATCGTTAAGTCTTACGGTAAGAAGGGTCAGGACGTTGTAGACAAGAACTACGCTGCCGTTGACCGTGGTGGTGAGTACAAGCAGCTCACTGTAGACCCAGCTTGGGCTAACCTCGCTGACGACGTTAAGGCTGAGGACGACGCACCAGCATTCGTTAAGGAGCTCGTTCGTCCTATCAACGCACAGGCAGGTGACCTGCTGAAGGTTTCTGACTTCGTTAAGTTCGACACCGTTGACGGTACATGGCAGAACGGCACCGCCGCTTACGAGAAGCGTGGTGTAGAGGCTTTCGTACCAGTATGGAACGTAGAGAACTGTATCCAGTGTAACAAGTGTTCATTCGTTTGTCCTCACGCTGCTATCCGTCCGTTCGTTCTGACCGACGAGGAGCTGGCTGGCTTCAACGGTGCTACACAGGAAATCAAGGCTCCTGCTGCCATGAAGGGTATGCACTTCGTTATCGAGCCTTCTCCACTGGACTGTCTCGGTTGCGGCAACTGTGTTGACGTCTGCCCAGGCAAGAAGGGCGAAAAGGCACTCGCTATGGTTCCTTACAACCCAGACAACGCTGAAATGCAGGAGCTCGCCAAGGGTTGGGACTACCTCGTTAAGAACGTTAAGTCTAAGCAGGAGCTCGTAGACATCAAGCAGTCTCCAAAGAACTCTCAGTTCGCTACTCCACTCTTCGAATTCTCTGGCGCTTGCTCTGGTTGTGGTGAGACTCCATACGTTAAGCTCATCTCTCAGCTCTTCGGTGACCGTGAGATCATCGCTAACGCTACTGGCTGTTCTTCTATCTACTCAGCATCTATTCCTTCTACCCCATACACTACCAACGAGAAGGGTCAGGGTCCTGCATTCGACAACTCCCTGTTCGAGGACTTCTGCGAATTCGGTCTCGGTATGGTAATCGGTAACAAGAAGATGAAGGAGCGCGTTGCTCTCCTCCTCCAGAAGGTTGTCGACGAGAAGATGGGTTCTGAGGAGTACCAGGCTGCTGCTGCAGAATGGATCGAGAAGTGCGAGGACGCTGACGAGACAAAGCGTCTGGCTGCTATCCTGAAGCCATGCATCGCTGAGGGTGCCGCTGCCGGCTGCCCAGTATGCACAGAGCTGAAGACTCTCGACCACTACCTCATCAAGCGTTCACAGTGGATCATCGGTGGTGACGGTGCTTCTTACGATATCGGTTACGGCGGTCTCGACCACGTACTCGCTTCTGGCGAAGACCTCAACATCTTCGTTATCGATACTGAGGTTTACTCTAACACTGGTGGTCAGGCTTCTAAGGCTACACCTCTCGGCGCTATTGCACAGTTCGCTGCTCAGGGTAAGCGTATCAAGAAGAAGGACCTCGGCATGATCGCTACTACCTACGGTTACGTTTACGTAGCTCAGGTTGCTATGGGTGCCGACAACGCTCAGTGTCTGAAGGCATTCCGCGAGGCAGAGGCTTACCACGGACCATCACTCGTTATCGCTTACGCTCCATGTATCAACCACGGTCTGAAGATCAAGGGTGGTATGGGTCGTTCACAGGCAGAGGAAGCTCGTGCCGTTGAGTGCGGTTACTGGCACCTGTGGCGCTTCAATCCAGAGCTGGCTGAGCAGGGCAAGAACCCATTCACACTTGACTCTAAGGAGCCACAGTGGGATAAGTTCCAGGACTTCCTCATGGGTGAGGTACGTTACCTCTCAGTGAAGAAGGCTTACCCAGAGGAGGCTGACGAGCTCTTCGCAGAGGCACAGAAGATGGCTAAGCGTCGTTACCAGACATACGTACGCCAGACCAAGATGGATTGGACTGAAGAGTAATCATACTGACTCTTTACAACACATAAAGTAAAATAAATAATCCCCGCTGAACCGTAACAGGTTTCAGCGGGGATTTTTTTTGCTTAGATGTTTCAAAAAAGAGTGGGGCAGGGGAGAGAATCAATAGGTGTTTATAGAGTCCCAGAGCATATATTGCTCTGCTACGTAGCCTATCTTGTTGCCGAGCTTCAGTTTGTACCAGAATCCCTTGTCCTTTTCGAAGACGTATCCAAGACAAGGGAAGACCTCTGGAAGTTCGCCGGGACGGTAGGCTATAGTGCCAATCTTCTTGCTGTTCTCTGTGGGGCGCATCCTAACGTTCACACGCGTCGTCACCGTCTCGTCGTTCAGTACGAGGAAACCGTTGCCGTTGTCGGCACTGTATTCCTTCACGCGCCCTTCACTCTTCTTTACCAGTCCGTAGTCCTGGCAGAATACGAGATAACTGTCGCCGCAGTTGGCGAGGTATCTGCTTTCGTGCCCCTGTCGGTCAATGACCACTTTCTCTGATTTCCTGTGCGTGTAGTAGGCACTCTTAGAGTCCCAGTCCGGCGAGCATATCTCGATGTTTGCCGTGGGGCGGAAGTTCGTTCCGTGCCACGTTACAGTGTCCCCCTCGCAGATGCTGGCGAAGATCATAGGCTCGCCATAGTCCGATGTGATGTTATAGAGCAGTCCGCGTTCCGGTGCTGACGAAGTGAACGGAGCACTCTTGAACAGCGAGTCGCCCATGCAGAACTCCGTCATGTCGTCCGCCGTAATCTTCAGCGTGAAGTCGTCCACCTGGTGGTTCGCCCATCGTGCGGCTGGAGTAAGCCAGTAGTGTATGTCTAACCTCTTGCCGACGCTGTAGCTCATCGTGTAGCTGTACGTGTGACGTACGACGTTGCGTCCCTGCTTGAATGGTGCCGCAAAAGAGTATGCGTAGGCATAGCCCATCACGCTGTCCAACTCGGCGTTGTACAGGGCATTCTCATACGGAATGATGGAGTCAGGTGCTTCGCCGCACCCCTTCCATTTGCTCATGTCCAGCGGCGTGAAGTCCGTTTTGTCGTTCTCCTCGGCATGCTGGTCAGCCACGAGGAAGTTTCTGCTTGCCAGCGGCTGGTCGTTCATCATGACGGTGAAGTCCTTGATGTACGGGTGTATGCCGTTGCGGTTAATCGTTCCGCCCGTATTGTATGGCGGCTTGGCCTCAAACGCCATCGTGACGGTCTTCGGTGCCCCATGGTTCACGAGTTCATAGTAAACGTCCACCCTTGCCATGCTGTCCTTGCCTATGGTGATGGTCAGCACTTCCTTTGCCACGGAGATGTCCGTTTCCGCAGTAGGTACCAGGAAGTTGCCGCTGGTAAAGTACACGCCGTCGTTAGCCACTGCCGAGCATAGCCCCGATGTGGCGATAATTGATGCAATGATAGTTCTTCTCATACTAACGCTACTTTTCTTATAGTCAACATCCGCTTGGAGAACAGTAAAGTGCTCCAAGCGGATGTCTGTGTTGTTTCTAGAAAATGAATTGCTCCAATTTCAAACCACTCTTGGTTAAAGCCTCAATTTGGGGAACGAGTGTTGTAAAGTGCTCGGAAGCCATATGTGACTTCAAGACATCTGCATCCTTCCAAGTCTCACAAATCATCTTCACCCCTTCCCGTGTGCCGCTGCAGAAGTAGTCGTAGGCCACATTGCCTTCGTCTTCCAAAGATTTCTCTACCAGTTCCTGACACAGGGAGTTAAGCTTTTCCTCGCTAGCTCCATCCTTCAGTTCAAAAAATACGTTCAGTCTAATCATAGCTATTTATTATTTAAAGTTTCCCACCCCATAAAAGTGCTGTAAAAATAACAGTTTCTCAATAAAAAGTTGTAACTTTGTAAGAGCTAACAAACA
>CAVAHD010000073.1:0-6974 GCA_963588475.1 Oscillospiraceae bacterium | reverse complement strand
CCCAAGTCGGTTTGGCTTGGGCTATCGTTCGTGGGTGTCTTGTTCTGTGCCATGATGCTTTGGCACAGAAACAAGAGGGTCAGGATGATATATGTCCGTATCTTCTCTGTCATTGATGTCGTTATTGTTTTGTTTTTGGGGTGTCTTTGGGTTCGTCATTTGGCGTTCTTCTTGTTGAATATCTCTGCTATCATGGCTTTCACGTCCTCACCAACCTGCACGAAGTTCTTGTAGAGGATGCGCTCTCGCTCGTCTCGACTCTTGAAGGTGTAGAACTTTGGCAGTGGCACATACTCGCTTTCCTCTTTCTTGATGTCAGCCATGTTGAAGTCGGTCTTGCAATAGAACTTGCTGGTCTTGAACTCATCGCTTTCCTGTATGTTCATGCTGCCGTTCATGCCTGTCTTTGTCGCCACAAAGTCCCTTGCGGTCTGACCGCATATCCATCCTGTCGGCATATCCGAGATTTTGCTGGCAGGAACAAGGCAGTCCATGTTCTCGTTCAGGTTGATGCTCGTCTTGTCACGGTCGATGGTAACGCCTTTCTTCAATTGCACCACCTTACCGAAGATGTCGGACGACAGCCATTCGAGCGTCTCCTTGCTTCGTGCCGAACCGCTCACCACATTGCCTACAGTGGTGATAATCTTCTGCATACCCACCTTACCGTAGTCGGCTTCCAACTGTGGCAGTTCCTGAAATCCCAAGGCTACGCTCACCTTGTTACTTCGGGCAGTGCCTATCAGTCGGTCTATCTTATGGAAGTAGAGTGTCGGCAACTCGTCCACGATGATGCTCACTGGGATGTTCTTACCTTGTCCTGTATTCACTCGTGTCACCAGTCGGTTGAGGATAAGGGCGTTCAACGCTCCGATGATGCTCTCCATCTCTGGGTCATTGGCTATCAGCAGATAGCTTGGGTTCTTCGGGTCGCTGACCTTCAGGTCGAAGTCATCACCATCTTTGTGGAATATCCAATAGCTCTCCTTGGTGGCAAGTCGTGAGGTATAGACACGCAGGGTGCCTATCATACCTTCCAACTGTTCCATAGCCTTGTTTTTCAAAGCAGTCTGGAACGGGCCAAGCAATGGGGCTACCTCATTGTCGGTTTCCAACACGTTGAAGATGGTCTGGTAACTCTCGTTCAAGAAGCTCAGGATATGGGGCATGTCACTGTATTTGCCCAACCAATAGGCTGGTTCCACCTCTTCTCCTGCATGGTTGAACACCTTGCCTGTCGGTTTCATCTGCATGGTCTTCGGATCAAGCACCTTTTCCGCTATCAGCATCTTGCCGTCCTTGTCGTATGGTTCCTTGCCATAGTTGATGAAGAAGTAGATGCAAGCGGCGAGGAAGTTGACGGCTGAGGTCTGGAAGAACTGGTCGCTGCCGCCACCGCCTTCCTTCTTGCCCTTTTGTAGGGATTCAAGCAAGGTCTCTGCGGTCTCGCTCGCTGCCGCCAAGTTGTTGATATACTTCTGCTGTATCGGGTTCACTCGCTTGGAATATTCCACATCCACGAAGTTGATGATATTGAACTTGCAGCCCTTGGGTAGTTTGCCGAGCTGTTGGTTCTTCTTGTAATGGTAGTACAGTTTTGTTGCCAAGGTTGGAAACTTGTAGTCGTACACGACCATGGCAAAGCCCTTGGCACTATGCTGACGGATGAACGGTTCGATGATGGAAAAGGTCTTACCGCTGCCAGGAGTACCCACAACCCAAGTACCACGAAAAGGGTTCACAATGTTCACCCATCCCTTGCGGAACTTGCCCTTATAGTAGTAGCGCATGGGGATATTCACGCTGTATTTGTTATATTCCTCCTTCTGGCACTGCTCGAAACTCTCGTTCTCGAAATTGAAGCGGTCTTTCATCAGTCCTTCCTTCAGGAATTTCGAGATATTGTCCAAGGCGATATGCACCAGTACCGTTCCGATGATGGTTGCCACCATATAGAGAATGGTGTTCAATCTTAGGGTATAGAGACGAGTGTCCATCGCATAGCCGAAGAGCCACATGGACAATGCCAACAGCAGTACGCCACTTACCAATGGGTATAGCACCTGTTTTCTGGCATCGAACTCCAAGTGTTTCTTGTTTCGGGTGCCGACGCAGGTGATGCACACCAAGAGGAATGTCACCACCTTGCTGTACACCAAGTTGCCGTCATGGTAGATGAACCACTGCTTGATGCGGTCGTGCAGGTCGCACACCACACCGCCAAAGCCGTCTATCGCCCTTGGGTCTATGGCATACTCGAAGAACTCCATCAACACGGAGATATAGATGACCGCCCTGAATATCTTGTAAAATCCTTGTAACTCCTTGCTTTCTTCCATTTGTATATGATTGCTATTTCAGAAATATGGGATTGAACGAGTCGGCTGACAGCACATCACTGTAGTTCACTTTCAGTGAGAGGGTGCGACCGCTGATTTGGTTCTCTGTTATTTCTATCGTCAACTTCTTGTCATTCGGGAATGTCATTTTCCGAATGACTATCACGTTTCTGTAACCGTAGCGGAATCGCTTGGTCTGTTCCAACGTGAACACAGGCTGCAACTCTATCATCTGCGAGTTGGTTGCCTTTGCCGTCTTCTTGTCAGACAGTTTCAATCGTATTTGGTCTATGTCAAACGGAATATGCGTCTTGTTCTCTACCGAGAAATCCAAGAAGAAATAGTCACCAGACGAGTAGATGTTATTCAAACGCATCACCATTTTATGGGCTTTGGTCTGCACATTGTTCACGTGGGCTTCCGAACTCCAGATTTGTCGGGCATAGCGAGCCATGTCATTGGCAGACAGCGTTACCGCAGGATTGTTGTATGCCTGTTTCTCTATCGGTTGTATCTCCTTGTCTGTCACAGCCTCTTGCAGTCTTGTGGTATAGAGCAGTGCATACTGGGTGCGGTAGCGTTCCGTCACAATGGTTACGATGGCAAGTACCTCACCATCCTCATGCAATCCCTCCTTGGGTTTCAGACGCACGGTATTGTTGATGGGTTGGTCTCCTGCTATCTTGTCGGTGGATATATCTACAAAGCGGATAGGTTCGCTTGCCGTGATTACGGTGGTCACATGCTCGTTCACGGTCAGTTGCTCCATCTCCTGGTATGTCTGCTGCGCCATGATGGGAGTGGCAGACAGGGCGCACATCATCCATGCGCCAATGGTTTTCTTGATGTTCATATTCGTATTCTTTGGATGTTGATGTTTACTTGCTCTTGGTCTCTTTACCGTTTATCAGATACACAAAGGTTCCGTATTTCAGTTTTACCTTGTTTTTCTTGATAGCCTTGCCGATGGCACTGCTCGTTTTCTGGTAGGCATTCTGCACGGCTTGCATTCCCCATTGCGAGAAGCTGCTGCCTGTATTGGTGGTGTTCATGTCCACATTGCCTGTCACGGCACCGCTTGCCACGTCCTTGGTGGTCTCACGGAACTGGCTGCTTGGCACATACAAGCCTTCCATGCCGTCTGTGTCATAGATGGAGAGGTTGATTTTCACAATCTCGTCATCCACCAACACGCTCTTCACTGTGCCTTTCACTCGTTGCGAGCCAAAACCGCTCATGGTGGCATAGAGGTATGCACCTTTCTTCACGACCATCTCACCGATTTCCACATCATCGAGCAATCGAAGTCTTACACGGCTTCCGTCCACCGCCTTCACATTCTCGTCAATGATAGCCTTAATCAGAGTAGGTTCTTTCTCGTTTACCGCCAGTGTGTTGAAGTAATCCGATGATGTCTTCACTTTTTTCACTACTTCACTTGGTTTGTCGTTCTCGTCCGTTTCCTTTCGGGCGTTCTCATTCACCTTGATTTTACCTTCGATGTTGATACCGCCATTGGCTGAGCCTTGAGCATCGGTTGGGGATGTAGGAGAAGAAGTTCCTGGCTGTGTGGCTTGCTGTCCTTTCAGCCTTGCCTCGGCAAGTGCCTTGTTCAGTTCCGCCAACGCCTCATTCTCTCTTTGTCGCTCATGGGCTTCTTGCGCCTCTATCTTTTTCTCTTGTTCAGCTTGCCTCTTGGCTTCGGCATCCAACTGTTGCAGTTCCGCATCCGAATACTTGCTTTGGTATTCCTCCTTTTCTTGCTCATTGTCTCGGTCTATATTCTCCACGGCACTATGGTCTTCTATCTTGCCGTAGGCGTTCAACATGTTCTCATACTTGCCTCCGATACCATCACCGCCCTTGATGTGGGCTTGTGGCAGGTTCGGGTTCAGATATTCCGTGGTCTGCATATTGGCATCCTGTTTCTCCGCAACCTTGGTGTCAAAGAGGTCGAAGATGAAATAGGAGGCTCCGAGCAGCGGAAGATAGACAATCGCAGGTAGCATGTACTTGGGTTGTCTGAAATTGATTCTTTCTGTCAGCTTCATCGTTGTTTATCGTTTTGAGAGTGATGCACATCCTCATTGGTTCTTACTACGTTCTGTGTCCTGCCCATGTTCTTGTGGCGAGCCTTGATCAGTGAGTCCTGTCGCTCCGTGGCGGTTCGTCGTTCTCCTTGATAGTGGTAAGCCTTTGCCATGCGGTAGATGTTGAAACTGAAACTCACGCCCACAAAGCCGAACACGATGACCAAGAACAGGGTCTTGTGCAAGTCTGCGAACTTCTGCACATGGGCTGCCGCTTTGTCTATTCGGCACATCTTGGCAAACTTTCTTCCTGCTCTCACGTCTCGCTCGTAGCGTTCCTTGTATTTCGGGTCGTCCTTGTCGGGCATCTTCTCACCAATGAGCATCTGCTTAAATCCTTTTGTGTTCATCTTATCTCAATGTTAAGTGTTGAATTGCATTTGGATTCTTCACTCTTCGTTCTTCATTCTTCACTTTCAATAGTTCGTCTTTGTCTTCTGGTCGATGTCCTTGTTGAGCAAGGTTCTCCAGTTTACTATCAACAATCCGTGTGGATTGTTGTCAGTTCTCGGCACACGTTTCAGTTGTCCTGCCGTCACCAGTTCACGAGTCAGCACGTTGGTTCTGCGCTCGATGCGCTGTCTGCCATAATAGGTGAACTCCATTTTCTCCTTGTTGAACTTGATGCTGTCACAGAAGATGCTGAACACGGCACTTGTTCCCATGATGTTGGAGTAGAATCCCTTTTCCTTCAGCGTGTTGTACTGCGCCAGTCCTGTCTCATCCACCAAGTACATGGCTTTCTCCATCGTGTATTTGATGTACTTGTCATCAGGTGCCAATGTGAAGAAATAGTGATGGAACATCTCAATATGGCTCTTTGCCTCCACATCCAAAGTCTCGTCCATAGTCGTGCGCTGCACCAAAATGGGAACATTGCCGTCCAACACATAGATTTTGTTCTGTGCATCCACCACCATATTCTTGGCTGTCCAGATGCTGCTGATGCTTATCAGCACGCATCCTACAAGGAACAGGCTACAGATGATAGTCACCAACTTTACCTTGTTTTCTAAATTCTTGATTACCATTGCTATAATGCTATTGTTTTACTTTTTTACTCTTTTACCTTTTTACTTCTCTCAGTGCATCACATGGGCGAGTGTTCCTTGTGCCGACATCTTGGCTTGCTGTGCCACACCCTCTCCGAAGTTTCTGGTAGAGAATGCTGTATCGCCCTCTGGTATCATCCATGCGGCGAGGTCCGGAACCAAGTTCAGACACTTCAACGCCACGATGCTTGCTACCATCAGATAACCTGCCGAGAAGAACGAGTTTTGCAGATACGCTGCCATTGTCTGCTCTGATGCGGTGATTGCTGTCAAGTTTTCCACCTGTATGCAAAGCACGATGTCGAAGAGTAACAGCACGTAAAAACCGACGAAGTAGAGCATCGCACCGTAGAAATGCACGGTCAGATAACGTGTCAGCCACTTTGCCCAACTGCTTTCCCATTTCGGCAATAGCGAGAACGCCCATTGTATCGGTCCGAATATCGTCAGCATTCCCAACAGGATTTGCTGGCAGTAGATGGTACTCCACCAACCGATGCGGAAAACAATCAAGGCTATCAGCATCACTATCTTGTCGATATTCACTACGGCTCCTGCCGTCAGTGAGGTGAACCACAGTTTGGCTGCGTCCTTTTCCATATTGGTCACTTCATCTACGCCTGTTTGTTCCATGGTCGATTCCACCAAGTTCGGGTCTGTCGTTCCCTTATGGGCAATGTCTGCCTGGGCTTGTACGTTGGTGTACATTGTATCTCTCGTATAGATAAGCTGCTGCACCTCCGTAAACTTGTCCTCTATCTGCGTGGCTTCCGCCTCGTAGAGGTCGTGGGTATAACTTCCTATGGAGTTTGGAATGTAACTCAGAAAGTCCAACACGCACCAACTGCTGCCACTGTTTGTCATGCCAGTATCGGCAGGTGGGTACCACCAACAGAGGATGATGCTTATCACCAATGGCTTGAAAAGTTTCATCACATCCAGTGGCTCGTGCTTCACCATCATCTTGTAAGCCATGTTCGCTGCCACGACGATGGAAAAGAGGGCGGCAAGTGCCATACACATTTGGACAACCCACCAAAATGGTCCGCTTGAACCTGTGAATGTAGCGTCACACAGGAACTCGTTGGTCTGGAAAATCACGTCATCAATCTCTTCTTCGAGGATGTTGATACCGAAGTCGGATAATATGCTACTGTTGTCTGCCATAACTCCCTATCTGTTTACTTTCATATCGTTGTCATCATCGGTTTCTTGGTTGCCATTGCCAGATGACGTGTTGTTTCTTACTTTCATTCCTGCCTCTCGCCATTTGCTTGATGCGCTGCTGATGATGCCTCGCTTGTTGGCGGTCTGGTAGGTATTGGTAGAAGCCAACAGTTCCTTGGTCTTGTTGGCATTCGACATCTGCACCAGTTGCTTCACAAGCGTCTCATTTTGCTTTACCACGTCTGCGTAAATCTGCAAGTACATCTTCTTACGCTTGGCATTGGGCATATAGGCATCCTTGGTGGCTTTGATGGCAGTCTCATAGA
>CAVAHD010000072.1:0-7478 GCA_963588475.1 Oscillospiraceae bacterium | reverse complement strand
GGTCTCTGTTTGCTGTTTTACTTTCAGATTGATAGTGCTCTGACTTTTTCAAGTGAACTCCTATAAAAAAACCGATACAATGAATAAGTTGAAACAAATAACATTGGCACTGCTGCTTGCCGTAACGGTCCTGCCGCTGTCGGCGCAGGATAAGGCGGACAGCGCATACGTATTCCGCTTCGTGGCGGGGAAGGACATGTTCTTCTCCCCGTGGAACGGCAACGGCAGGGAACTCGGCCGCCTCTTGGAAGCCATCGAAAAGAACCGTACCGCCATCGAGGACGGGCGGATGTACCTGCTCGTGGAGAGCTACGGAACAACGGGCAACGCCTCGCAAAGTGCAGAGAAAATGGCTAAGATACGCCGCAACCGTGTGAAGTCCGAACTCATCGTGCGAGGCAAGGTAAAGGAAAGCCACTTCGTGACGGACAAGTCTTTTGCGGAACCCTACAAAGACAAGGAAGGCGAACAGCGCAATGTCGTGGTGGTAATCCTGCCCGCCCCGGTGGAGAAGGTGGCGGAGCTTGCAGGCGAGGAAGCCGCCGCCAAGGTGGAAGCCTATAACAATAAGGTGACTGGCAAGTCCGAACCGGTTACGGTGGAACAGCAGCCGATAGCCAAAGAAGAAGAAACCGCAGTGAAGGAGGAATCCCGTCATGAGCAGGCCACGGGACGGGAACCCGAAGCGCAGACGGGACAGGCCGGAGCGAAACCGCAACCGCAAGCATCTCCGTACAGGTTCGCACTCCGTGCCAACCTGCTGCGCTGGGCAACACTCACGCCAGACCTCGGCATCGAATGGCGCATCACCCCGTCGTGGGGCGTTCTCGTGAACGGCTCGTGGACTTCGTGGAGCTGGGACAACAAGAACCGCCGCTATGCCCTGTGGGAAGTGGCTCCCGAAGTGCGCTATTATATAGGTAAGGAGAAAAGAGGCTACCTCGGTGCGATGTACAAAGCCGGTTCGTTCAACTATAAGCTGTCCGACACCGGCAGACAGGGCGACATCATGGGCGGAGGCATCACCGGCGGCTATGTGCTGCGGCTGAACAATTCCCTCTCGATGGACTTCTCCTTAGGTTTGGGCTACGTCCATGCCGACTGTGACAAGTACACGGTCATCGACGGCGTGAGGGTAAAGCAAGGCAGCGAGACAAAGAACTGGTGGGGTCCCGTTTCAGCGGGTGTCACCCTGGCATGGAAACTTTTTTAAGTGAAAGGAGGAATAGATATGATACATACAATGAATACACGTTCATCAAACGTAAACACAGTCCGTAAAACGGATTTCCTCCGCCACGTGCCTGTCGCCTTCTTTGCGGCGGTAATGTCGCTGACCTCGTGCGTAAAGAACGACCTATACGACACGCCGCACCCTAACGAGGGGGCAGTGGTAGTGACCACAGACTGGAGCGGCAAGAGCACGGAGGCCGACATTCCGCAGACATACACCCTGCGCATCGGCGAAAAGGAACAGGCGGTGAGCGCAGCGACAAACGTTATTAACGCACTGCTTGCGCCCGGCAGTTACGGTCTGACGGCGTACAACACCCCGGCGGGGATAAGCATAAACGGCAATACGGCCACCGTCGACGGCGCATCGGACGTAACGAGAGCGGCAAGCGAAATCGAGCCGCAACCCGACTACCTCTTCGCCTCTTATCAGGAAATCAATGTCACGGCTGACGACACCCTGCGCGTCACCGTCCCGATGCGGCAATTGGTGCGCAGCCTCAACCTCGAACTGACCGCCACGGAGGGCGACTACAGCCGGGTGCAATCAGCCACGGCAACATTGGACGGCGTGGCAACAGCCGTGGACATCACCACCGGTGCGCTTGCCGACACCCCGGCGCAGACCACGACGGCCTTCACACAGGATGGCGGCACGTTCACGCTCCACTTCCGGTTGCTCGGCATCGTGCCCACGGCGGTGCAGACGCTCACCGTCAGCATCCTGTTCACCGACGGCGACACGCAGACCGTGGTGAGCGACCTCACTGAGCAGCTTGCCGGTTTCAACAGCGGCGACACACAGACCGTGCCGGTGAAGCTCACTGGCGACCTGCGGCTGCCTGTCGAAGCAGGATTCTCCGCCACGATAACCGACTGGCAGCAGGGGAACTCCGGCGGCGAGGACGTGGGCATCAAGTAAGGAACGGGCAACGGAAAGTGAACAACGGACAAAAACACTAATAACAATCCCAAAAGTATAGATTATGAAAAAAGCGAATGCAAAAGCAATGATCCCGGCGTTGGGTCTCCTTTCTGCCACCTTCCTCATGTCAGGATGCGGCAGTGACGACGGGACGCAGCCCGGTGGCGACAGCCGTGTGGCATTGCGCGTGACGAGCGGCATCGAGACCCGCGCCGCAGGCAACAAGTGGCAGACGGGTGATGCCATCGGTATCTACATGCTCGACGGCAGCGACGTGGACACCTACGCCAACGTGAGGTACACCACACGGAATGACGGGGAAAGCGGCACGTTCAACGCGGCAGAGGCGGCGAAGACCATCTACCTGCCCACCGACGGCTCGACACGCGACTTTATCGCCTACTATCCCTACAGCGACAAACTGACCGCCGCGAACACCGTCTATGCCATCGACCTCACAGAACAGGACGACCAGCCCGCCATCGACTTCATGGCCGCTTCCAAGGTGACCGGCAAGAGCCGCACGGACTACACCGTGCCGTTCGTCTTCGCCCACAAGCTCTCGAAGATAGAGATGAAGATAGAGCCGGGAGCCGACGTGACGGCGACCGACCTCGCGGGCATCACCGTGAACCTCACCGGGCAGCCCACAGAGGGGACGTTCGATGTGCTGGCCTCCACGGACGTGACCGCCACCTCCACCGCCATGACCGCCATAACGCTGAAGGCGGCGGCTGACGGCAGGAGCGCGGAGGGCATCGTCTTCCCGAGCAAGGACTATGTCGGCATGACGCTCGGATTCCACACACAGGGTATCGGAGACTACGCGTGGCCGCTCTCCGAATCGACCAAGGCGGAACGGTTCGAGGCGGGCAAGAAGTACCTCTACACCATCACCGTGAACAAGACAGCCATTAGCGTCACCTCCGCCATCACCGACTGGATACCGGGCAATGGCACGGGCGACACGGGCAGCGCGGAATAAGGACAATTGTAATAACAAGAACAAATAACAACAGTAACATTTAACAAACGGAGAATTATGAAAAGGTATTTACTTTTCGCAGCCGCAGTCCTCGCGCTGGCGGCTTGTAGCAACGACAGTGAGACAGAAAACTGGAACGGCGAGATCCGCCTGAGAAGCGGACTGGACGTGCAGCAGACGACACGTGCGGCAACGGACATCCAGGGCGCACAGTTCGACAACGGAGAGAGTGTTGACGTGTACATCAACGAGAACACGGACGGCACCCCCACGACCTCCTACCTCCAGCCGCTCACCTACACTACGGACGGAAACGGAGGGATGACACCTCAGACACAGCCCTACTACCCCACGAGCGGGAATGGCGTGAACATCTATGCCATCTACCCCTCCGGTACGAAGGCGGGAGAGCTCTTCACCGTGCAGGCGGATCAGAGCGCCGATGCAAACTACAAGAAAAGCGACCTGATGTACGGCAAGCCCGCGCAGAATCCGGTAAGCCGCACAAGCTCGCCGGTGAACATAAACTTCAGCCACCGGCTCTCCAAGGTGACGGTAGTGCTGGAGTCCGGCAACGGAAATCCTGACCTGAACGAAGCCGTGGTAACGCTAAAAGATGTGAAACTGTCCGCCACGTTCACAGCGACCGCCGAGAGCGGCTCTGTATCCGAAGCAACCGGCGATGCCACAGACATCAAGGTGATGACAGCGGCGAATAACGCCTTGTCCGGCAGTGCCGTCGTTGTCCCGCAGACACTGGGAACCTCCTTCATCGAAGTGAAGCTGAAAGACGGCGGTGTGCTCACCTCGAGCAACCTGAAAGACGAGAGCGACAATCCAATCTCCGACGTAGTGCTGACAAGTGGCAAGGAGTACAAATACACCATCACGGTGAACGTGACAAGCCTCGAAGTCACCTCGTCCATCAGCAACTGGTCCAATGGCGGTGAGAATACAGGCGAGGCCACGATGCAATAAACCGCTCCCGAACGACCCATGCATGGGTCACCACAACGGGTCATGCATGGGTCTCCGCAGCCATCCCGTGCGGCAGCGTAAGCACGGAGATACGCCTATAATATATTAAGGTGTAACTGCACGTTTCGCAGCGTGCGGTGGCACAAGTGAAACAACAAGATGTGAAACAACAAAAAAGACAAGAGATATGATAAACAAGTCAAGATTCTTACAGACAGGCGGTGCGCTGCTGATGTCGGTGCTGTTTGCCGCCTGCTCGCAGGACGAAGTGACGCCGCAGGACACGTCGCTGCCCGAAGGCAAGTACCCGTTGGTGCTGACCGCCGAAGGACTGGAAGTCACTGCCACGCCTGCCGAGGCAGGCACACGCTCCACGGTGGACGGTGACTGGGAAGGGGTTACCGAGGTTGCCGTAAGGGTGGATGGTCGTTTTCCCATGGTATATAAGGTTGAACCCTCTGCTCCTGACGGAACCGCCACGCTGTCTGCTGCTGATGGCGAAACGCCGTTCTATTGGCAGAGCGCAACCAGTCCGATACACGTCGAAGCATGGTATCCCTATGATCTAGACCCAGATCATTGGTATTGGAAGGTAAAGTCAGACCAAAGTGATTTTGCCAACTATCGAGCAAGCGACCGTATCAAGGGCCAGTTGGAAATGTTGACTTTTAACGACAGGAATAGGAGCATGACTTTCTATCACCATACGGCAAAGGTGGTGATAAAACTCACCTCGGAAGAGAAGGGCTTTTCACTGGAAAACGCAGAAGTGAGGCTGCTGAATATTACAGATGTAGAAAGCGGAACCACCATCAAGCCTTATTGTCACAAAGAACAAGAACAAGGACAAGAACAAATATCCTATCTTGCCCTGCTGAACGGACAGACCATCAATGAAAACACAAACTTCATCCAAGTAACCGCTAACGGCATCGATTTCTACTACAAGCCTGCGGTAGCGAAGGAGCTGCAAGGCGGCACAGTCTATACCTATAATATCACTGTGCAGGCAAAAGGACTCTCCGTGTCAGTGGGAGAAAGTATGAGCTGGGGCACAGGTAACAGCGGTGAAGGCAGTGCGTATTTGGACTAAAAAAAAGGCAGACCATGATACGGAAGATCCTGACATACTACGCCGCACGCATGGGCGACACCACGGCGCACGGAGGCATGATAGCCGCCGGATGCCCAACGGTGCAGATAGGAGGATAAGGATTTGACAACAAGAATAATATACAAAGAATATGAACAAAATTTTATCAAAGATGATTTTCGGGGCGGCACTCTTATCGATCGCCGCCTGCTCGCAAGACGAGATAATGGACGACAACGCCCTGCCCGAAGGCACATACCCTTTGGAGATTGCCTCGGTCAGCCTTACCGCTGACGTGGACGAACAGCCGTGGGGAACGAAAGCAGCGCAGACACGGGTGACGGAGAACACAGATGGAACTGGTAGCGTGTGGCAGGAAGGTGATAAAATCAAGGTGCAGATAGGCAATGGAACGCCCGGCACGTACACCTACCAAAGTAATGGTACATTGACTGTGGCCGATGGCGACCGGCCTGCCTATTGGACAAGCAAGGAATCCGGTCAGACCATCAAGGCTTGGTACACTTCCTCGGGTGGCGAAACAGTCGACCTTTCCGACCAGACAAACGGCCTCGCATACATAGTCACGGCACAGACGACTGCCAACTTCAACACTGCGGTGTCACTCAGTTTCTCTCATCAGCTTGCCAAGGTGCGTGTTTACCTGAAGGGTATGGCTTACAATGGAAGTAATGACAAGGGTGTCACGCTCAGCTATCCGGCTTCTTGCACCGTGGCGGATGGCAATGTCACATCTTCCGGCGCAAATAGTACGATACAGATGCACAAAGTCGATAACCATTATGAAGCCCTTGTGCCGCCCGGAACGATAACGACCGGAAATTCTTTCAATGTGGCACTAAATAGTAATACCTCAGCCAAAGTAAATCTTTCCGCTAACCTGACCCTTAGGGAGGGCAACAAGTACGACGTAACGCTCAAGATACACAAAGAGGGAACAGAGGTAGTGGATCTCTCAACATTGACACAACCCTATACAATCACAAAAGATGGTTATTATTACTTCACCGGCTCCAGCAGTTACGGCATCAAAGTGACCAGCGGAAATCCTGACATCTACTTGGATGATGCCACCATTAGCGTAAGCAGCGGCAATGCCATTGACATTACCAATGGTAGTCCCACCATTCATGTGCAAGGAACAAATAGCATAAGCACAAGCGAAGGTGCAGGCATCTATGTGGCAAAAGATAACACTGTCACCATTAAGGGCAACAGCCGGGAGGACAAGCTCACCGTGACAGGCAAAATAGGTGGCGCGGGAATAGGCGGTTATTCCAACGATTCCGATGGGACGAACTACGATTGCGGTAACATCACTATCAACAATGTGACCTTAACGGCAAAAAGTACAAAACAAGCGTGTGCGGGTGATTATGCTGCAGGAATCGGCTCAGTTGGTACTGCGAAAGTAGGAAATATCAACATTAGTGATGCAACCATATACGCTTCTGGTGCCGGCGATGACTGCAATATGGGAGCAGCTGCCATTGGAGGTGGAGTCGATGGAATAAGTTCGGACTACCCAACCGCGTTCAATATTACTATATCCAATTCCACAATTCATGCTTCAAGAGGAGATTCCCATGCTTCTTACATTGGAGCAGGCGGAGAAACATTTAACCCTACAGGATACGATGTTATTTCTACCGCTAAGATAACGAATAGCACTGTCTATAATGAAAGTGGAACAGAGATAACACAATAAACTCGTTTTTCCCGAGTCAGCGACAAGAGGCGCACAAGTCGCTGGCTCGACCTCATCAAGTCAGCGACTCGGACGTGCAAGCCGTCCTTGGTGACTGCTTTCAATGAGTTTTTAATGGAGTAATAATCTAAAAAAATGATAATTATGTACGAAGCAAGGCAGAACAAGGAGAAGGTTAGCCGAGTGATTAAGAAGAAAATGCCTTTACATCAGTCTTTACAGTTGAATACAGTTATAGTCAAAAAGAAATAGTTTGAGCATTTGCCAATCGGAAATTGAGAGTTAGAAGTGACTCCAACTCTTCTCTAAAATTGGCAATATTATTGAAGAAATGCTTGATAGCTTTTCTAAATTCTTCTTTTGTTCGATAGAATCCAGTGTTTATGACCTTCTTTCGAAGAAATCCACAATCGTTCTATCAAATTGAGGTTAGGGGAATATGGCGGAAGGAATATTTGCTTAATTTTGGTTCCTTCGGCCCATTCCTTTAGCTCTCTGTTGTGATAGTATCTGGCATTGTCAGAAATAATGTAGA
>CAVAHD010000071.1:0-8467 GCA_963588475.1 Oscillospiraceae bacterium | reverse complement strand
GCCAACGACGGGCTGAAAGCCCAACAACTCCATAGCCCAGGGCAACGCCCTGGGTATATCGGACCATCAATCGCCGCCCTGTAAGGGCAAAAGTACATAGTATAGCGTGTGAGGTTTATGGACTTTTGCCCTTACAGGGCGCGTAGACATATATAAACGAAAACCCAGGGCGTTGCCCTGGGCTATGTAGTTGTTGCCCTTTCAGGGCGTCGTGGGTAAATGCATTGCACAATTAGTAACTAAAATCTGCTGAAGTTATTATTTACACATTACTAGGTACGAACCAAGTTGGTACTAAGTACGAACCAAGTACGAACCAAGTTGGAACCAAGTACGAACCAAGTTGGATCTAAGTACCCCACAAGTACCCCCTAAGTACCCCACAAGTACCCCTCAAGTACTGCAACTGATAGAGGTTATGGAGAAGGAGTACATGTCTGCATCCGTTATTATGCAAAAAATGGGATTGACTGACAGGAAGAATTTCAACCAATCGTACATTATACCGGCTCTTGCTGCCAACTTTATCGAACGCAAATATCCCGATAGCCCTAACCATCCTCGCCAACAATACAGGTTGACGGAAAAGGCTGTTGAGTGGAAACGGGGACAAAAGTAAGATACATAGAATATTTAAATCAAAGGGACAAAAAAAGCGTTCCTATAGCCCGAAAGCTGTAGGAACGCTATTATGAATTATGCATTCAGCATTATGAATTAATCATTGCGGAACGTGATGTTTCCGTCCTTGCTGTCCACCGTGATAGGCTTCTGGTTGCTTACGCTGCCGGAGAGGAGCTGCTTTGAGAGGGCGTTGAGGACGTCGCGCTGTATGGCACGCTTTACTGGGCGCGCACCGAAGTCAGGGTCGTAGCCGGCCTCGGCCAGGGTTGCTATGGCGGCATCCGTCACGTTGAGCTTGAAGCCCTGCTGGGCAAGCATGGCGGCTACGCGGTTCATTTGCAGGCGGACAACCTCGCTGATTTCCTCCTTCGTCAGCTGAGAGAAGTTGATTATCTCGTCTATACGGTTGAGGAACTCCGGACGGATAGGCGGCTTTACCATGCCGTTGCCGTCGAGGATGGGTGCCTTGCCGTAGAGCTGGTCGGTGGTCAGGTTGCTTGTCATGATGATGATGGTGTTCTTGAAGTTCACCACACGTCCCTTAGAGTCGGTCAGACGACCGTCGTCCAGTACCTGCAGCAGGATGTTGAACACGTCCGGGTGTGCCTTCTCTATCTCGTCGAAGAGCACTACGGAGTACGGCTTGCGGCGCACGGCCTCTGTGAGCTGGCCGCCCTCGTCGTAACCGACGTATCCCGGAGGCGCACCGATGAGTCGGGTGACGGAGAACTTCTCCTGGTACTCGCTCATGTCGATACGCGTTATCATCTGCTCGTCGTTGAAGAGGTAGTCGGCAAGGGCCTTTGCCAGTTCCGTCTTACCCACACCGGTGGTGCCGAGGAAGATGTAGGAGGCGATAGGACGTTTCGGGTCTTGCAATCCGGCGCGGCTGCGGCGTACGGCATCGCTGACGGCCTGTATGGCGGGGTTCTGACCGATGACGCGCTTGTGCAGCTCCTCTTCGAGGTGCAGCAGCTTGTCCTTCTCGCTCTGCATCATACGCGTTACGGGAATGCCCGTCCAGCGGCTTACCACCTCGGCGATGTCGTCGGCGGTAACCTCTTCGCGTACCATCTTCGAGGCGCCGGAAGCCTTTATCTGCTCCTGTGTCTTGTCGATGTCCTCCTCGAGCTGCTTCAGCTTGCCGTAGCGTATCTCGGCCACCTTGCCGTAGTTGCCCTCGCGCTCGGCCTTCTCTGCCTCGAAGCGCAGACGCTCTATCTCCTGCTTGTCCTGCTGTATCTTGTCGACGAGATTCTTCTCCTTGACCCACTCGGAGCGCATGCGCAGTTTCTCGTCCTGCAGCACGGAGATTTTCTTGTTCAGCTCCACGAGCTTGGCGTTCTCCTTGTCGTTGCCCGCCTCGCGCTTTATGGCCTCGCGTTCTATCTCCAGCTGCTTGAGGTGACGCTCCAGTTCGTCCAGCTCCTCCGGCACGGAGTCGCGCTCCATACGCAGTTTGGCTGCTGCCTCGTCCATCAAGTCGATGGCCTTGTCCGGCAGGAAACGGTCGGCGATGTAGCGTTGCGACAGCGTGACGGCTGCTATGCAGGCGTCGTCCTGGATACGTACGCGGTGGTGGTTCTCGTAACGCTCCTTCAGTCCACGCAGTATGGAGATGGCCGAAAGCTCGTCCGGCTCGTCTACCATGACAATCTGGAAACGGCGTTCCAGAGCCTTGTCCTTCTCGAAGTACTTCTGGTACTCGTTGAGCGTCGTGGCACCGATGGCGCGCAGTTCGCCACGTGCCAGTGCAGGCTTCAAGATGTTTGCGGCATCCATGGCACCCTCACCGCCGCCGGCCCCCACGAGCGTGTGTATCTCGTCGATGAAGAGGATAAACTTGCCCTGGCTCTCCGTCACGCCGTTGATGACGCCCTTCAGACGCTCCTCAAACTCGCCTTTGTACTTGGCACCGGCCACGAGGGCACCCATGTCGAGCGTGTATATCTCCTTCTCTTTCAGGTTCTCCGGCACGTCGCCTCTGACGATACGCTGTGCCAGTCCCTCGGCGATGGCGGTCTTACCGGTACCCGGTTCGCCGATGAGGATAGGGTTGTTCTTTGTACGGCGCGACAGTATCTGCAGCACGCGGCGTATCTCGTCGTCACGCCCGATGACAGGGTCCAGCTTGCCGGCCTTCGCATCTGCAACGAGGTTCTTGCAGAAGCGTTCGAGGGCTTCCTTGCCGCTCATCATTTGTTCTTGATTCATCATCATAATTCTAACTCCTTTCTTGGTTAATGGGTTATGCAGCCGAGGCTGCGTTGATGTTCGCCAACCAACGTTTCAAAGTACGTACCACCGCCCGAAAAGGCTGACATTCTGTCGAAAAAGGCTGACGAATTGACATTTTATGCTTTCTTAGCTATCAGCCTATTGCCAATTTCGTCCAATTGTGCTAACTTTGCGAGAGGATATTGTACATAGAAAAAACTGTATGAAGAAGACATTACTTACTATTACCCTTTTCGTCGCAGCTCTCTTTTGCGTAGCTGAGGCAAGTGCCCAAATGATGGTTCACCCCTGGCAGGGCAAGCGCGTGGCTTACCTTGGCGACTCCATAACCGACCCTCGTCCCGCAGGCGAGACGAAATACTGGGCGTGGCTGGAGAAGTGGCTCGGCATCCACACGTTCGTCTACGGAAAGAGCGGACGACAGTGGAATGACATCCCCCGCCAGGCCGACGCGCTATATGCAGAGCACGGGGACAGCATCGACGCCATAATGATACTGATGGGTACCAATGACTACAACAACGGCACGCCCATCGGCAAGTGGTATACCGAGAAGGAGGAGAAGGTGATGTACGGCCACGGCAGCGAGAAGAAACTCGTAAAGCGAGATCACCGCTATCTCAATAAGGACGACAAGACCTACTGCGGACGCATCAACATAGCCCTGGAGAAACTGAAGAAGATGTACCCGACGAAGCAGATTGTGCTGCTCACGCCGACACACCGCCAGAACTTCCACGCCAACGACAAGAACTGGCAGTGCTCCGAGGACTACGAGAACAGCTGCGGCGAGTATCTCGACGAGTATGTTGAGGCTACAAAGGAAGCAGGTGAGGTATGGGCAGTGCCCGTCATAGACCTAGGCAGCCTCTGCGGTCTGTATCCCATGCTCGACGAGCACGCCCGCTACTTCCGCAACCCCGACGCCGACCGTCTGCACCCCAACAGCGAAGGTCACAAGCGCATGGCCCAGACGCTCTACTACCAGTTGCTGACGCTGCCAGTGTTTGAGTAATTCATAATGCAGAATTCATAATGCAGAATTCATAATGCAGAATTTATAATGCATAATTCATAATTGTCTAATGCGCAATGCGTAATTCTTTATGATAAAGTTTACTATTGTAACTTGCACATACAATGCTGCGGCGGTGCTGCAGCGTACTATTGATAGCGTGAAGGCGCAGACGCATCCCGGCGTGCAGCACCTTATATTGGACGGGGCATCGAAGGATGCTACCATGGATATGGTGCGCGAATACGCCGCCGGGCAGCCCGACCGCGTGCTTGTGGTCAGCGAGCCCGACCATGGGCTCTACGATGCCATGAACAAGGGACTCGCCCTGGCGAAGGGTGACTACCTCGTGTTCCTAAATGCCGGAGACAAGCTGCACAGCGTCACGACGCTGACCGACCTGGCGGCGCAGTTGGAGGTGGAAGCCACGGCCAACCGCGACCTGCTGCCGGGCGTGATATACGGTCAGACCGACGTGGTGGACGATGCCGGAAAGTTCGTCTCGCACCGCCACCTGCAGGCCCCCGACAAGCTGACGTGGCGCTCGTTCAAGAACGGCATGCTCGTCTGCCACCAGGCCTTCTACGTGCGCACCGACATAGCACGCCGCATAAAGTACAACCTGCACTACCGCCTCTCGGCCGACGTAGACTGGTGCATCCGCGTGATGAAGGAGACGGAGCGTATGGGGCTGAAGCTATACAACTCACACCTCGTCCTCTGCGACTACCTCGAGGGTGGCATGTCCGTAAAGAGCCACCGCGCCTCGCTCCTCGAGCGTTTCAGCATAATGAAGAAGCACTACGGCATGGTAACCACCGTATGGCAGCACATCAAGTTCGTAAAGAGAAATTTGTAGTTGCCAACGACGGGCTGAAAGCCCAAAAGTACATAGCCCAGGGCAACGCCCTGGGTATATCGGGCCATCAATCACCGCCCTGTAAGGGCAAAAGTCCATAGTATAATGTGGGAAGGTTTTATGTACTTTTGCCCTTACAGGGCGCGTAAACACATACAAACACAAACCCAGGGCGTTGCCCTGGGCTATGTAGTTGTTGCCCTTTCAGGGCATCGTTAGCACAATTTACGAACTAAAAACTGTGCAAGTTTTGAACAATACTTAAATCATAGATATATGAAGAAACTAATCTGTGCAGCCATGCTGCTCGTTGCCTCGCTCACGGCGAGTGCGGAAAACTATCCTTACCGTTCTGACTTCTTGTGGGTTACTAATCCTAATCACGCCGACTGGCTATATAGAGTAGGGGAGAAGGCTACCGTCGACGTACAACTATATAAATATGGTGTACCCGTCGACGGGGAAGTGACGTACAGCATCGCCCCTGACATGCTCTCGGCCACCAGCAACGGCAAGGCGCAGGTGAAGAACGGACACGTGACCATCAACATGGGCACGCGAAAGACGCCGGGCTTCCAGGACCTGCAGCTGACCGCCACCGTGGACGGCCAGAAGACCACCCACCACGTGAAGGTGGGCTTCGGCGTCAACGACATACAGCCCTACACCAAGGAGCCGGCCGACTTCACTGCCTTCTGGGACAAGACCCTCGCCGACATGCACAAGCTGCCACTCTCGTACACCCGCGAAGTGGCCAAGGAGTACTGCACCGACAAGATAGACTGCTGGCTCATCAAGCTGAAGATAGACTCCAAGCACTACATGTACGCCTACCTCACCATGCCGAAGGGTGCTAAGGCAGGCGCGTGCCCGGCCGTATTCTGTCCCCCGGGTGCCGGCGTGAAGACTATCAAGGAGCCGCTCCGCCACAAGTACTACGCCGAGAACGGCATGATACGCCTTGAGTGCGAGATACACGGCATAGACCCACGCTTCACCACGGAACAGTTCAAGGACATACAGTCGGCATTCTCCGAGTACCTCGAGACCGGCATCTATACTCGCGACTCCTACTACATGCGCCATGTCTACGCCGGTATGGTGCGCTGTCTGGACTTCCTCGCCTCCCTCCCCGAGTGGGACGGCAAGAACCTCATCGTGCAGGGCGGTTCGCAAGGCGGCGCGCTCAGCCTCATCGCCGCAGCACTGGATAAGCGCGTGACGCAGTGCGTGGCCAACCATCCGGCCCTCACCGACATGGCAGCATACATAGAGAAGGGACGCACGGGAGGTTATCCACACTTCCACCGCCACAACATGCTCAACGAGCAGACCGTGAAGGTGCTCGCATACTACGACGTGATAAACTTCTGTCGCCACATCACCTGTCCCGTCCGCATGACGTGGGGATACAACGACAGCACCTGTCCACCGACCACCAGCTACGCCGCGTGGAACACCCTCACATCCCCCAAGGAAGCCTTCATCACACCTATAAACGAGCACTGGACATCCGAAACAATGGAACGCCAGCACATGGACTGGATAAAGGCGCACTTGAAGTAAGATGCACTAACGTAATATATGCAGAAAAGAGAACAGACAGTATATGCAGCCGTGCTGCTGGGCACCGTTGCCGCGTGCCCGGCGTGGGGCAAAACGACACAGGAGGCTCTCGTGGAAGCGCGCGGGGGCACGATGGCGGACAGTACATACGTGCTGGACGAAGTGGTGGTGAAGTCCATGCGTGAACTCACGCCACACCAAGTCATCGGCTACAAGCAGCTGCAGGGACTGCCGTCCACCAGCGTGGCGGACGCACTGAAATACATGGCCGGCGTGCAGATAAAGGACTACGGCGGACTGGGCGGACAGAAGACCGTCAACGTGCGCTCGCTCGGTTCGCAGCACGTGGGCGTATACCTCGACGGCGTGCGCATCACCAACGTGCAGAACGGCACGGTGGACTTGGGCAAATACTCGCTGACCACGCTGGAGTCCGTCTCGCTCTTTAATGCAAACAAGACGGAGATGCTCATGGCGGCATCGGAGTACGCCTCGGCATCCACGGTATACCTGAAGACCCACCGCCCGGACAGCACCTCGTTCGTCGCCTCATATCAACTGGCATCGTTCGGCACGCACAAGGTGAACGCCACGTACAGCTACCGCAACTGGGGATTCATCGATGCGGCCTTCACGCACAGTGACGGCGACTATCCCTTCGAGTACCACACCGAATACGAAGACACCACCGGTACGCGCCGCAACGGCGACATCACCATGTTCCGCATAGAGAGCTGCGCCTTCTATAAGGGTTTTGAGTGGCATACGTACTACTTCAATTCGCGGCGCGGACTGCCCGGTGGCATCGTGCGCCGTCTCTCCGACACGTATACCGACGTGGGTCGCGAGTGGGACCGCAACTTCTTCTCGCAGTTGACCTATACGGGGCAACTGGGGGCGGGCATACAGTTTAAGGCCATTGGCAAATACGCCAACGACTATCTGCACTACCGTTCGGACTACCCGGAGAACATCTCCGTACACGCCAACAACGCCTACCGCCAGCAGGATGCCTACGCCGCCTTCTCGATGGCACGTCGTTGGGGCGACTTCGGACTGTCCGGCTCGGGCGACTTCCGGTGGTCGGACCTCACGTGCGACGTGAAGAACTTCAGCTACGTCTACCGCCTCGACACGAAGGCGTCCCTTTCTGCCTTCTACAGCCACGGCGGACTGAAGACGAGCCTTAGTGCGCTGTACACCACCGTCACCGACCACACGCGCGGCAACGCCGACCCCTTGCAGAAGGTGACGTGGAACGCCCTGGCCTCCTACAGCATTGGCCCGTGGATGCTGCGCGCCTTCTACAAGACCGTGTTCCGTGCCCCGACGCTCAACGACCTCTACTATACCCTCGTGGGCAACCGATCGCTGAAGCCCGAGTACACCAAGCAGTTTGACGTGGGCATGACCTACAGCGGTCGCTACGTCACCGTGCAGGCCGACTGGTACTACAACCGCGTGGAGGACCGCATCGTCTGTCTGCCCCTAAAAGGCTCGTACCAATGGACCATGCTCAACTACGGCTACACCCGTTGCCTCGGCGTGGACGTAAGCGTCAACGCCACCTACCGCCAGCACTCGCTACTGCTCACGGGCACGTTCCAGGACGACCGCAACCGCACCGATCCGACCGAGAAGGCCTACAACGACTACATAGCCTACTCGCCAAGATGGTCAGCTACGGCGGTGTACACCTTCACCCATCGCGGATGGACAGCGTCCCTCTCCCACATGTTCGTGGACAAACGCTACTGGACCACCCAGAACTCCATCGACGATCCTCTGGATGCCTACAACTGCACAGACATAAAAGTAGGCTACCACTTCCTACGTCACTACACAGCCGAGGCAGAGTGCCAAAACCTCTTCGACCAACGCTACGAAATGATACAACGCTGGCCCATGCCAGGCAGAAGATTTGCCTTGACGCTGAAGGTGAATATGTAGGACAATTTTGTCCTGCACGCCCTAAAAGGGCAATAACTCCATAGCCCAGGGCAACGCCCTGGGTACATCGGGGCATCAACCGCCGCCCTGTAAGGGCAAAAGTACATAAACTGTCATGCGCAATATTATGTACTTTTGCCCTTACAGGGCGCGTTGATATATACAAACAAAAAACCCAGGGCGTTGCCCTGGGCTATGTAGTATAGGGCTTTCAG
>CAVAHD010000070.1:0-8815 GCA_963588475.1 Oscillospiraceae bacterium | reverse complement strand
GAAGACGGATTCCCTTTGGACAAAATCATACGTTACACAGGACTGTCAGAAGAAGAAATTAAGCAATTAAGTAATGTGTAAACTTGGGCACAATTCGAATTAAAGAGGATCTCATCTCAACTGTGTTAGTACTTGACACAGTTGAGATGAGATCCTCGTAGGAAAGAATCCTACAGCCTTATTTTTATGCCTCCCATTACGTTGAAGCCAGGCATCTGGTAGCCTTTGTTTATCATGTACTTCGTATCGGTGAGGTTGTCGAAGTGGGCGAAGATATTTTTATAGCTATACCTGTTGAGGTTGTCTTATTTGAAAAGATATTTCACTCCGTCGCGGATGTACAGACCCTTTCCGGGGCGTTCCACTGCTACGCCGTTTATGGTATACCATTGGCCTTTTGTGCCTTGGGAGATGACGGTGTTTACCGTTGCTATGCCAGTGGCAGCGTCAGAGGCGAGGGCTGTCTTTATCACTTCTACGTCGCCGGCGGTTGCTTGTGGCAGACGGAGGTATGCGGTGCCTGCTGTCAGGGTCTCTGACGCTGTGAGCTTGTGGAAGTCAACACTGCCGTTTTCTGGTTTCAGAATAAAGTTGAAAGAGGTTACGTCGTCTACTGTCTCTGTTGGCTCTACGATGGTGTCGGCTGTCACTGCCACCAGCAGATTGTTGGGGTAAGTCTTCATTGTAGTCACTTCCTTTGCACCAACCAAACTCTCTTCGCCTATGATGACAACGCCCGTGTTGGCTGGGATGGTGTCCACCTGTTCAAGGACGATAGCTTCGTTCGACGGGTCGTAGCTCACGGGGACGTAAGCCTTTATCAAGTCCTCGTGCGACTTTACCTCACACGCCTTGGTGCTGCTGAACGCTACCTTTTGGTCTGCCCCGACGAGAATCTGCACGTATGGTGACACTACTTCTATATCATATACATAGATAGCACCGCCAACTGAGTGGAACACCAGGTCTACTGGCTCCGTCAGCGTCTCCTTCACCTTCCATGTGTTCGTCATCTTGGAGGAAGACTTTACGCCGCCGCAGATGAGCTCTACGTCCTCTTCGTTGTCGGTGGTGATGCCACGGTCGCCCTTTGCCGAGGCGGTGGTGATGGTGACGGTCTGTCCGGGACTAACCTTCGGGATTGTCAGGTACAGGTTGTCACCGTAGAAGCAGAGCGACTTGCCGGGGTTGATGATGATGCGGTTGCCCGACCCGCACTTGAAGTACAGTCCCTTTGTCTCCGGGAAGATGTAGCCGCTTTTGGTTGCCAGTTCCTGGTTTGCCGACATCGGGTTGGAATAGCGGTAGCCCAGCTTCTGGTATGCTGGCCAGAGTTCATCATTTGTCAAAGAGTCTGCGGATGCTGCACCCCATGCCGTAGTGAAATCCCATGTGCGCTCGGCCTCCACCTGCAGGGTGTCGCTGGCACTCGGTATGTGCGGTTTTACGACCTCCAGCGGTTCGCCGTCAACAAGCTTCAGCTCCACCAGTTGGTTGTACATCTTCTTGCCTAGATACTCGGTCCATACCGAGTCGAAGTGCAGCGCATCTGAACGCAGTCCGGCATCGCTCATGTCTATATAGTACACGTTTGGCAACTCTGCCGCTACCTGCTTCTGTGCCTTCTCCACCGCGTCGCTGTACTGCTTGCTCGAGTGGGAGACCGTGCCGAAGATGAATGGCAGGGTCTTGTCCTTCTCCTTGCCGGTCAAGGCGTAAACGGCATCGCGCATGTAGTTTATCATGTCCTTGAAGTTCTTGTAGTAGTTGCCGCTGCGGCTTCTGTCGCTCTCGCCCTGGTGCCACATGATAGCCTTCACGTCGTAGCCGCCCTCCAGTTTGGAGAGCGTAGTGTTGATGCAGTCGGCCAGACCCTCCGTAAGCGACTTGGTCAGCGACTTGCCCTGGTTGATGTCGCCGCGGTAGGCATTGTTCGCGGCTATCCATGTTGAGTCGGCACACCATACGGGCAGGGTACTGTAGGTGGCGAGCGTGTCGATAGCCGTTCCGCCGTAGGCGCACTTGATGCCGTAGAAGTCCGCGTCGCGCGTCTGGTCGATAAAGTAGTGAGCCACGTCGCAGAAGGAGTAGCGGCCCGACAAGTCTTCGAACGTGCGGCTGCCGAATGTACCGTCGCTGGAGCTTGTCACATTGGTGTACTTCAAGTGCTTGTAGCCGTTCTTCATGTATGACGGCAGCTTGCTGACGTACTCTCTGCCGTCGGCGTTGGACTGTCCGGCTGTGATGTACACCGGTGCCTGTGCGTGGGCCTGGGTGCCCAATAGCAGCATTGTAATAAATACAGAAAAGAGGTGGAAATTCTTCATAACAAAGCGATGATAATTATTTAGGTTTGATGCGAATGCTTTGCAAAGTTACTGGTTGTGCGTCTGTTAGATTTGTCTTTCTGTATGAATTGTTGTTGTTTTATTCATTGATGCCCTACTGCGAAGTCATATGCAAATGAAGTTCTTTCGCGTACAAATCCTATAGTTTTCGTATTATACTTCCTATTTGCACAGTCGGGATGGGCTACCTTTGTGCCACACTTGTTGTTATACAGATTAAAGATATGAGGCATAAACATTTGTTACTTTCCGTGCTGGCCGCTTCGCTCAGCACGCTGGCTACGGCCAAGGTTACTCCTCCCATAATGGGATGGAGCTCGTGGAACACCTTTCACGTCAACATCTCCGACTCGCTCATCCGCACCCAGGCAGACGCCATGGTGCGACTGGGACTGAAGGACCTCGGCTACACACACATCAACATCGACGACGGCTTCTTCGGTTGGCGCGACTCCACGGGCCTGATGCATCCGCACCCCACGCGGTTTCCCAATGGCATGAAGCCCGTGGCCGACTACATACACAGTCTCGGACTGAAGGCCGGCATCTATTCCGATGCCGGAGCCAACACGTGCGGCTCACGCTACGACGACGATGAGAACGGCTTCGGTGCTGGCATGTACGGTCACGAGCGGCAGGACGCGCGGCTGTACTTCCACGACTGGGGTTATGACTTCATCAAGATAGACTACTGCGGTGCCGGCACGTGGCTCGACCTCGAAGAGCAGAAACGCTACCGTGCCATCTACGATGCCATACAAAAGGAGGCGGGCCACCACGTCAGCATCAACATCTGCCGTTGGGCGTTCCCCGGTACGTGGGCGAAGAACATGGCTACGTCATGGCGAATCTGCTCGGACATACGTCCGCGATGGAACTCAATAATGAAGATTATCGGCAAGAACATGTACCTCTCTGCCTTTGCAGGAGACGGTCACTACAACGACATGGACATGCTGGAGGTGAGCCGCGGTCTGAAGCCCAACGAGGAGGAGGTGCACGTGGGCATGTGGTGCATGATGAGTTCGCCGATGCTGATAGGCTGCGATATGAACAAACTCTCTGACTTCTCCCTCGCCCTGCTTAAGAACAAGGAGCTAATAGCCGTCAATCAGGACAGTCTTGGGCTGCAGGCGTACGTTGCCCTACGCCAGGGGAAGGGCTACGTCCTCGCGAAGGACATTGAGACACTCCACGGCAAGACGAGGGCTGTAGCCTTCTTCAATCCCTCCGACACGGTGCAGACTTTCTCCGTTCCCATGGAGGAACTGGAACTTGGGGGCAAGGTAAAGGCGCGCGACATAATCAGACACGAGAATGTGGTAGTAGAGAAGCGCCGCAAGACAGAAGGCAAAGGAACGGCATACGTAATCACGGCGGAACTTCCGGCGCATAGCATCAAGGTGATGCGCGTGGAGGGTGCCAAACGCCTTGAGGCTACACGCTACGAGGCGGAATGGGCATACCTGTCGGCATACGATGACTTGGAAAAGCGCAAGATGCCGGTGAAGTTCGTTGAGCAGGAAGGCGCGAGCGGCGGCATCTGCGTGGCAAATGTAGGTGGTGAGGAGGCAAGCTATGCCGAGTGGCGCAACGTGTGGAGCGACGAGGGCGGCACGTATACTATTAATATAAGGTACGTGGACGAGCCGCGCCTGAAGATGCAGCTCATGGTAAATGGCAAGCCCGTCGGCAGCATGGCGACAGGCACAGAGAAGAAGGATAAGAAAGACAAAACCGTAGTCTTCAAAGAAGCCTCCTTCAAAGTGACCCTGCAACCGGGAGAAAACAGGGTAAGGCTATACAGCCCTCTGACGTTGCTTCCTAAACTGGACTGCTTCACTTTGACAAAGTAATACACGGCCC
Source organism: Oscillospiraceae bacterium (assembly GCA_963588475.1). Lineage (GTDB taxonomy): Bacteria > Bacteroidota > Bacteroidia > Bacteroidales > Bacteroidaceae > Prevotella. Next base: position 4,601 of record CAVAHD010000070.1, on the reverse strand, counting down.
GGGGCATTGCCTCGGGCTTTTTTGTTTTTGGCCTGCTGCGTGAGGTTATCTACAAAATAATGCGTAACTTTGCACCCGTATTCAGAAGCCAGGCAAAAGCTGGCAGTTATGACAGTTAACAATAAAAATGAAGAAGATGCAGAAACAGGGTAACGTGGGCGACATGACAATAGGGTCGCCACTTCGCGGCATTGTGACATTCGCCGTGCCGCTTATATTGGGTTATATATTGCAGCAGATGTACCTCGTCATCGACGCTGCTATAGTGGGGCGGTGGATAGGCGTAGGGGCGTTGGCGGCAGTGGGAGCATCGTCCAGCATCACCTTCCTCATACTGGGTTTCTGCAACGGCTCCTGCGCTGGCTTCGCCATCCCCGTGGCACAGGCATTCGGTGCCAAGGACTTCCCGAAGATGCGGTCGTACGTAAGCAACAGCATACGCATCACCGCCGTCTTCGCTGCCGTCATCACCTTCCTCTCGTGCATATTCTGCGAGAAGATACTCCACTTGGTCAACACCCCGGCGGAGATTTTCCACGATGCATACGTCTTCCTCATGCTGCAGTTTGCGACAATCCCCCTCACACTCGCCTTCAACCTCCTGTCAGGCCAGATGCGCGCGTTGGGCAATTCTCGCCAGCCGTTCTACTTCCTCATCATAGCCTCCGTGGTGAACATCATCCTCGATGCCATACTGATACTTGGCATGGGGCTGGGCGTTGAGGGCGCCGGCATAGCCACATGGCTGTCGCAGGCCCTGTCCGTCGCGCTGTGCATCATGTATATAAGCCGCAAGATGCAGATACTCATACCGCAAGGGGAGGAGAGGCGGTTCGACAATAAGAGGACTGGCATACTGCTCAACAACGGCGTGCCCATGGGACTGCAGTTCTCCATCACCGCCATCGGCATTATCATGCTTCAGAGTGCCAACAACGCCCTCGGCACGGTGTACGTGGCAGCCTTTACTGCTTCCATGCGCATAAAGTACCTCTTCACTTGCGTCTTTGAGAACATCGGCGTTGCCATGGCCACATACTGCGGCCAAAACCTCGGTGCACGACAGATAAAGCGTGTATGGTTGGGCGTGAAGGACGCGGCGTGCATCTCGCTGGCGTACTTCGCCCTCACGTTCCTTATTATATATCCCTTTGCCGACTGGATGATGATGCTCTTCGTGGACAGCGGCGAGGAGGAGGTCGTCACGTACGCGGCGCAGTTTATGCGCGTGGCCAACTTCTTCTATCCATGCCTCGGACTGCTCACCGTTTTGCGCTACAGCATCCAAGGACTTGGCTATAGCAATGTCTCCATGCTGAGTGGCGTTATGGAGATGATAGCCCGTTGCGGCGTGAGCCTATGGCTAGTCCCCGCCCTTGCTTGGACGGGAGTATGCTACGGCGACCCCGTGGCGTGGATAATGGCAGACATCTTCCTCGTGCCTACCTTCTGGTATCTATACAAACATCTGCGAAAAGTGTATGCTTCGTAATGACAAAAAGTAACATTTTGCCATCGTTTGTTATATTAATGTGACAAAATGCGATGGCGAAAGCAAATTTTGTTGTACCTTTGCACCCAAACTTTTATTTTGTAACCAAAAAGAAGACACAAACATGAAGATTGCAAAAGGATTGATGGCAGCCGCGATGCTTGCCGTAGCTACAACGTCTGGCGCACGAGTGATAGAACACATCGGCGACAGGTATCTTATCAACGTCAACGAGATGGAGCTCAACGGCGAGGAATCGCTGCTCGACGTGCTGATGATGTGCCCCGAGGTGCTCAGTCAGGACGGACACACCACGGCATCGCCAAGTCTGTTTGGCTCGTATGTCGTGCGTATCAACAACATCAACATCAACATGGATACCGAGATGTTCCTGAAGAACACCAAGGCGCGCGAGGTGAAGCAAATAAAGATGTGCGTCAACCCCGGCATCATGAAGGGTACAGGCGGCATGAACAAGGTCATCGACCTCGCCTTCCGCAAGGACGAGAAGGGAACGCACGGCAAGGTGGCACTGGAGGGCGACACGGAGGCTTCCGGCGAGGTGTTCGGACGTGTCACCAACCAGTCGGGCAAGGCATGGATAATGAGCCAAGTGGCCGGCAAGATGGAATATGCCGACAACGTGCACAATACTCATGAGGCAGCCAACGTCAACGTCGACTGGAACATCACATCCAAGGACAACCTCAAGATGCAGGCAGCACAGTACTACACCCGTTCGCGTATGGACGGCAGTGCCGGCGCATACGACCGCAAGGTGATGGGCTCTATCAGCTACACCCGTTCACTCGCTCCCAACGGTGCCTACGCCAATGTGAAGGTGGCGGCAGACTATACTACGGCCGACAAGATGGCTTCCAATGCTTGCTCGCGCTCCACATCGCCATATGGACTCGCCGAGTTCGGTTTCCCATTTATACATAAGAATATCTACGTGACAGCCGGCGTGGAGGCAGGATACAGCGCATCCACCAACGTCGTGGCAGACTACACCGACCGCAACATGTATGAGGATGTCTATGCACAGGTAGACTGGAAGTGCGGCAAGTGGGGCGTCATGGTGGGCGACCGTTTCCGCGTGTACAACTACTGGCTCAACCGCCTCAATGCCGTTGCGGCATGGGAAGGCTCCGTAACCAACAACTATGTTACCGCTACGGTATACTGCAACATCACTCCCCACAATACCCTGCAGGGACTCTTCGCACGCCGCTTCTACGGCCCGAGCAACTCCGACTTTATCGTTGGAGGATCAAATCCGGAGACCTACTACACGTCCGAGATATACCAGCGCCCCATCTACGTCAGCGAACTGCGCTACACCTACCAGCAGAAGAACTTCAACCTCATGGCCCTCGTGAAGAACGAGCACCAGAAGTTGTCCAAGGCCGCCGGTAGCGACAACGTGCTCACGACGGGCGTTTCTGCCTTCGCCCACGCTGGAGTGTTCCGCTTCACGGCCGGGGTGGACTACTGCTGGGAGCGTTATAATACAAATGCAGCCGGAGCAGCATACTACAACTGGGTAAGCTGCCACGTGGCTCCGCAGGTAAGCCTCGAGAGCGGTTGGCGCTTCACGGCAAACGCCATCTACAACAGCCGCCGTTTCAACGAGACATACTCAAGCATATACGCCCAGCCCAACTTCTACCTCGACGTAGCCGCCTCAAAGCGCTTCAACCGCCACTGGCTTGTTGAGGCCAAATGGCACGACATCGTAGACAGACGCACGGGCTCACGCGGCGTTTCTGTCGGCGGAACATACTCGTTCTAAGATATACGATTAATACACAGGTACCGGAAATTTGTTTGAAAGACTAATTTCCGGTGCTTTTATTTTGCCGTCTCCTTAGGAAGTCGTATCTTTGCAAAAAATAATGCGCCGTAGACTACGGACAATTCCGAATACATACGCAGACAATACAATGAAGAAAGTAATACTATCTATCGCCCTTGCTGCATTGACGCTGGGAGCCAGGGCGCAGGACAATGCGCAGGAGGAGACTCCGGCACAGAAATATAACGTCACTACGAACTCGTTCTGGAACAACTGGTTCGTTGAGGCAGGTGCGGATTGGAACAACCACTATTCTGCCGGGTTGCCTACTAAGTCGTCTGGCGGCATCGGGCTGGCAATAGGCAAGTGGTTTGTGCCTTCCATCGGTCTGCGCACCAAGATACAGGGCTTCTGGGGACCGTGCTACGGCGACGATAGCATGAAGCAGTTTGCGCTGCAGGAGCAGGTGCTCCTCGGGCTGGACAATATCTTCAAGGGGTACGATGCCAAGCGTCGCTGGGCATTGTCGCTATTCCTTGGCGGCGGTGTGACGCGCTACATGACGACGGCGCACTATGGGCTGACGGTGACGGGAGGCCTGCATGTGGCTTACTTCGTTACGCCAAAGCTGGACGTGTTCCTGGAGAGCGGACTGCAGTTGGCGGAGGCAAGACAGGGGTTGCCAGATGGCGCAGACTATAGCAGGTGGCAGAAGCACGACCGCAACCTCTACGTGGAGTTGGGCGTGACGTATCAGTTGGGCAAGCGTGGTTGGAAGAATGCGCCGGACATTGAGGGCATGAACGCTATGTTCCAAAGTGAGATTGACGCACTCAATGCGCAGCTGAACGATGCACTGGAGGAGAACCGCCGCCTGAAGCAGGGTGGAGTAGAGGCTTCCGATGAGGAGATCATCCCGAATGTGGAGGACATCCCGGAAGTGGAGGGAGAAATCAAGGTTCACGAGTAATTCTCGCGCACCTTGATGTATTGATGTATTGACGTTTTGACGTGGAATAAAACAAAAGCAGCCCTTTTGCTGCCGATAATGGCGCAAAAGGGCTGCTTTTGTGCAGAAAAGAAGAAAAAATGCACTAATTTGTAAAATTTCTTTCAAAAAGCTTTGGTAGTTCAGAAAAAGTTAGTACCTTTGCACTCGCAATCGGGAAATGCACTGAAAAGAGTTTCAGTTGCGCTGAGATTTACCTCTCAATAACCCCTTGCAAATCTTGAGACAGAATCAATGAAAAGGGCGTTTAGCTCAGCTGGTTTAGAGCATCTGCCTTACAAGCAGAGGGTCGGGGGTTCGAA
>CAVAHD010000069.1:5018-9032 GCA_963588475.1 Oscillospiraceae bacterium | reverse complement strand
GTCACGACCATCATCATCATGGAACTGTTCATCAACAAGATGCGCCGACTGAAAGGCATCCGCAAGATGATAGTCATCGAAGAGGCATGGAAGGCGATAGCATCGGCAAACATGGCTTCTTATATAAAGTATCTCTACAAAACGGTGAGGAAGTTCTTCGGAGAGGCGGTCGTGGTGACGCAGGAGGTAGAGGACATCATCTCCTCTGCCATCGTAAAGGACAGCATCATCAACAACTCCGACTGCAAGATACTCCTTGACCAAAGGAAGTTCATGAACAAGTTCGGGCAGATACAGTCGCTGCTCGGTCTGACAGAGAAGGAGAAGTCGCAGATACTCTCCATCAACCAGTCCAACGACCCATCCAGACTCTACAAGGAGGTATGGATAGGACTCGGCGGAACACAGTCGGCGGTCTATGCCACGGAGGTGTCAGCGCAGGAATACCTTGCCTACACGACAGAGGAAAGCGAGAAACTGGAGGTGATGGCGTTGGCGGACAGGCTCGGCGGCAACATGGAAGCCGCCATCCGACAGCTTGCCGAGGACAAACAAGAGAACAAGTAAAATTATCATCCACTTAATCCCAAAGTAAAAATGAGAACAAAAGCAATTCTGACAATCTGCCTCTTCCTGCTGATGGTGGGAAAGGCAAGCGCACAGTGGGCGGTCATAGACCCGACCAACATTGCGCAAAGCATCATCAACTCGTCCAACAACATCGTCCACACGTCTTCGACGGCTGCCAATATGGTGAAGAATTTTCAGGAGACTGTGAAGATTTACGAGCAGGGCAAGAAGTACTACGATGCCTTGAAGTCGGTGAACAACCTCGTCAAGGATGCCCGAAAGGTGCAGCAGACCATCCTCATGGTGGGTGACATCACGGACATCTACATCAACAACTACCAGAAGATGATGCACGACGAGAACTTCACCGTGGAGGAACTCTCCGCCATCGGGTCCGGCTACACCAAGCTGTTGGAAGAAAGCAACGACGTGCTGACGGAGTTGAAGAATGTGGTAAACATCACGACGCTCTCCATGACGGACAAGGAACGAATGGACGTGGTGGAACGCTGCTACTCGAAGATGAAGCGTTACCGCAACCTCGTGAGTTACTACACCAACAAGAACATCTCCGTGAGTTACCTGCGCGCCAAGAAGAAAAACGACCTTGACCGCATCATGGGACTCTACGGCAAGTCAAACGAGAAATACTGGTAGCCTATGGAGTTCGAGAATCTTCACCAGATACTGCGCTCCCTGTATGACGAGATGATGCCGCTGTGCTCCGACATGACGGACATCGCCAAGGGACTCGCAGGACTCGGGGCGCTGTTCTATGTAGCCATGAGGGTGTGGCAGTCGCTGTCGAGGGCGGAGCCGATAGACGTGTTTCCGCTGCTCCGTCCGTTCGCCATCGGACTTGCCATCATGTTCTTCCCGACCATCGTGCTCGGTACGCTCAACAGCGTGATGAGTCCTGTCGTACAAGGCACGCACACCATGCTGGAGACGCAGACCTTCGACATGAACGAGTATAGGGCGCAGAAGGACAAGCTGGAGTATGAGGCTATGAAGCGCAATCCCGAGACCGCCTACCTCGTGAGCAACGAGGAGTTTGACAAGCAGTTGGAGGAACTGGGATGGTCACCAGATGACGTAGTGACGATGGCAGGGATGTACGTGGAGCGCGGCATGTACAGCATGAAGAAAAGCATCAGGGACTTCTTCCATGAGGTGCTGGAACTGTTGTTCCAAGCCGCTGCACTGGTCATAGACGTGTTGCGGACGTTCTTCCTGATAGTCCTCTCCATCCTCGGACCGCTGTGCTTCGCCATCTCCGTATGGGACGGCTTCCAATCGACGCTGACGCAATGGTTCTGCAGGTACATACAGATATACCTTTGGCTGCCCGTCTCGGATTTGTTCAGTACTATCCTCGCCCGTATACAGGTGCTGATGCTGCAAAACGATATTGAGGCATTGCAGAACGACCCGAACTTCTCCGTCGATGCGAGCAACGGTGTCTACATCGTGTTCCTCATCATCGGCATTATCGGTTACTTCACTATACCTACCGTTTCGGGATGGATTATACAGGCTGGCGGCGGTATAGGCAACTACAACCGGAACGTGAACACGGCAGGCTCTTTGGGCGGAAGCATTGCAGGAGCAACGGCAGGAAACGTGGCAGGACGAGCCGGACGGCTCATCAAGAGTGGATTTAAGAAACGATAGTCATTAACCTCATCATAAACGAAAGAAAGAAGAAAATGGAATTCAAGTCATTGAAGAATATCGAGACCTCGTTCAGGCAGATACGTCTGTTCTGCATCATCCTCGTCATTGGCTGTGCCATGGTCGCAATATGTTCGGTGGTATTCGCCTTCCGCTTTGCGGAGAAGCAGCGTGAGAAGATATACGTCCTTGACGGTGGCAAGTCGCTGATGCTCGCCCTCTCGCAAGACCTCTCACAGAACAGACCTGCCGAGGCAAGGGAACATGTGAGACGCTTTCATGAGCTGTTCTTCACACTGTCACCAGAGAAGAGTGCCATTGAGCACAACGTGAAGCGAGCCTTGCTGTTGGCGGACAAGAGCGCATACAACTATTACCAGGACTTTGCGGAGAAAGGTTTTTACAACCGACTCATAGCAGGGAACATCAACCAGTCGTTGCAAGTTGACAGCGTGGTCTGCAACTTTGAGAATTATCCCTACCAAGCCAAGACCTACGCAAGGCAGGTGATTCTCAGGGAAAGCAACGTGACGGAGCGAAGTCTCGTCACCGTGTGCAGGCTTGTGAATGCCACTCGCTCTGACGACAACCCGAATGGTTTTACCATTGAGGGATTCACCATCGTAGAGAACAAGGACATCAGTACCGTTGAACGATAAAAAAACAGGGACAATATGGAAAATCCAATCAAGACAATCCAAGGAAAGATGGACGGCATGAAGGGACGGCTGCGTGACAGGCTGGATTCCCTTCCGCCAAGGGTAAGGCTGAAAGTCGTGCTCGTCATGTTCGGCTTGTTTGCCATGTGCAGCTTGTATATGATAGGCTCTGCCCTCATCAACTTTGGAAACGGCAAGACCTCGAACATTGAGGTTGAGCATATAGAGAGTGTGAAGTTGCCCACGGACAAGGGGCGGCAAGTGATTAACCCAACAGATTTTGGACATGGAGAAAGAGAAGAATGAGAAGAAGCCCATGACTGAGGAGCAGCGCATCAGGCGCAACAAGATGATTGCCATACCGTGTATGTGCATTGTCTGCGGATTGGTGCTGTGGTTTATCTTCTCGCCTTCATCATCAGGAGGCGAGGCTGACAGCAAGGGATTCAACATGGAGATGCCAGACGCAGAGAAGACTGCCGTGGAAGCGGACAAACGCAAGGCGTACTCCAAGGAGGAACTTGCCAACAGGCAGCAAGAGAAGGCGCGGGCTATGAATACCCTTGGTGAATATTTTGCAGGGACTGATTCTATGGTGGCCAGGCAGGGCAAGGACTTTGATTTGATGCAGTCTTCTGGGCAGCAGCTGACAAATGCAGAGAAGCAGGAGGCTGATGCCATCCGTTCGTCTGCCGAGGCATACAAGATCTTGAACACGACCTTAGGCGGTTTTTATGAACAGCCACAACAAGGAAGTAATGAAGATGATGCGGAATTGAGGAAACGGTTGGACGAATTGGAGGCAAGTATGATGCAGCTGGACAACAAGCGTTCCAATATGGACGAGCAAGTTGCTCTCATGGAAAAGTCCTACCAACTTGCGGCAAAGTATATGCCGGGTGGGAATGATAAGGCTTATTCTTCGGAAGAGTCGGCAATTGCAGAAAACAAGGATGTTGCCAGTAAGGGCAAGAAGAAGGTGACTCCTGTGAGGCAAGTGCAGAAGAATGTGGTGTCATCCTTGAACTGCCCCATGAGCAGCGAGGAGTTTGTTGCCTCTTACTCGGAAAAAGCATCGGCAAGGTTCAATACAGCCATTGGCAGAGGTGGC
>CAVAHD010000069.1:0-4844 GCA_963588475.1 Oscillospiraceae bacterium | reverse complement strand
TTGAAGTCCATTGAGCACAACGGCATGATTATTCCGATAGAGCTTGCCGTCTATGACAATGACGGACAGGAGGGTATCTTTATTCCGAATTCGATGGAGGTGGATGCCGCCAAGGAGGTCGGCGCCAACATGGGCAGTTCGCTGAACAGCAGCATCAATATTTCGTCCAATGCCGGGGCTCAACTTGTCTCCGACTTGGGAAAGGGTGTCGTGCAGGGCGTGTCGCAGTATATCTCCAAGAGGATGCGGACTGTCAAAATACACCTGAAGGCTGGCTACAAGGTCATGCTTTACCAAGAGGAAGATTAGCTCTTGGCTATATACCACTTAATCTAAAGTAAAATTTTAAAGCAAGGAAAAAATGAAGAAGACAACAATCATGTTCGCCCTCATGCTGGGCGTAGCCTGCACCGCTTCGGCGCAGAAGACAGGCAAGAAGAAAACGCAGAAGTCCGTAAAGACTGAGCAAGTGAGCAATGCTCCCTCTGACAAGGAGGAGACGCTGACCCTGACCAAGGAGGTCTACCCACAAAAGGAAGACTCCAGCAATCTTTACCACGGTTTGACCAAGAAGCTGACCTTCGACCGCATGATACCGCCCCACGGTTTGGAGGTGACGTACGACAAGACGGTGCATATCCTCTTTCCTGCAGCCGTCAAGTATGTGGACTTGGGGTCGGAGGACTTGATAGCAGGCAAGGCTGACGGTGCGGAGAATGTTATCCGAGTGAAAGCAGCCGTGAAGAACTTCAGGAAGGAGACAAACATGAGCGTCATCACGGAGGATGGGTCGTTCTACACGTTCAACGTGAAATACGCCAAGGAGCCGCTGATGCTCAACATAGAAATGGTGGACTTCATCCACGATGGCGAGGCGGTGAACCGTCCGAATAATGCGCAGGAGATATACCTCAAGGAACTGGGCAAGGAAAGCCCCATGCTGGTGCACCTCATCATGAAGTCCATCCACAAGGAGGACAGGCGCAGGGTGAAGCACATCGGGAGCAAGCGGTTCGGCGTGCAGTATCTGCTGAAGGGCATTTACGTGCACAGCGACCTGCTGTATTTCCACACGGAAATCAAGAACCAGAGCAACGTACCGTTTGACGTGGACTATATCACGTTCAAGGTGGTTGACAAGAAGGTGGCGAAGCGAACCGCCATTCAGGAACAGGTGCTTCTTCCTGTCCGTGCCTACAACTATGTGGTGCGAATAGCTGGCAAGAAGACGGAGCGGACGGTGTTTTGTTTGCCGAAGTTCACCATTCCCGATGACAAGGAGCTTGTTGTGGAGATGAACGAGAAGGACGGTGGCCGCCATCAGTCGTTTACGGTGGAGAATAGCGACCTGGTGCGTGCCTTGACTATCAACGAACTTAGCGTGAAGTAGTGGATGAAGAGAAGAAACATAGTTATCATGGCGGTGCTTGCCCTCACGACAGGGCAGGCATCAGCCCAAAGATGCCTCCCTCAGATGAGGGGCATCGAGGTAAGGGTCGGCATGGCTGACGGAGTATATAACGGGAAAACGTCCTGCAAGGCCGGGTACTATGCCGGATTGGGACTGTCAAGCTACACTAAGGGCGGCGACAAGTGGACGTGTGGGGCGGAATACATGCAGGTGCATCAGCCTTACCGCGACACGGCCGTCCCGATAGCGCAGATGACGGGCGAGATGGGGTATGCCCATAATTTTCTTTCGGACAACAGCAAGACGGTGCTGCTCTATGTCGGCGGTGCGGCATTGGCAGGCTATGAGGCTGTGAACTGGGGGAAGAGGACCATGGCGGACGGGGCGACGTTGCAGAACGAAGGGGCATTCATCTATGGCGCAGCCGTGGCATTGGAGACGGAGATATACCTGTCCGATGCGATAGCCCTGACGGCTTCCGTACGGGAGCGGTTCGTCTGGGGCAACAGCACGGGACATTTCCACACGCAGTTTGGCGTAGGCATGAAGTTTATCATCAACTAAAGCACTGGAGCCTATGGACATCAAGAAAATCAGGCAAGTACCCATCGTGGACTTTCTATGCGTCCTCGGCATAGAGCCAGCCCGGCAGAAGGCTTCGGGACTGTGGTACCATGCACCGTACCGCAATGACCGCAACCCTTCGCTTCGGGTGTTGGCGGACAAGAACGTCTGGTATGACTATGGCATCGGCAGGGGCGGCGACATCTTCAACCTTGCAGGGGAGTTCATCAACAGCAATGACTTCGTGGCGCAAGCGAAGTTCATTGCGGAGACACTCGGCGGCAGTTTCCCAAAACCTTTCTACAGTGAATATAGAAATGAGGATAAGAAGGTGAAAGGCAATCCTTTCGAGGACATCGTGGAGAAGCCGTTGAGCCATCCTGCGCTTAGGCAGTATCTGCGTGAGCGTGGAGTGTCGGCTGACGTGGCAAGCCGATTCTGCTGTCAAGTGGAGTACCGCCACAAGGGAAAGCGGTTCTTTGCCGTGGGGTTCAAGAACGACCGTGGTGGCTATGAGGTACGCAACCGTTTCTTCAAGGGGTGCGTGTCGCCAAAGGACATCACACTCATCAGTAAGGGCAGCAAGACCTGCCATCTGTATGAGGGCTTTATGGACTTTCTCTCTGGCATGATGCTTGGCATGGGTCGTGGCGAGGACCATATCGTCCTCAACTCGGTGGCGAACATTTCGAGGGCGCATCGGCTGCTGAAGGACTATGGGCAGGTGTATTGCCATCTGGACAATGACGAGGCGGGCGAGAACGCTTGCGCCGAACTGCAAAGACGATATGGGGAGAAGGAAGTTGACCATTCGCATCTATACACAGGTTACAAGGACTTGAACGAGTACCTGATGAGCCATAAGACAAGAAAGTAACAATCATTCAAAAAGCAACAAGACAATGAAGAAGAACAATGGAATCAAGAAATCAATGAGCGTGTTGGCATTACTTTTCGTGTGTGCCTTGTCGGTAATCCTTTCATCGTGCAGCGACGAGTTGGACTTCCAGCAGTCGTATCCTTTCAAGGTGGAGACGATGCCTGTGCCAAAGGACATTGTGCGTGGACAGACCGTTGAAATCCGCTGCGAGTTGAAGGCGGAGGGAAAGTTTGACGGCACCATTTACACCATCCGCTATTTTCAGCATGACGGAAAAGGTTCGCTGAGAATGGAGAACGGAACGGTGCTCCAGCCCAATGACCGCTATCTGCTGGAGGACGAGAAGTTCCGTCTGTACTACACCTCGGCAAGCACGGAGACGCAGACGCTGACCGTGGTGGTGGAGGACAACTTCGGCAAGGCGTATGAGATGGAGTTCAGTTTCAATGATGCGGATGCTGACGAGGATTCGGAGGAAGAGGAGGAGACACTTGTCGCCTTCAGTAAAATCGGCAGCGTATGAGGCTGATGCTATGGTTAACCCTGCTCCTGGTGTCGGGCAGTCTGTCTGCCCAGACGCAAGGAGCGGCAAAACGGATTCGGCATGTGCCAAGGTTTGAGTTGGCTGTCGCCTGCATCAAGAAGTACGAGGGGCTGCATGGTCCAAGGCACCATCCGTATGTCGGCTATGGGCATAAGCTATTGCCTGGCGAGAGGCTTCCGTTAAGGATGACGGAGCGGCAAGCCGATGCCTTGCTGCGTTCAGACCTACGGAAACTCTGCGCCATGTTCCGTGGCTTCGGTCGTGACTCCCTCTTGTTGGCTGCACTGGCATACAATGTAGGCTGTGGAAAGGTGATGAAGAGCCGGATGTATGCCAAGATGCGGAGCGGTAACAGGAACATATACCGTGACTATGTGGACTTCAAAAGGTGGAAGGGCAGACCTGTGCCGTCCATCGAACGAAGAAGAAAGATGGAGTACCTGCTGTTGTTTACTCCGTAGAGGTGACTATATATAATAAGGTGTAGGACTTCCCGAAGATGAGAAGTGCCTACACCTATTATATATTATTGCTGACGGACAAGTTTGGCTATATGCTCAATGGCGGCATCATTGACATTCAACGGGCTTGTGTCGTCAACATCATAACTGCATCCGTCCATAAAAAGACAGCTGAGCCTTGTGCCTGTGTACTTTAGGATGCAAACGGGACTTTCGTCCTGCATGACAGATAGGGACTTGTGGTCGTCAATCTTGGGTTGGAGGGCGATGGCCGTGCGTAGTTTCTCGGACAGGAGCAGACGGATTTCCGCAAACTTCTGTAGCAGGCGGAAGAAGTGGACGGCCTTGAACACCTCAGAATAGTTAGCTACCTCGTTCTCCATCGGCTCGTACTTGCACGCCTTGATGGAGAAGTCGATGGCTTTCTCCCTGTTCGACTGACTTTTCAAGATGCCATCGCGAAAAGCAGTGTTCTTCTGATAGTAGCGGGCGGTCTTCTCGTATTTGGGCAGGACGCTCTCAATGGCAGGACGGAGCGCCTCGTAGGTCTCGAAGTTGGTTCGGGCGAACTTGTCAATGAGATGGTAGAGGAACCATATTTCTATGCAGGGGTGGCTCTCGATGAAGATGACACCCTGTCTTTTGTACTTCTCCTTTGCCTCCTGGTAGATGGCGTATTGCTTACGGTCTTTGACGATTGTGTCTGTGTCGATGACGAGGAAGATGGCATCGGCACGCTCCTGTGGTTTCTTGCGCAGTTCCTTGTCAATGAGCTTCAGATTCTGCTTGTAGGAACTGCGGCTGTTCTTCGGCACGTCTGGTTCCATGGAGAACTTGAAGCGGTTGTTGGTGCGCAGCCATTCAAAGTAGTACCATTCCGTAAATCCCTCGCAATAGATTTTGACGGTATATTCAAGCGGTCTTTGTAGTTCCATGCGGTACTCCTCCTTTCTTATTCGTCAATGAATATGCTGCCCAACTGGG
>CAVAHD010000068.1:0-9105 GCA_963588475.1 Oscillospiraceae bacterium | reverse complement strand
GATTCGCCACCACTTCCATAGACGCGATTTTCATAGATATGACGGGACAGTTTCCATGCGGGGGCTGTCTTGTCGTACAATAAGATATAACCATCTTTAAACAATATCAAAACATGGAAGTAAATCTCATTAAAAAACTGATTACTTTTTTTTACGGGAAGGGAGTACCTACCGCAGCCCGTTAATTGCGATGCAGGACTGGGCCGCCTGCGCCAACTGTTGCTGGAAGCGCACAGGGAGTACCGTGACTATGTGGCCGCAGGCGTAATGACACCGAGGGTGTTCGCCGCGCAGTTTCTTGACGGCCATCATTACGCCGACAGCGGGAATGCCTCCGAGAGGAATCTTCACCGCAAGGCACTGGGGGCTGTAGGCATCCTCCTGTCGGAAAGGACGGATCTTGTAAAACAGTTCTTCTCCCGACCGTCACTGGAAGACGGGGACATCGACAGGATGATAGTCCTTATCTACACGGAGCGTCGTGATGACGGGAGGCAAACTTCCGAGACCGTCGGCACAGTCCGCGCAAGGCAAGTCCGGGAAATGAGGCTCTCGTGTGCGATCAGGGCCGAGGACATGCCCCTGCTTGCCGACTGTGCGAATGACGCGGGCTTCTTCCAAGAGAAGGTCACAGCCCGGGATATGAACGACCTTATGCACGGGACACTCACAACTCCGTTGGTTTCTGTAAATCTTATGGGCATCGCCTATTTCTTCGACTGCCTCTGTGCCATGAACCTCATCAGTCACCGCTGGCAGACCGTTCTTGAGCGCAACGGTTCCATCCTGCTGCAGGGAAAGGACAAGCCGCAGTCACGTTCCAATTTCTCCTCCGCGCTCAACCGTGCAAGGAGCAGCGGCATGTTCATCCATAAGGACGACATAGACATATTTATGAGCCATATCCGTGAAAAATATGCCCGATAGACGGTCAGAAATGCGAAAAACAGTGATACTTTGAGTGATAGCATTCAAGTATCACTCTAAATTTTGCTCTCATTGCCCGATAACATTGTTACTTTGCAGCCGAAAGCTTTCAGAACAGAGGGCGACGGCCCTGAATGTTGAATAAAATATGCAAAGAAGCAATGAATGAACAACAGATTATCACGGACACCCAATGGGGAGAACGGTGCTCGGTCAAGCTCGACAAACTTCTGTCGCGCGTTGACCGGCTCACCGGCATGCTTTTCCATCTGAAAGGCACTTTCACAGCCGAGGACGCGGCCCTGTATCTTGGTATAACCACCAGCCATCTGTACAAGCTGGTGCGCAAATACGACATTCCGCACAGCCGTCCGACCAACGGGCGTATCTTCTTCAACAAGGAGGAGCTTGACAAATGGATAAGGTCACGCATGGCCATTGAGCCGGAAACAGGTATGCCCGACGAGTCCGGGCAACCGCATGAGTGCTATTATTAACAAAAAAAGACAGTTTATGACATCTGAATTTATAGCCACCCTCCAACGGGTGGAGAACGTGAGCCGCCTGCTATCCAAGATGGGGGAAAGCACGGTTGACGAGGCTGTGCAGCGCATCGAGTCAATCTGCGCCTTCATGGAGCGTTACGGCGACCTCGGCGAGATATTCGAGCATTTCAAGGAATTGGAGTCCAAACTCTTCATGTGCCGTGAGATGCTGACCGTCGAGGAGGCGGCGGAATATATAGGTGTGTCAAAGAGCCAGATATACCTTATGACTTCCAACAGGGAGATAACCCATTTCAAGCCCCGAGGGAAGTTCATATACATTGAACGTAAGGAACTTGACGACGTGCTTCGCCGCAATGTCATCTACTCCAAGTATGAGATGAGCCGCAGGGCGGCGGCCGAGACCATGGCGGATATCCCCGGGGGTAGCCGTAAAGCGAGGAAAGGGGCGGAGAAATGAAGATAGAAGAGATCCCTTTTGACAGAATCTTCCCGGCACAGCGGGAACTTACGCCGCAGGAGAAGGCCAACCGCGAGAAGTTCAGAAAGTTCCTTGAGTATGTCAGGATCCGTGCCACCGACCGCTATGTCTTCCCGCCGGAAATACTGACGGTGGACGAGATCACGGTGGCGACGGTGGGCAACTTCAGCGCGTCCGTGGGCAAGCCGAAATCAAGAAAGACATTCAATGTAAGTGCGATAGTGGCCGCATTGCTGTCAGGAAAAGAGGTGCTGCATTATCGCGCCAAGCTGCCTGACGGCAAGACGAAGGTGCTGTACATAGACACCGAGCAGAGCCGTGTGCATTGCTTCAAGGTGCTCCACCGCATACTGAAGATGGCAAATCTGCCGTCCGACCGCGAGGTGTCGTCGCTGGATTTCCTTATGCTCAGGGAGTTCACGCCGCAGCAGCGCCGAAATATCATCGACTCCGCACTGGAAGTTGACGACAAGATAGGCTTCGTCGTCATCGACGGCATCCGCGACCTGATAAACGACATCAACTCTCCCGGTGAGTCCGTCGAGATCATCAACGACCTCATGCGGTGGACCAATATGTACAACATCCACATCCATACGGTGCTGCACCTTAACAAGAGCGATGACAACACGAGAGGCCACATCGGGACCGAACTTAACAACAAGGCGGAGACCGTGATGAAAATCATCAAGAGCGAGCTGAACCCCGAAGTGAGCGAGGTCCGTCCGATGATAACAAGGGAAAAGGAGTTCTCGAACTTTGCCTTCCGCATCAACGACGACGGTCTGCCGGAGGATATTCCGGGCTTCAGCAGCGACGGGGAGGAACGGGTGACATTCGAGAACATCACCGTGCAGCAGCACGGGGAGATTCTCGACAAGGTGTTTGCAGGGAAACCTGTCAAGGGCTACAACGCTCTTGTTGCCAGACTGCGTGAAAAGTATGCGGATACCGGCTACAAGCGCGGGCGCACCTCGTTCGTGATGTGGCTGAAGCATCTTATGGCAAAGGGCATCGTCATAAAAGACGGCAGGGAATACAGGTATGACCGGGACAGACTAACGGAATTAAGGAATTGAACATGGCAGTGAATTTCGGGGAAATCAAGCGGATCGACATCGTCGGTTTTCTTGAGAGGACAGGCATCCGTCCTGTCCGCAATTACCAGGCATACGCGCTTTACCATGCCCCATACAGGGAGGACAGGCATCCGTCATTCAAGGTCAGCCGCAAGAAGAACCGCTGGTACGACCTTGCCACGATGGAGAGCGGCGACATCATCGACCTCGGCAAGTTGATGTACAACACCAATGACATCATGGAGGTGATCCGGCATATCCAGAACTATACCGCTGCGGAACTTGTCATAAGGGAGCGCATACCGACAGAACTGCGGGATGAACGCGCCGGGACATTCCGAGATGTGACGGTGAGGCAGCTTTCCAACGGGAAACTGCTGTCCTACCTCGGCTCCAGAGGCATAGACGGCACAGTTGCGGCGGAGTTCTGCCGGGAGATACATTTCTCGCTCGGGTGCCGCCATTATTACGGCATCGGTTTCGGGAATGTCAGCGGCGGTTACGAGGTGAGGAATCCGTTCTTCAAGGGAACGGTCGGGCAAAAGGATGTGTCGCTCATACAAATGGGCAGCCACAACGACCTGTGCACCGTCTTTGAGGGATTCATGGATTTCCTGTCCTATATGACCCTGTGCCGCCGGGCGGATTTCACGCCGTTTGCCGAGACGATGGATTTCGTGGTGCTGAACTCCGTTTCCAACCTCCGCAAGGCGATGAAATGGCTCGCGCCATATCCGACCGTCACCTGCTGCCTCGACAATGACGATGCCGGGCGCAGGGCTGTGGACACGCTTAACGAGGCGCGTGACGGGATACACGACGCGTCGGGCGTCTATGAGGGTTACAAAGACCTTAACGACTTTATCCGTGGCAAGCGTTTTTGTCCCTGACCTTTCTTCTCAATACGCAAGTTCCCTGTCCTATCATTCCGCACGAGACGGAAACATAAGACAGGGAACAATGCTACAGGTCGCCAAGTCTAATCGCAGTAAGGATGATTATCGAGTGAAAGCTCGTATTCGGTAGGCTCCCGGTGCCTGTCCGCCTCGATAATATCCGCAAGACGGCGCAATGTATGTTCCGCCTCCTTCTTATCCGCAGGAATATGGACAGCCGTATAATACGGCTGTTTCCCCGGAATGAAATGCCGGTAGCAGAATGCCATGCTCGAATCGTCATAGACGATTGTAAGGTCGGGTATCCTCACGGTGTCCTTGTATCTGTGCCTCTTTCCTGTCGGATGCGGCCTTGCCGTAACATTGTCACAATCTTTCCTGTCCGACACGGATTCAGGACGGAACGGATATTCAGCGGCGGCCTGCCCATGCGGAACGGTCATATCGCAGGCATTGCGGCGTGAGGTGTCATCACCGGCTATTTCCTCGGATATGGCCGTGAGAAAAATCGTTATTTTTCCCGGCAAGGCAAAAGTTCCCGCGAAGAAAACAGCTCCCGACACATGGCCGCCCGCCGCTTCTATCTGTTTTTTCAGCTGCCTGAGACTTTTGCCGGAGGTGATGACATCGTCAACCACGATGACATCCTTGCCTGTCAGATCGCGACGGATTTCAAAATTTCTTTCAATGACGGCACCGGCACGGTTTTTCTGCAGATGCAGGCTGTCCCTTTCTCCAAGATAAGTGTAATAATAAAAGCCGTTCACCAACTGCGGGCACCGGCTGTCGATGTAATCGGCGATATGCCGGAACCTGACCCAATACTTCCACCACGCACTGCAGGGCATGAACATTATGACCGTCCCCTCATGAGGTTTCAGACAGTCCATTCCCTTTCGGAAGAAATCTATACCGTCGTTCATGCCGTCCTTGAACGCAAGGACGCTCCGTGTGAAGTCCTCTTGAGCCGCGCTTAAACGCTTCCTGTGTCTTGCAGGGAAATAGAAGCCGGAAAAGACACAAGGGATTTTCTTGATTTTGAAGATGGAAAGAGGATGCCGGTCTGAGAACGAGTCCGGGGAAGAAAAAATATACAGCATACGGGATTCCTTGTTGCCTGCCAGCACACCCCTGCGTGCATACCGCGCCCGGATGTCATCGGAGGGCGCAAATTTCGCAGCGGCACAAAAAGCCTTGCCCGCTTCCCTCCGCCAGAAACGAAGACGTGCAATGAGAATAATCACCAACAACAATCCTGTCAATAGCGATATGGCTTTGAGGTCATATAAGTCCAATGCAATAAGAATTATGGTTGTCGATGCCATGTTTTGTATCAGCGGTTTGAGTTTGGGGCAATTTGGGGCAATAAAATAGAGCAGTTTGGGAAACTTCGGGGAACCGCAACAGTTCCCCAAACTCAGCCACAATCAAATTATAGAACACCTATACAAATCACACCAATACATCCATTATTGTCGTATCAGCCCTTTTCCTTTGTCGGTAAGACGGTATTTCTGCTTCGGATGTTTGGGGCTTTCGGGATAGATCGGTTCTATCAGTCCTTCCGTAATGGCAATCTTCAAATACTCTTTGGTGAAATACCTCCGATTATTCAATTGCAGTTTTTCCATCATTTCCGTAACCGAGTATGTATTCTCACCCATTATCGCAATCAGGTTTTCCACTTGGGTGGTACTTGGGTGGTGCTTGGGTGGTACTTGGGTGGTACTTGGGTGGTCTTTCCCGGCCACCACCCTTGTATAACGGAATACGACCCATATAAATCCGCTGTCGGCATGAAATTCAGGATCAGGAATACCCACCCGTCTGCATTCGTCAATCATCAGCTTTATGCCCCGTCCCCAGCTCTCCAGAATCGTACTCTTATACAGAACATTGGCGATGATGGGATTATGAGGACGGGAGTCATGGAAACTCAACAGTCGTTCCATTGACATGTCTGGAGGGAATGTACCACTGTTCGTCACCTCGATACGGTCATCATATATAGCGATGCTGACGGAACTTCCCGGATGGTGGTAAGAACGATGTGCATAAGCATTGATGCAACACTCTCTCAATGCTTTATACGGTACGCTCAATTCTTCTTCACGGTGCAATCCTTCTATCTTCCCCGAGAGAGACAGGTGCTTGAAGAAGAATGCCATCGCAGCATCCAGCAGCTCAAAGATATTGCCTTGGATGCGTTGGTTATCCCAAAACTCGTCCTTGGTTGTCCCTTTGAACCGCGCCATCCGTAACAGGCATTGTGGATAGCCGTAGCATTTATGTCCGAACAATACGGCAGCCGCATTGTTTAGTTTTCCGTTGTGCAGCAGATCCATTTTCTCAAGAATGGTGGGAATATCCTCCGACATGGTGGTCTCAGGCAGACGTCCTCCCCTGATTCCTCCGCGCACAGCTCCCATGATGGCTTTCTCATCGAGATTTTCAATCTGAAGTTCCGGATTTACCACAGCTTCCCAGCCATAATTGCCTCCACGTTGCATCAGAAGCTGATTATAGACTTCCTGCGGCATGACGGATGTCACGCTCTCGGTACGCTGGTAAGCCCGTCCCTTATAACAAAACGGCCGGTCAAGGCTTGATTCATCCACATGGAATACAATGACCTTCTTTTCGCTGTCCGGTATTGGGACATAAGATATTTGCACAGCCGTTATCGGCTCCAGCCGATTGATTGCTTCCGCAATCTCCCGTTTCGTCTTGTCGCTCACATCCTGACCGATAATCTTTCCTTTGTCTGTTACGCCAAACATGACTGTTCCGCCTTTTCCGTTCAGAAAGGCGCAAAGTGTTTCCATGCCGCGTTCCAACTGACCGGTGGTCTCTTTGAACTCCACCTGTCCGTTTTCCTTTTCGGATATCCGTTCTTTTACTATGTCGAGATTGTCAATATTCATATAAACCGGTAATATTATTTAATTAATCAGCAAGTTCTTTGGGTATTACAATATCATATTTGTTGACCTTCACTCCTCCTTTTGCAAAGCTCCGTGTGCCGGAGCCGAGGGATACGCGGGAAAGGTCGAGTCTGGCAAACCAGCGGTGACGCGCCTTTTCCGCCATATACAGGAACATCCGCTTTACCTTCACGGAAGTGCAGTCCTCCAACAGCCGCTGAACAAGGGAGGCTCTGAGGGAGGCAAGCATTTCCATAAGATAGTACACATCCATCAGGTCATAACGGGCCGGTGAGAGCAGGACACATTCCATTATCGCCCTCTCCGGCGATGAAACCATCAAAGTCTGCCCCTGATAATCCAGTTGCTCTATTCCTGCGGTTCCTAAGACTTTGGATGACACTTCCGCAAGATTCATGTCAAGTTCGGCATCGTTTAGCCATTTGGGAAGCGGAGGTTTCACCGGAGCAAAGACAACGGCAGTCGGCTTCCCCATCGCAATGTAATGAGAGAATCCTTTCAGTTCCAACGCAGACGCGGCTCCTATATGATATTTCAAATCGGCCTGTTTCTGATACGAAGCCAATATGCCGTAAAGCGATGGCGTATCTCCGGTGAATTGATATACACCTGTGGATATACGCTGTAGCCACTCCGATTTCATATATTGGGAAACCTCACTTCTGCTGAAGCCTGATTTTTCCAACCATGAAGTGAGTAATATCCCATTGGAGGGAGTTTGTTGGCGTAATTTATTTATTTTAGTTCCCATTTTGAAATTATTTCGATTGCAAAGTTAGCACTAAAATAAATTGTAGCCAAAATTTTGCCGACAAAACTCATTTTGGGATGTGAAAAATACGGACTTCTTGACAAAACGGTGCGAACGGTGAACCGTTCCTCGGGTCGTTATCACTTTATGTGTGTAATAACACACGCCCGGGGAAAGATAAAACGACGGTACGACCATACGGAAGAGACTATTGGCTAAATCGTAATAATCATACTGTAATATTATCATACTTAATTTTCGCATAAAACAGCGTTCAGAGTATGAAAGTGAGTTTGAAATCAGCGTCTTATACTAATTGTCGTTAATAAAATCGGATTTTTCAGAATATAATTTCTCCGCTTGTAACAATCAATATTACTTTGCACGAAAAATCAAACTCAAACCCCAATAAACGCAAACGACAATGACTCCGTATGTAATATTTGTCATCGTGCTGACAATAGCCTACATCATCTACTACGGCTACAATATCAGCAAAGACCTTTACGGCAAGAAAAACGAGAAAGACACCTCGGTCGAGGAATTTGATGTCAGCGGCATGCGGGATGAAGTTGTCGCCACCCCTGTCAGGGAAAGCGGCGACGGATTCTCCCTCGGAGAAGAGACAGCCCCCGCAGCTGACAGCCCGAAGGGAGCGGAACCGGAAGAGGAAACGCCCGAAGGGAACGGCAAGGGCCGTTTCGACAACCTGACAGAAAACATGGACGAGACCGACGTGACAAGCGAGGGAGGCGTCCCGTTTGACGAACTTGAACAGATGCTATATGCCAGGAAATCAGACATCGCATTCCGTAAATCCACAGTCAGCCATACCCGTGAGACATACTGACATTACAAGGGTGACACTGGCGGCGGTGCTTGCCGTCTGCTGCCAGTCCGCGTTCGCAAAATGCGGCGGGGTGGATTACAGCTGGGGCGCGGACGGTCTGGCGAAAGCCCACGACTTCGTGATAACCATGCTCCTGTATGTGGTCTATGTCTGCTACGCGGTGGCCGGCATCGTGTCCGTCATAGCGAGCCTGCAGATTTACTTCAAGATAAACACCGGAGAGGAAGGCTGGAAGAAAGAGATGATGATGGTGGTGGGAGCCATCCTGTTCATCATCGGAGCCACCGTCGTGTTCCCCGCCTTCTTCGGCTACCGGATATAGAAAGACTCAGATGCGCAAATGAGAAATAAGAGAACAGTTAAACAATTTTGAAACGAAACAGATGAACAAATTGCAGAAAATCAAGAAAACCATCCGAAAATTCGTCACATCCCCGCGATTCGGCTCGCTGGCGCTCATGCTGCTTGTCGGCACCGTCGCCTGCCTCGCCCAGAACACCGCCGGAAACTATGAGGCCGGCACCTCGGCCCTGACCACGGTGACCGAGGAAATCGCCAAGTATGTACCCATCGTCGTCAAACTCTGCTACGCCATCGCCGGCGTCGTGGCCGTAGTAGGCGCGATCAGCGTCTATATCGCCATGAACAACGAGGAGCAGGATGTCAAGAA
>CAVAHD010000067.1:0-9638 GCA_963588475.1 Oscillospiraceae bacterium | reverse complement strand
CAATTTTCAGGATAAGTGCCCTACACCGTGTTTACGAAGGTTAAATACGTTAAATTTGCGCCTCGGAAACTAAAGACCTACCACATACCCAAAGTACAAGAGGGGAAGTACGTCAAACTGTCCAGGAAGAACTGGACGATTTGTTTGCACCGCCTACCATTAAGCGATGAGGTTACAGTTATATCTCACTTGTCTGCGGTTATCTCACAAATAACCTATCGCAACAAGAATAACTATCTTACTTTGCACGACATTCAATTATAAATCATAATAACATTAATATTATGCCACACTATCACACATGCACCACGGTGTCGCTACTCCGACGCCCCATCACCAACGGGCGTTTGTCCTTGTATCTCGACTTCTACCCTGCCATCCGCAATCCCGAGACAATGAGGATGACACGCCGAGAATATTTAGGCATCTACATCTTTGCCAAGCCACGGAATGATGCCGAGCGAGACTTCAACCGTTCGATGCTTGAAAGAGCCGAGGCAATCCGTTGTATGCGCGTCACCTCGCTCATCAACGAGAAGTTCGACTTCCTCGACCACGAAAAGATGAAGAGTGACTTCTGGGCTTACTACAAGAAAAAATGCAGAGAGCAAGACCCGAAGTGGGACATCGTGTATAAGCATTTCTACAACTTTGTTCAAGGACACTGCACTTGTGGCGAAGTGACGGTAGACCTTTGCAAGAAGTTCCGTGAATATCTGCTCAACGCCAACCAGCTCCGCCTAAAACATCTGAAAGTTTGCAAGAACTCAGCAGCGGGCTACTACTCCACATTTCGTGGTTTCCTCAACATCGCCTATCGGGAAAAGATGATAAAGGAGAACGTCAATGATTTCTTGGAAAAGATTGAGACGGACGATGTTCGCAAAGAGTTTCTCACGTCCGCAGAACTAAAGAAATTGGCAGCCACACCGTGTGACATGTAGCCTTTGCGTTTCTATCCGAGAGAATGTTATTCTTGATGTGAGTCAATGAGTAAAGTGCATAAGGAGGTGTGTGGCCCTCATGCAGAGTGTCACGAAAACAATTGTTTTTGTGACATTTTGCGTTTTGAAAAAGTACGACTTCAAAATCAATTCTAGAGAAAATCGGCCTTTGTAGCGATTTTAACACTTCTGGCGATACTTCTCGATGCGCAAGTAACGGAGCAGTTTAACTTAACGCCAAGTTGGCCCGTTCTTGTCGCCAAGTGTCAGAGGGGCTATTTCCAAGTGCCAACTGCCTTGTTCCTTGGCGTTAACGCCCTTGATTCTTGGCGATTTCCCATAAAAACTTGCATATGTCGAAAAGAATCATTACATTTGCCACCGACAAAAAACTATAAGGTTATGAGACAATCAGAGGAACTATATAAGGTGTTCGACCAGCTCTTTGAGGAGGCAGAGATAGCGAAATTCTCCAAGCAAGAGCTCAAGGAGTACGAGGACAGCCTGAAAGCGTACCGCGACATCAAGAATTCCCTCAACACCGCAATGGAACAGGGCTTCGAGAAGGGACGTGAGGAAGGTCGTGAAGTTGGTCGTGCCGAAGGCAGAGCAGAAGGACGTGCCGAAGGCAGAGCAGAAGGCATCACTTCTCAGCGCCTTGACACGGCTCGCTCTATGCTGGAAGACGGATTCCCTTTGGACAAAATCATACGTTACACAGGACTGTCAGAAGAAGAAATCGGACAATTGAAATAGATCATCTTAAAAGAAACAGCAAAGCCCAGGGCATATGCCCTGGGCTTTGTCGTTTATGGCTAAACCTTACCGCTTTGGGCCGATGCCCGTTGGCACAGTCCATAGAAATGCCAATGCGTAAGTTTATGCTAATGTATACTGAATGTGTACAGTCTCCACGCTACAGGGTAGTGACGGTTTCTGCCAGTGGCTTGCGCGAGAAGTGCGTCGGCATGGGCTTGGCATCCGTGGCGGCGAAGCCAAGGTCGAGCAGCATCAGTATCTCTTCGTTCTCGGGCAGGCCGAGGGCATCGTGCAGCTTGTCGATGTGTACGCAGTTGAGCCAGCAGTTGTCCACTCCCTCGTTTGAGGCAGCCAGCATCAGGTGCGTGGCCACGATGGCGGCGTCCTCTACGCCCGACTCGCGCTTGCCGTCCGGGTAGGTGTAGACGTTGTTTTTGTCGAAAGCTACGACGAGCACCGTCGGTGCGCCGTAGCGGCATGGTGTGGCGGCGTCAATCTTAGCCAGAGCCTCCGGCGTCTGTGCCACGTAGATGTGCTGCTCCTGCAGGTTCTTGGCGGTGGGCGCCAGGCGTCCGGCCTCCAGGATGCGCTCCAGCTGCTCGGCGGTCAGCTGGAGCCCGGTGTCATACTTCTTGCAAGAATAGCGGTTTTTGATAAGTTCGTTGAATTCCATAGCTAATGTCAGTTTTTGTAGGTATAAAGCATAGCAAAATTACACTTTTCCCTTGTTTCTACGGTTGCAAAATTACACTTTTTCCTTGTTCTGGACAACGAAAAATTACACTTTTTCCGGCTCACGGACGTTTTTTTTTCGTGAAGAAGACAAGGAGACGGCTCTCGCATCATGGGGCAACTCGTTCGCTGGCTCCAAGTACCGCCAAAGTGCCCGCACGGTGGGCATCGTGTGCCCAAAGCCCGAGCATCGTGTGCCCACAATGCGGGCATCGTGTGCCCAAGCTGTGGGCATTGTGGCCTTTTAAAGTCTTGATAATCAGCGTGTAAATTAACGGGGGATTAACGGGTAATTAACGGCGATTAACGTCCCCGATGGCTTCGCGGCCATTATCGCGCGAGGCGTGCCAAAGGATTAATTTTCCTTAATTATCGCGCGGCTATTGCGTACTTACGGGGAAAAAAGCGTACCTTTGTTGGAGATTGGGCGCGTCTCGGTCGTAAGAACTAAAATCTTAATACTTAAACATACTTTTATTAGACACTATGACAAATCTGTTTTCTCTCGAAGGCAAGAACTGCTGGGTTACCGGCGCCTCCTACGGCATCGGCTTCAGCATTGCCAAGGCATTTGCCGATGCAGGTGCCAAGACCGTCATCTTCAATGCGCGCAGCGAGGCTTCGCTCGAACTGGGTCTGAAGAACTATAAAGAGGCTGGCGTCACCAACGTCAAGGGTTACCTGTGCGACTGCACCGACGAGGTAGCCGTCAAGGCCCTTGTGGAGAAGATCCACGAGGAGGTAGGCCAGATTGACGTGCTCGTCAACAACGCTGGCATCATCAAGCGCATCCCTATGCACGAGATGAAGCGCTCCGAGTTCCAGGAGGTCATCGACATCGACCTTGTAGCCCCATACATCTGCGCTGCCGCCGTAATCCCCGAGATGATGGAGCGCCGCGAGGGCAAGATTATCAACGTCTGCTCCATGATGTCCGAGCTGGGCCGCGAGACAGTCAGCGCCTACGCAGCTGCCAAGGGCGGTCTGAAGATGCTCACCCGCAACATCTGCTCCGAGTACGGCGAGTACAATATACAGTGCAACGGCATAGGCCCCGGCTACATCGCCACCCCACAGACAGCCCCTCTGCGCGAGCGTCAGCCCGACGGCTCACGCCATCCGTTCGACTCGTTCATCGTAGCCAAGACCCCTGCTGGCCGTTGGCTCGAGCCAGAGGAGCTGGCAGGACCGGCCGTCTTCCTGGCTTCCAAGGCTTCCGACGCCGTCAACGGCCACGTCCTCTACGTGGACGGCGGCATCCTTGCCTACATCGGCAAGCAGCCAAAATAATAATATTTCATCCATAATCTGTATATGACATTCCGAAGGCCGCACCTGCTGTTCGCAGGGTGCGGCCTTTTCTTTTCACACTTATCCGTTAATTCTGCGAAATAAAACTGCGGAAATCCGCAAAAATCTTTCGTAGAACAGAAAAAAATGCTAACTTTGCGTAAGAAAACTGCGGAAATCCGCAAAAAAGTACGACGGCATGATTATAAATAGGCAAAAACATCTGCAAGAGTTAGTCGGGGCGCGGCACAACGGACTGGTAAAGATTATTACCGGCATGCGCCGTTGTGGAAAGTCATTCCTTTTGTTTCGTCTCTTCAAGCGTTTCCTTGAAGACGACGGAGTGATGCCCGACCATATCATAGAAATGATGTTCGACGACTATGCTTTCAAGGAGTTCCGTAACCCCGACAAGTTTTATAAGTATGTGAAGGAGAAGATTGTCGACGGTCAGCAGTACTATATCCTGCTCGACGAAGTTCAGATGTTAGATGAATTTGAGGATGTGCTAAACGGACTACTGCATATCCCTAACGCCGATGTCTACGTAACGGGAAGTAACGCACGCTTCCTGTCGAAGGATATTATTACAGAATTTCGCGGACGAGGATACCAAATACATGTGTCGCCGCTCAGCTTTGCAGAATTTATGACTGTGTATGACGGCAACAAGGTGGACGGCTGGAATGAATATCTGCTTTATGGCGGGCTCCCCCCGGTTGTCTTGCTGAAGACTGACGAGGAGAAAGTGAGACTCCTGAACAGTCTATTGACTGAAACCTACATGCTGGATGTCATAAACAGGAACAAGATAAAAAACGATGCCGAGATCAATGACTTGTTCAAGATTCTGGCTTCCGGTATTGGTGGGCTGACGAATCCGCAGCGACTTTCCAACACCTTCCAGTCGGTGAGTAACATATCCATCAGTGCTGCTACCATAAAAAGATACATCGAATACCTTGCAGACGCATTCTTGCTTGAACCCTGCAACAGATATGACGTGAAAGGACGCAAGTATATCGGTACGCCCATGAAATACTATTTCTCCGACTTGGGCATCCGCAATGCGCTCCTTGGGTTTCGCCAGCAAGAGAAGACCCACCTTATGGAGAATGCCATTTACAATGAGCTCCGTTATCGTGGATATAGCGTGGACATAGGCAATGTGGAGTATAATGTAGTGGACGAAAAAGGTACCAATGTCAGGCGGATGTTGGAAGTAGACTTCGTTTGCAACAGCGGCTATAAACGCTGCTACATCCAGTCGGCTCTAAGTCTGCCGGACAAGGAGAAGATGCAGCAGGAGCTAGCCTCGTTGCAGCGCATCAATGACAGTTTCATGAAATACGTGATAACTGGCGATGTCATAAAGAAATACCAAAACGACGACGGCATAGTATTGATGGACGTATATGATTTCTTATTGGATAGGGAGTCGGTATAGTGTAGTTTATTTGGCTCAACGGGGATTGTCCGTGGCAGCATAGAGTGAAACTAAACAGGTCGCGACGTTCACGCATCCATTCTACGTAATCCTTCTTCAGTTCATACCACATTTTTTCAAGTTGTCCAGAACTTCCGTCAGCTTGCCGTTGTTGTTGGTCTTCAGTGCAGAGACCAATTATACAAAGAAAAAACAGGAAAAGTGGCGATAGGCGTGCTAAATCTTCCTTTTTTTATTAGATTTAGCACGCCTATCGCCACTTTTTCTTCATTTGGTTCTATTCCTTGAACAGGTCGTCTGCCACTACCTCGTTCTGCACTTGGCTCCAGGCGTTGTTTTCTCTATTTTGGGGTAGTAACCATACCCCCAAATAGCAAGTTTCTTGCGATATGTGCTTGTAATTGCGAAATTTTGTCTAAATTTGCACGTATGATTGAGTCACTGTCGTACAATCACACTACCCTAATGAAGACTAAACTAACCACTATTCTACTAACTGCTATACTATTTTGGACTGCCAACCTCTGGGCACAGCCCTACTGCACGGTAAGAACGTTCAACCTGCGCGATGGTCTGGCCGCCAACACCATCTCCGGCATGGGGCAGGACAACCGCCAGCTGATGTGGTTCAGCACCTGGAACGGTCTGTGCTGCTTCGACGGCTACCGCTTCACTACCTTCCGGGACAACCACGGCACGGACGAGGTACTCACCACCAACCGTCTGCTCATGACCGTCCCCAATTCGGAAGGCAACATCTGGTGCGCCACGTACGACAAACGCCCTTACGTGTTCGACACGCGCCTGTGCAAGTTCATTGACATTGCCAAACTCATCAAGGAGAAGTACGGCATTGAGTTCCGCGCCCGCAAGTTCTATGCGCTTGGGAATGGAATCACATGGATTGTCGGGCTGGATGGGTACCACATACGCATTAAGGACAGTGCCGACGGCTACCGCTACGATATGCAGCTCATAGGCAAGGATACCAAACCTACGAGAAGCAATAATATAAGAAAGGTAATGGCTGACGGCAAGGGTAGGGAATGGATTATAACCGAAAAGGGCACGGAGGTGTTCGGACAGAAGACGGCAAGCCCGTATAAGTTTGAAATTCTGACCATGTGCCGGGGGAGGGAGTACCTGGCCGGCAAAGACGGTCGCCTGGCCTACTACGATGAAGGTAGCGAGACGTTGAAGCATATCAGCCTGCCCGCAGGCATCAGTCTCGTCAACAGCATGAAGGCCATAGGCGACAGGCAGTTGGCTCTGGCCACCGACAGGGGCGTCGTCGTCATCAGCGCAGCCAACCACCATTCTACATTGATATCGGTGCAGAACCCCTCGCAACCCTCACCCGAGGTAGATGCCTTGCACGTGGACAGCCAGATGAGACTGTGGACCTTGGGTTCGGGACCCGGGGCTTGCCTCGTCAACACCGACAAAATGACCGTGACGTGGGTGCCCGAACTGCATCCCGACTCACCGTATGCCACCACCAGCAAGAAGACGATGTGGGTGGAGGACAAGGAGCATACCGTATGGATTACACCCAAGAACGGCTACTTCGGCTACTATGACGAACAGGCGCAGGTCATACGTCCATATATTCTGAGCGGAAAGGACAGCAACCATACATACATAGACGAGATAAACAAGTGGTACGTGGACAAGCAGAAGAACCTCTGGCTGACCAGCGCACATGACCTGACTCTCGTCAACCTGCGCACACGCAAGTTCAAGACCATACCGCAGGAGAAAGGTAAGGAGACGCGCTCTGCCTGCTGCGATGCGTACGGCTACCGCTACTTCGGCACCACGACGGGCAACGTGCTCGTCTACGACAAGACATGGGCTTTCAGGGGCTACCTCTCGCCCACGGGCAAGCTGTCGCCTACGCCCGCTCCGCTCGAAAGTAAGGTGTATGCCATGTTCGTCGACAGGCAGAACCGCCTGTGGATAGGCTGCAAGGGCGGCGGGCTGTACGTGCGCTTTGCCGACGGAGAAATGCGCCACTACATGCCCGATGCCGGCTACAAGCTCTCCATCAATTCCAAGGAAATCTACGCCATAGACCAGGACAACAGCGGCAACATCTGGGTAGGCTCCTACACCAATGGTTTGAACCTCGCTACCGTTCATGCGGACAGAACTATCAGTTTCCGCAACAGCAACAATGGCATGAGCCAGCCTGCCCGCGGCAGTTTCCAGGGGATACGCCGCATCACGCATACGGCGGACGGCATAATCCTCCTGTCCACTACCGACGGACTGGTATGCTTCAGCAACCGCTTCAAGTCGCCCGGTAGTATACGTTTCTATACCAATACGCACGTGCAGGGCAACACGATGTCGGTAGCTGGCAGTGATGTCACGCAGACCCTCGTCACCAAGAGTGGCAAGGTGTACGTTGCCACCATGTCGGGCGGACTACAAGAAACTGACGGTGGAGCGGCCCTGCTGTCCCACGACATAAAGTTCAGAGCAGTGAAGTTGCCCACCGCCGAGGAAGGCATCATACAGTCGCTCACCGAAGACAGAAGCGGCAACATCTGGATAACGCGCGAAAGCAGCATAGACATGTACTGTCCGCGCGACGGCAGCGTACAGCTGTTCGGTCCCAACGATTTCGAGGAGCATACGGAGTTCAGCGAAGCCTTGTCCGCCACGGCTACCAACGGCGAAATAATGGTTGCTGCAATGGGCGGTGCCATAGCCTTCAACCCCGCCAACATCAAGAAGAGCACCTACAAGCCAAACATCGTGTTCTCTGCCATACAGTATCAGGGCGAGACCGTACCGCAACCCATACTCTATACCGACCGTCTGGAGATACCCTCCGACAAGCGCAGCTTCACCATCAGCTTTGCTGCCCTCGACTACCAGGACAACAGCACCGTGAAGTATGCCTACAAGTTGCAGGGCGTAGACAAGGAGTGGAACTACCTCAGCAACAAGGAGCACAGCGTGTCGTACAGCCACTTCCCGGCAGGCAAGTACACGCTGCTGGTAAAGAGCACCAACACCGACGGTGTGTGGGTGGACAACGTCAAGGAACTCGCCATATATGCGCAGCCCACCTTCTGGGAGTCTATCTGGGCAAAGCTGCTCTACCTCCTCATAGCCCTCGGAGTAGTCTACGCTGGCATACATTATTACATACTGAAACACAAGGCACAGATGGAGCACGACATGTCGGAGATGAAGACGCGCTTCTTTACCGAGATAGGCCACAAGCTGCGCACGCCGCTCACACTCATCGGTGGCCCCGTCACCGAGGTGCTCAGCAAGGAGACCCTCAGCGAACAGGGTCGCCAGCAGATGGAGATGGTGCAGCGCAACTCACGAAACATGCTGGAGCTTGTCAACAATATGCTGGAGCACAACTCCGCCAAGAACTATTTCGTGGATGACAGCAATGCCCCCGTATTCATGCAAGCCATAGGGGAGGCGGACAACTGCACCGCACAAGACGCTGACAGCCACGACGACAAGACAACCCGTCTGCTCATCGTGGAGGACAACGACGACCTGCGAGCCTTCCTCGTCAGCATCCTCAGCGACCGCTACACCGTGCTGCAGGCCGAGAACGGCAAGAAGGGACTGGAAACCACCGTCCAGGAGATGCCCGACTTCATCATCACCGACGTGATGATGCCCGTCATGGACGGCCTCACCATGGTACACCAGATAAAGCAGAACAAGGACATCTGCCACATCCCCATCATCGTGCTCTCCGCCAAGGCTTCGCTCGACGACAAGCTGCAGGGACTCAACGAGGGCATAGACGACTACATCACCAAGCCCTTCTCAGCCACATATCTGCGCCACCGCGTGGAGAACATAATAGCCCAGCGCAGGATGCTACAGCAGAACTACCTCGACCAACTGGTGCCCACCGCCACCAGCGACAGCAAGAACCAGCAGAAGGAATACCGTCTTGAGGCTGTGCAGATAGTGGATGCAGACCAACAGATGATGGACCGGCTGATGACATTCCTCGAAGAGAACATCGGCAATGCCGAGCTGAAGATAGACGACCTCGCCAATGCCGTCAACCTGGGTCGCACCGTGTTCTACGAGAAGATGAAGAGCATCGTGGGCATGTCGCCCCTCGACTTCCTTCGCCATATCCGTATGCAGAGGGCGGAGGAACTGGTGGGCAAGAGTACCGAGAACGTCTCGCAGATAGCCTACAGCATAGGCTTCACCGACCCGAAGTACTTCAGCAAGTGCTTCAAGAAAGCTACAGGCATGACGCCGTCGGAATACCGGGAGAAGGCAAAGGCAGAGAAAGAATAAAAGCCTTCCTTTGTATTGCGAAATGTACTCCTTTTGCGGCATTTTACCAAGTAGAAGCGAAGAATGCTGCAGCTCTAAGCCTTAGAATTTACAGTTACGGATTTGAGGATAAATAATTTTGAACACTTACTTAACCTTTACACGCAGAATCGTGTAGGAGAAAG
>CAVAHD010000066.1:0-10398 GCA_963588475.1 Oscillospiraceae bacterium | reverse complement strand
GCGTTGCCCTGGGCTATGGAGTTGTTGCCCTTTCAGGGCGTGCAGGACAAAACTGGTCAAGTTATTTTTTACATATTATAAAAAAAAGAATCAGCACAAAGTCAAAGGTCTTAACGACTCAATGAGCTTTGTGCTGATTCTTTTTATTGTACTATAGTTTTACTTTTAGAAACCGAAGTTCTTCCAAACCTTCTGCCACCATTGCAGCTGGAAATGTCTCTCGTTGAGCGTTTTTGCTACTGCAGGATAATTTGAGGTGCTCGGGTTAATCGGGAACGTGGTATTCATGCTGCCGCAGGTCTCGTCGCTTACGTAGAATCTGTACCATTCTTGATAATTGATAAAACTTGATAACCATGGAGCCGTCCCTGTTGACTGTGTATTTAGTTCTCTTGCATCTTTTGGATGACGTGAGTAAAATACTGTTTTGTTGAAAGCGTTGAGCCATGTTTCGTATGCATCCTGTGATAGATTTTCACGCATGATGTCCTTTACATCATACAGAATCTTCATGCCGCTTTTTACCGCGCTTAAATCGTTATCTGCATACGCATAAAAGATGCAGTCCTGCGGGTCGGGGGACAAGGACTTTGATGCTAATGACAATGACGAAGTGGTAGTGAGGTAAAGAGGAGTTGTGCCATTATAAATTGTCTGTAGTGCGGTGTTTGTAGCATTCAGGAGATTATCCATTTGTGACAATCTCACGGCAGCGATGCAAACTCCGTCTGCTTTACTAGTAGGAAATTGTGCTACGTATGTGTCAATTATAGCCTTTGCACAATCTTCGCCACTATTGTTGAATGCAGATAATGTTGTTGTGTAGTTGGCTCCAGAACCAGGTGTTTCGCTGGCCAATGCCACGTAGTAGTCCGCGTTGTTGCGGAATTCGTATGCGTTCTCCGTATTCTGCATGCAGCAGCAGTCGCAGAAGAGTGTCTGGAACTTCATCTGAGTTCCGGTAGGAGTCTTTAGGGCTGTGAAGACACGTGCCAAAGCTGGAGTGTTTATCCAGTAGTTATGACTCCCTGATGAAGTGTTGTTGTTTGAATCGTATCCGTAAGCTTGGAGTGAAGGCATCGTAGAGGAGGCGGTTGTGGTCACGGTGTCGGTAGTGCAAAGGGACCCCGTTCCGTGTCCCCACAGAATCATGGAGAAGTCCGAAGCTTCAGAGTGGTCTATCATCATTTGGATTGCCTTGGTCATCTCCGACGGGTCGCTGGCGTTGAAGTCTTCGTCGTAGGTGTAGACTACAGTTGAATCTCCGCGATAAATCTTCTCGATGTAAGGCTTTTTTGTACTGCTGGCTTGGTCTACAAATGCATAGACGGCGGTATTCTTATTCAAGGATTTAGATCCCTCGAGCATTTCTGCCAAGTCGGCGCTCGCATTGAGAGACAGGTTGTTTTCCGCGTTCATATAGACCAATATGGCCTGTGTAATTTTAGCGTCGCCGCCATCATCGTTATTGCCATCGCCTCCGGACGACGCAGGGTCGTCACTTCCGCAGGACACCAGCGTCATCGTTGCGCCAATGGCCAACGTGAAGAGTGCTCCGGTAAAGAATTTTCTTTTCATGAATATGTGTTTTTTTTGTTTGTCTTATATTAATGGGTTAATCGTCATTCGTTCAGTCGTTAATGGCTCCACAATATGGACACTCGCCCTTTTGGTGTAGGCGCTTGCCGCAGTTGCCGCAGACGAAGTGCTGTCGAGAGTGTTTGACGTAGCGTCTGATGGCAAACCAACAGTATGCTACGAGGAGCGGGTAGCCTACGTAGTATAGTGTGGTTATGGAGAATACTATGTAAAGTATTGCGCACGTGCCAGCGAGTCCTGCAAGGTAGACGATGGTGTCCTCTGCCGGCAGATGGTGGCGCGTGTCTTCCGCAGCCGCAATGCCGATGATGAGCATTGCCCAAACGGAGGAGATGAACACGGCCAGGATGGGCGGCATGAGGAATGGATTTAGCGATGGGTGGTAGTAGAATTGCTGCCACGTGTCAGCCCCGAACATCTGTAGGGAAGCGTAGAAGGTGGCGGCAGCGGCTACGGTGATGCACAACAGGGTGGGGTAGAAGGACGGAATGTCTTGGAAGTGCACCAGCTGTACTCCCTTGCGCTTCACTTTGCGGATGGCGTACGTGGCCGTTATTACCGCAACGATGATGAGGGCGAAAAGAATGTGCGTGTCGCTGAAGAACATGATGAACTGCGAGATTGGGTCTGTCGGCATTACAGCCTTCAGCATCCGTGACTCATGTATCCATCCGTACTGCCCCTCTTCGCCGATGAGCTTAATCCAAACGGAGTCGATGGAGTCCTGCGGCAGAACGTGCATGTCCAGGATGGCGACGTGGCTTTTGCGCTTTACGGCAAAGCTGTCGATGTCCAGTTGTGAGACGTGTTCCTCCGGCTGCTGGGCGATGAGCACGAGCGAGTCGGCACGCACCTCGAAGTTGTAGCCGATGCCGTAGTGTCTACTGGGCAGGTCGTCGGTGCGTTCCTGATAGCAGGAGCACACGGCAACCATGGTAAACATGGCAAGCAGTATGTGGAGTAGCTTTCTCATCGTTTCACTATAGGTTTAGACAGACCGGACTTCCATCTTGCATTATCTTAAATATACCAAACCTCCATCTCGCATTTTTTACAGTTGAATCTCAAGGAGAATTCCTTTCCGTCGTCCAGACTGAGTGTGAGAGGTTCGCGCCAAGGTGCTTTCCGTCCCGACTTTGTGCAGTAGCCAAGCTCATTGCGCAGACAATAGCGGCATTGCATGAGCAACTTTGCAGCGCGGTTGTCCTTGGTAGAATTGACTTCCACCTCAAATGCCGTAGCATCCCCTACGCCATGCTTGGAGTAGAACTCCTGGGCGTGCGTGTTTGCAGCGTTGTAGAGGTAGGGCTCTGAGTAGTCAGGAGGAGTGCAAGTACAGTTAGCATTTGCCGAATCGTTGCTGCTTGCCACATAGCTGTCGCTTGGCGTTCTCTCCGCCTCGAGTGTAGCGCGCCTTAAAGTAGCCAGCAAGCTGCTGGGTACGAATGGACTTTCCACGTCAGACTCAATGACGATGTTGTTAGCCTCGAAAGGTGTGCCCCCGAGCTTTGCCAACTGCTTTCGTATGTTCTCTTCCTGCGGCTTTTGTGCCGTCTGCACCTCACATGGTATGGAGGCGGTGCGGCGGTTGCCGTGCTCGTCGGTGATGGTTAAAGTAAGCGTGTCTGCTGATACGTGCAGCAGCATTTCAACCTTCACCCTACGTTCTGCCGACGGTTTGGCGAGTAAGGCTTCGAACGCCTGGTCGTGGTTGCGGTAGAGCAATGTGCCGGGGCGCAACTCACGTGGCATTGTGAGTGGGAAGAGTCGGTTGCCCTC
Organism: Oscillospiraceae bacterium; assembly: GCA_963588475.1. Classification (GTDB taxonomy): domain Bacteria; phylum Bacteroidota; class Bacteroidia; order Bacteroidales; family Bacteroidaceae; genus Prevotella. The sequence goes on along the minus strand of CAVAHD010000066.1, from coordinate 7,020 downwards.
AGCCTTGTTTACGCGGAAGCCCACGAGCTGTCCTGCCTCGTTGAAAAAGCACAGTCCGTCGCCATTGGCGAAAGCTTCCATGGATGCCACGTTGAAGGATCGTCCGCGTATCTCCTTGACGCGTCCTACGGGTTCTCCAAGTGCCTTTGGCGTGTCGAAGGATGCCAGTTGCTGGGTGGCGTTGCCGCCTGTCTTCTTCCCATCTGCAAAGTAGGTGGTGAAGCCTCGGTTGAAGCTCTTGCGCACGTCGGGCGTGAAGGTATAGGACGAGTGTCCCATGGCGGCGCGTCGGTATTTGTCGGGGTGTCGGCGGCAGATGTCGTCCAGTGCCTGACTGTATGCCGCCGTGATGTTCTTCACGTAGCCCACGTCCTTCAGTCGTCCTTCTATCTTGAAAGAAACGGCTCCGGCCTCTGCCAGTCGTTCGAGGTTCTGCAGCTGGGCCATGTCCTTGAGGGACAGTAGGTGCCGACCGCGTTCTATCGTCTTCCCGTCTGCATCCGTGAGGTTCATTGGCATACGACAGAACTGTGCGCACTCGCCCCTGTTGGCGGAGCGTTTGAAGCAATACTCCGAGGCGTAGCATTGGCCGCTGTAAGAGACGCACAGAGCTCCGTGTACGAATACTTCCAGCTCCACGTCGGGTGCCTGGCGGTGTATCTCGGCAATCTCAGCTACGCTCAGTTCGCGTGCCAGTACGACGCGTTTGAAACCGAGCGAGGCAAGCCACTTCACTTTCTCTACGGTACGGTTGTCCGTTTGCGTTGAGGCGTGTAGGGCTGGGGTGAGCTTGGTGGCTGAGGCTTTGAGCTGGTCCATCAGTCCCATGTCCTGCACGAGGATGGCATCTACGCCGATGGTCTGCAGTTGGCGGCACAGTTGCAGGGTGTCCTCAATCTCGTTGTCGTAGACGATGGTATTGACGGTGACGTAGACCTTTGCGTCGAACTGGTGTGCGTAGGCGCACAGTTCGGCAATGTCCTCTATGGTGTTGCCTGCGGCTGCCCTGGCTCCGAAGCGGCTCGCTCCGATGTAGACGGCATCGGCACCGTGGTCTATGGCAGCTTTGCCGCATTCAAGGTTTTTGGCCGGTGAGAGAAGCTCGAGGTATTGCATTTTCTTGCGTATATATAAGGAATATGTGCTCAAAGAGTATTGTAAAGAGTATGTGCTCAAAGAGCTATTTTTCGATGATGAAGTTTATTTCCTCCGGCAGAATGCCGATGGTGATAGGTCCAAGGGGGGACGGCTCTGGTCTGCCGTCAATGCTTATGGGCAGTTTGCTTTCTGACTCCAGTTCCATCTTCCGTGTGCGGTAGGGCAGAATGCGTTTGTGGTTCAGGAACTTTCCACGTAGGAACAGGAAGACGGCGCTGGAGAATTGTGTCCATGGCGAAGTCCTTACCGCCGTCACGTCGAGCATGCCGTTGTACGGCACGGCGTTGGGCAGTTGTCCGTAGCCCCACGCACTTCCTATGCACAGGGTAGTGATGCGGTGGCGCTCGGTAACGTCGTTGAGGCGGTAGGTCACCTTGTAGAATAGCTTTTGGAATACGAGGCAGACCATGGAGACGGCGTACGATAGTCTTCGTGAGACGAGCGTGTGGCGTGCCTGCAGTCGCAGCTTCTGTATGCGTGCAAGCAGTCCGATGTTTACGCAGTCGATGAAGTAGTGCATGTGCCCGTTGTTCCTCGTGTCGGTGTAGCGTATGAAGCCGACGTCCACCTTCCTTATTCTGCGTCTTGCGATGCTTTCTATGGCGTGCCGTGGGTCGTCGTAGTTGAATCCCCAGTAGGCGGCGAAGTCGTTGATGGTGCCGTTGGGTATGAGTCCTATAGCGATACTGTCCCGCACGTGTTTCTCCATCTTCATGAGGCAGTTTACTGCATCGTTGAGCGCGGCGTCGCCCCCAGCAATGATGATGTTGTCGTACCCGTTGTTCACCATCATCATGACGAGTCGTTTGACGCTCTGAGCGTTTTCGCTTTGCACCATGTCATACTCCACGCTGCACTCGTCCAGTAGTGCGGCTATCTTGTCGCGCCTCTTTTGCGGAGAGGTGAACAGTCGGTGTGAGGGGCAGTAAATTACGCAAGTCTTCATAATTCAAAATTCATAATTCAAAATTCATAATTACCATCCAGACGGATGTGCCAATACATTTCAAGCGGAGCTTAATTATGCATTTTGCATTATGAATTATGAATTAAAACAATGTTTTCTATTGCTTTGTCCAATTCATCTTGTGATTGCGGAGCATCAATCCAGTTGATGTGGAAACCACGGCGTTCCATTCCACGGAACCACGTCATTTGTCTTTTTGCAAATTGGTGTATTGCCGTTTCCAGTTGCGACACCATGTCGTCGTACGCCAGTTGGCCGGTGACATAGAGTGTTAGGTATTTGTACTCCAAACCGTAGTAGATGAGGTCTTCCGGCGGGATGCCTTCGGCGAGCAGCCCCTTCACTTCGTCCACCATCCCCTCGTCCAGACGGGCGCGCAACCGTCGTGTTATCTTGTCGCGGCGCAACTGTCGATCGATGTTCACGCCGATAATTGTCGACGGCACGGCAGGCGCAGGTCTTAGTGGAGTGGGGTGGAGCACGTTGTATTGCTCTATCTCGATAGCCCTGATGGCCCGTTGCGCCGTGTCCACGTCGGTGCGGTTGTGCATGTTGCTACCCGTCTGCTGCTTTAGCTTCGTTAGAATGTCGGTGAGCTCTTCGAGTGTCTTTCCCTCCAACTCCTGTCGCAGCTCGGGATTTTGCGGCACGGGCGACAGCTGGTAGCCCTTCAGTACCGACTCTATGTATAGTCCCGTTCCTCCGCATAGGATAGGCTGCTTGCCGCGCGACTGAATGCCGTCGTACGCAGCAAGGAAGTCCTTCTGATACTGGAACAGGTTGTACTTCGTGCCAGGCTCGCAGATATCTGTGGTGTGGTACGGTACGTGCCCCTGGGTGCCGTCGGGGTTGGTGTAGTCGTAGTCGGAGAGGTCCTTGCCGGTTCCGATGTTCATCCGTCGGTACACTTGCCTTGAGTCGGCGGAGATTATCTCTCCGTCGAGACGTCTGGCCAGTTCGACGGCAATGCGCGTCTTCCCTGATGCCGTAGGGCCAAGTATGGTAATAAGTTTATGCATTATGAATTCTGCATTATGAATTGTTTAGTAGTGCTTCATTGCACGGTCCATTTCCCGTCGGTCTTGCTTCTCCTTCAGCGTTTCGCGCTTGTCGAATTCCTTCTTTCCTCGGCAGAGAGCGATGTTCAGCTTTGCGCGTCCGTTGTTGTCTATATATAGTAAGGTGGGCACGATGGTGAAACCGGGCGACTTCGTGTCCTCCACGAGGTTTTGTATCTCTTTCCTGTTGAGCAGCAGCTTGCGGTCTCTCTTTGCCTCGTGATTGTTGTATGAGCCGTAGAAGTAGGGCGAGATGTTCATGCCCTTCACCCACATCTCTCCGTTGTGCACGTAACAGAACGTGTCGACGAGCGATGCCTTTCCCTCGCGTATGCTCTTTATCTCAGTGCCGGTAAGTACGATGCCGGCGGTGTACGTGTCTACGAAGAAGTAGTCGAAGGAGGCCTTCTTGTTCTTGATGCGTACTTGCGTGTCTTTCTTTACTTGTTTCTTTGCCATGGTTGCTTGTTTTTTATATTATGTTGACAAAGTCTGTGAGGTGTTCGTCCACGTAGCGTGCAACGGTTTCGGTCCATTGCTCTTCGTTGGTGACGAACTCGTCGTCAAAGTCGTCGAACTCCGGCATTTTCTCGTAGAGTGCCATGAAGTCCTCGTCGCTCATCTCCTGTTCTATCTCGCTGCGGTGCTTCATATACTGCTTCTTCACGCGTCGCATCAGACGGCAGAGGTCTATGGCTCCCCACTGTCTGACGGCCAGATCGAAGGGGTTGTGGAAGAAGAACGGTCCCCATCCGTTGTAGATGAGCTGTATGAAGCCCCCGTCCATCAGCTCGTCGCGCAGGGCAGCATAGCCCAGCAGAGTTATCTGCGAGGGGGTGAGCTGGGCCATCGTGTCGGCGGAGAGCTCTCCTCCGGCGGCTTCTTTCGTGCGGTCTATGATGAGCTGCAGGAAGGTGTCGATGCCCTCCGTGGCGGCGTTGCGCAGGTCGTTGTCGGTTATGTTGACTGTCATATTGATTGCGTGTGGTGGTTAATCGTATAGTGGCAGCCGCGGCGTTTGCCGTCTTGCGGCTTGTAGAATTGTGTAATTTCTGCATTGCAAAAGTACAATTTTTTTTGCAAAACTCCGCAATTTTCGTTTCAATTGTGCTAAAAAATGCCGAAACGGGCAAAAAGAATGCTCCGATTTGAAATAAAATGCTTAACTTTGCGCTCCAGAAAACATTGTGAACACTTTTATAATTTATCTTATTAACAAAAACAAGTATGATTTACACAAAGGAAATCAACGACATGTGTGTCGTTGCCAAAGGTCCTAACCACGGACCTGCTCCAATCCCGGAAGAGGGTAAGTGGATTCAGGCAAAAGAAATCAAGGACATCTCTGGCATGACCCACGGCATCGGTTGGTGCGCTCCTCAGCAGGGTTGCTGCAAGCTCTCCCTGAACGTGAAGGACGGCATCATCGAAGAGGCTCTCGTAGAGACAATCGGTTGCTCCGGCATGACTCACTCAGCAGCTATGGCATCTGAGATTCTTCCTGGCAAGACAATCCTCGAGGCTCTGAACACAGACCTCGTTTGCGACGCCATCAACACTGCCATGCGTGAGCTTTTCCTTCAGATAGTATACGGCCGCACACAGTCTGCCTTCTCTGAGGGTGGTCTCGCTATCGGTGCTGGTCTCGAGGACCTCGGTAAGGGTCTGGTAAGCCAGTGCGGTACTCTGTACGGCACAAAGGCTAAGGGCACACGCTACCTCCAGCTCACAGAGGGTTACATCACAAAGCAGTTCCTCGACGAGGACAACGAGGTGTGCGGTTATGAGTTCGTCCACATGGGCAAGTTCATGGACGCAGTGAAGAAGGGCGTAGACGCCAACGAGGCCCTCAAGCAGGTAACAGGTACCTACGGTCGCACAACACCGGAGCAGGGTGCTGTTAAGTTCATTGATCCACGTAAAAACTAATTAAGAGGAGGAAACACAACTATGATAAGAGAAGTAAAATTTGAATCACAGGACCGTCGCATGAAGCAGGTGCTCGCTGCCCTGAACGAGAACGGTATTTCTTCCATCGAAGAGGCTAACGAGATCTGCGAGAAGGCTGGTCTGGACCCATACAAGACATGTGAGGAGACTCAGATGATCTGCTTCGAGAACGCTAAGTGGGCTTACGTAGTAGGTTCTGCTATCGCTCTGAAGAAGGGCTGCAAGACAGCTGCTGACGCTGCCGAGGCTATCGGCATCGGTCTGCAGTCATTCTGTATCCCTGGCTCTGTAGCTGACGACCGTAAGGTTGGTATCGGCCACGGTAACCTCGCTGCCCGTCTGCTCCGCGAGGAGACAGAGTGCTTCGCCTTCCTGGCTGGCCACGAGTCTTTCGCTGCTGCTGAGGGTGCCATCAAGATTGCCGAGATGGCAAACAAGGTACGTCAGAAGCCTCTCCGTGTCATCCTGAACGGTCTGGGCAAGGACGCTGCCATGATCATCAGCCGTATCAACGGTTTCACATACGTACAGACGCAGTTCGACTACTACACTGGCGAGCTGAAGGTCGTTAAGACAAAGGCTTACTCTAACGGTCCACGTGCTAAGGTGAACTGCTACGGCGCTGACGACGTTCGCGAGGGCGTTGCCATCATGTGGAAGGAGAACGTAGACGTTTCTATCACAGGTAACTCTACCAACCCAACCCGCTTCCAGCACCCAACAGCTGGCACCTACAAGAAGGAGCGCGTTCTGGCTGGCAAGCCATATTTCTCAGTAGCTTCAGGTGGCGGTACGGGTCGTACCCTGCACCCGGACAACATGGCCGCAGGTCCTGCTTCTTACGGTATGACCGACACCATGGGCCGTATGCACTCTGACGCTCAGTTCGCTGGTTCTTCTTCAGTACCTGCACACGTAGAGATGATGGGCTTCCTCGGCATCGGTAACAACCCAATGGTAGGCTGCACCGTAGCATGCGCCGTTAACGTAGCTCTCGCTCTGAGCAAGTAATACGCTCGTACGTCATAGACGTGTTTTTGGCACGTCGTAGACTATATAAATAAAAAGAGTCCCTGTAGTGGTAATACACTGCAGGGACTTTCGTTTTTAAAATCTCGGTGTTCGTTGAATAAATTTGGCTATTCGTATAGAACAATATAATTTTGCCGCATAAACCAACAAACACATACAGTTATGAAAAAGTTATATGTTTCTCTTATTTGCGCAGCGTCGCTACTGGCGGCCTGCTCACCCGACTCTGACTTTACCAATGACATTACGGGCAACGACACTACCCAAAACGGCGGCAACCAGACTGGCAGCTCCTCAACTGTCACCCCGGCAGCGTCCATCTCAGACCTCACGTCCATGAACATCGCCATCGACGAGACAGCCTTGACGGAATCTGACGAGACCATCCCGTCGGATGAGACGGCAGACAATTATGAAGACTACATCGAGAACAACGAGTTCACCAACGAAGTGGCCATCACGTTCAACGGCACGTCAGCCTCATACACGGGCGACGTCAGCGGTGTCACGGTAACCCTACTGCTACGACGATGCCATCAACTCCGCTAAGGCACTCACCATCAGCGGTGGCAACGTCTTCGCCATGGGCACGAACAACGACGGCATCGACTCCAACTCCACCCTCACCATCAGCGGCGGACTCGTCATTGCCAGCGGCACGACTACAACAGCGGCATGGGCGGCGGTGCAGGCGCAGGCGGACAGCCCGGTGGCGGCAATAATGGTCAGCCCAGTGGCCCACGCTTTTAACGATGCCGCTCCGGCGGACAGCATCAAGAAAGATTCCGTGGCGGTGGAAACTTAGAACGCCAATGACATTTTAACGCCAATGAATGTTTTTGACGCTAATGAATG
>CAVAHD010000065.1:0-10525 GCA_963588475.1 Oscillospiraceae bacterium | reverse complement strand
TGACTGGTTTGTAGAAACTTTTGTTTTCTACCCAAAACTATTTCGCAGTTTATTGTTAAACCTTGAAGTAGTTTCGCTTCTTGTACTACTACTTTCTGTTTATGTAAATCTTTTCAAAGAACTCTTTCTTTAGTCGCTTTCGAGCTAAGCATCTTTGTAAGTTTGTTAACAAGTTAGCTTGTTTTCAAAAGCGAGTGCAAAGGTACAGACTTTTTTCGAACCGTGCAAGCTTTTTTGCAAAAAAGTTACGAAAACAATACAAAATAGCCCGTTTATTTGATGCGAATCAAGGCAAGATCAGATTTGTCCACAAAAAAAAGCGTTTACTTCTCACTACGCTGCCTTACCGCCTCGTAGACCAATATGGCGGTGCTTACACTGACATTTAATGAGTCCAATTTTCCTAACATGGGTATTCGTATGTGGGCATCGGCAGCTTTGCGCCAGATATCCGTGAGGCCCGTCGACTCAGTTCCCATGACTATTGCGGTTGCAGCGGTCATATCCTGGTCATAATACGGGCGTGAGTCTTGAAGTTGTGCAGTAAGTATCTTTATACCTCTTTCCTTTAAATATGTTATACACTCTTCAGAAGTACACGTAGCTACTGGTACTGTGAATATAGCTCCTATCGCACTACGGATAAGGTTGGGGTTGTAAAGGTCAGTCAGCGGGTCGCACACGAGTACGGCATCCACGCCTGCAGCATCGGCAGTTCGCAATATTGCGCCTAAATTACCAGGCTTCTCCACTCCCTCAAGCACTATGACGAGAGGGTTTTCTGTCAGTTTCAAATCTGCAAGCGTATGCTGTTTCGTCTTCACGACAGCCAGAATGCCTTCCGTGGAACCGCGGTAGGCAATCTTCTCATAGACTTGCGGTGTGACAGTATTCACCTTCACTTTATTATATATATCCCCTAACGACACATTGCCGTCAGCATCAACCACTGCCTGCGCAGCATTGCCTGAACAGAGACGTTCTTGCTGACTTTCGAGTACGTATATGCTTTCTATTTCATATCCTGCCGCTAGACAATGTCCAAGTTCCCGCTGACCTTCCACTACGAAAAGTCCGGACTTACGGCGTTCGGATGATTTTTGCTGCAATAGTGCAATATGCTTTATCTTCGGATTCTGTGTACTTGATATATCTGCCATCTGTTTGAGTAGTTAAATGAAACAAAAAAACCTCTCGAGACTCACGTCTGAAGAGGTTCTAATGCAAAGTTATGTTTTGTTGATTACGAAAGGAGATTCATTTGTAATTTGCCTACTTAGCTTATGAGTAGCGAAGCAGCTGTCCCGGACGTACCTTTACGTCGCGAGTAATGTGGTTGAGCTTACAGAGCGTCTCTACCGTTATGCCACGCTTCTTGGCAATGCCATAGAGTGTCTCTCCGACAGAAACCTTGTGGTAGCGTGTCTCTCCGCTCTGCATCTTGCTTGCAGGAAGAACCCTCTGACGAACTTCCCCTCCACCAGGAGCGGTCTCGCCACGTACGTCAGATGCCACATATCCACCGTTTCCGATTTTACCACGAAGGTGGTTGGCTTCTGCGCCTTCTTCCTGATATGTATCCTTACGGAATACATAATAGTCGCCTACGACATCTTGATTACGGAAATCAAAGAGCAATGCGGGATTTATAGCAACACCGCAGATACGTGTTTCAAAGTGCAAGTGTGAACCAGTGCTTCGTCCAGTGTTACCACCGAGACCGATAGGGTCACCAGCCTTCACCACTTGATTTTCTTCAACGAGCTGAGCACTCATGTGACCGTAGATGGTTTCGAGTCCGTTGTTATGACGGATTACGACGTACTTACCGTAGCCGCCTCCCTCATACTTCACCATGCGCACCTTACCAGAGAACGCTGCGCGGATAGTATCGCCGATGTAGACTTTGATGTCAAGTCCTTTGTGCGCCCTACCCCATCGTGAGCCGAAGTTACTCGTAACGACTCGGCTTACTGTTGGCATACAGAAATGCTTGAGGCTTATTCTGAAAGAGTCCGGGAGTTCCGTGGCGCGATGTGCGTAATGGTTGTCCCAGTCTTCATACAATGCTGCAGAAGGGTTGTTGGCTTCTTCGCGTTCTATTGTTGATCGAAGTGCTAACGTATCAAGCGCTCTCATACGTCTGTCGACTGGCGCCTGCTTTGCAAGCATGTCCTGCGCCATCGTTGGTGCGGCACAAAACAGCACAAGCATAACTGTAGATAATATCTTTATTTTTTTAAAACTCATTGGCTAGTAACTATCGCGTCCCTAAATAAAAATCATTACGAAAGTTGGGGACTGTTTTACATTCGATTGCAAAGTTACAAAAAAAACATTGAAAAAGCCAACAAATTGTCACAAAGTCCTTCGGCTTTTAACAATTTTGTTGACTTTTAACTATATTATAACAGACAGTTGTTAAATATATTAACAAGCTGCTTTATTCGGCTCGGTAGATTTTATCTTGAGCGATGCTTCTATTTTTGACATTTCTTCTGCGAAGACCTTGTCTTTCTTGATTTTTTTCTCCACCTGTGCTATACTGTGCAATACAGTACTGTGGTCGCGCGAACCTATCATCCTACCTATGCGCGCTGCTGGGATATTTGTATATTTCTTCGACAGGAACATGGCGATTTGCCTTGGCACGACAAGTTCGCGCTTTCTGGATTTTCCCTTTACGGCGTTTGGGGTCACTTCGTAGTGACGGCACACCCTATCCAGTATTTCGTCAACGGTGATGGGCTCGTCGTCTGTCTTAACGGCACGCTTCACGAGGCGTTCCACTAGGCGCATGTCAATGCTACAATTATATACTATACTGTACGCGACGAGGGAATTTACAATGCCCTCCAGTTCACGCACCGACCCGTTAGCGGTCTGGGCGATGTAGTTGAGCACATCTTCCGACATGTGCAGTCCGTCTTTGGAAATCTTCTTGTGCAGGATGTCAACGCATAGCTGTTTGTTCGGTTTCTCCATCTCGGCCAACAGTCCCTGCGAGAATCTCGTCAGAAGGCGTTTGTTCATACCTTCCAGCTCCACCGGTGGGCGGTCGCTGATGAGGAAGATTCGCTTGTTAAGTCGGAAAAGGTGGTTGAAGATATGGAAGAACGTATCCTGCGTCTTCGTTGCAGACATCCACTCCTGCACGTCGTCTACGATGAGCACATCTATGGTCTGGTAGAAAGCGATGAAGTTGTTTACCTGCTTCTGCATTACGGCATTGCTATACTGCACCTGAAACGTTCTTGCGCTCACGTAGAGCACTCGTTTGTCCGGGTAAATCTTCTTACAATGATTTCCTATAGCATTGACCAAATGCGTCTTTCCGCAGCCGGATGGCCCGAAGATGAACATTGGGTTGAATTGCGACGTGTTCGGGTGCTCGGCTATGGACAATCCGACCGAGCGCGACAATTTATTGCTGTCTCCCTCCATAAAGGTGCGGAACGTCTGGCTAGGATTCAGTTGCGAGTCTATGGGAGCAAGATGTTTGGTTTGCGCCGAACCGGGAGCCACTCCCAGTTCTTCTACGCCAGCCATAGAGTCACCCAGTGTCTTCGCGGCAGCGGCGGCGTTTGACTTCAGTCCATTACTGGCAGCCGCGATACTGGCGTCAGGAGCTTTCGTCTCATCGTTTCCTTCCACGACCAGTCCCTTGCCGCGCGTACTCTGCTGCGACTCCACTACAGCGATATTCCATCCGAGCCTTATCTTTCCGAACGTATTGAAAATGGCTACGCGCATCAAGTCCAGATGTCGGCTTTCTATCTCTTCGCTGATGTATGCGCTGGGCACGTTGAGCACCAGCATCTTGTCAGCCACTCTGAAATGCGCAAAGGACACGTGCGAAAAGAGTCGACTGTATTCAGCCGGCTCTACATTCGCTTCTATGTACTTCTGGCACGAGGCCCAGAGAGATTTGCTATCCTTCATCCTTTATTTGTCCTTCTTACCAAAAACGGAGAAGTGTACGTAACGCTTCGGATATGCTTTTAAGTCTATCATCAACGAGTCTGCATGCATCATCGTTGAGTTGAGGTTGTTGTAAAGTGCAGGGTCATGCATCAGCAGTCCGAGGGTGCCTTGTTTGCTGTTGAGCGACTCGGTTAACTGATGTACGTTGTCAAGGGTACTGTTTACCTTTGCCAATGTGCCCTGTAGGTCCAAATCTGCGAGGTTGCCAGTCAGAGTCTCTGTGTTAGCCATCGTCTTGTCAGCCTTGTCGAGCAGTCCCGGTACGTTGGCGTTGAGCGTCTTCATAAGAGTCTGCAGTTCTGCTGACGACACCTTTACGTTAGCCATCGTAGCGTCGGCGTTGTGTACGATGTTGCGCAGAGCCGGGTCACTGAGAATGGCGTTGATGTTGGTGAGGATGCTGTCTAGCTTCGGCAACATCTGCTGCACGGCTGGCAGCATCTGTTGCAGACTACCCATCATGCTTCCGGCCTCAATGCCTTGTATAGTGCCGCCTTCTTCCACACGCTCGCGTGGATTGTTGGCAAAGAGCAGCGTCACGTTCATATTGCCCATCAAGTCGCGCTCCACACACGCCGTTGTACCAACGGGGATGCGCAGCTTCGGGTCGACGTCTATGGTCACCATTATGTTTCCGTGCTTCTCATAGTCGTACGTGATGTCGGCCACAGCACCCACTTTATAACCGTCAGCATAGACGGGAGTGGTCTTGGCGAGTCCTTTCAAGTCGCTGAAAGCAATCTTGTAGGTTGAGTTCTGGCTGAACATGCTAAGACCTTTCAGAAAGTTCATTCCGAAAAACAATGCCACGAGTGCCACAATGGCGACTATAGCAATCTTCACCTCGTTTGTAAAATATTTCTTCATTGTGCTTATGCTTCTGTTACCTATTCTTATTAGCTTTATACTCCCTTATCGCCTCGTTGACGTTCATCTTTTCTCCGTTTTTGAATGCCACTATGAAGCAGTCGGGGAAGGCAGAGAGGATTTCTTTCCTCAGTCTGTAGATTTCGTTGTAGTTTACGGACTCACCAACGGTATACTTCACCATGCCGCTCTCCTTGTAGTAGTCGCAGTCTGTGCGCCCCTTAAAACGCGAATCAGACTTCTTTAGAACACTGGGGGCGACAAACACCTGCACCTTGAACACCGGCAGGTTCGTAGCGTCCACCTTTTGTGGTGTATTTTCCTGCACATCGTCCTTAGGTGCTTCACACTCCGTCTTTGTAGGTGCAGCTTCTTCCACTTTCTTTGGACTGTCGGCCGGAGTTTCCTTTGGCGGCACAATAGCCGTCAGCGTTGACGTGGCGTTGCTGTCGTACTTATTCTTATACGAAGCGAATGCCTGGTAGATGCCGCGTGCTATATTGTCTACCCCTTGCGCATCGTTGAGCAATCTCTCCTCGTCGGGCGTGGAGATAAAGCCAAGCTCTATCAAGCAACTGGGCATTGACGTCTCGCGCAACACGAGGAATCCCGCCTGCTTCACTCCCTTGTTAGGGCGCGAGGCCGTGGAGCATACGTTTCTCTGCACCAGACTCGCCAAGTCTACGGAGCGCTGCATATTGTTGTCCTGCATGAACTCGAAGATGATATAGCTCTCGGACGAGTTCGGATCGAAGCCCTGGTAGCGTTCCTTATAGTCCTTCTCGACGAGGATTACGCTGTTCTCTCGTTTCGCCACGTCGAGGTTGTCGCTGGCACGGTGCATACCGAGAGTATAGGTCTCCAGTCCACGTGATATGCGTCCACCGGGCAGGGCATTAGTATGTATACTGATGAATAGGTCAGCCTTGGCCTTGTTAGCAATGTCTGCTCTGCCATGGAGCGTCACGAATGTGTCCGTTTTACGGGTGTATATAACCTTCACATCCGGAGCATGCTGCTCCACGTATCTACCGAACGCCAATGCCGTGCGCAGATTGATATCTTTCTCCTTTGAGAACGAACCTATCGCGCCAGCGTCGTGTCCACCATGTCCCGCATCAATAACGAGCGTAAACTGCTTTGCCTCAGCTATATTAAATACAGCTGAGAACGTCAACAGTATGGCTATTATAACATCTCTTCTAAGCATACAGATGCAAAGATACACATTTCTTCACAATTTCTTAATGTAAGCGCGATATTTTTAGAGTTTATTAAGTGAACGCGAATACAGAAGCAGCAGTTGCGCTATCTCTTTTTCACGGGGTCACAAGTCAGTCCCACACCGAGTTTTTTGAATATCTTACGGTCCACTTCCGACAGCATCACTGTGGAGTGCACCTGACAACCGCGCAGTGCCGGCAACTGTGCCAGAGCCTTTCGGCAGTCTTCGGAATTCTCGCTGAGCACGGATAGTGCCACGAGCACTTCGTCGGTATGCAGACGCGGATTGTTGCCGCCCAGGTAGTCTATCTTCGTCTTCTGAATCAGCTCTATCATCTCCTGCGGAATGAGACGCTTGTCATGGTCCACACCGGCGAGGTGCTTTGTTGCATTGATAATCAGCGCTGCACTTGGACCGAGCAGTTCCGTCGACTTCGACGTTATGATGATACCGTCCGCCAGTTGGATGGCAGCGCACGGCTTGCCCACCTCTTCTTGGCGTTTCTTTGCCGCCACGGTGACCTGTCGTGTATCCGTCGTAATGCGTGCCTGCTTGAAGAGGAGTTTTATTTTTTCTACCTCTTTCTCGTTGTCCGCTCCGTTAGCGAACTTGTTGGTGGCATCGTAGTAACGTCGTATTATCTCGTCGCACGACGCTTCGCAGCAAGCTTTGTCATCAGAGATGCAGAACCCGACCATGTTGACTCCCATATCCGTGGGCGACTTGTACGGGTTGTGTCCGTAGATACCCTCGAATATGGCGTTGAGCACTGGGAATATCTCTATGTCGCGGTTGTAGTTGATGGCAATCTTGTTGTATGCCTCCAGATGGAACGGGTCAATCATGTTGACATCGTTCAGGTCAGCCGTCGCCGCTTCGTATGCGATATTTACTGGATGCTTCAGCGGCAGTGACCATACGGGGAAGGTCTCGAACTTTGCATACCCTGCTTCCACACCGCGCTTGTGCTCGTTGTACAACTGCGAGAGGCACACCGCCATCTTACCCGAGCCCGGGCCCGGTGCCGTAACTATAACGAGGGGACGTTCCGTCTCTACGTAATCGTTCTTGCCAAAGCCGCTGTCGCTGGCGATGAGGTCGACGTTGTGTGGATAACCATCTATAAGGTAGTGATAGTAAGCCTTTATCCCCTGTCGCTCCAGACGCTGACGGAAGGCATCGGCGGCATGCTGACCGTTGTAGTGGGTAATCACGACACTGCCCACCATGAAGCCACGGCCTTGGAACTCACCACGCAGACGCAGCACGTCCTCGTCGTAGGTGATGCCGAGGTCGGCGCGCACCTTGTTCTTCTCAATGTCCTCAGCGCTTATCACGATGACAATCTCTATCTGGTCGCTGATTTGGCTGAACATTCTCAACTTCGAGTCTGGCTGAAAACCTGGCAACACACGACTGGCGTGGTGGTCGTCAAAGAGTTTTCCGCCCAGCTCAAGGTACAGTTTTCCTTTGAACTGCGCAATGCGTTCCTTTATATGTTCCGACTGAATACGTATGTATTTGTCGTTATCGAATCCTATCTTCATTGTTGGTCTGTTAAGTTTGCTTCCTCCCCTCTCCTACCCCTTTTTACTTTTATGCTCTTTTATGTTATTCTACTCTCTCGTCATCTTCAGTCGCACCCCTGCGCCGTCTGCGTCCACCGGCATCGGCGGTGCTATCTTCCGGAGGTCTATCTCCACAGTCTCAGCCGCTACGAACCGCTTGAGTACAGCCTTTGCGATGCGCGCCACAACATGTTCCAACAAGTTGCTCTGCACCGCCATTTCTTCCTTTATGACATCGGCCAACTCCGCATAGTTCAGCGTGTCTGCCACGTCATCGCTCTCGCCTGCGGCATCGAGCGGATAGTCCACCGTCACGTTTATAACGTAGTCGTTGCCTACAACGCGTTCCTGCGGCAACACGCCATGGAAAGCGTGCAGCCGCAGGTTCTGTATATAAATTTTTCCTTGTGTCATAAGAGGTGTTTACGCCTCACCGCCATTATTGCTGAAGGGGTCTGCTGTGAGTGGTCCCTGAGGCTGCTGTGGCTGCTGTGGCTGGCCGAGGTCGATAGTGCCGAATTCCTTCTCGTAACGTACGACGTTCTCCTGCAGAGCGAAGAGCAGACGCTTTGCGTGCTCTGGAGCGAGGATGGCACGTGATACTACCTGAGCCTTTGGTGTGCCAGGGAGAGCAGAAGCCAAGTCAACTACGAACTCTGCGTGAGAGTGTGAGATGATGGCGAAGTTGCTGTAAATGCCTTTTGCTACTTCTGGCTGAATATCAATCTGCATCTGTGGTGCTTGTTCTTGTTTTTCCATTGTTGTTTTTTGTTTAGATTTAATTAGATAATAATTACTGTTACTTTTTGTTGTACAAAGGTACAAATAAAATTCGGATGCGCCAAGAGGGAACGATTATTTTTTGCCTTTCAGCATAAAAAAAGGGAGACCCGTGTGGGTCTCCCTTATCTGTGTCGTTCCTCATATATAAATAAGGTATACGTTGTCCGTCCTATTACTGAGCCGACTGCTGTGCTTCCTCTGGAGCCTTACCGATGAGTTCCATAAACTCGTCGAGCTTCGGTGTGATGATAATCTGCGTGCGGCGGTTCTTCACCTTACCTGCAGCCGTTGCATTGTCAGCCACCGGATTATACTCGCCACGACCGCCTGCTGTCAGACGCTTCGGGTCTACGCCATACTTGTTCTGCAGTGCCTGCACTACGCTGGATGCGCGCAGACAAGAGAGGTCCCAGTTGTTGCGGATGTTCGTCTTGCTGATAGGCACGTTATCGGTGTTACCCTCGATGAGCACGTCGTAGTTGCTGTAGTCCTTGATGATCTTAGCAATCTTGGCCAGTGTAGCGCCAGCGGCGTCGCTAATTTCGAACGAACCGCTCTTGTAGAGCATATTGTCAGAGAGCGAGATGTAAACCACACCCTTGAGCACCTGCACGTCCACGTCCTTGAGGTCTTCCTTAGAGAGAGAGCGTGTGAGGTTGTTGGTCAGAACTAGGTTGAGCGAGTCAGACTTCGACTTCACCTCCACGAGGTGACGGATGTATTGGTTCGACTCGTTAATCTGGTCAACAAGCTTGGTGATGTTGACGCTGTTGCTGCTAACGTTGTTAAGACTCTGCTCCAGGCTCTTCTGTAGTGTCGTATTAGTCTTCTCGCAAGAGTTAAGCTGGTCCTGCAGGCTGGCAATGCGCGTATTGGCTGCAGCCAACTGTTCGCGTGCATCCTGATAGGAAGCGCTGAGCGTCTTGTTCTCACTCTGGCAAGCCAAGAGGTCCTTCTTGCTTGCGCAGCTGCTGATGCCGACACATCCGGCAACCAGTGCAGTATAAATAAGTACTTTTTTCATTTTTCTTTTTCCTTTTCTTTGTCTAATTGTTTAGTTATTGCTCAAGCCCAATCGTCGCCATGAGCGGAG
Source organism: Oscillospiraceae bacterium (assembly GCA_963588475.1). Lineage (GTDB taxonomy): Bacteria > Bacteroidota > Bacteroidia > Bacteroidales > Bacteroidaceae > Prevotella. Next base: position 1,005 of record CAVAHD010000065.1, on the reverse strand, counting down.
TGCTGTGGCAAAGTTAGTGATTTTTTGCAAGTTAGCAAAACTTTTGGGCAATATTGGCCATTATTTATAGTTTTTTAAGCACCAGCCAACAAACATATAGAAAAGGGGCAGCCCCTTTTTTGTTGGATTAGAATACGACCTTCTTTCCTTTGTGTATGTAGATACCGTTATGAAGGTGTGATGTCGGTACTTTTTGTCCACTCACGCTATACCAAGCGTCATCATCGCTGACTTTTTCCGTCTGGACAACCATGACAGTGCTTGCCTTTTCGGCTACGCCATAGGCACTCAAGCCGCCATATTCGTTTACGGCTTGCACCTTGATGGTCTTGCCTTGGTAAGCTACAGGAACATCAGCACGTGTGTCAGTGGTAAATCCGAGGACCTCGTCGTCTGCTGTCACTACATAGCAGATGGCATAAGGCACGGCGTTCCATTCTAATTCACTGCCGTCAATGACAACTTTCGGTTGGACGCAAGCCTCGGTCATAAGTGCTGGCTGCCATGCGTCAATGCCAGAGAGCACGTTCTTAATAGTGTATTGTGCGGCTTCCTCGGCCGTGAGTACAGCCTTCTCGCTATGGCCCGTCACCTTTTCTGTCTTAGCATCGTCCTTATAGTAATAGTACTCCGTGATGCGGTGGCTCAAGTCCATCGGGTTACCGTTGCCGTCCATAGTGTTGTACTCGGCCCAAAGCTTTGGCAGACCACCCATTGTTGGATACCAGCCACCTGCCGGAATTTTGATGTACGACTTCGTATTGATGAATACCGTAATAGGAGATTCATGCCAAGGGCGTCCCAGCCATACGTCTGTTTCAGAAGGATTGCCGGGGGCAGTGATGACATTGTTCATGAAGACGTATCCCCATGTGGTGCCTTCGGCGTGGTTAGGAGCCACGATGTAGCCGCCGCTCTTGCGCACGACATTAATGGTATCCTGGTCGAAGTATACATTTCCCTGACCGTAGATGAAGTCTACCGCACCCTCTATCCAACTGTCCT
>CAVAHD010000064.1:0-10597 GCA_963588475.1 Oscillospiraceae bacterium | reverse complement strand
CTACATAGCCCAGGGCAACGCCCTGGGTTAGCGTTGATTGTATCTACGCGCCCTGTAAGGGCAAAAGTACATAAAACTGCCGCACGGCAATTATGAATTACGAATTAAGAATTATGAATTAATGCTATATCTCATCCCCACCCCCGTCGGCAACATGGAGGACATGACCTTCCGTGCCATACGCCTGCTCAAGGAGGCCGACCTCATCCTCTGCGAGGACACACGCACGAGCGGCATACTGCTCAAGCACTTCGACATCACCGACAAACGCCTCATGGCGCACCATAAATTCAACGAACACGGCACGTCGCGCGCCGTGGTGGACCGCCTGTTGGCAGGCGAACAGGTGTGCCTCATCACCGATGCCGGCACACCGGGCATCAGCGACCCCGGCTTCTTCCTCGTACGCGAGGCTGTAGAGGCTGGCGTAGAGGTGCAGACACTGCCTGGTGCCACGGCCTTCGTGCCGGCACTCGTCAGCAGCGGACTGCCGTGCGACAAGTTCTGCTTCGAGGGCTTCCTACCGCAAAAGAAGGGACGACAGACGCGCCTGCAGGAGCTGGCCACGGAGCCACGCACCATGATAATATACGAGTCACCACGCCGCGTGGTGAAGACGCTCGAGCAGTTTGCCGAGTTCTTCGGCCCGGACCGTCGCATCAGCGCCTGCCGCGAGATTTCCAAGGTATACGAGGAGAGCGTCCGCGGCACCGTGGCCGACGTGCTGGAGCACTTCAATGAGCACGAGCCGAAGGGCGAATTCGTCATTATCGTGGAGGGTTGCACCGCTGAGGGAAAGCCTGCCAAGGACAGCCGCGACGACAACGAAGCCGCCGAGGCAAAGCCGGCAAAGGAGAGTAAATACCAGCGTAAACTGCGCCAGCGCAATGAAGCCGAGTAACGGACATAACAACGCAACTACCCCCGACGGTCCTTGCCCGAAAGGCGGACCGGAAGGACTGCTCCACTATGCGTGGCGCCACAAACTGCTGCCCCTAGCCGAACTGCGCACCACAGACGGGCGGACGGTGGAGGTGCTGAACCCCGGACTGTACAACCGCCTGGACTCCGGCCCTGACTTCTTCAACGCCAAGATAAAGGTGGACGGACTGCTCTGGGTGGGCAACGTGGAGCTCCACATCAAGGCGAGCGACTGGTACCGCCACCGCCACGACTCCGACCCAGCGTACGACAACGTCATCATGCACGTCGTGTGCGAGGCTGACATGGATGTGGCTACGTCAAAAGGCTACGTCCTCCCCACCCTCGTCATACAGATGCCCCACGGGCTGGAGGGCGACTACCGCCACCTGCTCAACACGGAGAAGTACCCGCCCTGCTACGAGATAATCCCCTCGCTGCCACCGCTGAAGGTGCACGCTTGGATGAGCGCACTGCAGACGGAGCGACTGGAGCGCAAGACCATAGCCATAGAGCAACGCGTCAGGCAGATGGACGGATCGTGGGACGATGCATACTTCGCCACCCTCGCACACAACTTCGGCTTCGGCATCAACGGCGAAGCCTTCGACGAATGGGCACGCCTACTGCCCCTGCGCGCCGTGGACCACCACCGCGACGACCTCTTTCAGGTAGAGGCTCTCTTCATAGGTCAGGCCGGACTGCTCGACCGCGTCGACGACAAGTACGCCAAGGAGTACTCCTATCTGCAGAAGAAGTTCCAGCTACCACCAACCGGCGCACCGGCATGGCGATACCTCCGCACACGACCACAGAACTTCCCCCACGTGCGCATCATGCAACTGGCACAGATGTACCACGAGCGGCGCACCTCGCTGAGCGCACTCATCGACTGCCCCGACGTGAAGGCCATCGGCAAGCTATATAATATAAAAGGTACGAAGCTCGCGCTCGTCGTCATCAACACCGTAGTCCCCGTGCTCTTCGCCTACGGACGCACCCACGCCAAGGATCAGCTCTGCGACCGCGCCTTCGACATGCTCGCCGAGCTGAAGGCCGAGGACAACCACATCGTACGCATGTGGCAGGAGTGCGGACTGGATGCCGCCACCGCCGGCGACTCCCAAGCTCTCATACAACTAAAAAACGAATACTGCGACCGCAAGGAGTGTCTACATTGCCGCTTCGGCTACGAATTCCTAAGCGGCGAGCACCGCAACAACTTCTTTAGGGAAGAGACTTCCTAAAATACAAACAAACTCCATAATGGTTCTAAACTATATCTTTGTGGCATTCTTTGCCATAGCATTCGTCATCGGCGTTTTCCGGCTGGTAGTGCTGGGCGACGTCGACGTGTTCCCGGCAATGATGAACTCCACATTCGAGTCGTCCAAGACGGCATTCGAGATTTCACTGGGTCTCACGGGCGTGCTGTCCCTCTGGCTCGGCATCATGAAAATAGGCGAAAAGGGCGGTCTCATCGGAGCTTTGGCACGGCTGCTCTCGCCAGTATTCTCAAAACTGTTCCCCGACATACCGAAGAACCACCCCGTCTACGGCAGCATGTTCATGAACGTGGCCGCCAATATGCTCGGGCTGGACAACGCCGCCACGCCTCTCGGACTGAAGGCCATGGAGCAGCTGCAGGAGCTGAACCCCAAGAAGGACAGCGCCACCAACCCCATGATAATGTTCCTCGTGCTCAATACGTCGGGACTCACCATCATACCCGTCAGCATCATGGTGTACCGCGCGCAGATGGGCGCGGCGCAGCCCACGGACATCTTCATCCCCATACTCATCGCCACCTTCTTCTCTACGCTGGCCGGCATCGTCATCACCAGTATCTACCAGCGTATCAACCTCTTCAACCGCGTCATGGTGCTTACCCTCGGCGGCATGTGCCTCGCCGTGGCAGCCATAATATGGGGCTTCTCCCAGTTGGACAAGGAGATGATGAACAGCGTCTCCACCACCGTAGCCAACGTGCTGCTGATGACGATAATCGTCGGTTTCATCGCTGCCGGCGTGCGTAAGAAGGTAAACGTCTACGACGCTTTCATCGAGGGAGCGAAGGACGGCTTCACCACCGCCGTGCGCATCATACCGTACCTCGTCGCCATCCTCGTTGGAATCGGTGTTTTCCGCGCTTCCGGCGCTATGGACGCCCTCATCGACGGAGTGAAATGGACGGTGGCGGCGTGCGGTATGAACACCGATTTCGTCGGTGCACTGCCCACGGCAATCATGAAGCCCCTCTCCGGCAGTGGCGCACGCGGCATGATGGTGGATGCCATGACGACGTACGGCGCCGACTCCTTCGTTGGCCGCCTCAGCTGCATCTTCCAGGGCAGCACGGACACCACCTTCTACATCCTCGCCGTATACTTCGGCAGCGTGGGCATAAAAAACACCCGCCATGCCGTGAGCTGTGGATTGCTCGCCGACTTGGCAGGTGTAATAGCAGCCATCGCAGTGGCTTACCTATTCTTTGGGTAATAATTTCATTATAGCCTCGGGCCCCTCGTTAAAGAGGAGGTCGAGGATGGACAGGCCGGGGACGAAGCCGTGGCGGCGCTGGAACGTCTGGTAGTAGGGCTTGACGGGCACAGGGACGGACGGAGAGGAGCACTGTTTTGTAGTGACTTGAATAGCTTGTCCCGGCTGCGCAATGGCTTCGTCAGTCAGTTGCACCTCTATGCCCTCGGCACCTATCAGCTCCAGCATCTTGACGGTGATGTCGAGGTTGTAGTCGAAGAGGTATTTCCATTTACGCTCCTCGAAGAACGGGCGTATGTCGTCGGCGTAGTAGTCGAAGAAGGGCGACATGCCGTAGGCCGACGCCAGGGTCTGCCAGTGTACGTGGCGCCAGTTGCCGTGGTCGCTGATGACCACCTCACGAATGGGGCAGCGTCCACCACGCGCCGTGTCGGGCAGAGTGACGGGCACCGTCAGCGTCTGCACGCCGTTGGCACCCACGATGTCGCAACGGTTGCGCACCGTCTGGCGACGGTACACATCCGCTATGTTTATCTTGCACGTGCCGGCGGCCAGTACCGATGCATACCAGTCCGTCGGCGCGAAAAAGGGCAATACTCCTACGTTCATTTCTTCTTTGGCTTACGACGTGCGAAACCCTCCTCCAGGTCGGCGAGGGCTTCGTAGATATTCTTCTTGCCAAGGCCTTCTTCGCCGAAGATTGCCTTGCGCTCACTGGCTCCGGCCTTGGACTTCTTTCCTTTGCCGCCCTTGCCGGAATTCCAATCGTCACCCTTTCCCTTGCCTGAGTGCCAGTCGTTTCCTTTGCCTTCCTCGCCGTTGCGACCACGGTCCATACGCACATGAACCTTCTTGTTCTTGTGGAACTGACCGTCCAGCGCCTTGATGAGCTTCGGGGCGTCGTGCTCCGGCACCTCTACGAGGCAGAGCGTAGGCAATAGGTCGATGTGGCCCACGTCTTGACGGCTGCCGCGCGTGTTGCGGTTGATGAACTGCATCACCTCGCCAGGGTAGAAGCCGTCGTTCTTGCCGAGGTTGAAGGCAAGACGTACGTAACCCTTCGAGACACCCTCGCGAGCCTTCTTCTTGCTCCAGTCTATGCGTCCGCCGTCGCCGTCCTTGCCGCGGCGACCCTTTTCAGATGGCTTCACCTCTTCAATCTCAGGTGCATTGGCGTAGTACTCGAGGAAGCGGCCGAACTCGCGCGAGACGAGCTTCTTCAGTATCTCCTCCTTGTCGATGTACTGGAAGTGGCGGCGTATCTCTGCCATGAACGGCTCTATCTGCTCGTCGATGACGTCGGTCTTCTCTATCTCGTCGATGGCACGGAAGAGCTGCTTGGTGCATATCTCCTGCGGCGAGGGCAGCTTGCCCACGACGAACTTCTTGCCTATGATGCGCTCCACCTCACGCACTTTGTGCTGCTCGCGCGAGTGTATGATGGCTATCGACGTGCCCTTCTTGCCGGCGCGGCCTGTGCGGCCGGAGCGGTGGGTGTATGACTCGGTGTCGTCGGGCATGGAGTAGTTGATAACGTGCGTCAAGTCGTTGACATCCAGACCGCGCGCTGCCACGTCGGTGGCCACGAGGAGCTGCGTCAGGTGCTGGCGGAACTTCTGCATGGTAAGGTCGCGCTGCTGCTGCGAGAGGTCGCCGTGGAGTGCCTCAGCGTTGTAGCCGTCCTTGATGAGCTTGTCGGCTATCTCCTGCGTCTCCAGCTTGGTGCGGCAGAAGATGATGCCGAAGATGCGCGGCGAGTAGTCCACGACGCGCTTCAAGGCGAGGTACTTGTCCTTGGCGTTTACCATATAATATATATGGTTGACGTTCTCGGCACCCTCGTTGCGCGAGCCTACCACTACCTCCTGATAGTCGCGCAGGTAGCTCTTGGCTATCTTCTCCACCTCCTTGCTCATGGTGGCGGAGAAGAGGAGCGTCTGGTGGTCCTCGGGCAGGGCCTCGAAGATGGCACTGATGCTCTCGGAGAAGCCCATGTTGAGCATCTCGTCAGCCTCGTCGAGGACGATGTGGCCTACGGTATCGAGGTGTGCCTTGCCGCGCTCCATGAGGTCGATGAGACGGCCCGGCGTGGCAACGATAATCTGTGCGCCGTGGTGCAGCGCCTTTATCTGGTCGCGGATGCTGGTGCCTCCGTAGACGGCTACGATGTTGAGCTTGGGGATGTACTTGGAGAAGTCGCGCAGGTCGTCGGCTATCTGCAGGCACAGCTCTCGCGTGGGCGAGAGGACGATGGCCTGCGTCTCACGGCTCTGAGGGTTAACCATCTGCAGGAGGGGCAGTCCGAAGGCTGCCGTCTTGCCCGTACCCGTCTGGGCCAGGGCGATGATATCCTTCTGTTTTTCCTGTACGGCTTCTTCACCTGGAGTCTCCGGCATCACGCCGGCGGCTTCCGTTTCTTCACACTTCGGTGCAAGAAGCGGTATTACGGCTTCCTGCACCGGCATGGGATTTTCGAATCCCAGTTCTTCGATGGCGCGGCAGATTGCCTCTGCCACGCCCAATTCCTTAAATGTTGACATGTAATATTATTCGACGACTGTAAAGTCGAGTTGTTTCTTTGCCAGATTGGCCTTTGCCACTTTGATGCGTATCTTGTCGCCCAGCTGGTACTTGTTGTGACGACGGCGACCGCGCAGGCAGAAGTTGCGCTCGTCGAACTCGTAGTAGTCGTCCTTCAAGTCGCGCAGCGGCACCATGCCCTCGCAGTGGTTCTCGTCTATCTCGGCGTATATGCCGTAGCTGGTGATGCCTGAGATGTGGGCGTCAAACTCCTCGCCGAGGAACTGCCCCATGTACTCCACCATCTTGTACTTGATGGAGTCGCGCTCGGCATTGCTGGCCACCTGTTCCATGTCGGACGAGTGGCGGCATAGCTCTTCGTAGTGGTCGCGGTTGGCGGAGCGTCCTCCGTCGGCATACTTCGTCAGCAGGCGGTGCACCATCGTGTCGGGATAGCGGCGTATGGGCGAGGTGAAGTGCGTGTAGTAATCGAAGGCCAGTCCGAAGTGTCCCACGTTGTGCGTGGTGTACTTGGCCTTCATCATGGCACGCAGGGCGACGAGCTGTATGGCGTTGCCCTCGGGACGCTTCTCGCAGTCGTCCATCAGGGCGTTGATAGCGCGTGCGGTGGCACCCTTCGTACCGGTGGACTTCATCTTGTAGCCGAACTTGGTGACGAACTGTCGGAGCTGCTCCATCTTCTGCGGGTCCGGGTCGTCGTGCACGCGGTACGGCAGCGTCTTGGCCTTCTTGCCCTTGGGCACCTTGCCTATGCTCTCCGCCACGGTGCGGTTGGCAAGGAGCATGAACTCCTCGATGAGCTTGTTGGCATCCTTGGAACGCTTGAAGTAGCAGCGTATCGGCTTGCCCGTCTCGTCGATGTCGAAGCGCATCTCCTCGCGGTCGAACTTCACCGAACCGTTCTTGAACCTCTTCTCGCGCAGTTTCTTGGCGAGCATATCGAGGATGACGAGCTGCTTGGCATAGTCGCCCACGGGGTTCTCCATGTTGGTGGCCGGCTTGCCCGTGCCGTCGACTACACCGTTCTTCTCCAGTATGTCCTGCACCTCTTCGTAGACGAAGCGGCGGTCGCTCTTGATGACGGTGTGCACGATGCGGTAGTTCTTCACCTCGGCGTCCTCGTCCATCTCGAAGATGACGCTGTAAGCCAGCTTCTCCTCGTTGGGGCGCAGGGAGCAGATGAAGTTGCAGAGACGCTCGGGGAGCATCGGTATGGTGCGGTCCACGAGGTATATGCTAGTGGCGCGGTTGACGGCCTCCTTATCTATAATAGATCCTTCGGTGACGTAGTGCGACACGTCGGCGATGTGTACGCCCACCTCGTAGAGTGCGCTCTGCTTTGCCTTCGGCTTGCGGTGGCTACCCTCCGTGCCGCCCGTCTCAGCGGGCTGTGCCTCCTTGAGCACCTTGATGGAGAGGGCATCGTCGAAGTCCTTGGCGTCGTGCGGGTCGATGGTACAGGTGAAGGTATCGCGAAAGTCCTCACGGCGTGCTATCTCCTCTTCCGTTATCTCGGCACTTATCTTCTCGGCAGCCTCCTCGACGGCCTTCGGATACTTGTACGGCAGACCGTACTGCGCCAGGATGGTGTTCATCTCCACGTCGTTGTCGCCGGCCTTGCCGAGCACGTCAACGACTTCCGCCAGTATGCTGCGGTGCTGATCGTCGGGCCATTCGATGACCTTGGCTACGACGCGGTCGTCCGTCTTGCCGCCGTGCAGCTTCTTCTTGGGTATGATGATGCCGACGGCCATCGTCTCCTGCGGCGTGAGGAACGCCAGTTCACCGTCCACGCGCAGACGGCCCACGAACTGCGTCTTCTTGCGCTGCACTATCTCCACCACCTGCGCCTCGCGGATGTGGTTGGGGCGGCGCGCCATCATGCAGAACTTCACGCGGTCGCCGTCGAGGGCGAACATGGAGTTGCGCTCGGCCACGAAGACGGCCTTGTCCGAGCCGTCCGGCACGATGGAGTTGCGGCCGTTGGCCTTGGCACGGAAGGTGCCCTCCATCACCTGGTCGTTGGTAGCGAGTTTATATGCGTTGTCGGCCACCTTCTGTAGCATGTCGTCCCACGCCAGCTCCTCCATCGTGTCGATGGCGAGCATCTTCAGCGGGTGCGTATCGAGACGCAGCTCCTTGAACACTTGTTTGAACGAATACGTCTCACCGGGATGCGTATTGAACAGTGTGACAATCTTATCCGTCATCACTTGCTTGGTAATGCGGCGCTTGCCGCCCTTCTTTCCTTTAGACATGGTATTCTCGTTTTTATTTACAATAATGCCCCTCAAGAGGCTCTTCGCTTGGACACTAATGTTATCTTTTTTGACGCCAATCTATTTTTTGACGCTAATGGAAATTTTAGGACGTTAATAGCCATTAATGGACCGTTAATTATTCATTAATTATTTTATTCGTCTATTTATTAATTAATATTTTTATACAGTCTATACAAAAGCCTACACAAAAATATTAATGGTCAATTAACGGTCCATTAACGGCAATTAACGTTAAAAAAGTCATTGACGTTAAACATGTCATTAGCGTCCACTCCAAAAAGTCCATTGGTGTAAGTAAGCGTTGTTGCAGTGTTGTTAATGTTATTTCGTTGCTTGGGGTGCCAATTGGTGTTTCAGCGTCTCTACGGCTTTTTTGACCTGGTTGTCGGAGTCGATGCTGTGGGCTATGGTGCCGCGCTGGTAGTAGTAGGCACTGATGATGTCGCCTTCGAGCATACGCTGTATGTCGGTGCGGTTTTTGTCCAGCTCGCGGGAGAGGTTGTGCTGCAGCTTTGTCTTTAGTGCCTCAAACTCCGCCTTGGAGTCGTCGTAGTACCCCTCGAACTTGGCTGCGTCCACCAGTTTGTCGTATATCTTACTCGTCTCGCGGTCGTACTTGAAACCGCTCTCCAGCACCTGCTTCTTGAACTCGGCATAGTCGGCGTCCGTCAAGTGGAACTCCCTTGCCGGTGCGATGCTGTCGTGGCGGTGGATGTAGTCCACCACGTAGTAGTGCACCACCTCCGTAGAGTCCAGTGCGCCGTGTCCGAGGTAGTAGACGATGTTGGGCACGCTGTCCGGCTTCACCTCGAGGTCCGGCTTGATGCCGCCGCCGTCACGTACTATGCGTCCGCTCTTCGTCTTGAACTCATGCGTCAGCGAGTCCGGGATGTGCTCCTTGTATCCGCCGCCGGAGTGCTTGTAGTTGATGGCCTGTATGCAGCGGCCGGAGGGGATATAGTACTTGGATATGGTAACCTTGAGGCTGCCGTCGTGCGGAAGCTCCACGGGCTGCTGTACCAGTCCCTTGCCGAAGGTTCGCGTGCCGATGATGGTAGCGCGGTCGAGGTCCTGCAGGCTGCCCGCCGTTATCTCGCTGGCGGACGCCGTATTCTCGTTGACGAGCACGGCAACGGGCATCACGGTATCGATGGGCTCCTGCTCTGTCTTATATTCGTTGTTGGCACGCTTCATGCGGCCCTTCGTCGTAACGAGCGTCACGCCCTTCGGCACGAACATGTTCACTATCTTGATGGCCTCGGCCAGCGAGCCGCCGCCGTTGTTGCGCAGATCGAAGACGAGTGCCTTCATGCCCTGCTGGCGCATGTCGACGATGGCGCGGCGCACGTCCTTGGAGCAGTCCTCGGTAAACTGCGTCAGGAGCAGATAGCCCACGCCCGGCTCCAGCATGCCATAGTAATTGACGGAGGGCAACTGTATGGAGCGGCGCGTCACCTTAAGCTTCAGCACCTGCGGCTTCTTCTGTCCCGGCACACTGCGCTCCACCTTCAGCAGGAACGTCGTCCCGGGTTCTCCGCGCAGCTTGCCGGACACCTCAGAGGTCGTCTTGCCCACCATGGTGGAGTCGTCGATAGCAAGCACCACGTCGCCCTTCTTCAGTCCGGCCTCAGCCGCCGGCATGCCCTCGTACGGTTCGTCGATGACGACGCGCTGGGAGCGGAAGTCGTACTTTATCAGTGCGCCGATGCCGGCGTACTTTCCCGTGAGCATCTGCTTGAGGTCCTTCACCTCGTCCGCCGGGTAGTACTCCGTGTAGGGGTCCAGCGAGCGCAGCATCGCCTTGATGCCAGCCCCCACGGTCTCGTTAGGGTCGAGCGTGTCCACGTACATCTGGTCGAGGTACTTGTAAATGGCGGTGAACGTCTCGAGGTTCCGCGCTATGTCGTACGTACGGCCATTGTCCTTGCCGACCGTCTTTCCGGCTTCAGTAGTAGTCTTGCCAGCTGCACCAGTAGTCTTTTCAGTCGCAGCTTTAGTCTTCTTGCCAGCCGCAATGTCTGTTGTCTTATCGGCAAAAGCGGCAGTGCACCCCACTGCCACATATATAATAAGTAGTAGAAGTTTCTTCATCGTTTTCGCAATTTGTAGCAAAAGTACACAAAATCTCCGAAAAAGCCCCCACTCTCCCCCGTTAAATTGACTTTTTTATTACTTTTTTCATCTTAACGCCCAATAAACGTAGCCTATCCCCCCGCCCACGCCAATCTAACTTTTAACGCAAACCGACTTTCAACGCCAATCACACTTTTAACGTTAATCACACTTTTAACGTTAATGCCCATTAATGGACCGTTAATTATTCATTAATATTTTTTCTCCATCCGGATGGTAAA
>CAVAHD010000063.1:0-10608 GCA_963588475.1 Oscillospiraceae bacterium | reverse complement strand
GCGCTCTGTTTTAGAGCGCGGACAGGGAGGGTATGGCTATTCGCTGAATAGTTACCCAGCCCCCCCCGAACAGTTAAAGCTTGTTAAAGATATCCAAAAAGTTGTCATAAATCAACTCTTTGTCTTTGCTTGCGGTGTGTTCAACATCGCCTGTGGACAGAGTGCTCAAACCTGTGATAGTCACCTTGTCCCGTTTTTTACACTTTGCCACAATTCTGCCCGATTTGGTGATAAAGTGATTTTTTCAAACCCCTCCAGAATCGAAAATTTTTGAACTCCCGTAATGTTGGGCGTTTTTTCGCGATTCTACGCTAAAAAACGTAAGTGGCTGATTGTTAGCGCGAAATGCTCGACGCCGAGAAGAACGCCTTAGGAGCGCATAAAACATGGTTGTCGATGCTTGGAATCGCAGGTCTTGTCTCCAAGCATCAAGGCGGTTGGCACTTGGCGATAACCTCCTTAATGCTTGGGAACAACAGCCGTGACACTTGGTGCCGCCAACCGGCCCAAGATGGCGTTAACATATAGCATCCCGATAATCACGCATCGTGAAGTAGCGCAAGAAGTGTTAAAATACCAAGGAGGCCGATTTTTCCCAGAATTGATTTTGAAGTCGCACTTTTTGAAAAAGCAAATTGTCACGAAAACACTGGTTTTCGTGACAATTTGAGTTTATGCAAAAGCTGCTATTTTGCTGCAAAGGTACTCAAAATATCATTTCGCGCAGAATATTTGTGGAATAGAAGATTATATCGTACCTTTGTGGGCAGTAATGGTGAGACATCTATAATCAAGGAGGGTAAGAAATGGACGAATTGCAAAACAGCAATATATCTACACCGCCACAAGCAAATCCTCAAATGGATTTTGGGGAAATGATTATTTACCAGTCTGAAGAAGGCATAAAGCTGGATGTAAGATTGGAAAATAAAACGGTATGGCTTAATATTGAGCAAATCGCCCTGCTGTTTAATAAGGGTCGCACAACAATCAGTGGACATATCTCCAATATTTTCAAAGAAGGAGAGTTGGAAGAAAGTGTGGTATGTCGGAAATTCCGACATACCACTCAACATGGTGCAATAGACGGGAAAGTTCAGACAAAAGACGTAAAATATTACAACCTTGATGTCATCATCTCCGTGGGCTACCGTGTACGGTCTATTCAGGGCACCCGTTTCCGCCAATGGGCAACGGAGCGTCTCCATGAATACATCGTGAAGGGATTCACCATGGACGATGAACGGCTGAAGAACCTTGGCGGAGGCAGCTATTGGAGGGAACTGCTCGTCCGTATCCGGGACATACGTTCGTCTGAAAAGGTACTCTATCGCCAAGTGCTTGATATCTATGCCACCAGTGTGGATTACGACCCGCGTACGGATGCCTCGAAAACGTTTTTCAAGATAGTGCAGAACAAGTTGCACTATGCTGCTCATGGGCATACTGCCGCAGAAGTTATCTATGAGCGTGCCGATGCCGACCAACCTTTTATGGGGCTGACAACCTTTGAGGGCGAGCTGCCAGCCATCAAAGACATCAAGATAGCAAAGAACTACTTGAAGGAGAATGAGCTGAAGATACTGAACAATCTTGTATCCGGTTATTTTGACTTCGCTGAAATCATGGCACTGGAGCACAGACCCGTCTATATGACGGACTATGTGAAGCAGCTTGATGCAATACTGCAATCGACAGGGCGTCCGTTGCTGAAAGGCACCGGCAGCATCAGCCATCAGGATGCTATGGATAAAGCTCTGGCTGAGTATCGAAAGTATCAAGTCAAGACTTTGCCCCCAGTAGAGGAAGCCTATCTAGAATCCATCAATGCTTTGGAAAAGATGGCAAGGCGGAAACAGAAGGGGAAAGTTGGACGATAGAAGATAATGTAGTACCTTTGTGGGCAGTAATGGTGGGGCAGCTCACGGGCGACGAGTTCGCCATCAAAGGATTGACGGATAAAGGGATAAAGATATGGACATTGAACCCTATAAAGAACCTGCCTTACTTCACCGACCGGCTCCTGCCCAAGTTCTTCTCCGACTGTGCCCAGTTTACCATCACCTTTCCCAATATGATAGGGATTTGGCTGGAGATGCACCCAGGAATGGACGTGAATTGGATAGTGCCTGCTGATGATACCCAAAGTGGCACTCAAGGAGATGATTTGGACAAATGGATAGAATATCAAGTTGCTGTTTATCCTAAAATTACAACGGAAGAGTTGGCTTCTTTGTCTGGAAAAGGATTAAGAAACATCAAGCGCCGTATCGCCAAAATGCCTCACGTTGTATTTGTAGGTAGCGGTTATAGCGGTCATTGGGAAGTCAGAAAAAAGGATTAAGGAGGACGTGAAATGAAGAAACTACAAAATAACAACATAGCGACACCCCCACAAGTACCCCCACAAGTAAAGAGCCATCTCTATACTGAGGTTGGCTCTATCATAGGATATGATGGAGGGTATGCTTATTTGCAGATTTGGAAATCACGATTTATATTCGCAAGACATAAAATAGCGTGGTGGCCGTATGGCTATTCTGGTGTGCAAGGTGGACTTGTTGACCTTCTTTAAATCTCAAAATATACGGAAACAGTAGTGGAAAACGCAAAAAAAACGCTTTTTGTTTTTCCGTTTCAGATTTTATTATTATTTTTGCCGTTGCATTCTCTCGCAGAAAGCCCGAAGGGCTGAGCGGGCGGGTGTGACTTTTATGGAATGGAGCGTTTGCTTACGCTCATCTGCGACTACTCGTAAACTTCGCAACTTTACCATTAGTTGGACGTAGATGTGGCAATGGGTGAATGCTCACGGTAGGTGTATTATCCATCCTGCTGCGAATTGGCATGTAAGTGCTGTGGCCGTAAGGTCAGGGCACGTTGTATGCCTATATGTTCGTATGTGGGGTATATTATACCATGGCGTGGGCTTTCTGCATTGTCCGTCTCTTTCAACTAATGGCAATGCGAAGGCCTTCGAGTGGTGGGGATGGGCAAGGAAGAATCCCACGTTTTCCGTTTTATGGAGGCCTAAGACTAAAGACTAATGTAACTTGCGATATAGGGATTCTATTGTTGGATGGAAGATGTACAATAAATATACACTCTCTGGACATGAATCTTTTCCTTGTAAGACCTTGTGGCTCACTAAGGGATATAACCATATAGTAGATGGAGGGAACTTCAGTGCTTCTGATGCGGTGATAGCATTGGGAGTAGGCAAGAATATGGTGGCTTCTATACGTTATTGGTTGAAAGTCTTTGGCTTGACTGAGCAAGATAAACCAACAGAAATAGCTGACTATTTGTTTGATGAGACCAAGGGTGCAGACAAGTATATCGAGAGTTTGGGTACATTATGGCTGCTCCATTACCTCTTGGTAAGTTCAAAGGAAGCAACGTTGTATCATGTCACATTTGTTCAATTCCAAAAGGAACGTAAGACTTTTGAGCGAGACCAATTGGTTAACTTTGTCAAGCGACTTATGATAGAGGACGGTAGGGACAAGGCATTCAATGCTAATACCGTCAAGAAAGATGTCGGCGTGTTGCTACAGAACTATGCCCAGCCGTATAAGCCTAAGTCTTTTGAGGACTATTCCTCACTGCTTATAGACTTGGACCTCGTCAGAGTGGACGATGGCGGCAAGTCTTTCGCATTTAATATTGAAGGAAAAAGGAAAGTGCCAATGGAGATATTCCTTTATGCCATCCTCCAGGAAAAAAGCAAGGACAAATCTGTATCTTACGATACCTTGCAGGAGATAGGGCTGATGTTCTGCATGACGGATGCTGAGGTCATAGGCATGGCAGAAGCCATCGGCGAGAGATATTCCGAGTATGTCCAGTACAGCGACAATGCCGGTATCCGCCAGTTGTTGTTCAAGGAAGGCTCTTCGTTGAGGGGCATTGATGTCTTAGAAAAATATTACAAGAATGCAGCAGTATAGTTTGTCCGCCAATATAGAGGAAGGTTTCTCAAAGGAAGCTAAATATTACGTTACCCCCAATGCCCGGCAGGTGGCAGAGGGAATAGTGAATGGATTCCGCTCGGGAGTTCATTCCTATACCATCATTGGCTCTTACGGAACGGGCAAGTCGAGTTTCTTGTTGGCTTTGGAAAGAGATTTGGTGGGTGATAGGCAATATGAACTGCTTAATCCGACGGAACTTTCTGCAAAGAAGCAGTTTGAGGTACTCAAGATTGTCGGTGACTACAAGGAGTTGTCTGTGCTGCTGAGCCGGAAACTCTCTGTGGAAGAGACTACCGACGGCATCCTTGACGAACTGCGCAATAGGTACAACAAGTTGAAGAGCCAGGGCAAGTTTCTTGTCATCTTTATTGACGAGTTCGGCAAGGTGCTGGAGCATGCGGCGAAGAACAATCCCGAGCGCGAGCTTTACTTTATGCAGAAGTTGGCGGAGTTTGTGAATGTGCCAACAAGAAACATATTGCTGATTACTACGCTGCACCAAAACTTCAATGCCTATTCTCGCAAGTTGAACGATGTGCAGAAGGAGGAATGGACTAAGGTGAAGGGACGTTTCATGGAGCTTGTCTTTGTGGAGCCAATCGAACAGTTGCTTTATTTGGCTTCGGTACAGATGAAAGCTGCGCACCCAGCTTTGGACAACAACGACTTGACAGAAGCGTTGGCCTCCTTGGCCAAGAAGACAGGCTTCGTGTCTCAGGGCTTTTCGGCTGATACGGCACAGACGTTAGCACCACTGGAGCCGTTTGCCGCATACGTCATTACCCAAGCCATCCAAAGGTACGGACAGAACGAGCGGTCGCTGTTCTCTTTTCTCAATGCAAGAGGGCGCAACTCTCTGTCCGAGTTTACCGGGAAGGTCTATCAGTTGCAGTGTTGCTATGACTATATCTACTATAATTTCTACTCTTACTTGAAGGAGGCAAATGCCGACTCCATGCAATGGAGTTCGATGCAGGTTGCCATAGAGCGAGTGGAAGGGCAGGTGTGGGACACCAAGAAAGACTTGGTGGATGCCGTAAAACTGGTAAAAGCCATCGGGCTGTTGAACCTCTTCGGAAATGCGTCTTTCCACATGAACCATGAGGAGATTGACGTTTATGCCGGTGTGGCATTAGGAATAGAGAACCCTCATGCACTTCTGAAAAAGCTGGAGCAATTCAAGATTATCAGATATGCAAGATATAAGTCCCGCTATATCCTCTTTGACGGAACGGACATCAATATAGAGGATGAGATACGCAAGGCAGGTCTGGTGGTAAGCCGTCCCGTCAACTACGTGGACGAAATCCGCAACTATTGCTTCAAGAAGGTGGCTCCTGCCAAGGCTTGCTATTTTCAGAAAGGTACGCCGAGATATTTTGAGTACGAGGTGCTTGGCGAGGGAGTGGACAAGACTCCTACGGGAGATACGGACGGCTATATCCAATTGGTATTCTCTTCCAGCAAGACGATGCTGGATGACGCTTGCGTGCTTAGTGAAAAGAGTGACAATGCCATCATCTTTGTATGTTTCCAGCACACGGACGAGCTGGTGGAGCATCTGTATCTGATAGAGAAGTACAAGTATATACTTAGTAAGGTCTTGATAGACAAGTCGGACAAGGTGGCCATCAATGAGGTCAACAATCTGATGGAATATGAGAAAGTGGTTCTCAACAAATCCATCAGCGAGAGCCTGTTTGCCTCCAACGACGATGTTGTATGGATATTCAATGGGGAGGTGAAGGAGGTAGGCTCTTTGCGAGAGTTCAACCAACTGCTTTCCGAGGTGTGCGATACCGTATATCCCCAAACGCCCGTGATGAACAATGAGTTGTTCAACAAGCACAAGTTGAGCAGCTCCATTTGCAGTGCCAAAGGCAAGTATCTTGCCGCTTTGCTCAACCAAAGCAACGAGCTGGACATGGGATTCCCCATAGACAAATTCCCGCCAGAGAAGACCATCTACTATTCTCTGTTGAAAAATACGGGACTTCATGTAAGCGGGGAATTTGCCGATGCTCCGACTCATGAAGGGTTCATGCCGCTGTGGAATGCGTGCGAGGAGTTCTTGGCGTCAACCGTCTATAAGGCGCGTAAGATTTCAGAGCTGATAAAGAAGTTGTCTGCCAAGCCATACAAGTTGAAGCAGGGCTTCCTTGACTTCTGGATTCCCACCTATTTATATATAAAGAAGCAGGACTACTCGCTCTACGGTGCAAATGGCGCATACATACCCAACATCAACATGGAGTTCTTCGAACTGTTGCAGAAGCACCCGGGGGAGTATCTTGTCAAGGCATTCGATGTGACGGGAGTGAAGGTGGAGATTTTCAATCAATACCGCAAGTTCTTGAATGTAGAAGCCATGGGGAGCATCAAGAGTGATGATTTCATAGAGACCATCAAGCCGTTCTTCTTTTTCTACAACAAGCGGCTGAACGACTATGCCAAGCATACCCGTAAGTTCAACCATGAGCAGACGGTAAGGTTCCGTGACACGTTGGCCAAGGCCAAAGACCCCGAGAAGACTTTCTTCGAGGATTTGCCGGAGGCTTTAGGCTACGATAAGGAGGCACTGCAGAATCCAGAGAAAGTGCAGGAGTTCTGCTACGTTATCAATAGGGCGGTAAAGGAGTTGCGCTCCTGCTACTCTGACATGATAGATCGTGTGGAAGGCAGACTGTTGGAGACGCTGGGCATCGAGTCTTACGACTATGCTGACTATGTGGTGGAAATAAGGCAACGCCTGTCAAGTGTGAAGGAGTATCTTCTGACGGACAGGTTGAAGGAATTCTATCAGCACGTGATGGCGGAGTTCGACAGTCGCAACGAGTGGTATCAGTCCATCTGCTATACTGCATTGGAGCAACCGTTGGAGCGTTTGCGCGACGAGCAGGAGGAGAAGCTCATTGACAGCTTGCTGATGCTTTTCCGTGAATGTGAGAAATACACGGACATCTCGAAAGTTTCCGAGAACGAGTCGGACGAGATATACTCGCTGGATTTGGTTTCCACGAAGGGCAACAGTATTCATTCGCAAACATTCCGACTGCCGGAGAGTGACCGACAAAAGTCGCAGGCGCTGGAGGCCAACATCACCAAACTTCTCGACGGCATGGGGAACGACAACGTGTCTGTATGTACGTTGCTGAAGATATTGAACGACAGACTGGGTAAATAATTCAATGTGATAAAGAGGATTAGCCAATGGAAGTAAGACATATATTAGGAATATCGGGAGGAAAGGACAGCGCGGCACTGGCCATCTATCTCAAACAGAAACACCCCGACTTGAAGATTGAGTATTACAACTCAGACACAGGTTGCGAACTGGCTGAGACGGAGTTGCTGATAGATAGGCTGAGTGCTTATCTCGGCAGCATCAAGCGGCTTAGGGCTGCAGAAGATAGTCCGGAGCCGACGCCCTTTGAGCATTTTCTGAAGGCGTGCGGAGGTTTCTTGCCTTCACCGCAGGCAAGGTGGTGTACCAAGAAGATGAAGCTGGACGAGTTTGAGCGATATGTAGGGGACGACTACGCCGTGTCGTACGTTGGCATACGTGGCGACGAAGACCGTGACGGCTATGTGTCTTCCAAACCAAACATACAGTCGGTCTTTCCGTTCCGCAGGAATATCTGGAGCGTGGATGTCATCAACAAGTTCTTGCACAATGAGAACCAAGAGCAGATTATTGACATCTATGACAGGCTGTGTCCAGAGGGAATGATGAAGGAAGACTTGATGGAGGTGTTGCGGAAACCAATAGCCAAGCAGTTCTTCTATTCCAAGAAGTTGAATGCCCTGCTGGACATAGACGTAAAGCTGTTCAACCATGCCGTGTTTGAGTTCTTGAAGACCACGGACTATCCTGTGGGGCATCTGGACTCTTTCCCTTTGATAGACAATGACGAGGTGCTGGTAAAGGAGGACATCTTCAGATTGCTGCGCGACAGTGGGGTAGGAGTGCCCTCTTATTATGAGGAGATACCCTTTGAGGTGGACGGCAAGAGAGGGACTTATTGCCGAAGCCGGAGCGGTTGCTACTTCTGTTTCTTCCAGCAGAAGATAGAGTGGATATGGCTTTACGAGCAACACCCCGACCTGTACGAGAAAGCCATGACGTTTGAGAAGGACGGGTATACCTGGATTCAGAATGAAAGCCTGGCAGACTTAATCAAGCCCGAACGAATCAGGCAAGTGAAACTGGATATAATCAAGCGACAGGAAACCAATAGGCAAAAGAACAAAGGCACCAGCCTTGTCGAACTTTTCGGCGACGAGTATGTGTGTGCCAACTGCTTTATATAGGAACTTGACAGGAGGAATGCCTTATGTTGAAAGATGTAGAATGGGCAAGCGACGGAACTTATCGGCCGAGAGAAAGATTCTCTCCCGAGAGGTTCTTCAATGACGGACTAAAGAACAGTTGCTATTTCGACCTGCAACTGGGCTATTTTAGTTCTGCCACCATAAGCGTGTTGGCAGAAGGCTTTGCTACGTTCATAGCCAATGGGGGAGTGATGCGCTTGGCCATCAATCAGATAGTCTCTGAGGAGGACAAAAAGGCAATAACGAATGGCATGACGGGAGAGGTGCTGGACTGTATGGACTTGTCGGACTTCGCCGAGTTGCGCAAGACTTTCGACCTGCATCAGGAGCAGTTCTTCAGATGCCTGTCGTATCTCATTCAGAAGCGACGGATACAGATAAAAATCATCAAGCCAAAGGGGAATAAGGGAATAGCCCACACCAAGGCCGGACAGTTTCGCGACAATGACACAGTGACCTCTTTTACAGGCTCTGCTAATTTCACTATCAGTGGACTCTTCAACAACATAGAGGAGCTAAAGATAGACCGAAGCGACTCGCCCGATGTGATGACGCAAAACAGAATTGCTTCTCAACGGAAAAAGTTTGAGGACATTATGAATGAGAGAGACACCGAGATAGAATACCTGTCCCCGTTGGCGTTGGAGTCTGCGGTAGCTTCTTGCTATCAAGGAACGGATATAGAGGAGCTGCTTGACGTGGAACGCCAACTTGTCCGGGTGCGCCTGCAGAGAAGGGCGAAGGAGATGACGGGTTGTAGCGGAATGGTAAACGAAGACATTCATGAGGGCTACGAGGTCCACATGGAAGAAGTTACGCCTCATTTCCCGTATCCGTCAGGTCCCCGGGAATACCAGCGTCAGGCGTTTGAAAACTGGAAGAACAACAAGCAGAAAGGCTTGTTTGCCATGGCAACAGGTACGGGCAAGACGATAACGTCGCTTAATTGTCTGTTGGAGATATACAAGAGAAATGGCTATTACAAGGCTATCATCTTGGTGCCTACTATAACCTTGGTAAACCAATGGGAACAGGAATGCAATAAGTTCGGCTTTATGAATGTCGTAAAGGTTTACTCCAAAAACCCACTATGGAAAGAGGATGTTGAGGCTATTCATTTCAAAGAGGCGTATCGCATGAAAGGTGAGCATGAGCCTTCTTATGTGATAATTTCCACTTATGCTTCTTATGCCCGCGAAAAAGTATTTAAAGCATTGAATGGCTTTAACAAAAAGCAGTTGTTGCTCATTGCAGACGAATGCCATAATATGGCCTCTGGAGGAATGTTGAAACGATTGGAAGTGATACCTTACTTGCGTAGGATAGGTCTTTCGGCTACTCCTTATCGCCAGTACGATGAAAAGGGCAACAGGGGGCTGCGTAAGTTCTTTGGAGTGGAAGAGAAGTATACTTATGAGTATAGCATGAAGGAGGCCATAAGTAAAGGTGTGCTATGTCGGTACTATTATTATCCTCACATTGTTACACTTACCTCGATCGAAATGGACGAGTATGTGCAGCTGTCTGAGAGGATATCGAAGTATTTCAATTATGAGACATGTTCTTTTGACAAAATGGATGAGGCTCTAAAGATGCTGTTGCTGGCTCGTAAGCGAATAGTGCATAAGGCCGCAAACAAACGAGGGGTCTTCGAGGATATTATAAAGAAGCGTTATCATGAAAAAGGGAACTTGAAGTATTCTTTGATTTATGTTCCGGAAGGAAATGAACCAAACTATCTTGAAGAAGATGATGATTCAAAAACAGAAGATGAAGTTACTGAGCATCTGATAGACCAATATACGAGGTCAATACTGCGATTGGACGAGAGCATTACGGTTCGTAAGTTTGTTTCTGGTCAAAAGGATAGGGACGAGATATTGGAAGAGTTTGCTCAGGGCAGGCTGCAAGTGTTGACATCCATGAAATGTTTGGACGAGGGAGTTGATGTACCACGTAGCGAATTGGCAATTTTTTGCTCAAGCACAGGAAATCCAAGGCAGTTCATTCAGCGTAGAGGGCGTGTGCTGAGAACTCATCCTGACAAAAAGATGGCAGAGCTGCATGACTTGGTAGTTGCTCCAGAAGTAAATCCTAATAGTGGTTGTTATCGTATGGAGCGCGCCTTACTAAGAAGTGAACTTGTAAGGGTAAATAATTTCTCCCTTCTCTCTGAAAATCCATCTTATGCAGAATTGGAGTTGAGGGAGGTAATGGAACATTATGGACTGAACTTATATAATAATGATAACTAAAGTTTCCCACCCCATAAAAGTGCCGTAAAAATAACAGTTTCTCAATA
>CAVAHD010000062.1:0-10664 GCA_963588475.1 Oscillospiraceae bacterium | reverse complement strand
TCGTATCTTTCTTACCACCGTGGTCATGTCTACCAGACTCGGTTGGTTCGGTACTTAAACCGTCTCTTGATACATAAAAGAACTACTCTTCTTTCTGAAAAGTGATGCAAAGGTAAATAATCTATTTGAGAAAACCAAATATTTATAGTTAAGAAATGTTTACGCACGGCCATTTGGTATCTTATTTAGACAGATTCTAACGCAATCCTCCGTTTTTACTTACAAAACAAAGAGAAAGAAGTGTTCTGTGTGCAAGCCAAAGGTGGCTGTAGTCACAAAGAACACTTCTTCGGAATAACCTCTGCCTTCTTAGTTTCATATTGCAGCGCAAACTTACTCAAGCACGAGCGTCTCGCTGCAGGCTCTTGCTGCCTCGGGGCGATGGGTGACGCAGACAATGGTGCGGCCGGGATATTCGCTTGACAGGCGTGAGAGCAGTTCGCGTTCCGTCTCGGTGTCGAGGGCAGAGCTTATCTCGTCGAGCAGCATCACCGTGCCCTCTTTCATCAAGCCACGGGCTATGGCGATGCGCTGCGCTTGACCCTCACTGAGTCTGGCGGCGTGCTCGCCTATTACTGTGTCAATGCCCTGCGGAAGGCGCTGCACAAAGTCGGCGACGGCAGTGTGCAGTGCCTTTCTTATTTCTTCTTCCGTAGCATGTGGGTTGGCAAGGAGCAAGTTGTCGCGTATCGTACCGCTCATCAGCGTGTTGCCTTGTGTGACGTAGACGATGTGGCGGCGCATACCCTCGCCGCTCACCTCGCGGCCGTCGGCATCGTAGAGCGACACCTGGCCTTGGGTAGGGATGATGAGTCCGCTGATGATGCGCAGAAGGGTGGTCTTCCCTCGCCCTGTCTCTCCTAGCAATGCGGTTGAGGTTCCGGGACGGAAGTCGTGGCTGAAGGAGGATAGTATTGGCGACTCGCTATGCGGATAGGAATAGGTCACCTGCTCCAAACGGATGCCCATGCTGGGGATGCCTTCAGCAAGAGGGGGTCTCTCATTACTACTTTGAGCTGCACCTATATATGATTGTTTCAATGGAACTCTTTGTTCAGATTGCTTTGATGGCTCTTCGTTTTCCAATGGCATTTCCTGCTCCAGCCCCTCCACCTCCCATATACGATCCACGCTGGCAGAGGAGTGCATCAGCTGCGGCACCATGCCGAGGAGGGTCAGTATGGGGTTCTGTATCTGCGACACCAACTGGAGGAAGGCGGTCATCACGCCGACGGTGACTGCACCGTCACGCAACTGTATACCGCCATATACGAAAGCACCGAAATAGCCGAAGCTGAACGACAGACCGAGCAGCAGACGGGACACCAAGGTGAACCGCACCCTACAGCGCGTCAAGTCCACCAGTCTGTCCTGCATCGTCCGCACCCTACCGGTCACGACGCTCTCACCTTGCAGCACCTTGACTGCAAGGCTCTGCTCTACGCTCTCCTGAATGGTCTTCTGTATCTCGCTCTCTTCCTGTCTGATTTCCAGCGTCATCTGCTTTAACCTATGGGAGAGATACTTGGCACAAACTATGACGACGGGAGTGCAGAGCAGCAGACTCCACGCCAACCACGCATCGAAGAACCGCATCAGCAGAAAGGCACACACCAGTTGCACCAAGGTGACTACCATGCCAGGCAGCACCTCGGTTACCACGTTAGAGACGGCAAGCACGTCCTGCTCCAACCGTTGACATACGTCGCCCGAATGAAGGGCGGCGGCATCGGCGTACATCTTCCGCCCCATCACCAGTCCGAACAGACGGTGACGTATGTTGTTCTGCTGGATGGTGTTGGTCATGTTGGAGAGGTAGTAGACGGTCTGCCGCGAAGCCACCAGCAGTGCCACCACGACAAAAATCAAGGCTATATCCTTAGCCATACCATCTTGCCATATGGACACGTCGATAAAGCGGCGCGAGAGCCATACCAGCAGCAGTCCCAGCCCCACCTGCACGAGGCCTGCCAGGATACGCACCAGTATCTGAACCCTAACGCCTACCGTCTGCCGCCAATACCACTTGGCGTACCTTATCATTCCAGCAGCCCCTCTTTAGTCCAGGCGGCCACGGTCTCCTGACAGTCTTTCAGTGCCTGAGCCTCGTCCACCTCGTATTCCTTGCACAGAGCATCGGCAAGGCTCTCCGGGGTGAACTCGCCTTGACGCGCAGCCTCTTCCCACAGGAATGTAGCGGTCTCGTTAAGGTTTATAAGTTTGCTGAAGTCAATGGCCTGCTTGCCTTCAGCCGTTATTATATTCATACCGCACACTTGGCGGAGTGCAAAATCTTTCTTCTGTTTCATTGTTCTTTTGTCTTTCTGTTTTAGGAGTTACTCCTTATATTATATATGTATTAACTTCATCGCCTTTAGCAGTACACGTCGCAGAGGCTTCAGCCGCATCCACAGTCTCCACTTCCGGCGTGCCTCTGGAGAGGTCAGACTGCGCTTCTGTCCCTTGGAGTCTACCACATTAATGCCCTGCGCCACGACATCCTCGAGGAGGCAATGCTCCTTGAAACCCAGATTGCCGTCGCCCTCCAGCACCAGTCGGTCGCCGTCTATCTGCACTATTCGGTGCACCACGTGGTAACCCTCGCGCACCTTCGCCATGACAACGTCACCGGGCTGAAGATTATCACCATTTGCAGGCAGCGGCACAAACTCCACCTTCTCCTTACCACCAATAATAAACGGGCGCATGCTCCGGCCGTTGACAGGTAGAATCACCGACTGTCCTTGGTCGATGAACTTCTTCATCTCCTCTATGACGAATGCCGACTCGAGTTTCATCCCTTGCCTCCTTCGTTCTTGTCAGCCGCACTGTCGCAGCAAGCCTTGTCAGCCACCATTCCCCAACAAACCGCAGCGGCATCGTCATCTGGCAGACAGTCGAGCAAGAACACCTTGCAGCCCTTCAGCACTGCCTCGGCAGTAGCGTGCAGTCCGTCGGCTATTGCCTTCTCCCATCGCTTGCCCGACACCGACTCGGTGATGGCGACGTAGCCGTCCAGTATTCCAGCCTGACGTATCTCATTCTTGGGTGCCTGGTGCAACTTGACGATGGCGCCCACGGGATATTGCTCGTTCATGTAGCAGGGGGTCTTGCCGCTCCACGGCGAACCGTATACTATCGGCGTCCCCTCCTCGTTGATTCTCACCACGGGGTTGTCGTCGTTCAGCAAGTGAGTGTCCGGGATGTTCTTCAGCCACAGACGCGAATGGGTACTCTTGCCCGTACCACTCACGCCAAGGAACATATATCCCCTACCCTGCCATACCACGGTTGAGGAGTGGAAAAGCAGCGTCTTCAGTTGCGCCGTAGTAAAGGCGAAGAGCAGCATCAGCGTGTTGTCTATGGCATTCTGCATCCTGGCCCCTGTGGTATGGAGCGTAGCAGCGTGGTAGTCGCCGGAGCACTCTACAAACGCCTTGAGCTCGCCCCAGAGATATACAATAGCTTTCTTACCGCCACCGAGGTTGCCGCTAACGATGGTCTGTCCGTCCTCGGTTTGTCTGGTTTCCTCCGAGAAGTCTTCGGGAATGGTCACGTCCTTGTCCAAGCATATATCGAGTTGAAACAATGGGGTGCTGGCTTCTTCTACCTCAAACGGGCGGTACGTCACCATCATGTTTTCGATAGCAGCAAGTATAGCCGAAGGTATGCGGACCGCAAAGAGGTGCCCCGCCACCCGGTAAGTCCGGCTGGTGAAACTGTCGTCGTGTATAGTATTTTCAGTTTGTATCATACGAGGTCTATTCTAGTTCTTTTTGGTTATCTTGGCCTTCCATGCATCAATGCTCGGCCCTGCTGGCGGAGCTCTTGTATGTTGCCAGTTCCGAGACGGTGAGTTTATGGTACTGGTAGTTCTTCATCCAGCCGCCGTTTGCCTTCTGCACGCCAATCAGCGTGTCTGCCACCGACTTTGCCTCGGCCGAGCCGTACCAGTCGGCACTCATCTTGCCGCGGCACAGGTCTCCCCACGATTTGTCGGTGTACGATTCGGCATTTGCGCAAAGTACAAATGCCAGCGACAGTATAACTGTTGTAAACTTTCTCATTAGTCGATAGTATTCTGATTTAGGATTTTTACTTGTGCAAATTTACAACATTAATTCCGCACTGCCAAACAAACGCGCTTATCTCTTCGCTCTTCCATGCTTCTAGTCCCTATTTTCAATGACATTTACCCGTATAACATACAGAAAACGCAGAAAAGCCACCTCAAAATTTGCACGATACAAATAGTTTCCGTACCTTTGCTCCGGAAGACTTTTTGCTAACTGAATTCACTAACGGAATTAAAGGGTTATACCTTTTATACAATACTAACAACACACACTCCTAAAACCTCAGATGAAAAAGCGATTCTTTATGGCGGCACTGGTCCTGCTTACGTTGGGCGGCAGTGTCACGGCAGACGAACTGCAGCAGCAACTGACCATCGACGGCTCTCCCGTGGAGAAGACCGTCGCAGAAATCACCTTTAACGGCGACAACGTAGTGCTCCACTTCGGCGACTCCTCCGAAGAGACCGTCACCATGAACAGCGTACTCATAACGTTCGTTACGCCCACTGGCATCAGCGAAGTGTCTGCGTACGACAAACTCGTCGGCGACCAGTTCACCCTCGCAGGCATCCCCGTAGGCACAGCCATTGAAATCTACAACGTCAACGGCACGCTCGTATACAACGACACGGCAAACGGCGAGACGGTACTGCTGACAGTAAACAGTCTGCCCGGCGGCACATACCTGCTCAAAGCCGGCAACCATATAGTCAAATTCTCTAAACGATAATCTGTCTTCCTATGAAAAATCTATACTACATACTGCCCCTACTGCTCTGCACGGCACACGCATCGGCAAGCAACAACGACGTGCCGATGAACCTCGCCAAGAACCAGATGAGGGTGACGCTGAACTCTCACGACACGAAATACTATAATACTGACAACATCTCCTCCGTAAAGATGAACGGGGGCAACGTCACCGTCACACCCGCCAACGGCAACGCTGCTGACGAATACAACTCCAACGTAAGCCGCATCGCATTCGCCAAGGCGCAGACAGACGCCGAGAACGGCATCATCAACAATGCTACGAGCGGCGTTCAGATAACCGAGGCGAAGGGATGGCTGGAGACAGCATACGCCAAGTGGGACATCTACGACGGCGCTGCGTCATACAACGTCTACTGCAACGGCCAGAAGATAGACCAACAGCTGGTTCGTCTCTACCCCACATACGTACGCGCTGACGTACTGGGACTCGCCGCCGGAACGTACACGCTGAAGGTGGTGGCTGTTGACGCTGACGGCAACGAGATAAGCGCCTCGGAAAGCACCGCCTCAAACATCGTGGTGAAGAACTACGACCGCAGCGGTTTCGCACAGTTCAAAAGCGGCACGACGGGCATCGGAGCATACAACGCCGATGGTACGCTGAAGACTGGGGCCAAGGTGTTCTACGTCACGGCAAACACCGCCAAGACAATCACCACCGACGTAGCAGGCGTGGGAGAGTGCACTGGTATACAGGCCATCTGCGATGCCTACCAGAAGGGAAAGGACACCACACCGATAGCATTCCGATTCATCGGTCTCGTCAAGAAGACTGACCTCGATGGTATCTCTAGCTCCTCGGAGGGACTGCAGATAAAGGGCAAGAACGACTACAGCACCATGAACATCACCTTCGAAGGCGTGGGCGACGATGCCACGGTGCACGGCTTCGGCTTCCTCGTGCGCTATGCTTCCAGCGTGGAGTTCCGCAACTTCGCCATCATGAGATGCATGGACGACGCCATCTCTCTCGACACCAAGAACTCCATGATATGGATTCACAACATGGACTTCTTCTATGGTCCTAACGGCGGTGGCGACCATGCCAAGGGCGACGGCACCGTCGACCTGAAGGACGACTCGCAGTACCTCACCATCTCCTACAACCGCTTCTGGGACACTGGCAAGAGCTCCCTCTGCGGCATGAAGAGCGAGACGCAGCCCAACTACATCACCTACCACCACAACTGGTTCGACCATGCCGACTCACGCTGCGCTCGCGTGCGCTCCATGAGCGTCCACATGTGGAACAACTACTATGACGGCGTGGCGAAGTACGGCGTGGGAGCCACCACCGGCTCAAGCATCTTTGTGGAAAACAACTACTTCCGCGGCACCTATCGCCCGATGATGACTTCCATGCAGGGAACGGACGCTACTGGTGCTGGCACATTCTCCAAAGAGGACGGCGGCATCATAAAGTCCTATGGCAACATATTCGCCGAGCGTTCTTCTTCGTTCAGCTATATCACCTACCAGCAGAACAGCACCAGCTTCGATGCCTACGAGGCCACCTCTCGCGACGAACAGGTGCCCTCTACCGTCAAGACACTGCAGGGAGGCACGACGTACGACAATTTCGACACCAACTCCACCCTGATGTATCAGTACACACCAGACGCAGCTGATGACGTGCCGGGCATAGTCACCGGCTTCTTCGGCGCAGGACGCATCAACCACGGCGACTTCTACTACGACCTCTCAGGCACCGACGAGGTCTACGCCTACGACGCCACACTCGGCTCTCTGCTGGACAACTACAAGACAACTCTCGTAAAGGTATACGGCGACGGCAGCAGCTCGTCGGGCGACAATACTGGCGGCGACACTGGCGGTGGTGATACAAGTGGTGGCGATACTGGCGGCGATACTGGTAGCGGCGATGTCACCCCTACCCCAGCCGGCACAGTCCTCTGCACCTTCTCTGACAGCACACCGTCAAGCAGCATGTTCACCATCGACGGATCATACTCAACAAGTAAGGGTACTGCCACCATCGACGGCACAACTTACAACACTTGCCTAAAGATGGAGTCAAAAACTTCTATCACGTTCACTCTGACAGCCAGCAAGAAGCTTACCCTATACTTCGCTGACACAGAGACCGCCAGCATAAAGATTGACGGAACAAAATGCACCGGCTCCGCAAGCACATATATCACAACGCTCACAGCCGGACAACATACCCTGGCAAAACAAGACTCACGCAACCTCTTCGGCATAAAGCTCGAAGACGCTGAGTAACTTTTACCATCCACTTATAAGCTTAACGGGAGTCCATCACACACGTGATAGACTCCCGTTTTTCGTTTTAGCCTATGGCAATAGACTTTATACGTACTTCTTCAGCGCACGTACCACGCCGGCGGCCCAGGTGTCTATACCACCGTCCATCTCTAGGGACGAGACGAGCTTTATGACGTTCTGTATCGGCATGCCGTAGCGCAGGACACCGGAGATTAGCTTGGCGTAATTCCAGTACTCTGGGTTGAACTTCTCCGACAAGCCCTCCACGGTAGTCTTGTAGCCGCGGCGGTTCTCAAACTGGAAGTCGTAGCGCTTCGTGCCGTCGGCATTGACGTGCTTTATTATCTTGCCGGTCGACACTCCCTTGGGCAGTATGATGCCCTCTTCGTCGTCCTGCAGACCCGTGAATATCTCGTACGGCTTGCCGTCCATCAGTCCGATAAACGCCACCCACTTGTCCTTCGCGTTCTGAAAACGCACTACGTCACATTCCAGGACCTCTGGACGTCTTAGTTCTTGGTTGTCCTCCATATATAATCTACATTGTTTTTATTGTTTAGCCTCCACACGCTCCTTCAAGCGTGGGAAACGGAATATTATTGAAAGTAGCGCCACAAGCAGCAGGGCGTACGGATAATACAGATACGGGATTATCTCCACCGCGCTGCACGATGCCAACGCTGATGCCATCAGCAACTGCGCGCCGTACGGCAACACTCCCTGCATGATGCACGAGAACGTATCCAGTATACTTGCCACGCGGCGGTTGTCCAACTTGAAACGCTCTGTTATCTCCTTTGCCAAGCCAGACACCGTGATGATGGCGACAGTGTTGTTAGCCGTACATACATCCACAAACGATACCAACGCTGCTATAGAGAACTCTGCACCACGTGCCGAATTCGTCATCTTCAGTATCTTGTCCATGACGTAGCTGATGCCGCCGTTTACGCTTATCATCTCCAGCACACCGCCAGCAAGCATCGTTACGATTATGAGTTCGCCCATACCGTTGATGCCCTCGCCCATCGCGCTGAACCATGAGAATACAGTGTAGTCGCCATACAGCAGTCCTACTACACCCGTTGCCAGTATACCCAGACAGAGCACTACGAGGACATTCACGCCGAGCACAGCAATGACTATTACTAATAAATAAGGTAATACCTTAATTATATGGGGGTCCTGAACGGTAGCCGCCTTAGCCATGTCTGCACTCATAAACATATAAAGCAGCACAGTAAGAACAAGCGCTGGCAAAGCTATGTAAATGTTCGTACGGAACTTGTCGCTCATCTTGCAACCTTGTGTCTGCGTCGCCACAACCGTAGTGTCGGATATAAACGAGAGGTTGTCACCAAAGAACGCACCACCTACGATGATTGCCGTTACCATAGGCACATTCAAGCCCGTAGTATTCGCTATACCCACGGCAATAGGCGTCAAGGCAACAATAGTGCCCACACTCGTACCGATGGACACACTCACAATGGCAGCTGCCAACAGCAAGCCGATATACAGCGCATCTGGAGGCACAATGCTCAGCGTGAGGTTCACCACCTCGTCGATACTGCCCATCTGCTTGGCCGACTGCGCGAAGGCACCTGCCAGCACAAATATCCATATCATCAGCATAATATTCTTATGCGCCGCACCGCGACCGAAAGTCTCTATACGCTCAGACAACTTTCCCTTGCCCACGGCAATGGCAAAAACAGACGTCAGCGTAAACGCTACTGTTATAGGCACCTTATAGAAGTCACCTGCCACGATGCCCGCCGCAAGGTAAACTACTACAAAAAAGATTAAGGGTGATAATGCTTTCATAAACACAAAGGTACACAATTTTTGTCGCTACACAAACAAATCCTTGAACAAAATGCCATATAGACGCGAAATAAGCCGTTTCCTATGTTGGAAACGGCTTATTGTATTTTATAAAGCCACTCGACTAATATCTCAGTCTATATGGACATTATTCAGCTTGTTTGCTACAAAAGCTATTGGCTTACTCAGCTGCTGGAGCCTCTGTTGCCTCTGCTGCTGGTGCTTCTGCTACAGGAGCCTCTGCTGCAGCGGCAGCCTTCTTTGTAGAACGACGGCGAGTCTTCTTAGCGGCAGCCTTAGGAGCCTTTGCCATAGCCTCGTCGAAGTCAACGAGCTCGATGAAAGCTACGTCAGCAGTATCACCCTGACGGAAACCGAGCTTGATGATACGAGTGTAACCACCGGGACGGTCACCTACCTTAGGAGCAACAACGCCGAAGAGCTCCTTGATAGCGTACTTGTTCTGCAAGTAGCTGAAAACTACACGACGGTTGTTTGTTGTATCTTCCTTAGAGCGTGTGATCAGTGGCTCTACAAACTTCTTCAGGGCCTTAGCCTTTGCTACGGTCGTAGTGATTCTTTTGTGCATGATCAGAGAGATGGCCATGTTTGAAAGCAGGGCACCACGGTGAGATGCAGTACGACCGAGATGGTTGAATTTCTTATTATGTCTCATTTTGTTTTAGACTTCTTAGTCTTGGTTCAATTTATATTTTGAAATGTCAGTTCCAAACGACAGATTCAGACTCTCGAGCAAATCATCAAGCTCTGAAAGCGATTTCTTACCGAAGTTGCGGAACTTCAAGAGGTCTGTCTTATTGTACTGTACCAGGTCGCCGAGTGTATCAACATCGGCAGCCTTGAGGCAGTTCAGGGCACGAACACTCAGGTTCATGTCGATAAGACGAGTCTTCAGCAGTTGACGCATGTGGAGAATCTCCTCGTCAAACTCCTGGTTGACATCGATGCCAGACTCCTCCAGCTGAATCTTCTCGTCGGAGAAGAGCATGAAGTGATAAATCAGAATCTTGGCAGCCTCCTTCAGAGCGTCCTTCGGGTGGATGGAACCGTCCGTCGTAACTTCCATGACGAGCTTGTCGTAGTCGGTCTTCTGCTCAACACGAGTAGGCTCTACAGAGAACTTAACGTTACGGATTGGGGTGTAGATAGAATCAATCGCTATTGAGTTGACATCTGTGCAGTACTCACGATTCTCATCAGCAGGCACGTAACCGCGACCCTTGTTGATGGTCAATGTGATTTGCATTGATGCCTTGGAATCTAAATGACAAATCACCAAATCGGGATTTAACACTTCAAATCCAGTCAGATACTTATTTATATCACCTGCCTTGAACTCTGTAGAATTCTCGACCGTGATGTTAACTTTCTCATTCTCGAATTCTTCTACTAACTGCTTGAATCTTACTTGCTTCAAATTCAAGATGATATTTGTCACATCTTCCTTCACGCCGGGAACAGCGGAGAACTCCTGGTCAACCCCCTCTATGCGGACGGTGTTGATGGCAAAGCCCTCAAGCGAAGAAAGAAGGATGCGGCGAAGGGCATTACCGATGGTAACACCGAAGCCAGGCTCCAACGGACGAAATTCGAACTTGCCGAACTTGTCTGTTGACTCCAGCATCACGACTTTGTCAGGTTTTTGAAATGCTAATATCGCCATTAATTTAATGATTATTTAGAGTACAACTCAACGATTAACTGCTCCTTGATATTCTC
>CAVAHD010000061.1:0-11574 GCA_963588475.1 Oscillospiraceae bacterium | reverse complement strand
AACCCAAGAAACCCATCATCAATTTCCATGATATACTTTATGTCTATAAGGTATACGACGGCGAAGTGCTCTGCCACCAGATGGGCGACCATTGCCTCGTGTATGTGTACAGTGGAGTCTTGAGGGTGAGGTATAATGGCAAGACAACGTTGGTACATGCCAACGAATGCGTCTTTCTGTCGAGAAACAACAAAGTAGAGATTTCTGCGTCTCCCGAAGACGGTATCGAGTTTAAAAGCGCAATATTGACATTGCAGCGCAAGTTCCTAATGGCATATTCGGGCAGAATGGACAACTCCGTCTTGCCTCCTGTACATGCAAAACGGATGCCGCAGGTGTATAAGTTGCCCGACAGACTTGATGTCAACAGTTTGTTCAAGGCACTCACTTCCTACTTCATTGCTTGGGAGAAGCCCACCCGGCAGTACATGGAACTGAAGGAGCAGGAGGCGGCGAACGCATTGATAGCCCTTGATGCAAGATTCTGCGTGAATCTGTTCGACTTTATGGGACCTTGGAAAATAGACATTCTGCAATTCATGGAGGAAAACTATACGGAAGACCTCTCACTCGGGGACATGGCTCTCTATTCAGGTAGGTCGCTGGCATCCTTCAAACGTGACTTCGCCAAAGTCTGTGAATTGTCACCCCAAAGATGGGTTACGAACAGAAGGTTGGAAGAAGCATACAAGTTGCTTCTTGCCGGCAGTAAGGTTTCCGACATTTACCTCCGCCTTGGGTTCAAAAGCCTCAGCCATTTCTCCACAGCCTTTCGCCGTAAATTTGGACAATCGCCCCAAAGCCTGTCAGTCCGCAAGAATGAATGCTTATGACTTAGAAAAAACTTGGACTTTTGGATAAAGCGGCATGAGCCTTTGGATAAACCGTTGTTCAAACTTTCCATAGTACCTTTGCACCCGTAAAAGAGGATGCGCTTCCACTGTTACAATATAATGATCAAAGGTACAAACAGAATGGAAAAGAAAATTTTAAACGAAGTATGGGACAAGATATTTGTCCTTGTAGAAAGTGTGAAATGCGAGAAAGTCACCTTCAAGACGACGGAGGGAATAACCCTGGTGGGCGACCTCTACACCCCAAAGTTCTTTGAGGGAAAGCTGAAAGGCATCGTGGTGACCTATCCCGCCGGTGCAGTGAAGGAGATGAGTTCAGGTCTATATGCCATGAAGCTCGCCGAGAAAGGATTTGCCGCCCTGGCTTTCGATGCGTCCCACCAGGGAGAGAGCGATGGTTTGCCACGTTATATGGAGAATCCATACGAGCGGGTGGAGGATGTGCGTTGCGCCGTCGACTTCCTCAGCACGCAGGATTTCATAGACCCTCACAGGATTGGTGCCGTGGGCATTTGCGCCGGTGCTGGTTATACTATCAACGCAGCATTGACAGACCGAAGAATCAGGGCTGTGGCAGGTGTCAGTGGCACGGATGCCGGAGCCGCCATACGCGACGGATGGAGTCAAGACATTCCCATAGAACAACAGATAGCCCTATTGGAAGAGGCCAGTGAGCAACGCACGAAAGAAGCCAATGGCGAGGCGCAACTCTTAGGCACATACGTTCCCGAGACGATTACGGTAGACATGCCCGCCACCATGAAGGAAGCCCATGAGTATTACCGTACTCCCCGTGCATCCCATCCGCGTAGCGAGAACAAGGTGAGCTTGGTAAGCATGCAGAACATCATGACTTTTGAAGCATTCCACCTAATGGACAAGCTACTCACACAGCCGCTCCTTATGGTAGTAGGCAGCAAGAGCGACGCTTTCTATCTTTCCGAGTGCGCCATCGAACGGGCAGCAACTTCAGACAAGGAACTATTCGTCATCGAAGATGCCACTCATGTGGACTTGTACGACAAGAAGCCGTATGTCGGTCAGGCAATCGAAAAGTTGGCTGCGTTCTTTACTGAGAAGTTGTAGATATTGAAAAATCATCTACATAACTTAGTTGGCAAAGTATCTTAGGATAGTTGCCCAAGTATCTTAACTTACTTGGCGTTGTATCCTAAGATACTTTACTGTGACGTTCCGCCCGATGCTTACCATATGAAGATTTTCTATAGCTCTCTAAACTTTATATCTCATCCAGACGATTACGGAAGAAAGGAAAATACAGGCATTGGATGAGATTTTACCGCAAATTATTTCTCCGATCTTGATATTTTTATTACCTTTGCCTTCTGTGAAATAAGCATAAGGAAATGAAACAATACTACGTTAAGCTCATGGCCATGGCACTGCTGGTTGCCAACAGCCACATGGCCCATGCCCAGAATGAAAGTCTACAGACGGCATCTTCACCTCTGTATGGCAAGTCTATCAACGTCATCGGCGACAGTTATGTGAAGAACCACCGCCGCCCGTACCAGGAGGCCTGGCACTATCTCGTGGCAGAGAAATACAAGATGAACTACCGCAACTACGGTCGCAACGGCCGTTGTCTGGTCTTCGACCGCAGAGCGGAGAAATGGGGCGAACCGATGCTGGACTATTACAAGGAGATGAACGATACGGCCGACTATGTGCTGGTGGTTGGTGGTCACAACGATGCCGAATACATCAATCGCGGCAAGGGTACCCTCCAGCAGTTTGAAGTGGGACTGGACAGCCTCTGCCGCGGATTGATAGCGAAGTATCCTACCGCCAAGCTGGCTTTTGTCACTCCATGGCGAGTGCCAAGACCTGCATTCAATGAAGTTGTCGCCACTATGGTGAAGGTATGCGGCAAGTATTCCATCCCAGTGTTCAATGCAGCGGAGCGTTCGGGCATCTATGTCTGGGATGCCACTTTCCGCAAGAAGTATTTCCAAGGTCCTAACGATACAGCCCATCTCAATGCCAAGGGCCATCTGCTGTTCTTCCGCAAAGGGGAAACTTTCCTTGGGGGGCTGTAAAATGATTGACACACGACTTAGGGTTTTTAGGAGTGTGGCTACTCAGCATAGCTTCACCAAGGCGGCTGGCGAATTGTTTATCAGCCAGCCGGCCATTACGAAACATATTCAGGAGTTGGAGAAGGAATATGGGGTGCGACTGTTTGACAGGATAGGCAATCGCATCCAGCTTACACGTGCCGGGCAGCTGCTTCTGGACCATGCCTGCAAAATCATCGATGCCTATCACGACCTGGACTTCGACATGAAGAAACTGAGCAAGAAGTCGGAGGGGGAGCTTCGTATCGGGGCCAGCACTACTATCTCGCAGTATGTACTGCCGGAGATGATGGCGAGGTTCAGAATGGAATATCCCGACATCCGCCTCACCCTCCTGAGCGGCAACTCGCACGAGATAGAGGAGGCCCTCGAAACGGGGCGCATAGACCTTGGCATGATAGAGGGCATCAAGAGGCAACAGCAGTTTAAATACACGGCCTTCATGGACGATGAGCTCGTGGCTATAGTACGCGCAGACAGTCCACTGGCAGAAAAGGACGAAATGTCGCTCAACGAACTGCGGCAGACGCCTATGGTACTGAGAGAACTGGGCTCCGGGACGCTGGATGTATTCGAGAACGCCATCAAGGCCCACGGCATAGGACTTTCGGACTTGAACATCGAGATGAACTTCGGCACTACGGAGGGCATCAAACACTTTGTGGAGCATTCCGACTGCATGGGCATCATCAGTATCAGAGCTATCTTCCAAGAGGTCTACGCCAACAAGTTCAAGGTCTTGGACGTGGAAGGCTGCCAGATACCGCGCCAGTTTTGCTTCGTGGAGAAGAGAGGGGCTACGGCTGGGACGGCCAAGGTGTTCAAGTCGTTCATAACCAACGGTTATAGCGGATAGTTATTCTGAATATACAACGTCTCATTGTTTTGCCTACCTTTGCACCCGAAAAATTGTAGGTGTAAAAACTAAACGAACATGAGATTATCAGAACAAAGGAGCAGCATGCTGCATGGTGTGCTGCTCATCACGCTCTTCGCCTGTGCCGCCTTCTACATCGGCGAAATGGACTGGGTGAAGGCACTGTCACTAAGCCCTATGGTAGTGGGCATCGTCATCGGCATGCTCTATGCCAACAGTCTTCGGGGCAACCTGCCCGACACATGGGTTCCAGGCATCCAATTCTGTACCAAGCGCATCCTCCGCACGGGCATCATCCTCTATGGCTTCAAGCTGACTTTGCAGGACGTGATGCAGGTTGGTCTGCCTGCCATCCTCATGGATGCCGTCATCGTTTGCGGCACCATCGGCTTGGGAGTCTTCCTTGGCAAACTGCTGAAGATAGACCGCAGCATCGCCCTGCTTACTTCTTGCGGCAGCGCCATCTGCGGTGCAGCGGCTGTGCTGGGCGTGGACGGCGCCATTCGTCCCAAGCCATACAAGACGGCGGTGGCCGTGGCAACGGTGGTTATCTTCGGCACACTGTCCATGTTTCTCTACCCCATCCTCTACCGTGCAGGCATCTTCGACTTGTCGCCCGAGATGACGGGACTCTTCACTGGTGCGACGGTTCACGAAGTGGCGCATGTGGTGGGTGCCGCCAATGCCATGGGAACCGAGGTGAGCATCACGGCCATCATAGTAAAGATGATACGTGTGATGATGCTGGTGCCGGTCTTACTGGTCATCGCTTGGACTGTGGCAAGAGACCTTGGCAAGGCCAGCTCAACGGACACCGGCAACGTCCAACAGGGGAAGGCACAGATTACCATTCCGTGGTTCGCCATCTTCTTTCTAGTAGTCATCGGCTTCAATTCCCTTGGTCTGTTGCCCGAGAACGTAGTGGCATTGATAAACCAACTTGACACCTTCCTCCTTACCATGGCGATGGCTGCGCTTGGTGCAGAGACCAGCATCGACAAGTTCAAAAAAGCTGGATTCAAACCCTTCCTCCTTGCTGCCCTCCTTTACTGTTGGCTCATCGGCGGCGGTTACAGCTTGGTCAAGTTCGCCATACCTTATATATCATAATACAAAAAGGCCCTGCTATTCCGAAAAATAGCAGGGCCTTTTTTATTTGCCTATGCGTCACTCAGCGATGCCGTAAGTGATTTTCTTCTCGTCCCACTTGTCCTTGGGCTGCAACGGTTCGTCGGGGTAGCCGATGATGATGCCGTTGAGGGGTATCAGGTTGCCGGGGAGGTTCAACGTTCTGGATATGCCGTTCACCTTCTTCTGTATGGGATAGATGGTGGTCCAGCAGGCTCCCAGTCCCATGGCGTGGGCGGCAAGGAGAATGTTCTCCGAAACGGCAGACAGGTCTTGCACCCATAGCTCCCTACCCTGCCCTTCTGCCATACGGGTGGTGTCGGCACACACGAAGATGAAGAGCGGAGTCTTCTTGATGTCCTCTGCGTGGTACTTGTTGGAGGCGGCGTATCGCTCTATGTCCTTCTTGTCCTTCAGCACCACGAAGTGCCAGGGCTGCATGTCGCCCGACGTGGGCGATGCCATTCCGGCGCGTAGCAGCGCCTCCACCTTGGCATCCTCCACGGGCTGCTGCTTGAACTTGCGGACACTCGTGCGGGTCATGATGTTCTGCAGCACAGCCTCAGCCTGTGCATCTCCGTTCACGGCCTGTGCCATTGCGCCGGGAAGTGAAGTCTGTGCGTATGCCGAAGCAAAGCTCGCGGCTGACATGGCAGCCACAAGCAAAGTTTTTAGTCTACTCATATATCGATTATTTCTTTAGGATTGTCACAGCCTTGAGCAAATCGCCGGTGCCGAATGTCATGAAGGCGGTAGCCACGGCAGTGGTCGCATCTATCTTATAGATGGTAGGCGTTACGGATGCGCCAGTATCTGAGCCACCGCTCATGCTCGTAGGTGCTGCCACTGGCAGGTAGTAGGTTCCGGCATAGCCGTCACCCCATCCGAAGGAAACGGTAGAGGCATCAGGCAAACCAGTCACCCATGTCAGGCTCTTTGCATCCATGTCCACCACAGCCATCTTGCCGGAGGCATCCATGTTGCCGTACTTCGTCTTGTCAGTGTAGAACTCCAGAAGGAACTTGCTGCCGCTGATGTGGAAAGCCTTGCGGAAACGGTAGCCGTCTGCCTTGCTGAGGATGTCGAACTTGTAGCTCTTGTCAAACTCCGTCTCGCCCTTCTTTATGCGGATGGCCCCCACCTTGCTGTCCGTTGCGCTGGAACCGGAGAACACATACACGTTGCCGTTGTCGTCCAGACCGCTCTGGGTGTAGCGTACGGAGCGCATGGCACCAACGGAGGTTCCGATACGGTCGTCGTAAATCATCTTCTTGATATTGAGGCTGTAGTCGCAGATGGCCACTACGG
This sequence comes from Oscillospiraceae bacterium, assembly GCA_963588475.1. GTDB lineage: Bacteria > Bacteroidota > Bacteroidia > Bacteroidales > Bacteroidaceae > Prevotella. The sequence goes on along the minus strand of CAVAHD010000061.1, from coordinate 5,308 downwards.
CAGAGTCGCGGTTGCTGTAGTTCAGCACCATAGCCACCTGATTGTTGCCAAGGTCCACGATGTTGGAGATGTTGGGGTTCACCTCGTCTATGGCATACTCAGTCAGTCCTACGGCGATGTTGTTGCCAGCACCAGCATTGTCAATGACCATAGCGTATGGCTTGCTTATCTGGGCGGCATAAGAATAAGTGCCGAAGATGCCGGTATTGCCGAACGCCTCCACCAGTACCGGGGAGGCAGCCTCAACGAGTTTGCCATTCTCCACCTTGTAACTGCGCAGACCGGCTTTCTTGCTTCCCAATCCCTGCTCTGATGCACCGCGGGCATAGATGTAGCCCGTAAAGATGCCGCTAGTCTTGTTGTAGGTCACCTGTGTGAAGCTGTCATAGCTCCTCACGGCGTCCGATGCGCCATAGACGCTCTGTCCGGTCTTGCCAGTGGTAAGGTCGCTGTACACCTTCATGTATACGCCGCCGGTAAGGTCGCTGGCGGGGGCGCCGGATGTCACGATGAAACTTACATCCTTAGGGTCAACTGTAGCAGAACCGCCACCGCCGTTGCCGTCGTCGTTACCATTGTCATCGCTTGAGCATGAAGTGAAGGTCATGCAAGCCGTCAGCGCCATGATCGCAGCTGAATAGAAAAACTTCTTCATTTGTTGTGTTGTTTATGAATGAATGATTAATTGAGTTTACCGATTGTTCTTATTTCCTTCACGCCCTTGAGGGTGATGCCCTTGGTGGCCATGCCCGTCTCGGGATTCACGAGATAGATGCAGGCATCCTGTCCGTACTGGGTGACGGGCAGATAGATGGTGCCGTCGGCATACATGGGTACTCCACCCGTCTCTGCCCCCGACACGATGAGGTTCTTAGCAGGGATGCCGCTGAGCCACGTGAAGCTCTTGTTGTCCATATCGACAAGGGCAAACTGGTGTCCGGCGGTCATCGTGTTGATGGTCTTCTCGTTGTATATCTCAAGCAGGAACTTGCTGCCCGTCATGTGCCATACACGGCGGAACTTATAACCGTCGGCCGGGGTCTGGAGGTCGAAGTAATAGTCCTTGTCAAACTCCTCCGCTCCCTTCTTTATGCGCAGGGCGCCGGCCTTGAGGGTGGTCGCCGTGTTGAAGGCATTGGAGAATACATACACCGTTCCGTCGTCCGCCTTGTGTACCTCATGCAGTACTTGCGAGCGATATTGTCCGGCGGCGTAACTGATGCGGTTGTCGCGGTACACCTTGAGCACGTTCAGGTCCTTGTCCATCTTTGCCACCCAACAGCTGTCGGGGTACTTCACCTCTCCCACGCTGGAGCCGTCGCCAGTGCCCGTCTGGTGGAAGTCCGACTCCACCATCGCCGTGAGGAAGGTGCCGTCACCATTGTCGACGATACTGGAGAAGGTTATCTGCTGTCCGTTGCCCGTGATGTCTTCCGTCCAGATGGTCTTGGTATGGTCGAGCTTCACACCGCTGCCGGTGACGTTCCAGAAGGCAAAGGTGGCTCCATCGTTGCGGCTGCCGTCGGCTGAGACCTGTCCGCCGACGCTCGTCACCAACTGTCCGTTGAAGAATCCGTAGTTGGAGAAGCGGGTGTCTATGCGGAACTCTCCGAGCTGGGAGAACTGCGCCTCGTCGGACGTCCATCGCAGTCCGTAGCCCAGTCCGGCAAACTGCTGCTGATAGACCATGCCGATGGCATCGTGACCGCTGAACACCCAGGTGTACTCCGTCTGCGGCAGTTCCAGGATGTTGTTCTTGATGTCGAGATTGCCTGCGGTCAGACTGTTCGTCTGCATGATGTACTCCGTACCGTTGTCGCTCTTCACGGCGATGAAGTAAGCCCCCTTGCCATTTTGCACTGCGTCACCGGAGCCAGAGCCGCCGCCATTATCGCTGCTGCCGGAGCCACCTCCCTGGGTGACATCGTCTCCACCACCGCAACTCGTTAGCCCCATGGATGCTCCAAGAAGGCACAATAAGAGCCCTTTCACTGCCATTTGCGGCAGTGACAAATAAGTCTTTTTCATTCTAAAAAAAATATGTGTGTGTTACTGATTGATTGTTATTGCTTGTAGAACACGTAGCGGAACTTCATGCTGAAGTTGCGTCCGGGCTTCTGCAGGCTATAGTTGTCGTACAGCAAGGCGTCGGTGAAGTTGTTTGCCTCCACCGTAATGTTGTACCTGCCGCCCTTTATGGCATACGTCACGTTGGCATCGTGGCTCAGTTGGTTTGGCACATACAGTTTAGCCCCCTCGCTTGCCCACGAGCGGAAGAACCTGTGTACATAACGCATCGTCCACCCGACGGTCAGTCGGTTTGACTTGCCCAGCACGTGTTTGAAGGTATAGCTGGCATCCATTCCACCGAAGGCGTAAGGCAGATTGGGCACGCGGTCGTTGTATGTCACCGACTCCGCCCCGATTGAGTTCAGGCGTTCCTTGTTGCGCGTGTTCTGTATGGAATAGTTGCCTCCGATGCTCGCCACGTCCTTATAATAATAATGTGCGCCGAGGTCAATGCCGAGTCCCACTATCTTGCCATGGTTGGTGCTCACCGCCACACCCTTCTGACCGATGGTGCGGATGATGTAGTCCTGCACATTGCGATAGTTGAGACCGGCGTCCAGGCTCAACGTATGCACATCATTGAACGTATGTTGGTAGCCTATGTTCAGGTTCACGTTGTCGCTTTTCTCCGGGCGCAGGGTAGCATTGCCGTCCTCATAGTCACCGTCGCCGAAGAGCTCGCGGTCGGTGGGCAGACGACAGGTGCGCTCGTACGAGAGTTTCAGTTGCAAGTCTTTGTTTAGCAGGAAGTAAGTCCCTGCTGCGCCCCACCCTAAGGCATTCGTGCTGCGCTTCTGCTCCTCATAGTCGGCACGTCCGGAGGTGGCCACGTTCACCGGTCCCTGCACCTGCGAGTCGTAATACTTCAGGAACGCCACAAGGTTCCAACTGTCATTGGGCAGAAACTTGTAGGACAGTCCGAGGACGTTCTTCCTATTGACACGTCGCATGAAGGTGGCTGCCGTCTGCTGCACGCTGTTGGCGGCACTGTTGGTGGTGCGGCGGCGATAGTGCGTGTAGGTGTCGTTGAGGGTAAAGAAATGTCGGTCGCCGATTTGGTAGGTAAGGTTGGCTACCCCGGCGAAGGTGTAGCCCTTGAACTCGGCAAGCGTAGGCACTCCCTCGCCCTGATAAGCGTTCTCCCTATACTCGCCCGTCCAACTGTAGGTGCGGCTGAGCGTGTCCACATTATTGGTCTTCACCATGTCGTAACGTGCCGACAATCGGAAGTTCAAACCTGTGACACCAAGGTTGCGCTTCTCGTAAAGGAGCGAGGGAGTCCATCCCTGCGCCGTACGGTGTTTGCCGCCAAACACTATTTTCATCAGGTTGGCGTTCTGTATCTGTGCGTATTCATGGCTGTAGTTCACTCCCAAGACGAGCTTGTCCGCCCACGCCTTGTCCACCACGCCTATCTGGAAGATGACGGCCTCGTTGTGGTAGCGGTCGTGGAAACGGCGGAACCATCCTTCCTCCTCGCTCACAGCGTTGGTCTGCAGGTCGGTCCACTGCGTCTTCACCTTGTAGTCGTTGTCGGAATAGTTCTGGTAGGCATTGAGCTTGAGGGTCAGTCCCTGCTTGCCCGTCCAGCCCAACGAGAGGTTGCTGCGGTGGGTATTGAAGGAACCGTAGCTGTAGCTGACGTCCACGTAGGTGTGCGGCGAGTGGTCAGTCACTATGTTGATGGCACCGCCAAGTGCGTCACCGCCAAAATCCACGGGCACCACGCCCTTGTACACCTCAATGCGGTTGGCAAAGCTCGCCGGGATGTTGTTGATGCCGAAACTGGACGATGCACCGTCCATAGGTACGCCGTCAATGAAGAGTTTCACATGCTTGCCCGTAAAGCCGTTGAGGTTGACGCTCACGCCGGAACCCACGCCGCCGTCCTCACGCACCTTCACCCCCGACACGCGGTCGAGGACGTGCGCCAAGTCGAGGTTCGTATTGCGTAAGCGCCGTGTGTCCACCGCCACGACATTGAATGCCGACGAGTTGACACGCTTCACCTGGTTGCCTCGAACCACCACTTCGCCCAGTTGCTGGGTCTTGCTAAACTTGCCACCATGACCATGTGGCCTTTTGAAATCATGAGTGAGGGAATCTGTAGTGCTATGCTGCGCCATTACTGCCGACGAAACCGTCAGCATACACAGCGTCCCCAAACCCCTACGTACGTAGTTGCTTCTTATCATATCAAAGTTATTGCCTTTTGATGGGTAATAATTGTGGTACCATAAGGAGTATTGTACGTCGGGCCTAGCACATTCTTGGGGATATAGAAATACAACAAGGCTTTCGCACCTTATTATATGTATATAACCTGCGGAATGATATGGGCAATGACTGTTTCTCGCTTATCCGTTGCCTTATTCCATGCAATAGACTTAGGGACTTCAACGTCCATCGGTCTATATTTCGAGTGCAAAGGTACTGCTTTTCGACGATATTCGCAATACCTAAAAATGATTATTTCTCGAACCATACTTTTTTCTGGGCCTACTAAAACACAGAACTCTGACGATTCCGAAAAAATGGTTATTCTATCCGCCTTTATCATAAAGCCGTTACAGATAAATCGCCGTAACTTTGCAGCAGATTTTTTTAAAAGGATAGAACAAAATGAGAAGATTGTTTACAACAATGATGTGCCTGTCGCTTTTCGTATGCGGCACCATTAACGCCAAAAAGAATACTCGGGAACAAAAGCAAACAGAAGTATTCACACAAGTAGACTTCAAGACCGTGAAGAGTCCTAACGGCAACCCTTTCGGACTGGTGTACGACAATGCCATAACCGAGAACGAGCAGGGCAAGGTGAATATCCACCGCATCAACTATCAGTTGAACGGACTGAAGATAGCCGCCAACGTCTATACCCCAGCCGACTACGATGCCGAAAAGAAATATCCCGCTCTCGTAGTGGCCCACCCCAACGGCGGCGTTAAGGAACAGGTGGCTGGTCTGTACAGTCAGCGCATGGCAGAGAAGGGCTACATCTGCCTGGCTTTCGATGCCGCCTACCAAGGTGACAGCGAGGGCGAGCCGCGCAACACCGACAAGCCAGCAAACCGCATAGAGGACATACGCCGGGCTGCTGACATACTGGCACAATACCCCGGCGTGGATGCCCAACGGATGGGTATTCTTGGTATCTGCGGCGGCGGTGGCTACACGCTGAAAGCTGCGCAGACCGACAAGCGTTTCAAGGCTGTCGCCACGTTGAGCATGTTCAACA
>CAVAHD010000060.1:0-12024 GCA_963588475.1 Oscillospiraceae bacterium | reverse complement strand
TCATCATGCAGTTCGACGGCTACAAGCTGTTGAATATGGATGAGGTGAAATGAATGTAACTACAATTTGGTGTTCTTTGGTGGGTCATAGGGACAGGTACGCCGGTCCTCTCGGAATATGACAAAATCGATGCAAAAAACATCTTGGGAGTATGAGAAGTGGGCCACATGTACCTGTCCCCGTGACCCTTTTTGAGGACTATAGAAAACCGAAATATGAATACAAAAGCAAAACCATTCATCAAATGGGTTGGCGGCAAAGGTCACACTAAAAAAAATAATAAATTATGGCAAAGATAATCGTCCAGGACACCTCTATAACAATAACAAAGGTAGGTGCAGAGGATTATATTTCTCTAACGGATATGGCTGGGGCAAAGAGAGACGGCAACAGAGCAGCAGACATTATCAAAAACTGGATTCGTAACCGTAGTACACTTGAATTCCTTGGCACCTGGGAGATTATACATAATCCAAATTTCAAAGTGGTCGAATTCGACCACTTTAGAATGCAGGCAGGCTTGCACAGTTTTGTACTTAGTACACAAGAATGGATTGACAAGACAAACGCCATAGGCATTCTTGTGCAGCGCGGCAGATATGGGGGTACGTATGCTCACCGAGATATTGCTTACGAATTTGGTACTGCAATAAGTGTCGCATTCAAACTGTATCTGATACAAGAAATCCAACGTTTCCAACAAGACGAGCAGAAACAACTCGCTTGGTCAGCCAAGCGCGAACTGTCCAAGATAAACTACCGCATCCATACGGATGCCATCAAGGTCAACCTTATTCCTGCCGAGGTGACCCGCGAACAAGCAGCCATGAAGTATGCCGACGAAGCAGACGTGCTCAACATCGCCATGTTTGGCATGACGGCAAGGCAATGGCGCGAGCAGAACCCCGACAAGAAGGGCAACATCCGCGATTATGCCAGCATTAACGAACTCATCTGCCTTTCCAACATGGAGAACCTCAATGCCGTATTCATCAACGACGGCATGCCCCAGCCTGACAGACTGATAAAGCTCAATCAGATAGCCATCCAACAGATGAAGATTCTTGAGGACACTAGCGGCAGACAACTTTTGAAGTAAACAGAATATGAATCTTCAATTCGACACTTCATTGGCTGAAGGCTACAAAAGTGGGTCATAGGGACAGGGTCATAGGGACAGGTACACCAGTCCTTTCGGAATATAACAAAATCGATGCAAAAAATATCTTGGGAGTATGAGAAGTGGGCCACATGTACCTGTCCCCGTGACCCTCCTGTCCCCGTGACCCTGGACATTAGGTCGCATGGCTGGCGGGACATCCACTTTTTTACTTGCCTATTTCACTTTTTTAGTCTTTTCTGCCCGATACTCCCGAAAAAGTATTAACTTTGTGGAATAATTGCGACTTATGCGCGCGACAAACCAACACACAGAACTGGGTGCACCAACAATTTATCCAATGGCAGAAAAGAAAGAATTTACAGCTAACAGAAAAAGCATCAAGTACCTTGACCTCTTTGCCGGAGCCGGAGGCTTCAGCGAAGGGTTTATGCAAGCATACACCGACGACAAATATTACGACTTCCGTCTTGCAAGCGACATCAACGAGAATTGCGAGCTCACCCATCGTGTGAGATACAATAAGATGTTGGGGCTGAACACGGACTTCCTGTGCCAAGACATTATGGAAGACTCCTTCCTTCCCCGTCTGTTGCACAAGCTCCACGGACAGGAAATCGATGTGATTACTGGCGGACCCAGTTGCCAGTCGTTCAGTCTGGCAGGCAGAAGAAAGAAGCTCGACAAGCGCGACGATTTGTTCTATCACTATTTGAAAGTGATAAAGGCTTTGCGCCCTAAATATTTCATCATGGAGAACGTGAAGGGTATACTCACCAAAGACGAGGGACGCATCAAGGAACGAATATTGAGGGAAATCCGCTCCATAGTTGACGACATGAAGATGGGCGGCTTGTTGGCGTTTCTTAATGACAATTTAAAGACTCGTTTGGATGCATCGCTTTACTTGTGCCTATATACAAGAATGTGTATGGAGGATTCCAATGCGGTTATAGACAAGTTATATGATAGCTATTTCGAAAATTTAGACCAGCAACTGAAGAACGTGACGCGCCACTTGCCTTATAGCATAAGCAAAAGCGACACGTCCGTAAATACAATCCGCCACGGTCTGTTGTTGCTTAGAGACAAGAAACATCGTGACGAAATCCGTAAGCAAGTAATACAACTGAAAACTGCAACCCATATTGACAACGACACGTTTGTCGACAGTTATAATGCTATCATTGAAAGTATATCTGACGAGAGTATTCTTGAAAATATCTTGGCAGCAATTGATGTTGTGGCAAACATGGATGGCGGTTGCAAAGAGGATGCACAAGTATTGAAGAAGTCACTTGAAATTCTTACATCTACATTTGATGAGTGTATAGACTTTGTTCGCGAACAATTTGCAGACAACTCGGACGCATTGGACTACCTCGAAAAAATGCTTCAAGGAATCCGTCTTTATAACGTTAGCGAACCTCTCGTTTTGCTGTCGTCCAATTATGGAGTGCCACAAAATAGAGAGAGGGTCGTTTTCATCGGTTGTCGCAACGACCAAGAGTTGATAACGGAAATCCCGCCAACCGTTAAAGAAGAAGACAAGGTGAAGGTGTATGAAGCTCTTTGGGATTTGGACATGGTAGGCAATGGCGAAGTGGCAACAGAGTACAACTCTCCGACTATCATTGAGGAGTATGAACGAGCCAAACAACTCAGAGGTATTCAAGGAGAGCCAAATGAAGATGGACATTTGTTCTCTGAGTGGTCAAAGATGGGCAGACTTGGTCATCGCTTCACGTTTGATGAAGAACCATTCTACGTATTGTCTATGAAGGACCTCGATGTAAACAAAAAACATCAACACATGGAATTGTTTAATCATCAGACAAGTAGCCAAAATGATAAAGTACGCGAACGCCTACAGATAATAGCCAAGTATAGAGATTACGATTGGGCTAAAGAGGAATTGAAGGCAAAGGGGTTGGACTCCCAGAAGAGAAACTATGTGGTACTAGATCCACTTGGTCAAAGCCCGACAGTATGTACAATGCCCGACGACTTCATCCATTATTCGGCGTACCGTCCCATGACGGTTCGCGAGATGGCACGTTTGCAAAGTTTCGACGACTCGTTTGTCTTCCAAGGCAAACGTCAGACTGGTGGCAACAACCGTCAAAAAGAGATTCCACAGTATACACTTGTTGGAAATGCCGTACCGCCACTAATGGCGAGAGCGATTGCAAACACAGTATTAAGTCATATAAAATAGCAAGATATGGTAAATATGCGTCCGTTCAACTCGTTTGAACAAAAGAATCTGAAATTCTTGGTAAACCATAACGTCCAGTTCACACAGGTAGAAGTGACCGCGACGGGATTGAAGAAAGGTATCTTGGACTCCACAATACCCATGCGTACTTATTTCTTGGAGAATGGTATCCATAATTATGTGAATCAACTACAGGGGCAAGAGCATAAAGCCATGTATCGTGCTATCATATTGACAGATACCGAAAAAAAAGAAACACAAGCTTCGTTCTACCGTCCAGATACGAAAAAGGGAGACCCACGTATGTGGATTTATGGACTTGGTGCTTTTACGGGAGCAAGCGAAATTCATGTCTTGTTCAAACATGACAATGCTTTGTGCTCTATCAATATCACGCGAATAGACATAGAGAAGTGCTTCAACTCTCCCGTAATAACAGCTCTTCAGGAGATTATCAAATCCATATACGTTGAAACTACTGCGGTTTCAGAAGAGTTGTTGGCCCGTTTCCGTTCAGTCAAAGACCAATGGTTCGAGTCGGAAGTGGTTGCAGATACAGGTATAGGAAGGACAATAGAATCCTTCCTTGGTATCAGTATGAACAGCGAAACGACTCCCGACTATAAAGGCATCGAGCTGAAAAGTCACCGTGATAAGCGCAAAAGCAATAAGAATGTTCTTTTCACTCAAACACCCGAATGGGACATCAGTACTCTTAAGTCCGGTAAGCAGATTGTTGAGAAATACGGCTACTATACTGAGGACGGCAAGAAAACGTATCAGAATACGGTACAATGTGCTCCCCCAAACAGTCAATTCCTCTTCCTTAACGTGAACCAACAAAACGAGCTCCTTGAACTCCAAGCCCAATTGAAACGCGTGGAGGATGTGGCAGCGTGGCGTCTGATGAAACTTCACCAACGCCTGCTCACCAAGCACCACGAGACATTCTGGATTGAGGTGGAAAACGAGAAGAACGACGGCAAGGAATATTTCCGCTACAAGCAGATTGAGCACACCAAGAATCCGAATGTCGGGCAGTTCGACACGCTGATTGAACAAAACATCATCACGGTAGACTTGCTGCTTTGCCGTCCGAGCGGTAACGGCGACACCTATTCGTTTAAGATAAAGAAGAAGGGAATGTCGCTCCTGTTTCCGGAAAGCACAATCTACAACCTATAGAAACGAAAGAAGCTGTAGAAAAATATATCATTGAGAAATCTAAGACAAACCCAAAAAAGAATAAAACCTAAAACATCCAACAACCCTAAATGATAGACCTAATCGACCTGCACCCCTCTCTACTATACCGCGACAAGACACGGGAAGAATACACAATGCGCCAGGAAGACACGCTCGACAACGTGCTTTTAAAAATGTACAGGAAGGTGCAGAAGTTTGGCGAGATGAAGATAAAAGATGCTGTGACGGCCATTAATGCCGCCTACCGCATCGCCGTAGCCCTCTACAACACGCCCTACCTCGACGAGCTCAACGGGGCGTACGGCAAGATGAGACACATAGCGGACGAAGCGGTGCCGAAAGAAAACGGCAGACATCAGTCACACCACGACGCTTTTCTTGTTTGCTACATGGTATGGGCGATACTGTCGCTGCAAAAGACAAAGCCCGTCGGCATGGAGGACTTTCTCAAGGATATCATGGACAATCTGAAGCATGAAGAGTACGAATACATACAATGGGCTGTGCAAGACGGCGATGACTATTTCGACTTTTTTGAAGAGCTCTCCCCGTTGGTGACGGAAGACAGCAGCCCTGCCTTCGAGACCGACCTTGCGCCCGACCCAACGCCCGTCAGATACTTGGCCGACTCGGTGTGGGACGCCCACGTCCGCAGCTATACCCGCAACGACTTCGAGCAGCTCCTCTCCCTCTACCGCACAAAGGAAGAGCAGCACGCCCTGCTGGACTGGGTGGACCGTTTGAGCAATCCCGACAACAGCCTGCCTTTCTGACGGCCACGCAGACGCGACAGCTATAATCCCTAATCAACACAAAACCTCAAACACAGAATGGTTATCACTGAAGAGATGTACAACGACCTCTCCGCACGCATCGATGCAGGAGAATTTCTTGGCAAGTACCACGCCAATGCAAAAGAAGAAACACCTGAACTGCCCCCATTGCCAGCAGCAGCTCCCGAAGACTTAAAAACCTACCGTGATAAATGTCAGCACATCCTCGACTTCTACGAGCAAAAAATAAAAACCAAGGAGGCGCAGATAGAAAACATGCGCCACACCATCGAGGGCAGCAAGACACAGTCGCAAGCCTACGACGAGACCGTAAAGCTCAATAGTATGCTGGAGAATGAGAACGCCCAGTTGAAGCACGAAAACCTCAAATTGACTGAAGAAACTTGGGAGTTAGATATCGACAAAGACGAGTTGCAGCGCAAAAATACCGAGTTGGAAGAGAAATGCTCCAAGCTGCAAAAAGAAAACGAGGCACTGGACTGTCAAAACGATGAGATAAGGCGTAGCTTGAACACGCTGGAGGAGGAATGCGACCAACTCCGAAAACAGGTGCGCAGCAAAAAGCAAGCAGCATGCACGGAAGCCGCTCCGTCGGATACATTCATGCAAATCATGGAGCGTAGCATCGCATACGCCTGCGACACAGGACAAATAAAGGAAGATCTCACAGCGTATGCAATAGGCGACTTGCTGACCCATATACTGGACACCACAGAACTACAGATACCCCACAAAACGTACGAAGAATTAAAATCAAACATAATGAGGATAGGTGCAAAACGCAAAGAGCAAAGAAGGGAAGCGAATGCCGCCAACGTGATGAGCATACACATCGGGCAGCTTAACAACGGCGACGGCTTAATGACAAACGATAAACCCTTAATCCCGGACGACATAAGGAGAATGGCAAACAAAACGGCAGGACTATAACTATGGGAGACTTCATATTCATCAACCAATACTCCAGAGGCAACGCGTACCAGTTCAACAACATTACCGTCAATAACGGAGCAGCCGCCTCTGCTGCCAGCGAACAGGACAGGAATGGTACGGCAGAGGCGCAGGAGTATGCCGAGGACGTAGAGTTTGAGGAGGAAACACCCTCGTGCGCCATCGTAGCAACGCCCCCTACGTCAGCCGTGGACTGCATCTTCTACGACTACATACGGCTGCCCGAACTGAAGCGCCGGTTGGGCGAGCTCATTGGGCAAAGGCAGCAGGTGCAGCGAATCAAGATTGTAGACTGGTACATAGTGTGGGCCTTTTTCCGCTCACGAAGATTCTTGGACGACCAGACTCAGACGAAGTTCGTGCGGTGGGTCGACGACACCTTCGGATGGGAGTGGAGTACAACAGACTTCAAATCCTCCGTACCAGGAGAAGTGAAGAACGCCCCCATAGACCAATGGGACGAGGGCCAGCACTCCCCCTCGGCACAGAAACCAACTGCGAAAGACTACATCGCATGGCGCGATGCCCTGGCTGACGCCTTCCTCGAAGCACCGGACAAGCACGGACGGAGAGCGTGCAAAGCGGAGTTCCGCACGCGATACTTCGACACATCGAGACGATAACTTAGTATACCAATTATACCAAACTTAGTATACCACCCAAAAAACTTACTATACCCCCATATACCAAAACGGTATGTGGGGGCTTTTTTTTCTCCCGCCACGGCTTTTCTCTCTACCTTTGCACCTGTCAACACGACACTTCTACTCCTGCAGGGATGAAGGTACATATTGTTAATTTATAAAAAGTTATAGACAACTATGAGAAGAGTAAAAGTAATCAGACTGCTGCCCGTACAGAGCGGAGTAAGCACACAGACGGGCAACCCATGGAAGAATCGCGAAGTAATCCTCGAAGCCGACGACAACGTCATGCACCCGGACCGATACGTGGCACGACTATTCGGCGACGCCGTGGAGAAGTTCAAGGCCAACGAAGGCGACACCATAAACGTGGTGCTACACCACCGAGTGGACGAGTACAACGGACGATTCTTCCAGAAGACCTCCATCGTGAACTTCGAGCTGACACCAGCAGCATTCTAATCCCCAGCTTTCTTTGCTCACTAATTTATCACTAGACAATGGAAAAGACAAACATCATGGGCTGCAACAACCAGTGCGGCCAGACACAGTTCGAGAATGATTTCAGCTGCCACAGGCAGAAGTCGGGGATGGCCGTGTACGACGACCGCGACAAGTTTCTCTTTACGCCGGACCACCCCGGAGAGAGATGCATCGACTACCCCTTCCGCCGAGCCGGCGTGGCGCAGCTGCTGAGCGACGGCACGTTCGACTTCGTCAGCAAGCCGCACCTGCGGGCACAGTCGGAGCTGATACGCAAACTGGCGCACGGACGAGTCAGCCATACCAAGGACGGAGCCATACAGCTCACGCTGAAGGTCTACCGCACGGAGGGCGTCAACATCAGCCGAACCATCGGGCTGGAAGCGGAAGCAGCAAGCTCGGCAGTAGCTGAATGGCTTTTGAAAGGAAGTGGGGTCAAGGGGTGAAAAAGCGCGTCCAGCGTTCCAGCGTTCCAGCGTTCCAGTTGTTCCAAAAGACAATTTGAAAACAAAAATCCCTTTTAGGGACTCCATAACTACTTAATAACTAATTAGTTATATATGAATATATAAGAAAGTGGAACTGCAAAAATCTAACTGGAACGCTGGAACGCTGGAACGCTCCGCCCTATCCACTTCCTCTAAAAGGCTTATAAACAACGACTTAACTTCAAACAAAGTAAGACAGAAAATGAAATATAACATCAGTTTACGCACCGCACCAGCCATGCCGACCCTCGGAAAAGGCACGGAATGCATCAAATTGCTGCTCTCTCAGGTGTCGAAGGACATGCACGAACCGATTGTGCCGATGCTGTTTCCGATACTCGGAGCGCACCTAAGCGAGGTAAAATTCCAATATCCCGACCTCACATGGAAGGAAACGAGCGGAATGATGGCAAATTTGGTGGCAGACAGTGGCTGCAACAAGGGTCAACTGTCCAACATCGTGGAGGCCATCTGCCGCAGTTTCCGACAGCACGACGAGGTGGAGCTGCAGAAGCTCGTGGAGTGGCAGAAGCAGATGAAGACGAAGTCGGCAAACAAGGAGAAACCCGCACGGCCCGACGTGGGCTTCTGGTTTCCCCCGGCAGACGTCACCAACCCAGCCTTCATACAGAACGCCATGGCACTGGAAAAGCAAGGCGAGCGCACGCAGTACCTCAACATGCCCGAAGTGGAGATGGCGGACCGCATGTGCGGCGGTCACAAGCAGGTGAGCCAGATGCTGCGCAACATCTACGACCGCCAGCGCGCCGGAGCACTCAGAGCCACGGCAGACGGCGTGACGGGCAATCCCATACTACGCGCCAACATCACCATATCGTCCACGCCCTACGCCACACGCAAGTTTTACAAGAACGAGCTCTTCAACGGCACATTCGGGCGCATGGTCTTCTCCTATAAGACCAGAAAGGAAAGGGACGGCAAGATACCCCGACAGGGCAAGTACGACGAGGCGTTTCTCGGCAAGCTCGACGAGTATCTGGTGCGCCTCGGCATCTGCAAGGGCAACCATGTGGTGAAGCCGCTCAACAAGCTCACCGACCAGTTGGCAGCCGACATGGCCTCGCTGGCCGACCTTGCCGACGACGACATCCTTTGGGACATTTCCAAGCGTGCTCTCATCTCGGCGTGGAAGGCCGGATGCCTGCTCTGGGTGCTCAACGGACAGACGTGGACAAAGGCGATGGGCGAACTGGTGGAGTGGTTAGTCTACCACGACATCTGGAGCAAGATGCAGATTTTCGCCGACCTGCTGAGGGAGGAAAGTAGCGTAAGCGAGGCTGAACGCAAAGGTCCTAAAAATATGCTCGACGACCTGCCGAACTCCTTCAACGAGGCGCAACTGGAAGCTCTCCGTATGCAAATGGGCAAGACAAAGGATGGGACGAAAGGACAACTCAGGAAATGGGTGTTCCGCAAGTTCGTCGACTACTCGGCGCAGACGGGACTCTACACCAAGACACGGGAGTACCTCACGGGGAAACAGTAAGTACCGTGTAAAAAAATAACTTGAGCAGTTTTGTCCTGCACGCCCTAAAAGGGCAAAAACTACATAGCCCAGGGCAACGCCCTGGGTATATCAGGCCATCAACCGCCGCCCTGTAAGGGCAAAAGTCCATAGTATAGTGCATGAAGGTTTATGTACTTTTGCCCTTTCAGGGCGCGTAAATACATACAAACAAAAACCCAGGGCGTTGCCCTGGGCTATGGAGTTGTTGGGCTTTCAGCCCGCCGTTGATGAATGCGTCATATGATTCTCGCATCAAAATCTATTCAAGTTATTTTTTACAAATTACAAACAATCTAAATTCAAGTAAACATGGAAAAATACGAGATACAAAGGCTGCGCGACCTGCCCATTGAGGGGGTCGCCCAGCGACTGGGGCTCTACGTCTCGCGGCACAAGAGCCTCTGCCCCTTTCACGACGACCACCACGCCAGCCTCTGCTTCAACCAGCGGCGAAACACGTACCGCTGCTTCGTCTGCGACGCCAAGGGCGGCACTATCGACCTCGTCATGCACCGAATGGGCAGGACGTTCCCCGAAGCCTGCCGATGGCTCGCCGACACGGGCGGCGTGGTGCTCTCCGAGTGGCGCGCCTCGCCCCCCTCTGAGGCGAAGCCCCCGAAGCCCTTCGATGCCTCGCGCTACGCCCGCCACTTCGAGCACCCGTGGCTCTCCGACGAGGCGCGCCGCTTCCTCTTCACGGAGCGGCGGCTCAGCCCGGCGGTAGTACGCTGGTGCCGCCTCACGTCGTGGCAGGACAGGCAAGGGACGCACTGGCTGCAGATTCCCTACTACGACGCCGACGGCACGCTCATCGGACTGCAAAACCGCAACCTCGATTATTCATCCGCGGAAGCAACGCTCGACGGCCGAAGGGAAAGTCAATTTAAACGGAATACAAACGGAGGTTTTTTGAACACGAAGCAACGCTCGACGGCCGAAGGGGAAGTCAATCGCACGAATTGCACGAATAAAAACTCGGAGCAACCTCGCTTCCGTTTTCCTTATGGGGCACGGTGCAGCATCTACAACCTGCCCGTGCTGCGGATGCTGAAGCCCGAAGAGCCGCTCTTCATCACGGAGGGGGCCAGTGACTGCTGGGCGATGCTCTCAGCCGGACACAAGGCCGTGGCTATTCCATCCGCAACGCTGCTCAGCCCGGCAGACAAGACGCTGCTCGGGACGCTGGCCCACGAGAAGGGCACCACCTTCCACATGTACCCCGACCGCGACGCGCCCGGAGAGCGCCTCTTCATGCAGCTCCAGGAGGTGCTCCCCGGCCTGCAGCACCACCAGCTGCCGCCCACCTGCAAGGACTTCGCCGAGTATTACCTGACTAACCTCACCGCCGCCGCAGACGGCTAAGTGAATGTGTAAAAATAACTTGAGCAGCCTTGTTCTGCACGCCCTGAAAGGGCAACGACTCCATAGCCCAGGGCAACGCCCTGGGTTTTGTATGGGGAGTATCTACTCGCCCTGTAAGGGCAAAAGTACATAAACCTTCACGCGCTTATTATGGACTTTTGCCCTTACAGGGCGGCTACTGATGGCCCGATGTACCCAGGGCGTTGCCCTGGGCTATGGAGTCGTTGCCCTTTCAGGGCGTCGTTGGCAAATACATTGCAAGCTCTTAGGTTTACGCGGCCTAAACCAAATGTTTACACGCCCTAAACCAAATGTTTACACGGCCTAAATCAAAAATTTGCGCGGCCTAAACCTAAGAGTCTTGCTGGGGCGTTTGTTCGTTTAAGTTATTTAACATTATAAACATGAAAATAATTGCCGTTTTACTTGCATTTTCATGAAAAATGTTGTACCTTTGTAGGTGAAATTAAGAACGGAAATATTATGGAAACAATCTCATCAATCACCATGAACCAAACTTTCTTCATTCATAACGTAACATTCCAATACTATGAAAAGCACTACCAAAGAAACCATCAAAACAGTCATGCAGTTTGCCGTCAGCGTGCTTACAGCCCTCCTCGCCGCACTTGGCGTGCAAAGCTGCGTAGGAAACCTCTAAGTCATTAACCATCTAAAAACACACTACCACTATGCTACTCTACAACGTAAAGAAAGTCAACGGACACCTCGCGCAGGGTTACTACTACGCCTCCCCGGTAATCACCGAGACGGTGGGCCTCGACGGTCTGGCCGAGCACATGGCCAACCACAACACGCCGTACTCCAAGGGCGCCATCAAGGGCATTCTGACCGACATGGTTTCCTGTATCAAGGAGCTCACCTTGAACGGCAACGCCGTAAAGATCCCGGACCTGGCCATCTTCTCCATCGGCATCAAGAACAAGAAGGGCGCCGAAACGGAGGAGACCTTCACCGTCGCCAACAACATCGAGAGCCTCAAGCTCCGCGCACGTGGCACGGGCGAGTTCACCTCGCAGAGCATCAACCTCGCCGCTACACTCAAAAAGGCCAACGGCATGCTCGGATCTACGACCACTACCAGCAGCGGCAGCTCGTCAGGCGGAAGAACGTCAAGCGGCGGAGGAACGTCATCAGGCGGCGGAACGTCAAGCGGCGGCTCATCTACTGACAAAGGCGATGGTGAACTCTAAAAAAGCACAACGCCAA
>CAVAHD010000059.1:0-13285 GCA_963588475.1 Oscillospiraceae bacterium | reverse complement strand
AATTTAATGATTATTTAGAGTACAACTCAACGATTAACTGCTCCTTGATATTCTCAGGGATGTCTGCACGCTCTGGACGATGCAGGAACTTGCCGCTCTTAGAAGCGTTGTCCCACTCAATCCATGGGTACTTGCTGTGGTTGAAGCCAGCGAGGTTGTCTTCGATAACCTCAAGAGACTTAGACTTCTCACGAACAGCTACAATCTGACCAGGCTTAACCTGGAAGGAAGCGATGTTAACGACCTCACCGTCTACAGTGATGTGCTTGTGACCCACGAGCTGACGTGCAGCACGGCGAGTAGGAGCGATACCCAGACGATAAACTACGTTATCGAGACGGCTCTCGAGGAGCTGCAGGAGCACCTCACCAGTGATACCGTCTGCCTTGGCAGCCTTCTCAAACAGATTGCGGAACTGGCGCTCGAGTACACCGTATGTGTACTTAGCCTTTTGCTTCTCTGCCAACATGACACCATACTCAGAAGTCTTGCGACGACGGTTGTTGCCATGCTGTCCAGGAGCGAAGTTTCTCTTGGACAAAACTTTTTCTTTACCGAGGATGGTTTCACCAAAACGACGGTCAATTCTTGATTTCGGACCTGTATATCTAGCCATAGTTGCTAATTATATTTTCTTTGTATGAGTAAGGGATTATACGCGGCGACGCTTTGGAGGACGGCAGCCGTTGTGTGGAAGTGGAGTAACGTCAACGATTTCCATTACTTCGATGCCGCTTGTGTGGCAAGCACGGATAGCGCTCTCACGACCGTTACCTGGACCCTTAACGTATGCCTTTACCTTGCGAAGACCGAGGTCGTATGCAACCTTTGCGCAGTCCTCTGCTGCCATCTGTGCAGCGTAAGGAGTATTCTTCTTAGAACCACGGAAGCCCATCTTACCAGCTGATGACCAAGAGATAACTTGACCCTCAGAGTTAGCAAGGCTAACGATGATGTTGTTGAAAGAACTATGAACGTGCAGCTGACCGATAGCGTCAACCTTTACGTTTCTCTTTTTGTTTGTTGCTTGTTTCTTTGCCATGACTTTTCTTAATGTTTAAGAGTTTTACTTAGTGGCCTTCTTCTTGTTAGCAACAGTCTTTTTCTTACCCTTACGAGTACGGGCGTTATTCTTGGTGCTCTGACCACGAACAGGAAGACCATTACGATGACGGACACCACGATAGCAGCCAATATCCATCAGACGCTTGATGTTCAACTGGATCTCTGAACGGAGATCACCTTCTACCTTAAATTCAGCGCCGATAATTTCGCGGATCTTGGCAGCCTGGTCGTCAGTCCAATCGCATACCTTCAGGTCGCGGCTAACACCAGCCTTATCCAATATCTTTGCTGAACTACTTCGACCTATACCGTAGATATAAGTCAATGCGATTTCGCCACGCTTGTTCTGGGGCAAATCTACTCCAACAATTCTTATTGCCATAATTGCTTGTAAATGATTGAAAAACTTGTTATTGAGTCTTGATATCAAAATTTCGAAATGCAAAGGTACACAATTCCCCCGAACTCCGAAAGCTTTTTAACAAAACTTTCTAACTTTTTAACTTTTAATAATTTTTAACCCTGACGGAGCTTGAACTTAGGGTTCTTCTTGTTGATAAGGAAAAGACGACCCTTGCGGCGTACGATAACGCAGTCAGGAGTGCGCTTCTTCAAAGATGCTCTTGTCTTCATTGTGTGTGAAACTTATATATTTTGAAAAATGATAGTCTTAACCTTGTTGCTTATTTGTAGCGGAAACTTATGCGACCCTTTGTCAGGTCATAGGGACTCATCTCGACCTTCACCTTGTCGCCGGGAAGGATCTTGATGTAGTGCATTCTCATCTTGCCGGAGATGTGCGCAATGATTTGCACACCGTTCTCGAGTTCTACACGAAACATAGCGTTGCTCAACGCCTCGACGATAGTACCGTCCTGTTCTATAGCAGATTGCTTTGCCATAATATACCTTTTATTGTATGTAAAGTGTTTATGAGTAAGTTAATCTATTTATATTGAAATGATTTTTTCTATTTCCTCGAAGGATGAGAGTATCTCAGCCTTGCCTTTGCGGATAGCTATGGTGTGCTCGTAGTGAGCAGCCAGCTTCCTGTCGCGGGTGATGATGGACCACTTGTCGGGCAGCAGGCCTATCAGCCTCTTTCCCTGGGTTACCATCGGTTCTATGGCTATGCACATGCCCTCCGTCAGCTTCTCTCCCCTACCGCGTTTGCCGTAGTTGGGAATCTGGGGCTCCTCGTGCATGTCACGACCTATGCCGTGACCTGTCAGCTCTCTAACTATGCCGTAGCCTTGCGCTTCACAATAGTCCTGCACCGCCTGACCTATGTCCCCCACACGTCCTCCGTGCACGGCGGCCTCGATGCCTTTGTAAAGACTTTCTTTTGTTGTCCTGAGCAACTTTCTGGCCTCCTCGCTTATCTCCCCTACCGGGAAGGTGTAAGCCGAGTCGCCGTTATACCCATTGAGTAGCGTTCCGCAGTCTATCGAGATGATGTCTCCGTCCTTCAGTATCTGCTCCTCCGTCGGTATGCCGTGTACGACACACTCGTTTACCGAAGTGCAGATGCTAGCCGGGAACTCTGGTCCGAAGGGATTCGGAAAACCGAGGAACGTCGGTTCAGCACCGTTGTCACGTATGAACGTCTCCGCGATGCGGTCCAACTGTTTTGTTGAAACACCGGGCTTGATGTGTTTGGCGAGTTCACCAAGCGTGCGACCAACGAGTTGATTGGCCGCGCGCATTAGTTGTATCTCTTCTTCCGTCTTTAGAAAAATAGCCATTTCGTTCAGAACGGATTTAGTAAGCGTTGATACCAGCCTGTGGTCGTGTACGTCCAGAGTTGAGCAGACCATCGTAATGACGCATCATCAGATGTGACTGTATCTGCTGGAGAGTGTCTATAACCACACCCACGAGGATGAGGAGCGACGTACCGCCGAAGAACTGGGCAAAACCCTGCTGCACATTGAGCAGACCAGCCAGAGCAGGCATGATAGCGATGAAAGCGATGAAGAGCGAGCCGGGCAGAGTCATACGGGACATGATCTCCTCAATATAGTCTGCTGTCGGTTTGCCTGGCTTTACACCAGGAATGAAGCCGTTGTTGCGCTTCATGTCCTCAGCCATCTGTGTTGGGTTCAGTGTAATCGCAGTATAGAAATATGTGAACGCTACGATGAGTATCACATAGATGACGTTGTACGTCAGACTGCGGTTGTCGAGCAGAGAACGGGCGAAGGTACCGAGGTTATCGCTGCTGTACTGTACAATGGCCAGTGGGATGAACATCAGCGCCTGGGCGAAGATGATAGGCATCACATTGGCGGCGAACAGCTTCAGAGGGATATACTGACGGGCACCACCGTACTGTGTATTGCCAACGAGCTTCTTTGCATACTGCACAGGTACCTTGCGGGTGCCCTGCGTCAGCAGGATTGCTGCACATACTACTGCATAGAGAATCAGTATCTCAACGATGAACATCACGAGACCGCCACCGGTGATGGCAGTGAAACGGCTGCCCACTTCCTGAATGAAAGCCTGGGGCAGGCGCGCGATGATACCAATCATAATGATGAGAGAGATACCGTTGCCCACGCCCTTGTCCGTGATGCGCTCACCCAACCAAAGGATGAACATAGAGCCGGCAGCCAGGATGATGGTGGCAGGAATCATGAACTCCGTCCACGACAGTCCGCTGGCCAGCGCACCGGGCGACTGCATCTTGAGGTTCATCAGGTAAGAGGGGGCCTGGAAGAGCAGGATGGCTATCGTCAGATAGCGCGTGTACTGCGAAATCTTCTTTCGTCCGCTCTCGCCCTCACGCTGCATCTTCTGGAAGGAAGGCACGGCGATGGCCACAAGCTGCATGACGATGGATGCAGAGATGTACGGCATTATACCAAGCGCAAAGATTGACGCGTTGGAGAATGCACCACCGGAGAACATATCGAGAAGTGACATCAAACCACCCGCTGTCTGCTGCTGCAGCTTTTCGAGGTTTGCTGGGTTGATACCCGGCAAAACCACGAAAGAGCCAAAGCGGTAGATAGCGACAAAGAGAATGGTGATGAGGAGTCGCGTACGCAAATCCTCAACCTTCCAACAGTTCTTCAGTGTCTCTATAAATTTCTTCATTGTAAAAATTAAAGTACTACAGTGTTACCACCAGCTGCCTCGATAGCTTCCTTGGCAGCCTTTGAGAATGCGTTAGCCTCTACGGTCAGCTTAGCCTTGATTTCGCCGTTGGCGAGAACCTTAACCAGCTCCTTACCGTTTGTGAGACCAGCACTCTTCAGTTCCTCGATACCAATCTTCTCGAAGCCCTTGTCAGCGAGCTTCTGCAGAGTGGAGAGGTTAACAGCGAAGTACTCCTTATGGTTGATGTTCTTGAATCCGAACTTAGGCAGACGGCGCTGCAGTGGCATCTGACCACCTTCGAAACCAATCTTCTTCTTATAACCAGAACGTGCCTTAGCACCCTTGTGACCACGAGTAGAGGTACCACCCAGTCCTGAACCAGGACCGCGACCGATACGACGACGTGAATGGGTTGAACCAGCAGCTGGCTGCAAATTATTCAATTTCATAATCGTTTCAGTTTAATTTGGTTATTTATTCTACTACAGTAGTCAGATGATGTACCTTGCGGATCATGCCACGGATAGAAGGGTTGTCCTCAACCTCTACTACCTGAGAGATCTTACGGAGACCCAGTGCAAGAAGAGTACGCTTCTGGTCTGCAGATGCGCCGATGCGGCTCTTGATCTGCTTAACTTTTATTGTTGCCATTGTGTATTGTTCTCCTATTATTATCCGTTAAACACTTTGTTCATGCTGATGCCACGGTCGTGAGCTACAGTGTAAGCGTCACGCATCTGGCTGAGAGCCTTGATAGTAGCCTTCACGAGGTTGTGAGGGTTAGAAGATCCCTTAGACTTTGCGAGTACGTCGTTGATGCCAGCGCTTTCGAGCACGGCACGCATAGCACCACCGCAAACCATTCCGGTACCCTGGGCAGCTGGCTTCAGGAATACCTGAGCACCACCGAAGCTAACCTCCATCTCGTGAGGGATAGTACCCTTGAGAACAGGAACCTTAACGAGATTCTTCTTAGCTGCCTCAGTACCCTTGGCGATAGCCTGCTGAACCTCGCCAGCCTTACCGAGACCCCATCCGATAGTACCATTACCGTCACCTACAACGACAATAGCAGCGAATGTGAAGGTGCGACCACCCTTTGTTACCTTAGTAACGCGGTTGATAGCAACCAGCTTGTCTTTCAATTCAACGTCGCTATTTACTTTTACTTTATCCATTGCTATTTATATCGTTTAGAAGTTAAGACCAGCCTCACGAGCAGCGTCAGCAAGAGCCTTAACGCGGCCATGGTAGAGGTAGCCGTTACGGTCGAATACTACAGATGAAACACCAGCCTTCTTTGCAGCCTCTGCAACGAGAGCACCTACCTTCTGAGCCTGCTCTGTCTTAGGCATAGCCTCCAGACCGAGAGAAGAAGCGGCAGCTACTGTTGTACCGGTAACATCATTAATAACCTGAGCGTAAATCTGCTTGTTGCTGCGGAACACGCTGAGACGTGGACGCTCTGCAGTGCCGTTTACGTTCTTACGAACTCTATATTTGATCTTGATTCGTCTTTCTTGTTTCTTTGTTGTCATGATCGTAATGTTTTAAAATTACTTAGCTGAAGCTGACTTACCAGACTTTCTGCGGATAACCTCACCCTTGAACAGGATACCCTTACCCTTATAAGGCTCTGGCTTACGGAAAGAACGGATCTTAGCACAAATAAGTCCAATCAACTGCTTGTCAGCAGACTCGAGGATGAGCACAGGGTTCTGGTTACGCTCAGACTTTGTCTCTACCTTAACCTCAGCAGGGAGCTGGATGAAGATAGGGTGAGTATAACCGAGTGCGAACTCGATGATGTTACCCTTGTTTGAAACACGGTAACCTACACCTACGAGCTCGAGCTCCTTCTTGTAACCTTCGCTGACACCAACAACCATGTTGTTAACCAGTGCACGGTACAGACCGTGGAAAGCATTCTTCTGCTTGTAGTTAACCGGGCTGTTCTCGTCAACCTCGAAAACTATTTGATTATCTTCAACCTTTACGATGATAGATGGATCAACCTTCTGTGAGAGTTCACCCTTTGGGCCCTTCACTGATACTACGTTATCTGCGTAAGATACAGTAACACCAGCAGGGATGCTAATTGGCAATTTACCTATTCTTGACATATTCTGTATCCTCCTATATTAATAAACGTAGCAAAGAACCTCGCCGCCGATTTTCAGCTCAGCAGCCTCCTTGTCGGTCATGACACCTTTTGAAGTGGACAGTATTGCGATACCGAGTCCGTTGATAACACGTGGCATGTCTTTGTAGCCAGTGTACTTACGAAGACCTGGAGTAGAAACGCGCTTCAAGCTCTTAATGGCGTTCTTCTTGGTCTGTGGGTCATACTTCAGAGCAACCTTGATGGAACCCTGAGGACCCTCCTCGATGAACTTGTAGTTGAGGATGTAACCCTTCTCGAAAAGAATCTTTGTGATCTCTTTCTTCAGGTTTGACGCAGGAACCTCTACGACACGGTGATGTGCCATGATTGCGTTTCTGAGTCGAGTCAGATAATCTGCTATTGGATCTGTCATAAAAAAAATTAGTTAATTAATCGGGGAGTCCCCGACAATATTAATTAAATAGAAAATTAGAATACTCTTGTTTTTCTTGTTCAGGTAATGAGGTTGTAAGGCGCGTGCCCCCTGGGGCTCGCCCTTACACCTTAAAACCTTAAGAGCGTTTGTATGTTTACTTTCGCTATGTTGTCTAGCCAAGTATAAGCTTACCAGCTTGCCTTCTTTACGCCTGGGATCAGACCGGCAGAAGCCATCTCACGGAACTGAATACGAGAGATGCCGAACTGGCGGATGTAACCCTTTGGACGACCCGTCACCTTACAACGGTTGTGCAGGCGGATTGGGTTGGCATTCTTTGGAATAGCCTGGAGAGCACGAGCAGCCTCGTAGCGCTCAGCAGCATCCTCAGAAGTTGCGATTACCTTCTTAAGCGCAGCGCGCTTCTCAGCGTAACGGGCAACGAGCTTGGCACGCTTTACCTCGCGAGCCTTCATTGATTCTTTTGCCATAGTATATTATTATTTACTTAAGCGTTTTTGAATGGGAGACCGAAAGCCTTCAGGAGAGCGAAGCCCTCTTCGTCAGTCTTAGCGGAAGTAACGAAAGTGATGTTCATACCCTGGATGCGGTCGATGGTGTCGATGTTGATCTCAGGGAAGATGATCTGCTCCTGGATGCCGAGGGTGTAGTTGCCACGGCCGTCCAGCTTAGACTGGATACCCTTGAAGTCACGGATACGTGGGAGAGCCACGCGAACGAGCTTCTCGAGGAACTCGTACATGCGCTCACGACGCAGTGTTACCATAACGCCGATAGGCATCTTCTTACGGAGCTTGAAGTTAGCGATATCCTTCTTAGAGTATGTAGCAACGGCCTTCTGACCGGTGATAGCAGTAATCTCATTGATGGCAACCTCGATAATCTTCTTGTCCTGGGTAGCGTCACCGAGACCCATGTTGACAACGATCTTCTTCAGGCAAGGAATCTGCATTGCTGAAGAATAGTTAAACTGCTTCTGCAGCTCAGGAGCGATAGTCTCCTTATATACATTCTTTAACTGTGCTGTATTCATTACTTGATTTCCTCCCCTGACTTTTTAGCGATACGGATAACGTTCTTTCCCTCGTGCTTGATAGCCACGCGAGTAGCCTTGCCACTCTTAGGGTCAATGAGGCTCAGGTTTGAGATGTGGATAGGAGCCTCTGTCTTAACGATGCCACCCTGAGGGTACTTAGCCGAAGGCTTCTGGCTCTTAGAGACCATGTTAATGCCTTCAACGATAGCGCGCTGGTCCTCTACGAGCACCTTCAGCACCTTACCCTGCTTGCCTTTGTCCTTACCTGTAAGAACAATAACGGTATCGTTTTTCTTTATGTGTAACTTGCTCATTACTGTTTGATGTTTTACTTGTAAGACTAAAGTACCTCAGGTGCGAGAGAAACGACCTTCATGTTAACGGCGCGGAGCTCACGAGCAACAGGACCGAAGATACGGCTGCCACGGAGTTCACCGGCGTTGTTGAGGAGGACACAAGCATTGTCATCGAAACGGATGTAAGAACCGTCAGCACGACGGATTTCCTTCTTAGTACGTACGATGAGCGCCTTTGATACTGCACCTTTCTTAAGATCACTTGATGGGATGACGTTCTTGACAGCAACGACAATAACGTCACCTACACTTGCGTAACGACGGCGTGTACCACCGAGTACACGGATGCAGAGAGCCTCTCTAGCGCCGCTGTTATCACATACTGTAAGTCTTGATTCTGCCTGTATCATATTATTTACTTAGCTTTTTCGATTATTGAAACTAGTCTCCATCTCTTAGTCTTAGAGAGTGGACGGGTCTCCATGATGAGTACTGTATCACCGATGTTGGCCTCGTTCTTTTCGTCGTGTGCGTGGTACTTCTTAGTCTTCTGCACAAACTTTCCGTAGATTGGGTGCTTCTCCTTGAACTTAGTTGCAATAACAATGGTTTTATCCATCTTGTTGCTGGTAACTACACCCTGTCTTGTCTTTCTTAAATTACGCGTTTCCATCTGGACCATTATTATTTGTTAAGTTCACGTGAACGGAGTTCTGTCTTCATACGGGCGATGTCACGACGAGCCGCTTTAATCTGTGATGGATTCTCGAGTGGAGAGATCTGGTGGTTGAGCTTCATGGTGTCAAGCGCAGCCTGTGCATTCTCTATCTTCTCTACCAATTCCTTGGTTTCGATATCTTTTACTTCTTTGATCTTCATAGTTTAAGCGTTTTTGTCGTAGTCACGACGTACAACAAACTTTGTCTTTACTGGCAGCTTCTGTGCGCCGAGACGGAGAGCTTCCTTTGCGATGTCGAAAGAAACACCCTCGATTTCGAACAGGATGCGACCTGGTGTTACCGGTGCAACCCATCCTGCAGGATCACCCTTACCTTTACCCATACGTACGTCAGCAGGCTTACGTGTGATTGGTTTGTCAGGGAAGATGCGGATCCAAACCTGTCCCTCACGGTTCATGTATCGGTTGATAGCGACACGGGCAGCCTCAATCTGGCGGCTGTCGATCCACTTTGCATCAAGAGTCTTGATACCGAAAGAACCGAAAGCAAGCTGAGTGCCACGGTGAGCGTTACCCTTGTTGCCACGACCGTCTTGAGGTCTTCTATATTTTACTCTTTTTGGCTGTAACATTGTAGCTTCTTAGTTTTTAACGGTTATTGTTTCTCTTACGGTTACCGCCGCGACCGTTCTGACGGCCACCTGCAGCAGGACGGTTGCCACCCTGCTTCTCCTGTGAGAAGTTAGGTGCGAGGTCACGCTTTCCGTATACTTCACCACGGCAGATCCATACCTTGATGCCAAGGATACCTACCTTAGTGAGAGCCTCTGTCTTGCAGTAATCGATATCAGCGCGGAAAGTGTGCAGAGGAGTACGACCCTCCTTGAGCATTTCAGCGCGTGCGATCTCGGCACCGTTAAGACGGCCAGAGATCTGAACCTTGATACCCTCAGCACCAGCACGCATAGTGTTCTGGATAGCCATCTTGATAGCACGGCGGTAAGCCACCTTGCCTTCTACCTGGCGAGCGATAGAGTTGGCTACAATATTTGCGTCGAGGTCTGGTTTCTTTATCTCGAAGATATTAATCTGAATCTCCTTCTTGTAGAGTTTCTTGAGCTCTTCCTTGAGCTTGTCCACTTCTTCTCCGCCCTTACCGATGACGATACCTGGGCGAGCAGTGCAGATAGTGATGGTGACACGCTTCAAAGTACGCTCGATGACGATGCGGCTAACGCTAGCCTTAGCGAGACGCTCGTTGAGATACTTACGGATTTTCTGGTCCTCTACGAGGTTGTCTCCGAAGCTCTTTCCACCGAACCAGTTTGAATCCCAACCACGGACGATTCCGAGGCGGTTTGCTATTGGATTAACTTTCTGTCCCATTCTATTCTTTATTAATCTTCATTTATTTTAGTGTCTACAAACAGCGTCACGTGGTTGCTACGCTTACGGATGCGGTATCCACGACCCTGCGGTGCAGGGCGCATACGCTTCATTGTCACGCCTTCGTCAACGAAGACCTTAGAGATATAGAGTTCGCCTGCCTCGGCCTTGCGGTCATTCTTCACTTCCCAGTTTGCGATAGCAGAACGGAGCAGCTTCTCTACGTCAGCAGCAGCCTGCTTCTTGGAGAATCTGAGCACGCCGAGTGCACGGTTTACTTCCATGCCACGAATCATGTCTACAACGTAGCGCATCTTGCGTGGAGAAGAAGGTACACCGACCAACTTGGCGAAGTACTGGTTCTTTTTGGCTTCCTTAATTTTTTCAGCCGCTATATGTTTTCTAGCTCCCATTTTATATTTCCTATTTTAAATGGATTAGTTCCTCTCTTTACGATTAGCGCTTGTTACCAGCGTGACCACCGAACTTACGTGTAGGAGAGAACTCACCGAGCTTGTGACCTACCATGTTTTCGGTTACGTAAACAGGAATAAATTTGTTACCGTTATGTACAGCCACTGTGTGTCCCACGAAGTCTGGTGAGATAACAGAAGCACGGGCCCATGTCTTAACGACAGTCTTCTTGCCGCTCTCGTTCATGGCGAGAATCTTCTTCTCGAGAGATACGTTGATGTATGGACCTTTCTTTAATGAACGACTCATAATTTCTACTTAGTTAATGTTGAGTGTTACTTTTTGTTAGCTCTTTCAATGATGTACTTGTTAGACATCTTCTTAGGTGCACGTGTCTTGAGACCCTTAGCGTACAGACCCTTGCGTGAACGTGGGTGACCACCAGACTGACGGCCTTCACCACCACCCATTGGGTGATCAACTGGGTTCATAACAACACCACGGTTGTGTGGACGCTTGCCCATCCAACGTGAGCGGCCGGCCTTACCTGACTGCTCCAGAGCATGGTCAGAGTTGCCAACGGCACCTACAGTAGCCTTACAAGCAGAGAGCACCTTGCGTGTCTCGCCTGAAGGGAGCTTGATAACACAGTAACTGCCTTCACGAGAAGTCAACTGAGCGAAATTACCTGCTGAGCGAACGAGGAGCGCACCCTGTCCCGGGCGGAGCTCGATGTTGTGAATAACGGTACCAACAGGAATGTTAGCGAGTGGGAGTGCGTTACCTACTTCAGGAGCTGCCTCAGCACCGGACATCACTGTGGTGCCTACCTGCAGACCGTTAGGTGCAATGATGTAACGCTTTTCACCGTCTACATAGTAAAGGAGTGCGATGCGCGCAGAGCGGTTTGGATCGTACTCGATAGACTTTACTACAGCTGGAACACCATCTTTCTCTCGCTTGAAGTCGATGAGACGATACTTCTGCTTGTGACCGCCGCCGATGTAGCGGACTGTCATCTTACCGGTGTTGTTTCGACCGCCGGTAGAACGCTTACCGTAAACGAGAGACTTCTCTGGCACGGATGCAGTAATTTCCTCGAACGTGCCAATAACTTTGTGTCTTTGACCAGGTGTAACTGGTTTGAATTTACGTACTGCCATTTCTTATTTTAGATATTGCTGTAAAAATCGATTTCCTCACCCTGCTTCAGGGTAACGATAGCCTTCTTGAAGGCATTCTTCTGTCCCTTGATGAGACCAGCCTTGGTGTAGCGTGAAGAACGCTTGCCAGCATAGTTCATCGTGTTGACATCTTCTACTGTTACGTTGTAGCGAGCCTCAACCTCGTTCTTAATCTGGAGCTTGTTAGCCTCAGGGCGTACGATGAAACCGTAGCGGTTTGGCTGCTTTGCAGTAATATTGGTCATCTTCTCAGTGACCACTGGCTTGATGATAAATGCCATAGTTCTTTATTCTCCTTTATTAATTACTTGGTTAAAATCTCGTCAATCTTCTGCAGTGAGCTCTCGCAAACTACCATTACGTCGGCGTTCATCACCTTGTAGGCGTTGATGTTTGCAGCACCCATAACCTCAGCCTTCTGAATGTTACGTGCAGAGAGGTAAACGTTCTTGTTCTCCTCTGGCATAACGAAGAGCACCTTCTTGCCCTCTACGTTGAGAGCCTTCAGAGCTGCGATAACCTCCTTAGTCTTCGGAGCCTCGAATGTGAAGTCCTCTACTACGATGATGGCGTTCTCCTGAGCCTTGTAGCTCAGAGCACTCTTACGTGCAAGCTTCTTTGTCTTCAGATTGAGCTTGAAGCGATAGTCGCGTGGCTTAGGACCGAAAACGCGTGCACCGCCTACGAGTACTGGTGAGTTGATGTCACCGCGACGTGCGCCGCCGCCGCCCTTCTGGCGACCGAGCTTACGAGTAGAGCCAGACATTTCGCTGCGCTCCTTTGACTTTGCTGTGCCCTGACGCTGACAAGCGAGATACTGCTTAACGTCGAGGTAGAGAACGTGGTCGTTAGGAGTGATGGCGTAGATCGCATCATTCAGAGTAGCCTTGCGACCGGTCTCCTTACCCTGTATATTCAATACATTTACTTCCATTTCTTACTACTTCTTGATTAAAACAGTTGAACCATTGTATCCTGCAACTGAACCCTTCACGATGATGAGGTTCTGCTCTGGGATAACCTTAATTACCTTGAGGTTTTGAGTGGTAACACGCTCGTTACCCATCTGTCCGCCCATGCGCATGCCCTTGAAGACCTTTGCAGGGTAAGAACAAGCACCGATAGAACCCGGCTTACGCAGACGGTCGTCCTGACCGTGAGTAGCCTGTCCTACGCCACCGAAACCGTGACGCTTTACGACGCCCTGAAAACCTTTACCTTTTGAAGTTCCGACTACGTCTACGAAGTCGCTTTCTGTGAAGAGGTCGGCAGAAATCACATCGCCGAGGTTGTGCTCTTCATCAAACTTGAACTCGGCCAAGTGCTGCTTTGGGGTTGTGCCGGCCTTCTTGAATGTGCCCATCATAGGCTTAGAGGTGCGGCTCTCCTTAGCTTCGCCGAAGCCGAGCTGCAGTGCAGCATAACCATCTTTCTCGACGGTCTTAACCTGTGTCACAACACAAGGACCAGCTTCGATAACAGTGCACGGTATGTTCTTACCGTCGGCACTGAAAACGGATGTCATTCCGATTTTTCTTCCAATTAATCCTGGCATTTCA
>CAVAHD010000058.1:0-13381 GCA_963588475.1 Oscillospiraceae bacterium | reverse complement strand
ACAAAAACCCAGGGCGTTGCCCTGGGCTATGGAGTTGTTGGGCTTTCAGCCCGTGACTGCGTAACTCTACACAGATTATTTTCAAAAGAATATATTGAATAAAAAAAAATACACCTACTATTTATCTCGTTAAAGTTCTACGCTGCTGATGTCGATGAGTTTGTTTACAATGGCGTAGATGGTCAGACCGGCAGCGGTGTGTATCTGCAGTTTGCGTGCGATGTTGCGGCGGTGGGTGATTACGGTGTTGGGGGCGATGAAGAGTTTGTCGGCAATTTCCTTGTTTGTCAAGCCCTGCACAACGCCGATGACTACGTCCTTTTCACGCTCCGAGAGGGCTTCGCCGTTGTCGGTACCAGCCTGCAGCATGTTGGATATTTGTAAGGACACGCCGTCCTTGCTGGACTGCTGCTCCAGAAGCTTGATGGCTGGGATGAAAATCTTCTCCTCCACATCGGCGTGTAGGGCGAGCCATTCCTCCAGGTTGTAGATGTCGTAGAGGGTGGCGGTGAGCATGTTGTTGCGGTGGTTGTCGGAAGGTAGGTATTTGATGATGATGCTCTTCAGCTCCTTCAGCTTCTCGCTAGTCTGCTCATGGTGCTTCGAGAACGTCTCCACGTTGTATTTCTCGTCCCTCTCGCCCTTTGTCAGGGCTTCCACATACGGGAAGAGCGTCTGCTCCTCAAACTTCATGTGGTGTGCGATGAAGCGTGAGTACTCGTCGAAAATCTTGATGATGAGTCTGCCGAGATTGTCGCCTTCGTCCAAAGCTTCTGCCAGCTCACGACGAATGAACGGCAATTGGAAGTCCACATAGTAGCGGTGTGAGGCGCGCAGATACTCCAGCAGGGTCTGCACGGAGAGGTTCTGCACGTCGCTCTGCGAGTGGTAACCGTTGATGGTAAGGTTCACGACGGCGAGGAAGGTGAACGTGTCTACATTCTGTTCTTCGCATACCTGCCTTACGGTCTTGTCACCAAAACCGAGACTGATGCCGAAAGCTCCCAAGCTTTGCAGCACGTTGTAATTGTCGCGGATGAGGCTGAGCATCTTGTCGTCGGCCTCGTAAACCTTCATTTTCTTCATAGTCTATACCATGTTTTTAATTACACGTGCAAAGTTAGTTTGTTCTTCCGAACTCCCCAATACTCAAATGTAGGTATTTTACCTCATCTTCAATTTCCGACTGGCGATTGCCTACTCTACTATTTGTAGATGACGGGCATTCCCCTACTCTACAATTTGTAGTCTTGCGAAGCGCAGGAGGAGTTGCTTCTCTCCTTCGTTGTCGAAATTGACGTACGCCTTGCGACTGGCGTCCTGTCCTTCCAGACGTGTTATTGTGCCCAAGCCGAAACGGTTGTGTGCCACTCGCTGTCCCACCTGCAACTGTCCGGACGAGGCGCTGCCAGTTCTAGTAGCACGGGGTGTTGTCGAAGCCGCAACGTTGCTGTCCATTGCCGACGCACGTCCTCCGTTGCGCATTGCCGAGTCCACCTTCCGCATGTTTGCACCGCTGGACTGCAGCTGCCTGAGGAACTGCTCCGAGAACGGGTTCGTAGCCTTCGGTGCCTGCTTGGGGGTGGTTATCTTCGGTTTGGGGTCAGCCATAAACTGCGAAGCCACGGGGTTGGCGTTCTGCTGTCTGCCGTACGAAGAGCCGTACTGCCGTCCCATGTTGCCGTAGCGTGCTCCCGTGTACGGTTTCTCTGTCTCATATTCGGGCATGGAACCGAAGAAGTTCTTCCTGCCTCCACTTCTATCTGAACCGAAGCCGCCGCTCCTTGTAGCACCGAAGCTGCTGCTGCCGGACGGCGAGTTCATCGTGACGTACTTCCTGTCGATGTCGTTGAGGAAACGGCTTGGCGGGTCGAACTCCATCGAACCGTATCTGTATCTCGTCCTTGCGTACGTCAGCATGCAATGGCGTTCGGCACGTGTTATTGCCACGTAGAGCAGTCGGCGCTCCTCCTCCAACTTCCTTTTGGAGTCGGTACAGAGAGGACTCGGGAAGAGGTTCTCCTCCAGTCCTGCCACGTAGACGCAGGGGAACTCCAGTCCCTTTGCGCTGTGAATGGTCATCAGTGTCACCTTGGGCGAGTCGTCGTCCTGGTCGTCGCGGTCGCTGAGGAGTGCCACATCGTGGAGATAATCCGTGAGGGCGGTTGGCAACTCCTGTTCGCGTTGGCTCTCCACAAAGTCCTGTATGGACGAGAGGAACTCCTCTATGTTGTTCTGCTGCGAGAGGTACTCTGGGTCTTTGCTTGAGTAAATCTCCTGCGAAATGCCCGACAACTTTATGATGTCCTGCGCGAGACTGAAAGCGTCTGCTTCCATCAGTCGTGCCGTAAAGTTGTCTATGAGCATTTGGAAGTTGAGCAGCTTGGTCAGCGTTCCCTTGTTGACGTTGAGCCCGGTCTGCACGGGGTCGCTCACCACTTGCCACATGCTGCATGAGTTTGCGCTGGCAGCAGCGGTTATTTTGTCCACGGTGGTCTGACCGATGCCTCGTGCCGGATAGTTGATGATGCGCTTCAGAGCCTCTTCATCGTGGTGGTTGATGACAAGTCGGAAGTACGCCAGCACGTCCTTTATCTCTTTACGCTGATAGAAGCTGAGCGAGCCGTACACGCGGTATGGGATGCCCACTTTCATCATCTGCTCCTCAAACGCGCGGCTCTGGAAGTTGGTGCGGTAGAGCACGGCGAAATCGGAATAGTCGAGTTCCTCAGCTCGCATCAGTCGCTTTATGTCCTTGCAGATGTAGAGTGACTCCTCGCGGTCGCTTGCCAGTTCGGTAAGGCTTATATTGTCGCCCTCGTCGTTGCGCGAGAAACTATTCTTCGGAATCTGTCTGTCGTTCTTTTTTATGAGACTGTTCGCCGCCTGCACGATGCGTTGCGTGGAGCGGTAGTTCTGTTCCAACTTAAAGAGTTTGGCATCGTCGAAGTTTCTTTGGAAGTTGAGGATGTTGTCGATGTTTGCACCTCTAAATCCGTAGATGCTCTGAGCGTCGTCGCCTACTGCACAGATGTGCTGATGGGCGCTCGTCAACTGCAGTATTATCTGCTGCTGGGCGTAGTTCGTGTCCTGGTACTCGTCTACTAGAATATACTTGAATGCTTCGGCATAACGCTGCTGAATACCAGGGTTATTATCAAATAGAACCCAAGTGTTTACAAGAAGGTCGTCGAAGTCCATGGCGTTGGCCGTCCGCAGTCTGTCCTGGTAGAGCGAATAGACGGTATGAACTTCTGGCATCTTGTCGTCAGCATCGCGCGATTTTGCCGCCCTGTCTTCTGCGTAAGCCTGCGCCGTGATGAGTCTGTTCTTTGCGGCTGAGATGCGGTTGTGCACCTCTGCCGGACGGTACACCTTATCGTCTAGTCCGAGCTCCTTTATGATGGCTTTTGTCAGCGAGCGCGAGTCCGACTGGTCATAGATGGTAAAGTCCTGACCGTAGCCTATGGCCGCCGACTCGTAGCGCAGTATGCGTGAGAATACGGAGTGGAACGTTCCCATGCGCAAGCTGTGCGCCTGCTCCTCGCCAACGAGTGTGGCGATACGTTCTTTCATCTCCCTCGCTGCCTTGTTAGTGAAGGTGAGGGCCATTATCTCCCACGGCTTATACCCGAGCGTAAGCAGGTACGCTACCTTATAAGTAAGTACGCGCGTCTTTCCCGAGCCGGCACCCGCAATGACAAGCGAAGCCCCGTCCACATACTCCACAGCAACCCGCTGCGATTCGTTCAACTGTTCTAAAAAATCAGGCACTGTATTATAGTAGTATCTAAAAGAATCAGTAAATAATTAATGCCAATTTATGTCCAATCATCAAAGAAAAATTAATGAACAATTAATGGTCAATTAACGGCGATTAATGTCTAAAAAAATCATTGGCGTAGAAACAAAATTAGCGTCCCGCCTTCCCCCAGTCAACGTAGTTCATCTGATTAAGTATCCAGCGTTGGCGCTTCCGCATGTAAGCCGAAGGGTCTTTGGACGAGAAGCGGCGCGGGTTGGGCAGCGTAGCGGCAATCAGGGCGCAGTCACGGCGACTCAGCTGGTCTGCCTCCTTATTGAAATGGTACTCCGCCACGGCACTTACGCCGTATATTCCGTCACCCATTTCGATGGAGTTGAGGTAAACCTCCATGATGCGCTCCTTGCCCCAAATAAACTCTATGAGGACAGTGAAGTACATCTCCAGTCCCTTGCGCAACCACGTCCTGCTGGGCCACAGGAACACGTTCTTGGCCGTCTGCTGACTGATGGTGCTGGCGCCGTACTTCTTCTTTCCGCTCTTCATATTGCGTTTCACAGCCCCCTGGATGGCGTTGAAGTCGAAGCCGTGGTGCTGCAGGAAGCGCGCATCCTCACCGGCCATTACGGCACGTGGCATGTCGTCTGGCATCTTATCCAGACTCACCCAACTATGATGGAGCGTCGGGAAGTGGCCGTCGGCTATCTGCTGCCCCATACGCTGGAACATGAGCGGTGTGAAGAGCACGGGCACGAACTTGAGGAATACGACGGCGAGTATAGAAGAGGCGAAAAACGCCACGACAATCCATTTGACAATCTTCCCGATGAGGGGAAGCGAAAATACGTTTGCTTTCAACTGTTCTGAAATATAGAATTAAACATGTAAAAATGTGCGGAAAGGCACAAAAGTGATACGTTCACGTTGCAAAGTTACGAAAAAACACGCATGTAGGTAAAAAAACTACGGAAAAACGTACGATGTTTAAAAGATTTTTGTGTATTTTTGCAACATGATTGCTTTTGGACACTCAATCCGAGCATATAACTAAAACGTTTCGAGCGCGCCACATGAAGTATGTTACACAGGCGCGCCAGCATTATTTCAACAACCAATAACACGTTATTAAACATGGAAAAGAGCGCATTGCAAATTGCACGTGCAAACTATCAACCAAAGCTGCCACAGGCTCTCCGTGGCTCTCTCAAAGTAGTTGAAGGTGAACCAACACAGTCCGTTGCCGACCAGGCAGAGGTACAGAAGTTGTTCCCTAACACATACGGAATGCCCTACCTGAAGTTTGAGCCACAGGAAGGTGAAGGTCAGAAGGCCACGGTAAACGTAGGCGTCATCCTCTCAGGCGGTCAGGCTCCTGGCGGCCACAACGTCATCTCCGGTCTCTTCGACGGCATCAAGGCGCTGAACCCCGACAACAAGCTCTACGGCTTCATCCTCGGCCCTGGCGGTCTCGTAGACCATAACTATAAGGAGCTGACAGCCGACATCATCGACGAATACCGCAACACCGGCGGCTTCGACATCATCGGTTCTGGACGCACAAAGCTGGAGAAGAAGGAGCAGTTCGACAAGGGTCTCGAGATTCTGAAGGAGCTCGACATCAAGGCTCTCGTCATCATCGGCGGCGACGACTCCAACACCAACGCTTGCGTACTGGCAGAGTACTACAAGTCTATCAACGCTGGAGTACAGGTTATCGGTTGCCCGAAGACCATCGACGGCGACCTGAAGAACTCCGAAATTGAGTCTTCCTTCGGCTTCGACACCGCCACAAAGGTGTACTCCGAGGTCATCGGCAACATCATGCGCGACTGCAACTCCGCACGCAAATACTGGCACTTCATCAAGCTGATGGGACGATCAGCATCGCACGTCACTCTGGAGTGCGCCCTGCAGACCCAGCCTAACGTCACCCTCGTCGGCGAAGAGGTAGAGGCAAAGAACCAGACTCTCGACGACGTCGTTACATACATCGCAGAAATCGTGGCTGCCCGTGCCGCTGAAGGCAAGAACTTCGGCGTGGCTCTCGTACCAGAGGGCATCATCGAGTTCATCCCAGCCATCAAGAAGCTCATCGCCGAGCTCAACGATATGCTCGCTGCCAACCAGGCTGAGTTCGACACCATCGAAGACGACAAGAAGATTGACTTCGTACTGGCGCACCTGTCAGCCGAGAACGCCGCCATCTTCCAGAGCCTCCCTGCCAACGTATCGCGCCAGCTGGCCCTCGACCGCGACCCTCACGGCAACGTACAGGTATCGCTCATCGAGACAGAGCAGCTCCTCGCAGACATGGTAGGCAAGAAGCTCGCACAATGGAAGAAGGAAGGCAAGTACACAGGCAAGTACTCTACCCAGCACCACTTCTTCGGCTACGAGGGACGCTGCGCCGCTCCTTCCAACTTCGACGCCGACTACTGCTACTCTCTCGGCTTCAACGCCGCCATGCTCATCTCTACGGGCAAGACTGGCTACATGTCCTCCGTAAAGAACACCTTCAAGCCAGTTGACGAGTGGATTGCAGGCGGAATTCCTATCACCATGATGATGAACATGGAGAAGCGCAACGGCGAGATGAAGCCGGTTATAAAGAAGGCACTCGTAGAACTGGACGGCGCACCGTTCAAGTACTTCGTTGAGCACCGCGACAAGTGGGCCAAGGAGACCTGCTTCGTATACCCTGGACCAATCCAGTACTTCGGACCGTCCGAGGTATGCGACCGTCCTACAAAGACGCTCATTCTTGAGCACGAATAAACTGCACTTTTGGCAAAACAACAAAATAATAACATACTAAGACAACAGTCCTCTCGTCCGTCATCCCGAATGGCATCCCAGCGCTCCTCCGCACGCAAAAAGCAAGGACGCAAAATGCCGAGGTGGGTATGGTGGACGGGGGGACTTTTCGTCTCACTCGTCTATGCCTTCGTCTTCTACTACTTCTTCGTAGGACCCACGGGATTCCGCTGGCGAGCCCTCTACGGCGACGCTGCCTACCCCGACGGATACGACATCCAGGGCATCGACATCTCGCACTATCAAGGCGCTGTCGACTGGGAGCAACTCCGCAACGCCATGATACAAAAATCCCCCGTACGTTTCGTCATCTGTAAGGCGACAGAGGGCACATCCATCGTCGACGAAAACTTTAGCGACAACTTCTATCAAGCTCGCGAATACGGATTTATACGCGGCGCATACCACTTCTTTAGCATCAAGACACCCGCACGCCAGCAAGCTTACTTCTTCATGGAGAACGTGAAGCTGGAAGTGGGCGACCTCCCACCAGTCCTCGACGTGGAGCACAAGCGCAAGGACCAGCCCGTGGAGGAGTTTCAGAAGGACGTGCTAACATGGCTCCACATCCTCGAAGGCCGCTACCACGTCAAGCCCATCATCTACACTTATTACAAATTTAAGGAGACCTACCTCTCCGACCCACGCTTCGACGGTTACCCCTACTGGATAGCCCACTATTACGTAGACAAGATGGAGTACAAGGGCGAATGGAAATTCTGGCAGCATACCGATGCCGGCAAACTGCCAGGCATCAAGGGCTACGTAGACTTCAACATCTACAACGGCTCCTACTACGACCTCAAGCAGCTCTGCATACAGGAAGTGCCAGAGTAGCTACCCCCTCCCAAAACAACATTTTTAACCGTCACAACTCATTAATTTTAATGGCAGCGACATCTGTTACCATTTTTTTTCGTAACTTTGCACCCATTATTGCAACGTTGACGGCCGTGAAAGCCCATCAAAACGAAGAAAGATAAACACATACATTATATAAACCACATGGAACTTGCAAGCAAATACGCTCCACAGGACGTGGAAGCAAAATGGTATCAGTACTGGACAGACAACAACCTCTTCGCCTCTAAGCCAGACGGCAGAGAGCCTTATACCATCGTCATCCCACCGCCAAACGTCACGGGCGTACTGCACATGGGCCACATGCTCAACAACACCATCCAGGACATCCTCGTACGCAAGGCGCGCCTCGACGGAAAGAACGCATGCTGGGTGCCAGGCACGGACCACGCCTCCATCGCAACAGAGGCTAAGGTAGTAAACAAACTGGCTGCGCAGGGCATCAAGAAGCGCGACCTCACTCGTGAGGAGTTCCTCAAGCACGCATGGGAATGGACAGACGAGCACGGCGGCATCATCCTCAAGCAACTGCGCAAACTCGGCGCATCATGCGACTGGAGTCGCACCGCCTTCACCATGGACGAGAAGCGCTCCGAGTCCGTAATGCGCGTTTTCGTAGACCTCTACGAGAAGGGCTACATCTACCGCGGACTGCGTATGGTAAACTGGGACCCAAAGGCACAGACCGTACTCTCCACCGAGGAGGTTATCTATAAGGAAGAGAAGTCAAAGCTCTACCACCTCAAATACTACGTAGACGGCGCCGACTATACAGACGAGCAGATTGCCGCCTACAAAGAGCAGGGCTGCATCATCCACCAGGACGAAAAGGGATACTTCGCCGTCGTTGCCACCACACGTCCGGAGACCATCATGGGCGACACCGCAATGTGCATCAACCCTAAGGACGTAAAGAACACATGGCTCCGCGGACGCCGCGTCATCGTGCCTATGGTGGGACGCTCCATCCCCGTCATCGAAGACCGCTACGTAGACATCGAGTTCGGTACGGGCTGCCTCAAGGTAACCCCGGCACACGACGTCAACGACTACAACCTCGGCAAGACACACAACCTCGAGACCATCGACATCTTCAACCCCGACGGCACCATCTCACAGGCTGCTGGAATGTACGTCGGTCAGGACCGCATGGACGTGCGCAAGCAGATTGCCAAAGACCTCGAGGCTGCAGGACTTATGGACCACATCGAGGACTACGACAACAAGGTGGGCTACTCCGAGCGCAACATGGACACCGCCGTAGAGCCACGCCTCTGCAAGCAATGGTTCCTCGCCATGCAGCACATGGCAGACATCGCCCTGCCACCTGTACTCAACGGCGAACTCAAGTTCTACCCCAACAAGTACGTCACCACATACAAGAACTGGCTCGAAAACATCCAGGACTGGTGCATCTCACGCCAGCTCTGGTGGGGACACCGCATACCAGCTTACTTCGTAGGAGAGCAGAGCGACGACAACGACGCTGAGGAGAAGTTCGTAGTGGCTCTTACCGCCGAGGAGGCTCTCGAGAAGGCCAAGGCAAA
The DNA here is from genome assembly GCA_963588475.1 of Oscillospiraceae bacterium. Lineage (GTDB taxonomy): Bacteria > Bacteroidota > Bacteroidia > Bacteroidales > Bacteroidaceae > Prevotella. The sequence goes on along the minus strand of CAVAHD010000058.1, from coordinate 4,396 downwards.
GTACAACATGCCCGAGCTCACCCTCGACGACCTCCATCGCGACGAGGACGCCCTCGACACCTGGTTCTCTTCATGGCTGTGGCCAGTATCTCTCTTCGACGGCATCAACAACCCCGGCAACGAAGAGATAAACTACTACTACCCCACCTCGGACCTCGTTACCGGTCCGGATATCATCTTCTTCTGGGTAGCACGTATGATAATGGCAGGCTGCGAATACCAGCACCAGATACCGTTCCGCAACGTATACTTCACAGGTATCGTGCGCGACAAACTCGGCCGCAAGATGTCCAAGTCGTTGGGCAACTCACCAGACCCGCTCGAGCTCATCGAGAAGTTCGGCGCTGACGGCGTGCGTATGGGCATGATGCTCGCCGCACCTGCAGGCAACGACATCCTCTACGATGACTCCCTCTGCGCACAGGGTATGAACTTCTGCAACAAGATGTGGAACGCCTTCCGACTCGTACAGGGATGGGAGCAGGCAGACATCCCACAGCCACAGGCCAACGCCAAGGCTATCGAGTGGATGAACGCCAAGATAAAGGCAGCTTACGCCAAGATAAACGACGACTACTCAAAGTACCGTCTGAACGAGGCCCTCATGACCGCCTTCAAGCTCTTCACGGACGAGTTCTCCGGATGGTACCTCGAGATGATAAAGCCAGCCTACCAGGCTCCCATCGACAACGCCACTCTCGCTGCCACTCTCGACATCTTCGACAAGCTGCTCCACATCATACACCCCTTCATGCCGTTCATCACCGAGGAGCTCTGGCAGCACATCGCAGAGCGCAAGCAGGGCGAGTCGCTCATGGTAAGCGTATTCCACCTCGACAACACCACGGCAGAGGAAGAGCAGCTCCTCGCACAGTTTGAGGACCTCAAGGCCATCATCTCCAACGTACGCGGCGTACGCCAGCAGAAGAACATCGCACAGCGCGAACCGCTCCAGCTCGACATCGTAGCCGCCGAGGACGTGACAACTGACCCAGCTCTGGCCGACATCGTAAAGAAAATGGCCGTGCTCAGCGCCATCAACTACAACGCACAGAAGGCCGACGGCAGCGTCACGTTTATGATAGGTACGCGCGAGTACTCCATACCTCTCGGAGGTCTCATCGACGTAGAGGCCGAGATAGAGAAGGCACAGGCACAGCTCAAGCACTTGCAGGGCTTCCTCGCCGGAGTACGCAAGAAGCTCTCCAACGAACGCTTCGTAGCCAACGCCCCCGAGGCCGTCGTGGCACTCGAAAAGAAAAAGGAGGCCGACTCGCTCGAAAAGATTGCAGCTCTCGAGCAAACGATCGCCTCCCTGAAGAAATAAACAACCAAGCACACACTCATGAAGCGACTACTATTCATAGACCGCGACGGAACACTCATTAAAGAACCCGCAGACGAGCAAATCGACTCCTTCGACAAGCTCGTCTTCGTAGAGGGCATGTTCCGCAACCTGGCATTCATAGCACGCAACCTCGACTTCGAGCTCGTCATGGTAAGCAACCAGGACGGACTGGGCACGTCCTCCTTCCCCGAGGACACCTTCTGGCCCGTGCACAACTTCATCATCTCCACGCTCGAGGGCGAGGGAATACACTTCACACGCCAGCACATCGACCGCCACTTCCCCGAGGACAACTCCCCAAGCCGCAAGCCTGGCACGGCAATGCTTACCGAGTACATCAACAACCCGCAGGAGTACGACATCCCCGGCTCATACGTCATCGGCGACCGCGAGAGCGACGCACAGCTCGCCCAAAACCTCGGCTGCAAGGCACTCATACTCGGCAAGGACGGACTCGACTGGGACAAGATAGCCGAGCTACTCTTCGCCGGAGAACGCAAGGCTGAGCTCACACGCACCACACACGAGACTGACATTACCGTGCGCATCAACCTCGACGGCACCGGAAAGTGCGACATACAGACCGGCATCGGCTTCTTCGACCATATGCTCGAGCAGATAGGCCGCCACGGCATGATGGACCTCTACGTGCGCTGCAACGGCGACCTCAACGTCGACGAGCACCACTCCATCGAAGACACAGGCATAGTGCTCGGAGAATGCATCTACCAGGCACTCGGCAACAAGCGCGGCATAGAACGCTACGGATACTGCCTCCCCATGGACGACTGCCTCGCACACGTATGCCTCGACTTCGGCGGCAGACCATGGCTCATCTGGGACGCACAGTTCCACCGCGAGAAGATAGGAGACATGCCTACCGAGATGTTCTTCCACTTCTTCAAGAGCCTCAGCGATGCCGCAAAGATGAATCTCAACATCAAAGCCGAGGGCGACAACGAACATCACAAGATAGAAGGCATCTTCAAAGCCTTCGCCAGAAGCATGAAAATGGCTGTCAAAAGAGACATCTACCACTTCCAGCTTCCATCCACAAAAGGTACACTATAAGACCATAAGACACACAAAACAAGCGGCAAGACAGAAAAAGAGTGTTAAAAACTCATTAAAGTTTTTCTTCTTGCCGCTTTTTTGCTAACTTTGCACGCATCTAAATACCTGTACACACGATGCGTGGTACACAACACACCACGCACAATGTCAACAACCAATAAACTAACGCCCATTACAGAGCACAACAGATTTAAATCTAAATACTAAAATTACAAAACAAAAACATGGCACAATTACCAGCACTAAACAAACGCACCGCACCTAAGAGCGTGATGCCAGAGAAAATCATCCAGTTCGGCGAAGGAAACTTCCTGCGCGCATTCGTAGATTGGATCATCTGGAACATGAACCAGAAGACCAACTTCAACGGCTCTGTTGTCGTTGTACAGCCAATCGAGCGCGGCATGGTAGACTGGCTCAACGGACAGGACTGCCTCTACCACGTCAACCTGCAGGGTCGACTCAACGGCGAGCCCGTAAACTCTCTCACACGCATCGACACCATCAGCCGTGCCATCAACCCATACTCACAGAACTGGGCATACAAAGCACTCGCAGAGCAGCCTGAGATTCGCTTCGTCATCTCTAACACCACAGAGGCAGGCATCGCTTTCGACGACACATGCAAGTTCACAGACGCACCTGCTTCCTCATACCCTGGCAAGCTGACACAGCTCCTCTACTTCCGCTATAAGAAGTTCGAGGGCGACCCAAAGAAGGGTCTCATCATCATGCCTTGCGAGCTCATCTTCCTCAACGGACACCACCTCAAGGACTGCATCCGCAAGTACATCGAGCTCTGGAAGGAAGACCTCGGCGCTGACTACGAAGGCTTCAAGGAGTGGTTCGAGAAGTACAACTACGTATGCGCTACTCTCGTTGACCGCATCGTACCGGGCTTCCCACGTAAGGAAATCAAGGACATCCAGGCAAAGGTAGGCTACGAGGACAACCTCGTCGTACAGGCCGAAATCTTCCACCTCTGGGTTATCGAGAAGGCAGAGAACATGACCTGCGAAGAGCTCCGCGCAGAGTTCCCAGCAGACCAGGCTGGCCTCAACGTACTCATCGCCGAGAGCGAAGCACCATACCACGAGCGTAAGGTTACCCTGCTCAACGGTCCTCACACAGTACTCTCACCTGTTGCATACCTCTCAGGCATCAACATCGTACGCGACGCCCTCCACGACGAGGTAGTTGGTCAGTACATCAAGAAGGTACAGTACGACGAGCTCATGCAGACTCTGAACCTCCCTATGGAAGAACTGCAGAAGTTCGCTGCCGACGTTCTCGAGCGCTTCGACAACCCATACGTTGACCACCAGGTAACTAGCATCATGCTCAACTCATTCCCCAAGTTCCAGGCACGCGACCTCCCAGGAGTCAAGACTTACCTCGAGCGCAAGGGCGAGCTGCCAAAGGGCCTCGTATTCGGTCTCGCAGCCATCATCACCTACTACAAGGGCGGCACACGCGCTGACGGCGCTCCTATCGAGCCAAACGACGACCAGAAGATCATGGAGCTCCTCAAGGAACTCTGGGCTACTGGCGACACACGCAAGGTTGCAGAAGGCGTACTCGGTGCTGTTGACCTCATCTGGAAGGAGCAGGGCAACATCAACGAAGTTGCAGGTCTCACCGACCTCGTTACAGAGTACCTCAACCTCATCCAGGAGAAGGGCATGTACGAGGCTGTAAAGACTATCCTCTAATAAAAAAAACAATAAACACAATAAAGAGCTTCTCGCACAACCGCGGGAAGCTCTTTTTCTTTTTAGAAACCTACTGGTCGTTTTTATAGTGGCCTTTGAAAGGAAGTGAAGCAAAGGCTGAAAATGCACGTCTGAAATTAGGCAAAATTTCAGATATCAGATATCAGTTATTTTTTAAAGGGGTATACATCTCTCACCCCCTCTCTATATATACTTATAACTTATTAATAATTAATTAGTTATATATAATATATAATAGAAA
>CAVAHD010000057.1:0-16221 GCA_963588475.1 Oscillospiraceae bacterium | reverse complement strand
TATGCGCCCTGTAAGGGCAAAAGTCCATAAACCTTCACATGCAATACTATGTACTTTTGCCCTTACAGGGCGGTGGTTGATGGCCCGATGTACCCAGGGCGTTGCCCTGGGCTATGGAGTTATTGCCCTTTCAGGGCGTGCAGGACAAAACTGCTCAAGTTATTTTTTACATATTACTTAGTAGATATTACATTAGGTAATTAAAGATTAGACAAGAATCTTTTGTACACAAAAAGAGGGGGCGGACTCGCGATGAGTCTGCCCCCTCTTGCTGATATAGAAAATAATGTGTACCTTTGTCGGCGAATTCTACTAATACGACAGAAGGAATGTACACTGAGACTACCATAGTCAAACACATTAAGATACTTTTGCTGACGTCTGTCTGCGTCCTGCTCGTTGCCGCTTGTAGCAACGGAGGAGGGCAAGGCAACTCGTCCACTGAGGCGGAAGATACCGTGCTGGCCGACGACGCACCGGCAGACCCCCTCTCGCTGCCCATAGAGGTGAAGACCAACAAGGTGACTATACAGGACGGACTGCCCTCGAACATCATCACCGACATGCGGCAGGACCAGAAGGGATTCCTATGGTTTGCCACCAACAACGGCCTGGTGCGCTACGACGGCAACGTCGTCACCACATGCGCCGACGAGGATGCCGAACGCCTTGCATACGTGGGACGTACGAAAACGGTGACGGAGGATGTAGCGTATAAAAAGATGTGGGTGTACTCCTCCTCGGAGACCTTCACCTGTCTGAATATGGAGACGAACCGCGTGGACAGCTACTGCCAAGACGGGACGGTGCCGCCGCGCTTCACCCATTCGAAACTCGTCAGCGACGGCGTGATGTGGATGTGGGGAGCAGACGACGGAGCAATGCGCGTGGACTACCGCAGCGGAACGTTCCGCACGAAACACTTTACCAAGGCCGAACTGGGATCTTCGCACGTGCAGCTCGTGGACAGTCTGGGCAGTGGACGCGTGGTCATCTGCGCACAGGACAGAGTGTTCCTCTATGCCGACGGCCGGCTGGCCAATATAGCCAACGGTGTGAAGGTGGCACGCGTGTGCCCCGTGGCGGGACAGAGGATGCTCATAGTGACAGACAAGGGCGACGTGATGGTGCTGCGTGACCGAAAGCTGGCGAGACTATCGCGCATACCATACCAGGAAGGCGACCGCGTCACGGGCGACCTGCTGCTCGGCAACCGCTGGATTGTATTTACCTCGCAGCGATCCTACAGCATAGACGTGCGCAGTGGTAAGGCGACGGAGTGCGAGGGAGAATGGCAGATACCCAACGGCAAGGTGCTCACCGACAACCGCGATCGCAAGTGGATATACAACAAGACCGGCGTGCTGCGACTCGTGAAGAACGTCACGGTGGTGCCGCTGGACCTCTTCCCCGAGCAGAGCGCGAACTACATAGACTACGAACGCTTCCACATCGTGGAGGACAACCACGGACTTATCTGGATATCCACCTACGGCAAGGGACTCTACGTCTTCAACCAGGACCTGACCGCGAGTCAACACTTCGTGGCAGACAACAGGGGCGAGGCACCCATCACCTCCAACTACCTGCTGGGCATCATTGCCGACAGGCACGACGGCGTGTGGGTGAGCGCAGAATACGGCGGAGTGTCGCACATCAAGGTGATGGACAAGGGAGTGGAGCGCATCTTCCCCAATGGCGAGGAGAACATGGACTTCTCCAACGTGGTGCGAATGATAAAGAAACTCAACGACGGTACTGTGATGGTGGGCACGCGAGACGGCAACCTCTACCGCTACAGTGCCGACATGACGCAGGTCATAGGGCAGAGCCATTTCGACTCCAACGTGTACGCCCTGGAGCAGATGCCCAACGGCGAGACGTGGATAGGCACGCGCGGAAAGGGTATCTACGGCGCTGAGGGACTGGACTTTAAGGAGAAGAACGTATTCTGCATGGCGCAGGACGCGAAGCACCGCATGTGGATAGGCACCTTCGGCAAGGGGCTTAGCCTTATTCAGCCGCGCAAGGGCGAGAGCGGATACGACGTAAAGAGCTTCTTTGCAGACAGCGTGGGCATCAACGAGGTGCGCTGCATGGCAGTGGACCGGAAGGGCACGCTGTGGTGCGGCACGTCGGGCGGACTGCTGCGCGTGCCCACGGACAAGTTTGTCGGGGACCCACGGCAGTTTCAGGTGTACGGCCGTAACTACGAGATACATGACATACTCGAAGACCCAAGCGGCACGCTCTGGATCTCCGTACTGGGCGACGGACTGGTGCTGGTGGAGCAGGGGAGCGACGGCACGCCAAAGTTCCACGTCTACAATACGTCCAACGGACTGGTCAACAACTTGACGCAGTCGCTCGTCAGCACGCCGGACGGCAACATCTGGGTGTCCACCCAGCAGGGCGTGACGGTGTGGGATGCCCAGAAGAAGTCGTTCGAGAACTACCTCTTCTCAAGCAGTCCCATGGGCAATGTGTATACGGAGAACTCTGCCGTATGTCTTAATGACGGACGCGTGGTGCTGGGCAGCAACTATGGTCTCACCGTCATACGTCCCTCGAGGTTGAGCCATGTCGGCGGACTGACCGACGTGGTATTCACCTCAAGCCCCTATGCGGACGAGGTGACCTACACCTACGAGGAGAACTCGCCAACCATACACTTCTCCACACTCGACTACTCCGAGGTGAGCAACGTGAAGTACACCTGCTGGTTGGAGGGCTTCGACAAGACGTGGAGCACCCCGTCGTCCACGCCGTGGGTGGCTTACAGGGAATTGCCCACCGGCAAATACGTACTGCACGTCAAGGCGTGTAGCTACGACGGCGTATGGGGGCGCGAGAGCACGCTTGCCGTCAACGTCATGCCGCCAGTGTACCTCTCGCCATGGGCGTTGACGCTGTATGCCGTCCTCTTGCTGGCAGTGGCGGTACTGGTGATAAAGATAGCGCGCGACAAGAACAAACTGCGCAACAAGATACGACTCGAACAGGAGCTGACGCGCTACAAATTGATGTTCTTTACCAATATAGCTCATGAATTCCGCACACCGCTGACGCTCATACAGGGGTCGCTCGAGAAGGAACGCCGCATCATGAAGGCTAACCGCTGGCAGGCGGAGCTGGACAAGACAATACGCATGATGGACAAGAGCGTACAGCGTATGCTGAGGCTCATAGACCAGTTGTTGGAGTTCAGAAAGATGCAGGCGGGACGGCTGAAGCTGTCGCTGCAGGAGACGGACGCTGTGGCGTTCGTCAAGGGCATATACCGTATGTTTGAGGATGCTGCCGAGTCGAAGGAGATAGACTACCGCTTCGAAACTGCCGAGACGGCGCATGTCATGTACCTCGACTGCCAGGAGGTGGACAAGATAGTGTTCAACCTCCTCTCCAACGCCTTCAAGTACACCCCAGCCAAGGGAGCCATAACCATCCGCCTCTCCTTTACGGACGCGCTCACCATCAGCGTGGCGGACACGGGCGTGGGCATTCCGCCGGAGAAGCGAGGGCAACTCTTCAGCCGCTTCATGCAGAGCAGCTATACGGGCGAGAGCTTCGGCATAGGGCTGCACCTAACCTACGAACTGGTGAAGACCCACCACGGCGACATCGCCTATGCGGAGAACCCGGGTGGAGGCTCCGTCTTCACCGTGAAACTGCCGCTGGAGAAAGACGGCTACGACGCTGCCGACTTCCTCGTGAAGGACAGCCCGATACTGAAGCCGGCTACGCAGATTGTGGGTGATAGCGCTGAGGCATTGAAGTCTGCAACGCAGATTATGGGCGACGGTGAAGAGGCTTCTGATAGTGCAGAGCAGACAACGGACGGGGAGCAGTCTGCCGGTGAGGGGCAGACCGTAGTTCCCCTCAACCGCAAAACGGTGCTGCTCATAGAGGACGACAACGACGTGCGTGACTTCCTATCCGCAGAGCTCGAAGGCTGCTTCGACATCAAAGTGGCAACAGACGGAACGTCCGGCTTGGCAATGGCGAAGGAGCTGGACGTGGACCTCATCGTCAGCGACGTGATGATGCCCGGCATGAACGGTTTCGAACTGACAAAGCGGCTGAAGGACAACTTCCTGACCAGCCACATCCCCATCATTCTGCTTACGGCATTGAGCACAGAGGAGAAAGTCCTGGAGGGCACAGAATCCGGCGCAGATGCCTACATAACGAAGCCCTTCAGCCTACAGCTCCTCGTGGCACGCATCATCCAGCTGCTCAACCAGCGCGAGGTGCTGAAGCAGAAATTCGCAAAGGAGCAGCCGCAAGAACTGCGCACCGCCATGGTAGGAAACGAGAACGACCGCCTCTTCGTAAAGCGGCTGGACAGCGTCATCTACGCCCGTCTGGGCGAGAGCGACCTCTCCGTAGACAAGGTGGCGGCGCTGCTGCGTCTAGGCAGGACGGTATTCTACAAAAAAGTAAGGGGCACCACGGGATACACCCCAAACGAGTACATCCGCGTAGTGCGCCTAAAGAGAGCCGCTGAACTGCTCAAGGAGGGCGAGAAGAATGTCTCCGAAGTAGCATACGAGGTAGGCTTCGACACCCCGTACTACTTCAGCAAGTGCTTCAAGGAGCAGTTCGGCGTGCCGCCCTCGCAGTATAAGGGATAATATAGTTCAAGATACAAACAAAAAAAGCCCTGGGCAAATGAAATGCTCAGGGCTGTTTGTATGTTATTCCTTCTTCCCGACCTTTACGTTCTTCGTCTTGCAACTGCCGAGGAACGAGGTGTCCATGGTGCCTGTGGGGTCGGTGGCTTCCACGTTTTCGAATGAGAAGCTGCCTAGGTCGTAGTTCTCTGACGGGGCGAGGGAGTAGAACTTCCCCGTGCAATGCACCTTGATGTTGCGCATGAAGACGTTGTTAACCACGGATCGCGGCATGTCGGCACGCTCCTGCTTGTTGAAGAACTGCGTCCACACCCTCGTGCGGATGCCGTAGCGCGTCACGCCAGTGCAGTTCTCCGCCAGGACGTTCTCGTACCGCTGCGGAGTGTCCGGACGCATTTTGAAGAGCAGAATGTTGCTGGTGCCGTTGAAGTGGCAGTTGCGTATGATGACGTTGCTGGCATCGTAGCATTCGCTGCCGAAGGTGACGCCGCCGCCCGCCTTTTTGAAGTAACAGTTCTCCACGATGATATTGCGGCACGCACCGTTGGTGCTGTCCTTGTCCACGAACGTGCCCTTGCCGCCCTTTATGCAGACGCCGTCGTCGTTGACGTTGACCCAGCAGCCGCGTATGAGCATGTCCTCGCACGCGTCGATGTCGATGGCGTCGGTGCTCGGACCCTTCGGGTAGCCCTCTGTGGGGGCGTAGATGCGGCAGTTGAGGTACTTCACGCGCTGGCATTTGTACAGGTGATTGGTCCAAAAGCCCGAATACTCCATGTTGATGCCGCAGACCTTCACGTCAGTGGAGTGGGCGATGTAGACGAGTCGCGGGCGCAGAGCCTCCAGGTTAGTACACTTCTTGTTCACCTTGCGGCGCAGCCAGAACTCGTCGTAGAACCTGCGACCGTTGCCGTTCAGTGTGCCCTTGCCGGCAAGGGTGAACCCGTTGTTGTGCTCGGCGTTGATGAGGGCGGCGAAGTAGTTGAGCGTCTGTCCCTCCAGGCGGGTGCGTACTATCTTATAATGTGTGATGGCATCGCTGCCCTTCAGTGTCGCCGCCTCCGCCAGATAGAGGTTGCAGCCCTGGGGGAAGAAGAGCGAGCCGGTCAGGAAAGTGCCGGCTGGCACCACCACCACGCCGCCACCCTGCGCCCGGCAAGAGTCGATGACAGCCTGTATCCGTTCCGTCTGCACGACGGTGGAGTCGTCGACAACGCCGTAGTCCGTGATGACGTACTGGCGTCCCATGTCCTTGAGCTCAACGCCCGTAGTGTCGGCAAACCACGGCGAGATGGCCTGTCCGTCCGGGAACGTCCCAGTGTGTTGTTTGGCCTGTCCGTCCGGGAACGTCCCGGTGTGTTGTTTGGCCTGGCAGCCCATCGAGAATGCGATGGCCCCAAGCAGTATGCCTAATGTCTTTCTCATATGTCTGGATATTGTTAGTAGTTTTGCATCTTGGATATTATTGGCAGTCTTGCATATTATTAGTAGTATTCCAAAATCCAATGCAAAGTTACGCAAACCCATCCGTACCGCCCACATACGATTATACACATAGATAAAATATAATCCACCCAAGTAGTGGAGAACATAAGGCCTCCCGCGTACTTGGAATGTACAAGGGAGTTTATTTTACTTGTTGTTGGTACGCTCATTGTTTACCTAATTGTACTAAATTCAACTGCAATGGTAAAATGGAATTACGAGAAGACCTAATGTTACCTCCACAAATCATTGTTTTTTATAATAAATTACGAAAAGCAACATTAGAAGTATCTGGTTTCCCTATCTCTGCAGAGAATGTTCCGTTGGACTGTCCCTGCTACCACGAAGTGAGCGTATAATGGGGGAAATATTGCTGGGAGAGGGGGAAATAGAGGGGAAAAGGGGAAATGTTAGGGGGGAAGGTTAAATAATTTAAGGTTTTCTTTGCGCGGATGTAATCTTTTTTATAACTTTGCCCCCACAAAGCCTAAAAATCGTTAAGGGTTTTGGCTGTAGACGACAATTAGACCAAAAATCTATACAATACTATCATATTCGATTACATTTGTTAACAACCTACGTCTTTAGTAGACAAAGTGCTCTTGTTGAGCATATACGTTATGCTCTAATTTGAGCAAGGAAACCTATTTCTGAACAGAACATCTGCTTCTCTTATAGTGTTAACCTGAATCTATAAAGAATCACAAGATAAGTAATTTTAAAAGTTAGTCGCACATGGTGAATGCATTCAAGCAATTGTGTAAAGCAAGCCTTGTAACGACGTTGGCCCTGGCACCGAGTTATGCTCTGGCACAGGGAGTCGTGAAAGGTACGGTCCTGGACTCGAACAACGAGCCCGTGATCGGAGCATCTGTCATTGAGAAGGGCAACCCGAAACATGGCACAGTAACTGACCTCGACGGTAACTTCACTCTGACACTGAAGTCCGGCAAGACCGCTGTGATTTCCTACATCGGCATGGTGTCGCAGGAAATCAAAGTGGGGGGGGGGAAATCCGCAGACCATCATTCTGAAGGATGACCAAAGCCAAATCGAGGAAGTCGTAGTAGTAGGTTATACAAGTAAGGCCCGTAAGGATCTGACCGGTTCGGTAGGTTCCGTAAGCGGTCAGAAGTTGGCTGCTGTGCCAGTGGCATCTGCCGCTGAGGCTCTGGCCGGTAAGATTGCCGGTGTGCAGGTAACCTCTGTCGACGGTCAGCCTGGTGCAGATATCAACATCCGTGTGCGTGGTGCTACGTCAGTAACCCAGTCTAACGAGCCTCTCTATATCGTAGACGGCTTCCAACAGTCAAACATCAACGATATTCCACCATCAGATATCGCCTCTATCGACGTTTTGAAGGATGCCTCCTTGACAGCAATTTATGGTGCCAAGGGTGGTAACGGCGTTATCGTGGTAACTACCAAATCCGCTAAGGAAGGTAAGGTGCAGGTGTCATTCAACGGACGTCTCACCGTCTCTCATATCTCCAAGAAACTCGACCTTATGAATACTCCTGATTTTGTAGAGTATTCATGGGATCGTGCTCAGGGTGGTGTGTCATATTCTTCAACATCTGCACGTCAGTATCGTGAGTACTTCGGCAACCCTGCCGATATGGACATCTATCGTTCTGTTGCTTCTACAGACTGGCAGAACGAGGTGATGAACGAGACTCCGCTCTCTTACTCTACTAACGTAAACATCGGCGGTGGTAACGAGAAGACCAAGTTCAACCTCTCTCTTACACAGTCTGAGGACAAGGGTATCATCATCGGTTCCGGTGTTCGCCGTACCAACATCAACCTCAAGTTGAATACGCAGATAGCCAGAACCCTTAAGTTTACGTACAACCCAACCATGACATACCGTCGTGACGAGGGTGCCGGCGGCGAAAGCGTAGGTACTGGTGGTATCATCGATGTGCTGAGGTACCGTCCTACAGAGGGATATCGTGCCTTCGGCTCATACAATTCTGCATGGACTGATGCCGACGTAGAAAACGACTTCGCTGCGAACAATCCTGTGGCAAACGTTGCTACCAACGTTCAGAAGAAGCATTCCTACAACATAAACAACCGTATGTCGTTGCAGTGGGAGCCAATCAAGAACCTCGTGTTCCGTACTGAGGGTAACTACTCCATCACCTTCCGCGACACGCAGCGTTATTGGGGTGCACTGACATCAGAGGGCAAGAAGTATAACTCTCAGCCAGTAGCTGAGGTGGTAAACCGTACCACGCAGTCTTACACATGGACGAACACGGCTACGTACAGCATGGACATCAACGATGTTCACAACATGTCTTTCCTCCTCGGTCAGGAAATCTACAGCACTCAGTATAAGGAGTACGACCAGAAGAACCGTTACTTCGACCGTACCGTTGACGCCGAGCGTGCGTTCAACAATATGGGACTGGGCGACCCGTACATCTCCAACACTACCCTCTCTACTTCAAACCGTACGGCATCTTTCTTCGGTCAGGTGTCATACAACTACGACCACAAGTACCTCTTCTCGGCAACACTCCGTGGTGACGGTTCCACTAAGTTCGCTCCTGGCAACCAGTGGGGATGGTTCCCGTCAGTATCCGCTGCATGGGATCTAAAGCGCGAGAAGTTCCTCAAGGACGTCAAGTGGATCGACCAGTTGAAGATTCGTGCTGCCTTCGGTCTTGCAGGTAACAACAACATCTCTGACGACCTGTGGCGTTACCTTTACACCATGAGTGTAGAAGGCGGCCCTGGCTTCGGAGAGGAGCGTCAGTATGGTGAGATGTACTATTCTTCACCGTCAACTTATCCTAACACCGGTATTAAATGGGAGACAACAATCACACGTAACCTCGCTGCGGATATCACACTCTTCGGTGGACGTCTGACTCTTACTCCTGAGGTTTACTTCAATACGACACGTGACCTTCTCTACAACTCCACCATCGCTACAACATCAGGCTACTCCAAGCAGATGCAGAACATCGGTAAGGTGCAGAACAAGGGTTTTGAACTGACGATAAACGGCGACATTATCCGTAGAAAGGACTTCGTGCTCTCAGGTAACTTGACTCTGGGCCACAACAAGATGACCGTAAAGGAGCTTAACGCTACCGATACAAAACTCTACAACTACTCATCGCGCTTCTATTCAAGCGGCCAGGACGACTACCTCCTCGAGGTAGGCAACGAGGTAGGCTTGCTCTATGGATACGTATATGATGGCATATACCAGATGAGCGACTTCGATAATGACGCATGGGTCAACAATAACAAATGGAAACTCAATGAAGGCGTGCCAGAAATGACAACAGACGTTATCGCTGCTTCTACATCCGGCAATCCGTCAATGCCTGGCAAGGTAAAGTTCAAGGACCTTGACGGCGACGGAAAGATAACGACCAAGGACCGCACTGTGATTGGTAATACCAACCCACGTTGGCAGGGTGGCTTCGGACTCTCTGGTCAGTGGAAGAATTGGGACTTTACAGCCAACTTCACCTACATGCTGGACTTTGACGTTTACAACGGTACGGCATACGCACTCTCTTCAAGTTCATCTTCTACAAACACCTATACAAACGTACTCGCATCGTTTAGCCGCGACAACCGTTGGTGTTACACACAGAACTCCGGTAGCCATGACGACTACATCACCGGTCCTTCTTCAACCGTTAGCAAGGAAGAGTATGCTGCCATCAACTCGGGCAAGAGCCTCTGGAATCCTGCAGACCTCACGACGAATACTATCAACTCGTACTTCGTAGAGGACGGTTCGTTTGTACGTCTCAGCGACTTGACCATCGGCTACACCCTGCCTGAGAAGCTTACAAAGGCAATACACTTGAGCAAGATTCGCGCTTACGTTTCTGCAAGCAACCTCTTCATCATCACAGGCTACTCAGGATATGACCCTGAGGTTGACATTCAGTCTGGTCTCACGCCTTCAATGGACTACAACCGTTACCCACGTAGCCGTGCGTTCTCATTCGGTCTCAACGTTAACTTCTAATAATTGTTGACATTACGAAACATAAATAGAAACGATATGAAAATAAAGAATATATTTATCGGTGGACTCGGTGTCATGGCTCTTACGGCTTGTAACGACTACCTAGATGTGGACGCTCCTTCCAAGTATAGCCCTAGCACCATATACAGCTCCGCAAAAGACGTTAGTCAAGCACTGAATGGTGTGTATGCCGACATCCTCAGTAGCAATACTTTCGGAGACGCGTATACCTACTCGCTCATACTTAACTCGGACGTGGACTTCTGCAGCAATACTAACGAGAATGCGCAGACCAATACTCCGAAGCGTTACAATGTAGATGCAAGCAGCAGTACTGCAAAGAAGACTTGGGACGCTACATACAATGGCATAGAGAATGCAAACAACTTCTGCTATTACCTGAGCACAAGTTCTATCTACACGCCAAGTAACGATAGCTATGCCGAGTTGCAGCAGTACATGGGCGAGGCGAAGGTGCTGCGCGCCATGTTCTACTATGAGCTGATGTGCTACTGGGGAGACGTTCCGTTCGCCCTGGAGCCAACTTCCGTGACAGAGAATTTTGTGCCAGCTATCGTCTCACGTGACGAGATAGCAAAGAAGCTTATCGCTGACCTTGCTGCCGCTGCTCCTAATATGTCCCTCTCGCGCGAGAATTCTAATGGTATAGAGCGTGTCTCAAAGGAGGCTTGCTGGGCCATGATAGCACGCATTGCGCTTCAGGCTTCTGGCTATTCCCTCCGTCACGCTGCAGACGACGTTACATCTTACGGCTACATGGGCACTCCTTCTGAGGAGGATACCAAGTACTTCCTCAAGACTGCACGTCTCTATGCAGACTCCGTAATAACAAGCGGAACGCACTCGCTCAATAAGAATTATCAGGATGTATTTCTGGACGAGTGTAACTTCCAAGTTGCCGAAGGAGATGACCCTATCTTCGAGATTCCGTTCGCACTGGATGCCAACGGCTCTATCGGTTACCGTCAGGGACCAAAGTTCAACTCTTCGGGCGGCGAGACAAACTACCAGTGGGGTGAGACAAGCGGCGCGCAGGGCGTTGAGTCGCTCTACCGCTACTCTTTCAAAGAGGGTGATACACGTAAGAAATGCCAGTCGGGATGGTTCTACTATACCTACGACGGCACACCGACCATCAACGCCGGCTACAGCCTTTACAACATGAAGTGGTCTAAGCTCTACAACAATACCAGTGCTTTCACCAAGATAACTTCGGGCAATACGGGTATCAACTTCCCTTACATACGTTACGCTGACGTGCTGCTGACATACGCTGAGGCTGACCTCAAGCTGACGCGCACCGTTAACGAAAAGGCTAAGAATTGTGTGATGCAGGTTCGTGAACGTGCTTTCCGTGGCTCTGAGGTGCCTGCCGTAGCAGCGACAGACTCTGCCTCTTTCCTCAAGGAGATACTTGACGAGCGCAAGTGGGAGTTCGCCGGCGAGAATATGCGTTGGAAGGACCTCGTGCGCAACAACCAGCTAGGTGAGGCTCTCTACTGGACCTTCATGCGTTACTATGCTGTAGCGGAGGATGCCGGTATAGGTTGCTCATGGTCTGATGTAGTTCAAGACCACGACGGAGTGGAATACTTCGATAATGCTATGCTTCCTAACACCGTAAGCTACATCTGGATTGAGAACCCACAGGACAACGACGTGTTCGCCAACAGCACACTCCCTGTAATGTTCATCATGAACCAAGAGTCTTCTATCACCAGCCTCAATACTGATTCACATAGAGATACCCAGATTAAGGCTAACCCACAGTTGTGGTTTGATGACAAAAACCTTCCTTATAAGGCTATCATGAAGCCTAACGACGGATCGGTGACAAGTATAGCATGGCAGACTGGTGATTTCTACTCTAAGTGGTACGACTCAGATGGCGGTTATCCACAGGCTGCTGTACGTTATTCGCTCTACGGCTACATACGCGGCGGTAGCACTTCTACAACCTACGGAAATGTCTACATCATAGATAACGGCACAGAGAAGCAGATCACTCCAGGTCAGGACATCCCGATAGTGTTCCCGGCAGTGCGTTATCTCCTCCCTATACCACGTGAGGCAATCACGCGTTCTGAAGGTGTGTACAAGAACTACTACGGTTATTAATCCAACAGAATATTCATAAGAGTAATATATTTTTATATGAATAAGATATTGTTATATTCACTGATGTTGTTGTCAACATTCGCTGTGTTCTCATGCAGCGATGACTACACCATCGATGCGTCGTCAGACAGACTGATGCGTCCGCAGTTCCGTACGCGATACACCGTTTCTGCCGGAACAAGTGCGATAGACCTCTGTCAGGTGAAGAACATCAATCAGGTTTTCCTTGCATGGAGCAAAGTGGATGGCGCTTCTGCATACGAAATCAAGATGTCAACGGAGAGCAAGGCTAACAGTGCCGAAAAGTGGGAGATGCCAGAGAATATGCTTCTCGACACTATCCTGGCAGCTACAGAGGATACAATGACGCTACGTAACCTTAGCTACTCTACGTCTTATCGTTTTGCCATACGCGCCATATCATCGCGCGGCGAGGCGCATAACTCTGAGTGGTGGGGATACGGTGACGGACAGCACTGGTCGGACTACCTCGGTCTGCAGACTGACGCGCGCTACGCTTCTCCTTCCGTTATCTACCAGAAGAGTGAGCTCACGAAGTCTAGCGTAAAGCTGCATCTTAACAGACTTGTTGACACTAGCGCAGACGACTACTTGGAGTGGATGGACCACTTCAATACTACTACCGACCAGTACGGCAACACCGTTTGGAAGTCTGACTACCTCATGCTTGAGGCTTCGCAGTCTAACCCCGGTGCTATCGTGCCGGAACAGTATGTAAAGGTAAAACTGGAGGACAGCATGTTTGATGAGAAGGGCCTCGCTACATTCGACATCGCAGGTCTCGACTCAAACTCTGTTTATAACGTCAACATAATGGATAGTTCTATCCCAGTTGCCGTTGACGCCGTATACAACCCATTGTCATTCCGCACAAAGGGTACTCCTGGCGATCCTATCCAAATAAAGGCTGCTCCGCAGGATACCATTATGATTGACGGTCAGGTAGTAAATCTGGAGATTAAAGCTACTCTGCTTTCTGACGTTATCAACAACTTCATGAGCGACAATACTTATGCCGAAGGTCAGGTGTTTGAACTCGAGGGCGGACAGACATACTTCTTCCGTGGTAACCAGGATCTCTACAAGGGCTTCACGCTACGCACCAATCCTGAGGATCTCGCTGCTGGCAAACGCGCCAAGGTATGTCTGGGAGGTGTAGCAATGGACGGCGCGTCAACCCGTTTCTCATGCTTTATGCTCGGTCGTAACCCAGTAAGCGGTGAGAACGCTAACATCGCTATAGACATCGAAAGCATCATATTCGAAAACGTCGACATCGATTGCCCACTCGCTCAGAATAGCCTGCAGAACTCTGCCAGCGGCAACTACTTCTTTAACCAGTACTCTGGTGGTATGGGTGTCAATATCAAGAACTTTGAACTACGCAACTGTACAGTCCAGAACTTTGTTCGCGGATTCTTCCGTACACAGTGTAAGTTCGGCGAGACTATTGACAACTTCATCGTTGAGGGATGTGAGTTCTACAACTGCGGTGGTTACTCTAGCAATGGTGCAGGTTACGGCTTTATCACTGGCGATATGAACAACCCGAACTCTAACATCTTCCGCAACATGGTATGGCGTAACAACACCTTCTTCGATACACCTATCGGTAACTTCATTACACACGGTACCAAGACAGGTGCATGGAAAGACCCAACGCTCGTGTTCAAGATTACGCTTGAGAACAATACCTTCGTGAACTGGAATACGTACAGCGGACGTCCGATGTTCTCACTGCGTTCTATCCCAGCTGGTTCTACATTCATCATCCGCAATAACCTCTTCGTTCAGACGAAGGCAAGCGGTGACGAGCGCGACCTCTATCTGCAGGGAGCCGATATCCGTACTCTCGATGGCGCATGCGATGGTATTACTACGTTCGACATATACAACAACTGGTCTACCAACGACAACATCACAGAGTCTACAGGCGAAGTATTCACCAGTGCAGCCTTTAGCGCTACAAAGAACTCGTTCGGAGCATGGCTCAAGAGTCCAGATGTAGTAAGCTATCCTCACGGTGAGGCAGAGTTGAAGGTACACGTTGCCAACATCAGTGCTACAGACCTCATGTATCAGCCTAACCCACCTCACAAGCAGGTTGGTGAGCAGGCATGGGATACACACCGCACTGACGCCATAGACGGTACAGGTTCTGCTTCTGCAAACCTTTACTTCAAGAACTTCAGCAACGACATCGTTACAAATGCTATCGGCGCCCCAAAGTGGCGCACAGCAAAGTGATGATTCTACAATGCTTCAGATCTTCCGAAATAAATGGGATAGCAAGACATAGAAACTAAAGAAATATTTAGATTTGCAAAAAGCACACATTTTGTTAGTGGGGGGCGAACCTGAGAAGGCTCGCTCCCCTTTTCTTTATAGACCACTGGATGATGGTCGTCTCTCTCTTTGTCTTGCCTTTCCACTATAATGCCAAGAATAATATCCATATTATACTTTTTCTGCTTCGTCACATGCTAAGCGAGTCGGGGTGCAGCAGGAAGTCGTAGAGGGACAGCAGGAGTATGCCGTTGTCGTTGTGGTGTGGCACGATGTTGTCCTTTACGATGATTACCTTCTTGAAATTGTCGTTGACGTGTAGGAGTGAGGCGGACTCCTGGGCCGTCTTCTCGGGAGTCGGCAGAGCCAATGCCGACTGTATGTAGTAGCGTCTGGACCCCTGGTTGGCAACGAAGTCCACTTCGAGTTGGCGTCGCGTGGCGTTGGCACCGTCTTCTCTGCTTCGCACTTCCACCATCCCTACGTCCACAAGAAATCCGCGCATGCGCAGTTCGTTGTAGATGACGTTCTCCATCAGGTGCGTCTCTTCGGTTTGGCGGAAGTCAAGGATGCCGTTCCTTACGCCGTTGTCAGAGAAGTAGTACTTGGACAGTGTGCCGACGTACTTCTTCCCCTTAATGTCGTAGCGTAGGGCTTTCTCTATGATGAAGGCATCCTGAAGATGCTCCAGAAAGTTGCTGATGGTGAGAGCGGAGAGGTCCGACTTGGCTTCCGACTTGAACGTGTTGCTGAGCTTGTTGGGGTTGCATGGCGCGCCGATGCCGGATGCCATAATGCGCACCAGGCTGTCCAGCTCTTCCGTCTTCTTTATTTTGTTGCGCTCTATGATGTCCTTGAGGTAAAGCGTCTTGTAGATATTTCTGAGGTAGTCGACCTTCTTTTCGTCCGCATCGAGGGACAATATATGTGGCAGTCCGCCGTACGTGATGTAGTCTCGCCATGCATCTTCCCGAGTCCCCTCGTATGCCGTCAGGTATTCGGCAAAGGAGAGTGGGCGTACGCGAATCTCGTCGCCTCTGCCACGGAATTCTGTTGCTATATCGGAAGAGAGGAAGCGTGAGTTGCTGCCTGTTACGTAGACATCTATGTTGCGTATGTGCAGCAGGCTGTTCAGGGCACCCGTAAAGTTGCGTACCATCTGCACTTCGTCCAGCAGCACGTAGTGTGTCTCATCGTCCTTGATGTTTGCCTTTATGTAGAGCACCAGAGCTTTGGGGTCCAAATACTCCTCATTGAGCACATCGTCGAGTGCCAGTTCGATGATGTGGTCGCGGCTTATGCCCTGCGACCGGAGGTAGTCATAGAACAGGTTGAACAGTAGGTACGACTTTCCGCACCGACGTATGCCAGTTACTATCTTGATTAGTCCGTTGTGCCGTCCGCTAATAAGTTGGTTAAGGTAGAAAGGTCTCTTTATTTCCATACGCTACTTAATATTTTTGACACATGTGCCACTTTTATTAAGTGCAAAGGTACAAAAAATCCCCGAAATAAGCATTTCTACTTAATATTTTTGACACATGTGCCACTTTTATTAAGTAATGTTTGAAAAATAACTTGAGCAGATTTGTCCCGCACGCCCTGAAAGGGCAACAACTACATAGCCCAGGGCAACGCCCTGGGTATATC
>CAVAHD010000056.1:0-16521 GCA_963588475.1 Oscillospiraceae bacterium | reverse complement strand
CTGTACTCGGACATACGATAGAGTATATTCCGCCAAGAGTGAAGATAGAGATTAGCTGCTTGTCTATGAATGAACCAACAGAAGACCGTTTGATTTCATCATACATAGAGCAGACTTTTCCCGGTGAAGATGAAACTGCTACTGCAATTATCAAGACTGTTGTGCCAACAAGAACATTCTTAGAGAAAGCTTTCTTACTGTGTGAGGAATTTCAGAAACAGACACCCCGCTATGTCCGAATGTCTCGACATCTCTATGACCTAGAACGCTTGATGGATACTGAGTTTGGCAAGCAAGCCTTGCAAGATATGAACTTGTATGAGCGTATAGTCAAGCATCGTTCCATATACTATGCTGTTGGCTATGTAGATTATTCTAAATTGATGCCGAGTGAGATAGATTTCATTCCTCGCCAAGAGTTGATGAAAGATTGGGAAGATGATTATGCTGAGATGTGTAACCACTTCATCTATGGACATGCATTATCTTTTGAAGAGCTTTTAAAGCGAATCAAGGAGTTGCAGGATAGGTTTAGAATGGTCTTTTAGCGACTTTCATATCCCATAGTGGACGTCGCAGCTATGGGATTTCCCGAAAATTGGCATAAGGAAGCATTGTGGAAATGATTATGAATTATGCATTGTGAATTATGAATTTAGATTTGATTTCCCGTCGCCGCAGCGAACTGATGGGGTTCGCCATCATCATCGTCATGCTCTTTCACGTCAATACGCCACGGGCGGACGCTTTCTTTGGACTGCGACGCATGGGTAACCTTGGTGTGGATATCTTCCTCTTCCTCTCCGGCATCGGACTGTGGTTCTCGTGGGCCAAGCAGCAGAACTGGAAGCGGTTTTACCTTAACCGCGCACTGCGCATATACCCGGCATGGCTGCTCGTGGCGGGGTATTTCTACATCTCCAACTTCCACTACGGCCGCCCGCGCTATGCCCTACCCTTCGGCGGCACGGGCGACACCGGCATCGACAGCGTCATTGACCTCTGCGGCGAGGTGCTCTTCAACTGGGACTTCTGGCTGCACGACGAACTGACGTTCTGGTACGTGCCGGCCACGATGATGCTCTACCTCTTCGCCCCCATGTACATGGAGTTGGTACGCCGCTGGCCCGTATACCGTTGGCTCGTGGTGCTGCCGCTGATGTGGCCCATCATGGTGCAGTACATCACACCCATACACCAGACCGTTGGGCACATCGAGATATTCTGGAGCCGCGTGCCCATCTTCTTCCTCGGCATCAACATCGCCGAGTCCATCAGGCAAAAGAAAACCATAGACCGCGCGGCGTGGCCTATGGTTATTGGGTTGTTCGCAATAAGTCTCGGCGCGTGCATCTGGCTTGAGCAGATGCGCCACGGCCGTTTCCCTCTCTACACCGAGCGTATGCTTTACATCGTTCTCGCCGTTACGACGGTTTTAATCGTCAGCGGGTCACTGGGCGGGTCACTGGGGACAGGTACCGCCGACCCTAAATCTGGGTCAGCGGTACCTGTCCCCTGCGACCCTGTCCCCAGCGACCCGCTCTGCAAGGCATTGGCGTGGGTGGGCGGCATCTCGCTGGAGATTTACCTCGTTCACATTGAGTTTATCCTCAAGCCTCTCTACCGCCTGCACCTTGGCTACTGGCCCACCGCCCTGCTGCTCATCGCCATCTCCCTGCCAGTGGCATGGATAGTGGCGAAGATTAGCAATTGGATTCGGGTCACTGGGGACAGGTACCGCCGACCCTAAATTCGGGTCAGCGGTACCTGTCCCCAGCGACCCTACTCCTTAAACAGCTCCTTAATGCCGCCTATGCTGCCCATGATGTTTGTCGCTTCGTATGGGAGGTAGACGGTCTTGGCCTTGTCGCCGGAGGCGATGTCTTGCAGGGCTGCTATGTACTTTTGGGCCAGGAGGTAGTTGGCCGGGTTGGTGCTCTTGCCTACGGCTTCCGTTATCTTGTTGATGGCAATGGCCTCCGCCTCCGCCTTGCGTATCTTTGCCTCGGCCTCGCCCTCGGCTTTGAGCACCTGCTCCTGCTTGGCGGCCTCAGCACGGTTGATGGCGGCCTGCTTGTCAGCCTCAGATTTGAGGATGAGGGCCTGCTTGTCGCCCTCGGAAGTCAGGATGGTAGCACGCTTGTTGCGCTCGGCCTGCATCTGCTTCTCCATGGCCTGCAGCACGGTGGCTGGCGGTATGATGTCCTGCAGCTCCACGCGGTTCACCTTGATACCCCATTTGTTGGTGGCATCGTCGAGGACGGCGCGCAGCTTCGTGTTGATGGTGTCGCGCGAGGTGAGGGTCTGGTCCAGCTCCATCTCGCCGATGATGTTTCTGAGCGTCGTCTGCGTCAACTTCTCTATGGCGTTAGGCAGGTTGTTTATCTCGTACACCGCCTTGAAGGGGTCTACTATCTGGAAGTACAGCAGGGCGTTTATCTCCATCTGTATGTTGTCCTTCGTGATGACGTTCTGGCGTGCAAAGTCATAAACCTGTTCGCGCAGGTCTATGCGGTCGGTGTTCACGTAGCGTCCACGGTTGGAACCGCCGACGAGCGTCTTGGCACGGTCAATGAACGGTATGATGATGTTGATGCCGGGCTGCAGGGTACTGTAGTACTTACCGAGGCGTTCGATGACTTTCGTCTCCGACTGCGGGATGATGACTATAGTGTTCTTGAGCACTACGGCAATAAGTACTAGACCGATGATTAGATATACATAAAAGATGTCCATAGTTTTATTCTTTCTGGTGTTGATAAATCTTACTTGGTAATCAGCGCCACGGCGTAGGCGGAGATTCCCTCCTTGCGTCCCGTGAAGCCCAGTTTCTCTGTCGTGGTCGCCTTGATGGACACGTTGTCGGGGTCGGTCTGCATCACGTCGGCAAGGCACTGGCGCATCTCCTCTATATGGGGATTGAGCTTGGGCTGCTCGGCGCAAACGGTGCAGTCGATGTTGCCCACGGTGTAGCCCTTTGTGGCTATCAGGTCGACGGTCTTGCGGAGGAGTATCTTGGAGTCGATGCCGTCGGTCTCGGCTGCCGTATCGGGGAAGTGGTAACCGATGTCGCGCATATTTGCCGCGCCGAGCAGTGCGTCGCAGATGGCGTGTATGAGCACGTCGGCATCGCTGTGGCCCAGCAGTCCGTGGGTGTGTGCTATCTTGATGCCGCCGAGCCAGAGGTCGCGGCCCTCCACCAACTGGTGGACGTCATATCCCATTCCTATTCTTATCATGCTTACTATTATATATAAGGTGTAACTATATGCAGTTGCAAAGATACGCATTATATCTGACAATCCCTCATGTTTGGGCAAAAAAAAATGACGGACGCTCTTCACAGAGTGCCCGCCACGTCAAATAACAATATTTACTAAATCCAGACTTAAAGTCTTGGTTTTATCTTTGGATATTAACGATGGCAACGGTAGAGCCACCATTAAAATCTTTACTTTCCCAGTGCAGTCTTCCAACGCTGGTAAGCCTCGGCGTATGCGGCGGTGTCTGCCACGGGGGCTTCCGTCGCTATGTGCTTGAGGGTCTTGAATGCCTCGTCGGAATCCTTGTATATACCGGCACCGATGCCGGCACCGTATGCTGCGCCGACGCTGCCGTCGGTCTCGTACAGCTCTATGGTGGCTCCCGTCACTGCTGCCAGTGTGCGGCGGAAGAGCGGCGAGAGGAAGAGGTTGGCGTGGCCAGCCTTGATGGTGCTTATCTCCATGCCCATCTTCTGCATTATCTCTATGCCGTAGGCGAAGGAGAAGGCGATGCCCTCCTGTGCGGCACGCAGCATGTGGGCCTTGGTGTGTATGTTGAAGTTGATACCGTGTACGGACGCTCCTGGGTTCTCGTTCTGCAGCACGCGCTCGGCACCGTTGCCGAACGGTATGATGGAGAGTCCCTCTGCTCCTACGGGCACGCTCTCTGCCAGGTCGTTCATCTCGCCGTACGAGATGCCTTCCGGTGCAACGGTGCGCTTCATCCATGCGTTGAGGATGCCGGTGCCGTTGATGCAGAGGAGCACGCCGAGACGTGTCTGGTCGGCGGAGTGGTTGACGTGTGCGAAGGTGTTCACGCGGCTCAGTTTGTCGTAGTTCACCTCACCAAGCACGCCGTATACCACGCCTGACGTACCGCCCGTGGCAGCAATCTCGCCCGGCTTCATAACGTTGAGCGAGAGGGCGTTGTTGGGCTGGTCGCCACCGCGATAGCTGATAGGCGTGCCTTCCTTCAGTCCCAGTTCCGCTGCAACGGCGGCGCATACCGTAGACTGCACGGCGAAGGTGGGGACGATGTCGGCAATGACGCTCTCGTCGAAACCGAAGTAGCCCATCACGTCCTTGCTCACGGCGTTCTCCTTGAAGTCCCAGAACATGCCTTCGGACAGTCCGCTGACGGTGGTGTTCTTCGTGCCACCGCTAAGGCGCATGGCGATGTAGTCGCCGGGGAGCATTATCTTGTCTATCTTAGCGTAAAGCTCTGGCTCGTTCTCCTTCACCCATGCCAGCTTGGCTGCTGTGAAGTTGCCGGGCGAATTGAGCAGGTGCGAGAGGCACTTCTCACCGCCAATGGCCTCGAAGGCTGCATTGCCGTAAGGCACAGCGCGACCGTCGCACCATATTATAGAGGGGCGCAGGGCGTTGCCTTCCTTGTCTACGCAGACGAGACCGTGCATCTGGTACGAGATACCGATGGCTGACACCTCTGCGAGGGAGTGACCTGCGGGCAGACCCTCGACGAGTCTCTGTGTGGCGTGCTTCAGCTCGTCCCACCACATCTGTGGGTCTTGCTCTGCCCAACCAGCCTGTTTTGTGATGATGGGAGCCTCAGCATCGGGGTATTGTCTGGAGATTACTATCTGTCCTGTCTGTGCGTCCACCAGTGAAGCCTTCACTGACGACGTACCAATGTCATAACCGAGTAAGTACATTGTTTAGATCTGTTTTTGTTGTTATTATATTAATGTGTAGTTATTGGTGGTCTATTGTCCGGTTGTTATTAGTCTACGGGGGACAAAGTTACATCTTTTCGACGTAATTACCAAATTATTCTGCATCATTTGCAAATTTCGGGGAAATTGTGTACCTTTGCACCGCATTAGACTTAAACAAAACCATGATGTACAAAGGTATGAAACCGTTTCTTTCCGGCATACTCCTCATATTCTGCGCCGCTGCCAGCGCACAGACAGGGGATTTCGTTGGCAACCTCCGCAAGGTGGAGAGTGGCAAGGGAATGGTCACCGTTGTGCAGTCGCAGGAGATTACCGACCTGGTGAACGGCAAGACCAAAGAGCCGGAACGCACTACGCTGGTAGAGCCGCAGAAGAGCACCGCAACGCCGAGCACCACGCAGCAGCACCACGACACGCCGGCAGCACAGCAGCAAAGCGCCACAAAGCCTGCCGCACAGCAGACTGCCGAGCCGTCCACGACAGACGAAACCGTAGTGGACACGCGCAAGAAGGTGATGCGAAACAGCTACAAGACGACGGGCTACCGCATACAGGTATTCTCTGGAGGCAACTCGCGCATGGACCGCATGAAGGCGGAGACGGCCGGGGCCACCATGAAGTCTAACTTCCCCAACGAACCGATATACGTTCACTTCTACTCGCCATCGTGGAAATGCCGCATGGGCAACTACAAGTCGCTCGAAGAGGCACGTAGCATCTTGAAGCAAGTAAAGGCACTGGGATATAACCAGGCATGTATCGTAAAGGGACAAATAAGCGTACAGTACTAACTCTCCGATGCTGAGAGCAGAACACTCTATAAAGAATACACACTCCAAATGAAATTCATATCCTGGAATGTAAACGGTCTCCGCGCTTGCGTGGGCAAGGGCTTTGAGGAGTCCTTCCGCAGTCTCGACGCCGACTTCTTCTGCTTGCAGGAGACGAAGATGCAGGCGGGACAGCTGGACCTCAGCTTCCCCGGCTACCACTCCTACTGGAACTACGCCGAGAAGAAGGGCTACTCCGGCACGGCAATCTTCACACGCCACGAGCCGCTCGCCGTACACTACGGCATGGGAACGGTACACGAGGACGGCAGCATCACATACGACGCCGACAGCGAGCACAACCACGAGGGACGCATCATAACGCTGGAGTATGAGGACTTCTACTTCATCACGATGTACGTGCCCAACGCCCAGGACGAACTACGCCGACTGGACTACCGCATGGAGTGGGAAGACGCGTACCTTATATATATAAGGGCACTGGACAAGAAGAAACCGGTCATCTACTGCGGCGACCTCAACGTGGCGCACAACGAGATAGACCTCAAGAATCCGAAGGGCAACCGCCGCAACCCGGGCTTCACGGACGAGGAGCGCGGAAAGTTCAGCAACGTGCTGGCGGCAGGGTTCTGCGATACATACCGCACACTGCACCCGGACAGTCAGGTATTCTCATGGTGGAGCTACCGCTTCCACGCCCGCGAGAAGAACGCCGGCTGGCGCATAGACTATTTCGTAGTCTCCGAGCGCTTGATGCCGCAGGTGGTGTCGGCCGACATACACACGGAAATCTACGGCTCAGACCACTGCCCCGTAGAACTGGTGACCAACCACTAAACCACGCATAAGTGGTGCAGAACTAAGTCACCCCCAAACATAGACAAGCTAAACCTAAACAATAAACAATGAAAGAGCCCCTGGCGTCGTGAGACACCAGGGGCTTATCTTTTTTATTCAAGAACTTACATATAAGGTCTTAGGCCAGACGCTGCTTTATCTCGGCTGGGAGAACAGCCATGGCACCTGCTTGGGTGCAGACGTATGCGCTGACGTCTACGGCGAGACGATGGGCGAAGGGCACATCCTTGCCAGCGAGGATAGAGGCACAGAAAGCACCTGTGAACGAGTCGCCGGCTCCTACCGTGTCGGCTACTTCTACCTTTGGCGTTGCAAGGAAGGATACCTCATCGGGGGTGAAGACGTAGCTACCGTTGACACCGCAGGTCAGCACGAGCATCTTGAGGTTGTAGTCGGCCAGTATCTGGCGGCACTTGCCCTCAACGTCCAGTCCGGGAAGGGCGAAGAGACGGGTGAGCACCACGAGTTCCTCGTCGTTTATCTTCAAGATGTCGCAGACCTTCAGCGACTCCTCTATCACCTCCTTGGAGTAGAAGTTCTGGCGGAGGTTGATGTCGAAAATCTTCAGACAGCCCTCGGGAGTGCTCTTCAGGAACTTGAAAATAGTGGCGCGCGAAACGGGGCTGCGCTGTGCCAGTGAACCGAAGCATACAGCATCGGCGTGTTGTGCTGTTGTCTCCATCTCGTGTGTGAACGGGATGTTGTCCCATGCCACGTTCTCGGTTATCTCGTACGTCGGTATTCCGTTCTCGTCCAACTTGGTGGGCACGGTGCCGGTGGGCATGGCAAGGCGCGGCATGATGACGTTGAGCTTCTTGGCGCGGAACTCGTCCATGGCCTCGTCGCCCAGTGCGTCGTCGCCCAGTGCGCTGACGGCGATGCCTACGTTGTTAAACTGTGAGGCGTGAAAAGCGAAATTCGCTGGTGCGCCGCCTATCTTCTTTCCTTCTGGCAAGACGTCCCACAGAGCCTCGCCAAGTCCTATAATGTGCTTCATTGTTCTATGTGTGTGTACGGTTTTACTGTTTTACTCTAAGTGTATAAGTCAAAAGGTATGCCACGCCTACCATCATGACGATGGCGGCCCACATCTGTGGGGTGGCGCATCCGAGGGTCTTGGCAGTGTCGCTGGCGTAACCCATGAGGAGCGGGAATACTGTGCCGCCGAAGAGACCCATTATCATCAGACCGCTGATGGCATTCTCGTGCTCCGGCTTGGAGGAGAGGATGGCTTGCGAGAATACGATGGAGAAGATGTTGCTGTTGCCGAAGCCTACAAGGGCGATGGCAGCCCAGAGGACCCACTGCGTAGTTCCGAAGATGAAGCCGAGCATGGAGAGGATCATCATCAATACTATTATAATATAGAAGGAACGCACGTTCAACTTGCGCATCACGATGGAACCGGTCAGACAGCCCAGGGTGCGGAAGAAGAAGTAGATGCTGGTGGCGTACTCGAAGTTGCTCAGCGTGTCTCCTGCTCCGCCGAGACGCTCGAGGAGAATCTTCGGTGCTACGGCATTGGTGCCTACGTCTATGCCAACGTGGCACATGATGCCGAGGAAGGAGAGCAACACGATGGGCTTTGCCAACATTGCCACGCTGTCAAGCACGCTGGGCGACTTGCCTTCCATCGGTGGCTCCTCTATCTGCGTGAAGCCGAGGGAGAGGGTGGCTATCGTGCCGATGATGAAGAAGACGAGGAAGAGTATGCGCCAGCTGAGTCCGAGCAGCGGTGCCGTCGTCGTGGCCCCCCATGCGGCGATGAGCGGTGCGATGAAGGAGGCTATCGCCTTGACGAACTGTCCGAAGGTGAGGGTGCTGGCCAGGTGTCCCTTCACGAGCAGCGTGGTGAGTGGGTTGATGCTGGTCTGCATGATGGCGTTGCCTATGCCGAGGAGCGAGAAGGAGACGTACATCAGTCCGAGCTGCGCGTCCTTGTCTGGCATGAAGTCGTCGAGCAGAGGGAGGAATACTGCCACTGTCGTGATGATGACGGAGAGGAGCACGGTGCGCTTGCGGCCGATGCGGCTCATCAGCATGCCGGTAGGTACGGAGAAGATGAGGAACCAGAAGAACACCAGCGAGGGGAAGAAGTTGGCGGCGGAGTCGCTAAGCCCGAAGTCCTCCTGCATATTGTTGGACACTGCTCCCACGAGGTCTACGAAGCCCATGGTGAAGAATGCCACCATGACGGGGATGATTGCCAGTTTAGAGTTGTTCATACTACATTAATTATTATTTTGATTTGGACGTTAATGGCCATTAATGGGCCGTTAATTCGTCATTAATTATTATTTTGTTTATCGTTGCAGGATGGACCAAAATTATTAACGGATAAATTAATGGTCCATTAACGGCGATTAACGTCTAAAATGTCTTCACGGGCATTCCGCGTAAGCTGGACTACAGTGCCAGTTTGTACAAGCTGAAGTTCTTCACTTCTGCCTGTCCGCCCTCGCCGTACACCTTCAGGTTGTTGTATGGCTGTGTTGGGAAGACGAGGTTGGTCATTGCTATGCGACCGCCGTTGACGAAGATTTCCACAGAGCACTTGTCGACGAAGATGTCGAGGTGGTAGGTGGCGTCCTGACCTCTGCCGGCTGCTGCCACGGCTGTCTCGTCCTCCTTCCAGCGGTTCCAGTTGGTGGCGCTGCTGCTGTTGCAGAGTGAGAGCGGTGCCCATGTGCCGAGGGCGAAGTCGTTGTGGTAGTTGGTGACGAGGTCCTGCGAGAGTTTGCCCTTCATCAGTCCGGCAGCCTCAGCATCCTTCTCTATGAAGTGGCGCTCGGCGAGCTTGCCGAAGTCTGTCAGACCGCTCTCGGCTCTGTCCATGACGATGCGCTTCTTCTTAAGGTCGAGGTATATCTGCACGCGCTCTTCCTTGTCATTGAAGAGGGAGAAGCCCACGATGTCGGAGTTGCCTGGGGTGACGTCGGCCTCTATTTCGAATGCGCCGTCGTTGCCTGCGAAGAGGTTACGCTGTACGTATGGGCGGGCGTTGTCCACGGTGATGTTGCCGATGGTCTTGGTGTCCTTGCGCATCTCGCGTACCTCGTCCACTACGTTGGCGGACATGTAAACCTCGCCGTCGTTGGAGAAGAGCTTCAGTTGGCGTGGCAGGGCGTTGGCACCGCGGTACTGCTGTATGGGGGTAACGTTGGCATACTGCCAGTTGCTCATCCAGGGCACTGCAACGATGCGGTCGCCGGTGTTGGAGAAGGTGACGGTAGCGTAGTGGTCCTTGCCCCAGTCAAGCCACTTGACGGTCTCGGGCTTGGAGTCGCACTTGAACTGCTTGCCGTCGAACTCGCCGATGAAATACTGTGTGGCACTGCCGCCGTAGACGAAGCCGGGGTTGATGTTTACTATCATGACGTACTTCTGGCGCGACTTGTCACCGTCCACGTAGAGTGGGAAGAAGTCGGGGCACTCAAACTGGTTTGGCTGTGCACCGTAACCGTTGCCCCACTCGCTGACGTAGGTCCACTTCTTCAGGTTCTTTGAGGTGTAGAAGCGCATGTTCTTGTCGGCTGAGACAATCATGTACCATGCCTTTGCCGGCTCGTACCAGAACACCTTCGGGTCGCGGAAGTCCTTGAGGCCGTCGAAAGGTGTCACGATAGGGTTACCCTTGTACTTGGTGAAGGTGCGGCCATTGTCCTTGCTGTATGCCATGCACTGTATCTGTCCGTTCTTGTCGGAGGCAGAGGTGTAGAAGGCTACGATGGCGTTCTTGCCGAAGCCCGCGCTGTTGCGTGTGTCCACGACGGTGCTGCCGGAGAAGATGTGTCCCAGTGTGTCGCGGGCGATGGCGGGGTCGAGATGCTGCCAGTGTACGAGGTCGCGGCTGACGGAGTGTCCCCAGTGCATATTGCCCCACTTGCTGCCGTAGGGGTTATACTGGAAGTAGAGGTGGTACTCGCCGTCCTTGTATGTCAGTCCGTTGGCGTCGTTCATCCAACCGTATAGCGGCGTGTGGTGGTATACGGGGCGGTAGTAGTCGGTGTTGGAGGTGTCGAAGGTGTCGGAGAGCTTCAGTGACTTGGCGGCTACCGAACCAGGCTTCATGCCGACAATCTTTACCACGGCTTTCTTGCCTTGCGTCAGAGCGAAGGGCACGCAGTAGTCTATCTTGTCCACAGCCAGGCGGACGTCCATCCATGTGTCGGTCTTCTTGCCGGTGTCGAGGAGTACCTGTGCCTCAGAGCGTGTCTCCTCTACGGGGAGGATGAGGTACTTGGTGGGGTTGTCTACTGTTATGATGGTGGTGTCACCCTTCTGGGTGCTGCTCATTGTCTGTGCGCTGACTGCTGCGCTTACTGCGAATGCCATGAGGGTTAAGGCGGTCTTAGTCATATTCTTGTTGTTTTTTTAGGTTTATGTTTTTAGAACTTGAAGCTTGCGGTGAACTCCACGGTGAACGGACGGAGGTATGAGCCTGTTGTCAGCACGTTGCTGTACTTGGCTGCCTCCTCTTTCGTTACGAGCTCTGCGCCGGCGATGGTGCCGCGTGCGCCAGTCTGGTTGAGGAAGTTCACTACGGTGCAACCGAGGGTGAGGTACTTGTTGGCGTTCCATGTCAGACCGCCGAAGGTCTCCCAGTGTCCGTTGAAGTAGTATGCGTCGTTGAGGTTAGCATATGTCTTTGAGAAGTAGCGGAAGGAGAGCCAGAACTTCAGGTCCTTGGTTATCATGTAGCTTGGGTCGAGCTCGATGAGCACTTCCGGTATCTCTGCCACTATGTTGCCTGTGGCGTTGATGGTGCCTACGTAGCCGCTGTTGAAAGTAACGGAGGTCTCGTACTTCTTGTAGGTTGGCTTCTGGTAGGTGAAGAGGAAGTGGAAGTCGAAGCCCTTGAATGGGTGTGCCACTACGTCGGTGGTCCAGCCGATGGTCTGTATGTCGTAGGTCAGCGGTGCTGCCTTGATCTCGCCGTCGTGCTGCAGGTTGAGGGTGGAGTTGTTGTTGGTCTTCGAGATATAAGAGAAGAGCGAGGTGAGGCTCAGCCAGCTGTTGTTGTAGTAGATACCGGCGCGGCCGAGTGGCACGCTGATGCGGTCGGTATTAGGCATTGTGGCCGGTGCGAAGGTCGAGATGTTCGGGTGCTGCACGATGTAGGTGAAGTCGCCAGTGAAGCCGAAGTTCTT
Organism: Oscillospiraceae bacterium; assembly: GCA_963588475.1. Taxonomy (GTDB): domain Bacteria; phylum Bacteroidota; class Bacteroidia; order Bacteroidales; family Bacteroidaceae; genus Prevotella. The sequence continues at coordinate 4,762 of CAVAHD010000056.1, read as the reverse complement.
GGTGAGCTTGTAGGTCAGTGCGGCCGAGAAGTCGTAGTTGAACCAGTTGTACTTCATCGGTGTTGGCGTGATGACGGTGCCGTCGGCGGCTGTAGCACCGAGGTGGTAGTCGGCGAAGCGTCCTACGTAGTCGCCGTTGGCGTTCTTCACGGCAGCGTTCTCGCCTGAGAGGCTCTGCCATTCGAAGCGTGCACCGTAGTAGACGTTGAACTTAGGCGTGATGTCCCAGTCGTGTGTCACGTAGAGGGCGAGCTTGTTCTCGTGGCCCTTGTAGTACTCGGAAGCGTTCTTGTTGTAGTCGTAGAAGATGGTATTGCGCTTGTTGGCGTCCCAGAGGCGTACGGCGTATGAGCCGTCCTCGGGTACGCTCTGGTCGTACATGGTGGTGTTGGAGGTGTAGTCGATGTCGTAGAACCACTCGTTGACGCCTGCGCGCAACTTCGAAGTCGCGAAGTCCTTACTCAGTTCCGAAGTAAGAAGAAGTTCGTTGATTGTACCTGAATTGAGGCACGACATTCTGGTTTGCACATAGTTTCCGTCATACGCTTTGACGGTGCCTGTATTATCCTGATACATGTACTGGTACTTCGATTTCGCATCGCCTTCCTGTACGTTGATGAGCTCCATCGGTGTCTGGTAAACGCAGGCGCCACGCGAGTGGCCATATCTTAGATTGGTCTTCCAGTTGAGACCGTTCTTGAAAGTGTAGTCGTTCATCAGGGTGAACTCGCTGGAGCGGTTCTCCGTGGCGTCATACAGGGATGTCTCCTCCAGCTTGCCGGTGCGCATATCGCGGTAGGTCATCATGCTGTTGGTAGGCAGGTATGAGGTGGTGCCGAGTTTGAAGTTGCCGTACTCCTTCACTGAGCCGTCGCCTACATATATAAAAGGTGCAGACTGGGTGGCGAAGTTGTATACGGGGTGCGAATTGGCGTACTTATACATAACGGTGAACTGGCCGCGGCCTTCACCGTACTTGTGGCTGATGGCAGCCTTATAGATTTGGGTGCGGTCCTGGTTCTCGGAGGACTTAATCTTGAACGTGCCGGGGTCGAAGTCCTGGTAGACGTTGGCGCTATAGAACCAGTTCTTGGCAAACGAGCCGTTGAGGTTTACGGAGAACTCCTGCATGCCGAACGTGTTTACCTTGTAGTCGAAGCGACCATGGAAACCGTCCTGACCCAGCTGGGTGAAGGAGTTGACGGCGTAACCGATGTTGCCAGTGGTGATGGCGGTCTCGGAAATCTTCAGCAGCCCCACGTGGGACAGGCTGGCATCGGAGCGCCATGTGGAGTTGACGGTGTGGGGACTGGTGGCGTAGGTGACGGGCAGACCGTTCTCGAGAACGTTGACGTCGGCCGACGGCAAACCAATCTGTATCTCACGCGGACCGTTGGCGCTGGAGGCGTTGAGCATCACGTTGCGGTTTCCCTCCTCCTTATTAGAGGACTTCGACTGATTCTCTTCCTGGGCTCCTGCAGCCAGGGTGAGGAATGTTGCAAATGCCAATGCGGCATAGCGGTTGTAATTAATGGTTGTAGAAATCATAAGATTGGTAGATTGATAGATTGATAATTCGTGTGATTGAGATTGAGACCCTTTTTAATTGAGATTGAGACTCTCTTAATAAATGTGGCGTTGCGGTCTGTTGTGGTTGTTTAGATTGATGCCGCAAAATTACTGATAGTCAAGCACTCTGGGCGAAAAAAAGAGTTCCAGTATTTAAAAAAATGTTACCATATACTGCAAAAGTAACATTATTGCAATGACTTGCATCATTATTGCACCCTTTTAAAAAAAAAATCTAATGCAACTATTGCAGAAAAGAGAAAAATACGTACCTTTGTCGCCATAACTTATTTCAGCCTACACAAGAGAGTACGACATGAGCACCTACAAATTCTACCTGAATCTACTTCTCGGTCTAATTACCATGACGCTTGTTTCATGTACCACAGAGAAGAAAACCTATGTAATCGGAGTATCACAATGCTCCAATGACGAGTGGCGCAAGAAGCTGAACGACGAGCTGATGCTTGCCGCTACATTCTATAATAATGTAGACTTACAGATAAAGACATCAAACGACAACGCCAAGATCCAGATGCGCCAGATTGACGACTTCGTCAACAAGGACAAGGTGGACCTGCTCATCGTGGCGCCGGGGCAATTCAGCGTGTCGGAGGCCATAGACCGCGCCTACGACGCCAACATCCCCGTCATACTCTTCGACCGTAGGACGGAATCGGCTAAGTTCACCGCATACATAGGCACGGACAACAGGGAGATAGGCTCTTCCATGGCAAAATATCTTGCCACGGGAGCGGCCGGAGCACCGCTGCGCATCATAGAGCTGTGCGGTGAACAGCACTCCTCGCCTGCCATAGAGCGCGCGGCTGGCTTCGACAGCACCGTCAACAGAAACCCCAATCTTACCATCGTAAAGAAACTGTACACCGACTGGACAAACGAGAACACCTATGAGGTAATGGACTCGCTGCTCTCCGCGCCCGACTGCCCCGAGTTCAACTGCGTCTTCGCCCACAACGACCGCATGGCGATGGGGGCACGCAAAGCCGCCGGAAAGCACGGGCTGCCGCTGGACAAGATAAAGTTCTGCGGCGTGGATGCCTTGCCTAACGCCGGAATGCGCCTCGTGGAACAGGGCGTCCTCTACGCCTCGTTCATCTACCCCACACGCGGCGACGAGGTGCTGCAACTGGCAATGTCCATACTGCGCGGCAAACCGTTTGACAAGAACACATGGCTCTCCTCGGCACTCGTAAACAGCGACAACGCCAAGGTGCTCCTCGTGCAGAACGACGAGATAGACCACCAGGTGGAGAAGCTTACCACGTTGCGCGGACGTGTGGACCAGACGGCGCACGACTTCCAAAAGCAACGGGTATACCTGCTAATCTTCTTCGTACTCTCGCTACTGCTCATCGGAGCCTGCGTGGTCATCATACGCGCCTACCACGTCAAGTCGCTCATCAACAAGCAGCTGAAGGACAAAAACCAGCAGATTGAGCAGATGACGCAGACGCGACTGCAGTTCTTCACCAACGTAAGCCACGAACTGCGCACACCGCTGACACTCATCGCTGGTCCTACCGAGCAGCTCCTCAACGACCCTACCCTCACACGCCAGCAGCGCAAGACGCTGGACCTCGTGCTGCGCAACACGAAGATTCTCATCGGACTGGTGGGACAGATATTGAACTTCCGCAAGGTGCAGAACGACCGTGAGAAGCTCAACCTCAGCCGCTTCTCGCTCAAGGAGGACATCACACTCTGGGCCAACGACTTCCGCCCCACCGCCGAGCAGCGTAAGATTGGCATCATGATGAACACGGACGGCATCAAGGACTCCGACAACATCATCGCCGACCGCAAGAAGGTGTCGCACATCTTCTTCAACCTCATGTCCAACGCCATGAAGTACACCCCAGCAGGCGGCACCATCACCGTAACGCTCAAGCAAAACGCCCAGCAGTGTACTATAGAGATGAACAACACGGGGTCCTACATAGACACCGAAGAACTGCCGCACCTCTTCGACCGCTTCTACCAGGCGCAGGGCGCCGTGGGCGGCACGGGCATCGGTCTGGCACTAGTAAAAGCGTTCACCGACATGCACAACGGAAAAGCCATTGTCTCCTCCGACAAGAAGAGCGGCACCACCTTCCGCATCATACTGCCCACCACGCAACCCGGTTTCGACGAGACGCGCAACCCCGACAACGGCACCATCGTCGTGGACCACGCCATGTACGACGACTCGTACCTACCCGTGGACACGGAAGCCGAGAAGGTGGCACGCATCACAGAGGCGGAGGACTCCGACACCAAACCGCTCGTCCTCGTCATCGACGACAACAGCGGCATGCGCGCTTACCTCAAGTCTATCCTCGAAGAGAAGTACAACGTCATAGAGGCCGCCGACGGCAAGAGCGGACTGGACCGCGCACGGCGCGAAGTGCCAAAGCTGGTCATCTCCGACGTCATGATGCCCATAATGGACGGTCTGGAGTTCACACGGGAACTGAAGAACGACACCGTGACGAGCCACATCCCCGTCATACTGCTCACGGCACGCTCCCTCAACGACCAGCGCGAGGAGGGCTACGAGACGGGTGCCGACTCGTACATCACCAAGCCGTTCTCAGGCTCTGTCCTCGCCGCCCGCGTAGACAACCTTCTGCGCTCGCGCAAGCAGCTGCACTCTATCTTCAGCAACGAGAAGAACGAAGAGGAGCGGCAGGCAGAGGAACAGATGAGCCCCAAGGACCAGACGTTCGTCAACAAGCTAAGGACCATAGTGCAGAGCGACATGGGCGACTCAGACTTCTCCGTAGAGCGTCTGGGCGAGAAGATAGGTCTCTCGCGCGTGCAATTATATAGAAAGGTAAAGGCCCTCACCGGCATGACGCCCGTGGAGCTCCTGCGCAAGGCCCGCCTCAACAAGGCGCAGCTGCTCCTGCGCACCACCGACAAGAGCATCTCCGAGATAGCCTACGACTGCGGCTTCACCTCCCCGTCCTACTTCAATAAATGCTTCAAGGACGAGTACGGTATCACCCCCGGCGAGGCTAATCGACACTAATTCCCGTGGGACTTTCGGGGGACGTTAATTGCCACCAAAGACATTTTAGGACGTTAATTGCCACCACAGACATTTTAGGACGTTAATTGCCACTAAAGACAGTAACTATTCAGCGAATAGGCCAGTCCTCCCATAAGCTCTTGCTTTACCCTCCAT
>CAVAHD010000055.1:0-17361 GCA_963588475.1 Oscillospiraceae bacterium | reverse complement strand
TGTCAACGTCGTTTGCCATTATGTTGTTGTTCAATGTTCTTGTTACTGTTCATTAGCGTGCGTGCAAAAATAACCGCAACGAGTGCATTGTTTTTGCACAGGTTGATTAATTTTCTTTGCTATCGCAGATTGATATTATTGATTCAAACGCAAAAATAAATGATTTCTTTTTAATTAAAGAATAAAATCAAGGAAATCTGCCCATTTAGTCGTGATATTCTTGTAAAAAGGTCATGAGGCGTGCAAAAAGACTGCATTCTTATATCTGCGTAACTTCAAGGCAAGATACAAAAAGTAAGAATGAGTGCATAAAGAATGCACAGATACTCGATACTTTTGCAAAGTGAATCAAAAGCAATTCATACCCGGGTGACGAATATCAGAAATTCATCAAGAAAAACAAAAACTAAAATGGAGCATCTGCATAGTTCCGAAGGCAGACTCTACTTTCCCAAAATTTCTTTTGTCCTTCTTCTTAATTTCCACATGCCTTCCGATTGCTGTAAACTCATCAATGACAGACTGAAAGTATTGCGTGAAATCAAAGTTCCCCTCCGGCTGTAGCAAAGAGAAGTCCATATCCTCGCTGAACCTCTGGAGACCATGAAATATGCGCAGGCACGTACCTCCGTAGAAAGCTGCCTTGTCAAAGAATCCTCCTTTATAAAGTCCGGCAAGAATCACTTGCTGGTTCACTTCGAACGTAGCATTACGAACGGCTTGGTCAGTAGACAAATCGTATGCCGACAACATATGTTGATAGATATCATTCACTTTCCAATAACTTTAAGCTACCTGTTTTTGTTCATCTGCAAAGATAGGCTGAATTTACGGTAAAAACAAGAAAAGTGCGACCTTTTTGTACTTTATCTCACTTTTTTTGTAAGTTAAAGTACAAAAAGGTCGCACTTTTCTTTAGTTGGCTTAATGTATAGGCACAAAAAAACTCCGGCGGCGGGGGAGGGGATTAATGTCTATTCCTCTATCTGCTTTATCTTCTTCTTAGGCGTGATGCCGAAGTCCTTTAGCTGCTCCAGACGGCGGAGGATGTTGCCGGGACCGGTGGAGAGCTGCTTGTATGCCGTGTCGTACTTGTTCTGCAGGGAGCCGATGGCGGTGCCGATGGCGGTGAAGTTGTCCACGTAGCCCGCTACTTTCTCGTAGAGCGCCGTGGCACTGGTGAAGATGTTCTCCACGTTCTTCGACTGGCGGTCGTACTGCCAGAGGTTGTAGGCCAGCTGCAGGGCCATCATCAGGGTGTTGGGCGAGACGAGAATTATCTTCTTGCCGTAGGCGTACTGGCTGATGTCTGGCATCTGCTTCATGGCGGCGAGGAGGCTCGTCTCGTTGGGCACGAACATGAGGACGAAGCCTATGGCATCGCTGACGAGGGTGCTGTAGTCCTTGGCGGCAAGCTCGTCGATGTGCTTGCGCACGCTGAGGGTGTGCGCCTTCAGCAGGCGGTCGCGGGTCTCGTCGTCCTCGGCAGCCACGGCATCGGAGTAGGCCGTCAGCGACACCTTAGAGTCGATGACCACGGAGCGGCCCTCGGGGAAGCGCACTATGACGTCCGGACGGAAGATGTTGCCGTTCTCGTCGCGCGTGTTCTCTTGTATGAAGTACTCCTCGTCGCGGCGCAGACCGCTGTTCTCCAGTATCGTCTCGAGCACCATCTCGCCCCAGTCGCCCTGCATCTTGCTGTCGCCCTTGAGGGCGCGGGTGAGGTTGGCGGCATCGGAGCCGATGCGCTGCGTCTGCTCCTTCAGGGCGGTGACGGCCAGCTGCTGCTCTTGCTGGAAGAGCTTCATGGTGGACTCGAACGACTTCTGGAGGTCGTTCTTGTTCACCTCGTTCTGCGTCTTGCTCTCCTCGACGGACTTCTTGAAGTCGGCAAACTGCTCCTTGATGGGCTTGAGGAGCTCGTCCATCTGCGTGCGGTTGCTCTGCTGCAGGGCGGACTGACGCTGGGCCAGCTGCTCGGCCGACTCCTTCTTCATCTCCTGCTTCAGAGCCTCCAGCCGCTCCTGCCACTGCTGGTCGCTCTCACGGCGCAGAGAGGCAGCATGCTGACGCTCGTTCTCCATCTGCTCCTTAAGCAGCGCCACTTCGTCGGCATGCTGGCGACGGAGCTGCTCTGTCGCCTGGGCGGCAGCGGTCCTTTGACTCTCAAGAATCTGCGCAGCCTTCTCTTTTTGACTTTCTAGAGCCTGGGCAGCAGCCTCTTTTTGACTTTCCAGAGCTTGGGCAGCAGCGATTTTCTGACTTTCCAGAGCCTGTGCAGCAAGCGTTTTCTGGTGCTCCACGTCGGCGGCGAGCATCTGCACCTTTGCCGACAGTTGTGACTTCTCTTCGCCGGCAGCCTTTGCCGTGGCGAGTTTGCCGATATAGTATCCGGCAGCAAGCCCTGCGAGGAGGGCTACGATAAGTATTGCTATTTCCATCGTGTATGTATAGGTTAATTGAGCGCAAAGGTAACAATTATTTTCGTTTTATACAAAAAATACGTACCTTTGCACCCATGAAACAAATAGACTGGAAATACTACCTTCAGCCGTTGCCGCAGAAATGCGGTCGTTTTGCCAAGGGCAACCCGCTGGGTATGGGTCGTTTTGGTCTGCTGGCTTCAGAGTTGGCGACGTTTGCATACGCTGCCGTGACGGCGGTGGTTATTCTCTTTACATGGACTAATATTCCCGATGCCTCCTCGCTGCTCTTCCTGCGCCTGCAGTATCTGTCGGGCACCATCGGGCTGTGGATAGTGGGGCTGCTGTGGCCCTGCCGCCTGATGATGCTGGTGCGCGTGTGCTACCTGCTCGTGATGCTCGGGACATGGTACCCCGACACGTACGCTATAAACTCGCAGTTCAGCTCGCTCGACCACATCTTCGCCTCCTGGGACCAATACGTCTTCGGTATGCAGCCGTCGCTGATATTCTCGCAGGCCTTCCCCTCCGCCTTCGTGTCGGAGCTGATGTGCGCCGGCTACGCGTCGTACTACCTCTTCTTCATCGTGACGCTGATACTGATATTCTTCCGCAAGTTCGACTCGTTCGAGCGTGCGGCGTTCATCGTGTTTGCCGCCTTCTACGTCTGCTACGTCATATACCTCTTCCTGCCCGTCACCGGACCGCAGTACTACTACCTCGCTGCCGGGCTGGACAACATAGCGCACGGCATCTTCCCCGACGTGGGCCACTACTTCCGCGACAACCAGGAGTGCCTCGCCGTGCCGGGCTGGACGAACGGCGTGTTCTACCACATCGTGCAGGCGGTCCACCATGCCGGCGAGCGCCCAACGGCGGCGTTCCCCTCCAGCCACGTCGCCATCTCCACACTGATAATGGCCATCTCCATAAGACTAAAGATGTGGCGGTGGCTACTCGTCCTTGCCATACCATACTGCTTCCTGTGCCTCTCCACAGTATATATATACGCCCACTACGGCCTTGACGCCATAGCCGGCTTTGTATTCGGAATAATACTATTCTTCGCCCTCGGCGGGATGAAACTCAAAAACACACAATAATGGACATTCAAGTTGTCATCACACTCATGGCTGCCCTCTTCATAGTAGTGATAGTAGGGTTCGTCTCACGCAAAACACACCTCATGGGCGGCGACTTCGACCGCTCCCTCTCCGTCTTCGTCATTCAGGTAACATGCCCGGCCCTCGTGCTGGCCTCCACCATGGGCGACCGCATGCCCGACCGCAGCCACATCCCCATGCTGCTCCTCATCAGCGCCGCCACGTACGCCATCCTCATCATCCTGGCCTACATACTGCCGCGCCTCATGGGCGTAAAGGCAGAACTGCGGGGCATGTACAGCTTCATGCTGACCTACAGCAACGTAGGCTTCATCGGCTACCCCATCGTGGCAAGCATCTTCGGCAGCGACGCCGTCTTCTACGCCTGCATCCTCAACGTCTTCAACACGCTGACCATCTTCATCTTCGGCGTGATGTTCGTCACGGGCGAGAGCATGAAGGGCGGCATGGACTGGAAGCTCTTCCGATCGCCGGCCATGATAGCTACCTACATCGCCGTCATCATAGTATGCATCGGCTGGCACGCCCCGAAGTTCATAGCGCAGCCCGTCAGCCTAGTAGGCAACATGACCGTGCCCGCCTCGCTGCTCATCATCGGCTCGTCCATCGCCGACATACCGCTGAAGAAGATGCTCGGCACGCCCCAGACGTTCATCATGTGCGCCCTGAAGCTGTTCGGCCTCCCACTGTTCATCTTCTGGCTCTTCAGCCTGGTAGGCATGGACCACCGCCTCAACTCCATCAACATGATACTCATCGCCATGCCCGTAGCCAGCTTCGGCACCATGTTCTGCCTGCGCTACGGCAAGGACGAGACAGCCATGTCCCAAGGCACCTTCTGGTCCACCCTACTCTCCGTCATCAGCATCCCACTGCTGGCGCTGCTGACGCAATAAAGGCGAAAAGTCGCCCCTTGTATCTCCCTACTAAAAAAATATTACCCAAAGGTAAGTTACCTTTGGGTAATATTTTGTAATTTTGCACAAAACTAAAGACTATGACAACAGATCTATCACCTTTCCGGCTTAGTACATTACGGGGCGTTTTCCTCGTTCTGCTTGCAACATTCCAACTGATCACTACCAGCGGATACTCGCAGGCTTCAGCCTCAACGAACACTGTCTATTGGGATGAGGACAGCGCATGGTACCAGAGCCAGGACACCGTCTGTCCCGACAAGATAGACCTCCTGTACCTCGTTTCTACCGATGTTGTGTCGGCAACGAACAGCGACGGGACCACATCCTACCGCGCCCTGCTGACTGCCGCCGACAAACAAGCCATCAACGAAGAGCTGGCATACGTGGAGAAAAACATCGGACAGCATGACTTCAACTACTTTGCGCCCTACTACCACCAGTTCACGTTCGACGCCATCAATCTGCCTGCCGAGAAGTTCAACGCAGAATTCCAAGATGTAGTAAAAGAAGTATGCGAGGCATTCGACTACTATATGACGCACAAGAACCAAGGCCGCAAGTTCGCCCTCGTAGGTTTCTCGCAGGGAGGCATGCTGGTGCTTGACCTACTGAAGCACATGACCACCGAGCAGTACCGCCAGATGGTGGCTGCCTACGCCATAGGCTACCGCATATCCGCCGAAGACGAGAAGTGCCCACGCATCATCCCGGCATACGACGAGACCACACCGGGCGTCACCGTTTCCTATAACTCAGCACTTAGTACAAGCGGCATCTGGCCGTTTGTAGCTGCCAATGCCTCCGCTGCCATCAACCCGGTAAACTGGAAGACAGACTCCACACCAGCCACCTTCACCTACAATGGTGGCAAACACACCCTACGCCTAGATCACTCCACCAAACTCCTCATCGTAGAGACAGACAAGGCCAACGAATACCGCCAATGGACCAATAACCCCGTCTACCAGAGTGCCCACGTCAGCCTGGACTGCCTGCACCACTGGGACCTGCTGTTCTACAAACAGTACATCCACGACAATATCCAGAAGAGGGCAAATGAGAGTGTACTAATGAAGAAATAGAGGCTAAAAGACGCTCTCCCATATACCGCCTTTGGTTCAAAGGAGCTTATTCTCCGCATTTTTGCGGAGAATAAGAAGAATAATCTCCGCAAAACTTGCATCATCCGATAAAAAGGCATACCTTTGCGCACTAAAACAAACGATTATGAGGAGAACTACACACTACATCTGGCAAGAAGAGGATTGGCCTCACATGACATGGGACAACACCTGTTTCAGCAACATCTTAGCAGAAGTAAATCTGCTGAGGGGAAAATTGTTGGGCAGAGTATCTATGTTTGGATTTGAGGATCAGAACCTGTCCATGCTCGACTCCCTGACCATGGAAATCGTACATTCGGCAAAGATAGAGGGAGAGGAATTGAACAGGGACAGTGTGCGCTCTTCCGTGGCTCGCCAATTGGGATTGGAATATGAGGGGTTGCCTGTGCCTGACCACTATACGGAGGGAGTGGTGCAAGTGATGATGGATGCTGTGCAGCATTTTTCCTTGCCTCTGGATGCCGAACGTCTTTTCTCCTGGCATGCGGCATTGTTCCCTACAGGACGAAGCGGAATTCACAAGATTGCCGTAGCGCAATGGCGAGAAGGCGAAGAGCCGATGCAAGTGGTATCCGGTGCCTTGGGACATGAGCAGGTACACTATGAGGCACCTGCCAGTAAGGACGTGCCTAGAATGATGTCGGAACTAATGGAATGGATTAGCTCCGAAGAAGTTCTCGACCCGCTGGTCAAGACCGCCGTAGCGCACCTCTGGTTTGTGACGGTTCATCCGTTCGATGACGGCAACGGACGACTTTGCAGAACATTGACGGAACTGTTGCTCTCACGTGCCGACCAGACCTCACAACGTTATTACAGTCTCTCCTCCGAGATACTCAATCACCGCAAGGAATATTACAATCATTTGGAACAAGCGCAGAAGGGCGACTTGGACATTACGCCATGGATACAATGGTTCTTGCAGACACTGAAGACGGCGTTAGAGAGTGCCATGCAGAAGACGGAGAATGTGGTGCGTAAGGTTCAGTTTTGGGACAAGCATCGCACGATGGTCTTAAATGACCGCCAGCGAAAGGTACTAAACATGCTTTTGGATGGCTTCGAGGGGAAACTCAATTCCTCGAAGTGGTATAAGATAAATCATTGCTCACAAGACACCGCCAACCGCGACATCAAGGACTTAATGGCAAAAGGGGTATTGAGGCAGACGGACGAGGGAGGCCGAAGTACCAATTATGAATTGTGTTCTTAATCGACAGAATGTTACTTCAGTATAGCGGCGAGTTTGGTGTAGAATTCGGGCATTTCGCCTACGCAGCTGTATACTACTTTGCCTTTGGGGTCTACTATGATTTTGGTGGGCAGGCCGCTGACGTTGAATGTTTTCATCATCTGCAGGTTGCCGTTGTAGTTGACGTGCTTCCACGGTAGGGCCGCTGCCTTTACCGCCTTTTTCCAGTCGGCAACGTTGTCGTCGCAGTTCACGCCGAGGAACTCAACCTTACCCTTGTACTTGGCGTAGCTCTTCTTCATCTCGGGCATACCACTCATACAGGGACCACACCATGAGGCCCAGAAGTCCAGCACCACGTATTTGCCTCGTAGGGACGAGAGCTTCAGCGTAGTGCCACTCTGGGTGGGCAGAGCCAGCTCGGGTACTGTCGTACCGTTTTTGGGTTGTGCTACTGCCGCAACCACGGCGGCTACGAGTATGAAGAGAGAAAGAAGGAGTCTTTTTTGCATAGTCGGTATGAGTGTGGATAATGTATATTAAAATTAGGAGCGTCAGCGGATTGGATACAAATGGCGTTAGCTGGTTAGACCTTTGCGGCACTCTGCACTTGCGTCATTACTCTCAGCCAGTTGCCGCCCCATATCTTGCTGATGTCCTCCTCAGAGTATCTGCGTCGGAGCAGCTGCTTGGTGAAGTTGATTATCTCCGCTGCGTTTGCCATGCCCGGCACTCCGCCGTCGCCATCGAAGTCGGTTCCGATGCCTACGTGGTCTATGCCCATGATGCTGATGGCGTGCTCCAAGTGGGCTACGGCGTCGAGAATGTCCGCTTCCGTCGTCTTGTTTGCGGAAGTGGGGAGCACGGTGCCCGATGGTTTTAGGAATCCCGGGTAGAACGTGGTGTGCGCTACGCCGCCCGCCTTTGCCAGGGCGCGCAGTTGGTCGTCGGTGAGGTTGCGCGGATGGTCGCAGAGGGCACGGCAGTTGGAGTGTGAGCACACTATCGGCGTGCGGCTTATCTGCAGCGCATCGTAAAAACTGCTTTCGGCGGCATGACTCAAGTCCACCATGATGCCCAGACGGTTCATCTCGCCTATCACCTCCTTGCCGAAGTCGGACACTCCTCCGTGCGTCTGCGTGCCTCGTGCCGAGTCGCAGATGTCGTTGTCGCCGTTGTGGCAGAGCGTGATGTAGGTCACTCCGCGCTTGGCGAAGTGCTCAATGTTCTTTATGTCGTGATTGAGTGCCAGTCCGTTCTCTATGCCGAGCACAATGCTCTTCTTGCCTGCCCGCTTGTTGGCAAGCATCTCGTCCGGCGTGCGTGCAAAGGCAAGGTAGTCCGGCACGCGGTTGACTATCTTCCCTATTTTGTCGAATATGAAGTCGGCGTAGTCCTTGGGGGACTGCACGTCGAAATGTACAAGGTCAGCAAAGCGCTGGCCTTCTTTTGGTTGTGGCAGGTAGCACACCATGAATGTGGCGTCCTGTCGTCCCTCGGTCATCTTGTGCAGGTCCACGAGGATGCGTGGGTCGCGCTGCGTGAAGTCCACGCCCTGGTGGAAGAACATCGGCGTGTCGCAGTGGGTGTCCAGTATGAGGTGGCTGTCGTGCAGGCGGCAAGCCTTGCGGTGCTCAGCCGCTTTGCCTACTATCCACTGGAACAGCGGCAGTCCGTCTTCCTCCAGCCACTCCGGGTGCCACTGCACCCCCATGATGGGTTTGCGCTCCGTACTCTCGATGGCCTCTATCATGCCGTCCGTGGAGAATGCCGTGGCGCGAAAATGCTTGCCCGGTTCGTCCACCACTTGATGGTGGAAGGAGTTGACGGCAATCTTCTCCTTATTATATATAGTATGTATCGTGGAGTCCGATGCCAGCATCACCGTGTGGGTAGGTTCCTCGCGGTCGGCATCCTGTGAGTGCTTCACCGTGGCGCGGTGACTATTGTCCTGCTCCACGTGTCCTCCCAGTGCCATTGCCAGCGTCTGTATGCCACGGCAAATGCCTAGCATGGGTATCTGGCGGTTGTACGCCAGGCGCGTGGTGAGCAGTTCGGCCCGGTCGCGCACAGCGTTGATGTTGTGGAGCTTTGGCGAGGGTTCCTCGCCGCACCACAACGGGTTGTAGTCTCCTCCGCCCGAGAGTATGATGCCGTCGAGGCGGCTGAGGGTGTTGATGATAACCTCTGCGTCGTCGATGGCAGGTATAATGAGCGGCGTGCCGCCAGCCGCCACTATCTGTCTGCAGTATGCTTCGCGCAGCGTGGCATCGATGCCTTCGTGGTTGGCGGTAATACCGATGACGGGTCTGTCCTGCGCCTCGGGAAAGCGGGCGTAGGCAGCGGCGGTCAGTGATGCTATGTCAAAGTTTCTCATGGGGGAGGTGTATATAAAAGAGGTGTGGGTGTTCGGCGGCGTTTAGTCTTCGTCGATGTGTACGGGCACCTCTCGCATTATGCTCTGGTCGAGCGAGATGAGGGTCTCCGTGGACACAACGCCGTCTATCTCCTGCAGCGTGCCGTTAAGCAGCTCCATGAGCTGGTCGTTGTCCTTCACGTAGAGCTTTATGAGCATAGTGTAAGGGCCGGTGGTGAAGTGGCACTCCACAATCTCGGGTATCTTCTCCAACTTCTTAACGACGTCGCGGTACATGGAGCCGCGCTCCAGTCTTACGCCCACGTAGGTGCAGTTGCCGTAGCCCACAGCTTTTGGGTTGACGGAGAAACCGCTACCCGTGATGATACCTTCTTCCTTCAGACGCTCAACACGCTGGTGCACAGCGGCACGCGAGACACCACAGAGGTCTGCTACGTCCTTGAAAGCCATACGTGCGTTGGTGGAGAGTACCGAAAGAATCTTCTTGTCTAGTTTATCAACTTGTCTCATTCTTTTACTAAGTTTGACTGGCAGCCGAGCTGTCCATTTGACATTTTGATAGCAAAAGTACAGAGATTTTGCGAGTTGTGCAACAAAAGCGTATTAAATTTATATATTTTTCATTCTTTTCCTGCCATTTGCTGACGCATAGCAAGAGCTTTGTTTTCCGCCGCCTCCATTATTTCGCGCTCTCCCGGGCCCTTGTCGTTGATGCCACAGAGGTGCAGAATGCCGTGTATGATGACGCGGTAGAGCTCCTCCTCGTAGGTCTTTCCGAACTGTTCGGCATTGGTGCGCACGGTATCGAGGGAGATGACGAGGTCACCGCTGATGATGTCGTCCTCGTCGTAGTCGAAGGTGATGATGTCTGTGTAGTAGTCATGCTGCAGGTACTCGCGGTTCACCTCGAGTATCTTCTCGTCGTCGCAGAAGAGGTATCCTATCTCCCCCACCCTGCGTCCGTATGTGGCAGCTACTGCTTTTATCCACGCCGAAGTGTCGCGTCGGCGCAGTTTCGGCATTTTCACGCCGTCTGCATTGTATGTTATCATTTGTATTGCTGTATTTTATCTATTACGTTACCTGAGAGTCCGCGGCATGAGTCGCCAGAGAGTCTGCGGCAAAAGTCGCCAAAGAGTCTACGGCAAGAACTTCGTTACGTCCTTGCCGAAGTATTTCAGCGTGCGCACGGCTGTTGAGGACAGCGCGCCCAGTTCGGGGCGTGCAAAGAAGATGACCGTCTCCAGCCCGTCGCCAAGCAGTCGGTTGTACTCCGCCTGGTTGCGCTCGTACTCGAAGTCCTGCACGTTGCGCACGCCCTTCACTACGGCCGTGGCATCATGGCGTGCGGCAAGGTCAGCCGCCATGTCATTGAAAGCCTCAACGACCACGCGCGGCTCGTCCTTGTAGACATCGGTTATCTGGTCGATGCGGCGCTGCAGGTCGCCCGACTCCGTCTTCTGCGGGTTGTAGCCGATGCCGACCACCACCCTATCGAAAATGTTGAGTGCACGCTCCACGATGTCGGCGTGCCCTATGGTAAAGGGGTCAAAGACTCCTGTGAATATAGCTGTGCGCACAATATATCTGTTTTTGTCCGTTGGTTCTTTATTAAGAACGCTCTTTATAGGTTGCAAAATTACAGCTTTTCCTCCAATAACCACCAACATTCCACTAAAAAACTCAAAAGAATTGTTTTTTATAGCCCCCCGTAAACAAAAAAGGCGGCTGTCTCTATCGACAGCCGCTTTTGTCTTCCTGAATACGTGTGTTATACATTCCAAATCTATAAAAAAAACTAATTTACTAACGTCTACTAAATATGCTTCATGTAATAATCTGCTGCAAAGTTAGCCTTATTTACAGTTGTACGGAATGTAAAATCGTCCATGAACAAGTAAAATTGTCCGTTCTGCGTACTTTTCAGCGGACACTCCCCGTCGCGGCATACCCAGCTATCACCAGATAGCATGCCAGTGGAACGGAGAATGCTACCGCCATGTTGCCTGTGGTGTCGGCAATGTATCCCATGACGATTGGTGCTACGGCTCCGCCTACTATTGTCATGATGATATCCTCAATAACTACGCCACAAAAGCCAGCAACGGCAATGCTGCGATTACTGCACTTATGTTTGGCATCGTCTTGGTTGGCTGATTAGACAAATATGCATTGATGAGTACCACACGCAGCATTGCCCTCGCATCACTGTTCTGCAACAGTTGGAATAGCCTCCCGTCTATCTTCGCATAGGCAAACGCCCGTCGCATGGCTTGTATGGAATAGCTGCCTACTGGCAACTCCTTCTTATCCTTATTGGACGCAACCCAAGGGGAAGGCTCCGCAGCCATTCCTTGGGTCTCGTGCCTCTCCACCAATCGCCAAAAGCTTTCATGCTGCATGTGGAAATACGGTTTGCATATATCGGGAGTGAATACGCTGGAAGTGCCGAGGTATCTATGCCATATCTCATTGAATTTATCATTCAGCTCATCAGACAGTTCAATGCAAGGAGACGAGATGTTCTTTTCCTCCACCAAGTCGATAATCGCCAGCAGCAACACCGCTTTATGGGGAGCCTTATACCCTTTTTCTTTGCCGTATGCAAAGAGGAAAATGCGTCTATGTAGTTGCGTAGTTCCATCATAACCTTACTGTATCAATTAAGTGATAATTATGGTACTCTCCATTTTTAGACAGGGTTAATATTTATTTTTGCGCTTTCGGAAAGCCTGCAGACTTACCGTTCACGTCCTACTGTCTTGGTGACCGCAAAGGTACTTCAATTATGTGAGACTTGCAAATCTCACATACGTTTTTATGCAACTTCACCATAGAACATGGAAGGAAGAAGCCCGTTCCGGGACATGCCTGCGGTTTTGAATGTACCAATGTGGTTGTCTAAACAACGTGGAGTATTATAGTACCCAGACAAGCATCTTCTATGTACTTATGAAGATTGGCATGTTCCTCTATCAGATATCTTTTCCAAGCAGGATTAACTTCTATATACGAATCAAACTTCTTGAGATGCAACGAATACATGCATTGATTCACATAGTTGGCAGAATGTAATACCAATTCAGGCTCCTCCTTATCATCCAGCCAAATATGTAAGACCTTAGTTGGAGCGTCTTGAACAAGTTCGTCCGCTAAATCCTCGAATTTCCCACTCATCGGATAATCTTTTATCTCCTCAAAGACAATATCGGGGGTTGTTTCCCAAGACAACACTTGCTCCATATTTGTCTTTGATTCTTCCATCAGATATTCGACACCTTCTGTCATAGTCTCATGGGTATCTCTCAACCGAGGATTGCGATTCAGCAATCCCCATCCTACAGCAATCATCATGCAGGCTAATTCATCAAAACTAACCTGCAGAGAATGAGTTCCATCGCCCACAATATCAACAATAGCCATCAACCACAGGTAATCATACAGATTGTCCAAGGTACCGGTTATGGTCTCCAATCCTCCTTTAGGGATAAAGCCATTCGCATGACAAACGAGATGCCCTGCCTTTTGGTCATCTACTGCCATGATGTCCCCAAGAGGCTCTTCAGAAACACCTATCATATTTCCATCAAAATCATACCAGTGTCCATCAACACGAATCGTATTTTGGCGCATAGAAGCACCTTCCCGCACATCTTCTATCTGCTCTATATAATGATTTTTATCCAATAAAGGGAACAAATCTGAATCGCAATAAGGAACTATTACCTTAGAACCTTTCTGCCACACACCATCAGTGCGAGTCATACCCTTTACCGTGAAACAGATACCATCCTTATAATTGAATCTGTAGAGCTTGCCATGAAACACCTTAAACTTACCCTTGGTTGAATAAACACGCTCACCATTCCTATTCAAAATACAGCATGTCGTCTTCATATTTTCCACGTAATAATCCAACGTTGCGGCATCCTCCGACACTTCCGATGCGACAACTTCATTGGAGACACTACTTTCAAAATCATATTCGACCTTCCCCAGAATAGCCAGCCGCTGTTGAATTGAACACTTTGGTCTTCCTAACACTTTTGCTATATCACCCAAACTACGTCCTTTGTCAAAGCAAAGCAAGAGAAGCTCTTCCTCATTTTCTGTCCACGGAATATCTTTTCTTCTCATTTCCAATTCTGAAGGACTGTCTTCTTCATTCTCTGCAGCTTCCGGTTTTTCCTCTTCCAATATTATTGAGTCACTTGCTTCTTCCGCAAAACAAGGTTGGGGATTATGTCTGTGTAAAATAGCTATTGCATTCTCTATACCATCAATCACCTCCATTGCATCATCCACACCTAAAAGATTCATCTTCATATCCGTCAGAAAGTCTTCATACAGAGACAACATTGACGCAGCTACCTCCCCAGGCTCCAGGGGATGTTCTGATATTTTGTCGTACAAGTCAAATACTGTAGGGAAGTGTTCTTTTATCAGACGGCGTTCTATTTTATGGTCTCTAAGGAAGGTGTAATAATCTATATTCAGCTGTATCTGTACATCTTCGTCAAGTCCGTAAAAACGACTCTTTGCATTTTCATCTGAACATTCTCGAGCCAAGGCAACGCTTTGCTCACTCTTCGAGTTTATCATTTTCTTATATTCATCCAGTGCAGCAAGAGAATAATCCGCATCATTTGCCTCACTTTCAGACAAGGTCTCTATCTCCTTTTCAGAAAGCGTAGAATAGCAGGACAACAAAGCACGTTTCAACGAAGAGCGCCCAGAAGGTACAGTCATCAGAAAATACAGATCCTCATCCAGCTCAACGTAATCGATACATTCTCTTATCTTATTCTCGGACGGACGGCTATTGTTTTCCTTCAAGAAAGACAATACCTCCTCCTTGCCGCGGACAGGTACGAAATGCCAAAATCCCTCATTTCGCATAGTCCAAAAGGGGATATACGCATCCATATAAAAAGATGTGTACTCGGGCAAAGTTCTATTCCATACTTTTAGAAATGTATCTACTAACGTTTGATTGCATCTGATTTCATTTCCTGAAATCTCATTAGTCTCATACATCTCTATAATGGTCAGGAGTAAGATAGCCTTATGGGGAGTCTTACGAGCATACCTCTCGTTTGCCTTTAAATTTTCAAATGCCTCTACATAATCCATATTCATCTTGTTCCTTATATTCTACAAAGCCTCAGGTTCTTCGTCCTCATTCGCCTCTACAACCTTTTGTGTCGTTAGCTGGAGGAACATATCCAAAAACGAGCGATGCGAAAAGAAGTACCCTTTATCATCTTTCAGTTTATCCTCCATGACTGACAAACCATAATTAGTATATTCTTCCATGGTACCAATCAGCTGAGCGACAACGCTATTCACCTTTATATCACCTTTGTCCAAAGCAATCCAGTCTATATCTGTCTTTGCCACGAGCGCAATAAATATATAAGAACGCAAAGCCGAATAAGCCTTACGGTTCTTCTTGGAATCGAGATTACCCCAAAACTGTATTGGCTGGCCCAAGACTTTTACATCATCAGAATTTTCAGGCAAAGGGAGTTTCTTGCCCGAATAAAGTCCGATGAAAAATGCCATGATATAAACTTCGTATCCGGAGCCTAAGACCTTGCCCTTTGCTCCTGTATTTTCAGATGCGCCGTGGCTATAGTCTGAAATAACCCTCATTACGCTTTGCTCATACTTTTTCTCAAATTTGGGATTTTTACGTCCCCAGATATCTATGAGTTTCTCGTCCTTTGCCACGAGTTCCTCTATATTGCTTAACTCCTCTGCCATCGTTACTTGATTTTTGTTATAACCGTCTGTATTGTTGCCAAATCCTTATCATCGAAAGGTTTCTTCTTTTCTATGCGGAATACCCGTCCGAACACTTCATTTACTTTAGTTTGGTCAAGTACTAAATTGCCAGCTCTGCCTTCCTTTAAGAAACTCTTCGTGACAATGACCACTTGCTTGTCAAGATTACTTATCACGTTAAAGAATTCCGTTTCCTTCGCATCGGTAAACGAAGATGTTGGGGCGTCAAAGATTAAAGGGAAAGCGGTTTCACTCCTTTGGGTAGCCAACTTGCCTATTGCAAACAGTACCGACATCAGATAGGTAGTTCGCAAAGCAGTATTTGGGTTGAATATTCTCGTGTTGTCATTGTTCATGAGAACCGCTTCGCCCTGTCCATTAGCTTTTTCCAATATACGAATAGTACCTTTGAAATCGTTCGTATTCAAGGACTCCAAGAACACGTTGGCCTCATCTTCAATGGAATGAAGAAGACGCTTTTTGTTTGTATCCTTAGCAGACTTGAATGCATCCGATATTTGGCTGACAATCTTAGCAGTCTTGGCAAACACTGCTGCAGAAGTGCCTTCTGCCAATTTGCTTAGCGCATCTTGCGCCTCGTCAAGTTTCATACGATACTTGCTGCGCTGTTCCCTCAAAGTCTCAATACGCTTTTCTGCATCAATCTTTTGGTTCATCCAATTGGATATATTCTCATAATTAGAAAGCAGCTGCTCTTCCGACAACCCGTCTGTTTGAGCCAAGATACGCTTCTTTTGTTCAAGCTCCACATTCAGGTTTGCCTCTATTTTCTTAATATCATCATGCAAACGATTGTTATAGGATATAGCCTCTTGAATGTTATGACGGAGTTTTGTTATATCCCCCAAATTGTCATTGAGTGTGGTATCTCTTTTTTGCAGCTCCACTATATATTCGTTTTTATAATATGGCTCTATCTCTTCGTCCTCGTCAGCCTCAAGAGATTTTTTATATTCCTCTAATCGATGAAGCATATAGTTCCATGGCTCACTGTGTTTCATTGCTGGACGACCACATATCTTGCATACTTCCTCTTCAAGCATCTCTTCCATTATTTTTTGTCCTGGAATATGTACTGGCAAGGGAACAAAATCGGTCTGCATCTTTTTGATCGCTTTCTCTGCACCTGCAGTAAGAAGATAGTTCTTCTCAATTTTTCTACGTTGCCTGTCCGCCTCGTTAACTTTTTGAGAATACTCTTTTGCTATCTCCCTAAAGCCCATAAGAATCCACATGTCATCCAGAAGATTTATAGTATAATCTTCTTTGATTAGAGCCTGCGTCTGCGTACGCTTCTTTGTCAAAGTCTCAATGCGGCGATTTACCATCATGAGTAGTTTGGAGGCCTCTTTACTTTGCTCGATACTCTTCAATAAACCTTCAAAGTTGGAAGCCTCATTTTCCTTGTTTCTTATTTCTCTATCTATATCAGACAGCATCCCCTTCGTCTGTTCAACAGTACGCTTCAGTTGGTTTATCTTTTCACTGTTTTTACGATCAGACTTCTGAGCATTGTCACGTGCCTGCTCAGCCTTTTTAGTGGCATATTCCATAAAAGAGAAATATGCTTCAAAATCCTTTACATCGCTAAATGTCTCTACCAGCATCTTTAGCGCATTGGAATTCTGAAAGACATCAAGGTCGCTTTCGCCCTTAAACATTGTGTACTTGCGTATTTCGGACGGCAAATCAAAATCGAACCTTAAACCGTCACGACGGACTCTTTCCACGCCATTCTCCTCCACTAAAACAAATTCAAAATTTGACGTGGTTATCTCTCCGTCAAAAGACTTTGTGAAATGGAATCTTTTCTCCAACGTCTTGACGTACCCTTTGTGCTCGTAGGTCATAGATACACAGACATCATCCGATTCATCCGCAAAAAGCTCTTGACATCTTTTCTTGGATATCAACCTTATGTCCATTTTGCATGTCCCATCGGTACGGAACAACCACTCCAAAGCCTCATAAAATGTAGTCTTACCATCTCCATTAGAGCCGATGATAAGATTAAGGCCATCTACAAGTTCAAAAACATTGGATTTGTAGTAGCTCCTGAAATTCGCTATTTGTATCTTCTTTATTATCATATTATTAGATTCTCGTTTATATAGTTAAACACTGTCATGTAGACTCTCCTCTGAGCACTCTCGTCCGTAGAGCCATCAAGGTCCTTTATGATTCTAGCTACAGATGCAACAACTATGTTGTCAGAATTCAAGGCCGTATACAAGTCCTCATATTCAGATTGGTCGTAGTCATAAAGTTCCTGCAACTTTGCGTCGTCAAGAACCATGTGAAGCATTCTTTCTTTATTTGTCATTGTATATTATCATTACTAAAGTTTCCCACCCTTCTTTTTCTTGACTATAGACAAGCAAAATACTCGTAAT
>CAVAHD010000054.1:0-17769 GCA_963588475.1 Oscillospiraceae bacterium | reverse complement strand
AGCAAAGGACTGAAAATCCTTGTGTCCCCGGTTCGATTCCTGGTGGTACCACTTTTAAAACAATAAGTCATCCTCTTCATGAGGGTGACTTTTTTGTTTATGCGCACTAATTACCGCGAACTTATATAGACTAGTGGCGGGGACGTTAATTGACAGGAGGTGACGGGGAGGGACGTTTATTGCCGAGAACTTACGATGACGGGGGACGTTAATTGCCATTAATGGACCGTTAATTATTCATTAATATTTATTCCATCCGGAAGGGAAGAAAATAAAATTAATGGTCAATTAACGGTCCATTAATGGCAATTAACGTCAAAAATATTCATTGGCGTCAAAAACATTCATTAACGCCGAAAATATTCATTGGTGTCGAAAATGTTAGCGCGCAAGTAAAGAGTCATTGGCGTTAGTTGTGCACGAGGGTACCGATTTCCTCGCCGTCCATGACTTTCTTGAGGTTACCCACTACATCCATGTTGAAGACATAGATGGGGAGGTTGTTCTGCATGCACATGGCGGTGGCGGTGACATCCATTACCTTCAGTCCCTTCGAGATGACGTCGGCGTAGGTAATGTCGTGGAACTTCGTAGCTGTGGGGTCCTTCTCGGGGTCGGCGGTGTAGATGCCGTCAACACGAGTACCCTTAAGCATCACGTCGGCCTCTATCTCTATGCCGCGTAGAGAGGAACCGGTATCGGTGGTGAAGTATGGATTGCCTGTGCCGGCTGACATGATGACTACCTCACCCTGCTGCATGGCCTCGATGGCCTTCCATTTATTGTAGAACTCGCCGATGGGCTCCATGCGAATGGCAGTGAGGACACGGTTCTTCTGACCTATAGCACCGAGAGCGCTGGAGAGGGCCAGGGAGTTGATGACGGTGGCGCACATGCCCATCTGGTCTCCCTTGACGCGGTCGAAACCCTTACCCGCGCCGCTAAGTCCGCGAAAAATGTTGCCACCACCGATGACGATGCCTATCTGTACGCCCATGTCGGCGATTTCCTTTATCTGACGTGCATAATCATTGAGGCGGTTGACGTCGATGCCGTAACCTTGTGCTCCCTGCAGGCTCTCGCCCGAGAGTTTTAAAAGAATTCTTTTGAACTTCATGTTTTTTGTTATTTACAATATTACACTTGTCTATATGATGGTGTAGTGTCTCACGTTGCTTTTTAGGGCACAGTGAGACACTGCACCATTTTTTTATATCAATGCTGACACCTCTTTGAACTGATAGGCGCTCTCTGTACCGTCTTCACGGAGGAGGTGTAGTGTGCCGTCGGGGTCAACGTGTTTTATGGTGGCCATGAAACGACCGTTGGCATCCTCGTAGGGATATAACCTGCCATCGGCACGGTAGAGGGCAGCGTGGTATAGGGCGACTATCTGGTACTCGCCGCCTTGGCGGAGCACATCGCGATAGCGCTCGAAACGGGTGACGACGGTTTGGAGCAGCCTCTGGATGTCGTGCTCGTGGCCCGTTATCTGCCATAGCGAGACGGGGTTGGGGGCGTCGCTGCGGAACTCACGCTGGTTGACGTTGATGCCAGTGCCGATGACCATGTCCTGCAGTCCGCGGGCGGAGATATTGACATCGATGCGCGTGCCGCTGACTTTGCGGTCCTGCCAGTAGATGTCGTTAGGCCACTTGATGGTGAAGCCCGGCGTGATAGCGTTGAGCGAGTCGCATATTGCTACGGCCTGTGCCATAGAGAGCAGATACTGCTTGCGGATGGGCAGCCACGTGGGGTGGATGAGGATGCTGTAGAGCAGATTCTTGCCACTCTCGCTCTCCCAGCGGTTGGTGCCCATACCCTTGCCGGCTGATTGGTACGGCGTGGTGACTACTCCCTCCCAGTCGGGCTGACGGCGCACGCGGTCGAGGAGGTAGTCGTTGGTGGAGGCAGTATCGGTGAGGTTTATAATTTCCATTTGAGTCTGAATTGTCTTTCTTTCTCCTGCGTGGCGGCAAGGAACCGTTGGTACTCCTCGCCGTCGGGATTGAAGGGGCGGTGGGCAAGGGCGGCACGGATGGGCTGCCACTCGCGGACGAAGGCACGTGTCTCGTCGGTGAAGTAGACATCGTCGAAGCGACTGTAAATATAGTCCACCGCCTGGTCGCTGGGGTGCAACATGTCGGGCTGGTAGAAGCGATAGTCACGCAGTTCGTCGTTCATTATCTCGTAGGCTGGGAAGTAGCTCGTGTCGCGCGTACTATTTATTATATTGTCGGCTGCGAGGAGCAGCGTGGCCTTTGAGAGGCGACTGCCGTGGTAGCCGTATTTGGCGTAGCGGATGGGGCTGACCGTGATGATGACCTTAGTATCCGGATTTATCTGGCGGAGGGTGTCGATGGCAGTCTGCAATGCCTCAGCGCACTCGTCGACGGACAGCTGCCGCTCTGTAAAGAGCCGCTGTGGCCGCTTTCGGCAGTTGTCCACTATCTCGCCCGTCTCGTTGAGGATGTACACGTGGTTGGTGCCTAGCGTGAAGACGGCCACGTCCACCCCACCCTCGCCCACCGTGCCGTCGGCAACGGCGCGCTGCACCGTATGGAGGACGCTGACGGGATTGTACATCACGCCATAGGGATTGACGAGCGTGCGGAACTGGTTCTGGGCGAACCGCTCGCCTATGTTAGCCGCGAAGCACGAGCCTACGAACAGCAGTCTGTCCGACGGTACGACGTGAAATGGGGCGCTATCTATCTCAACATGAGTGAGTAATGTCATCTGCGTCATCTGCAGTACTTGTTTTTGAGCATATTCTATGCAAAAGTAATAAATTTAAATTGATATCCGTCAACAATATACAAGAAATCTGTAAATTAGACCACCAATTATTTTGCGTGCACCCTAACAATTTGTACTTTTGCAACATCTTAGTAAGGTTAATGCGTTTTAAGGAAAAAGATTGATTCAAGGAACTCCACACAGATTTGTGAGATGCTTGTTCCAGTCTTGATAGGAAAAAGACAAAGGTATAGAAGATCTTAGCCGTGAGGCTGGGGATAGCTCAAAAAAATAAGAAGAAGATTAGGATTAGAGAAAAAGCCCAGAGCCAGTTGATGGTCCTGGGCTTTTCCCTACGTACAAGTCAATATTAACTACAATTATATATGCAGAAAGAATACCCCACTATCATCTGGGACCTCGACGGCACCCTGATGGACACGCTTGAGGACCTCTACCTCGCAGTAAACCACGCACTACGTACGTTCGGCATGCCGGAGCGCACGTTTGAGGAAGTGCGCCAGTTCGTTGGCAACGGCGTGCGCAGACTAATGATTCTCGCCACACCGGAGGGCGAGGCGAACCCACAGTTTGAGGCGGTGTTTGCCGAGTTCAAGAGTTACTACGTAGAGCACTGCCAGGACCACACGGGACTATACCCCGGCATAGCCGAGACCCTGCGCACGCTGAAGGCACAGGGCAAGCGCATGGCTGTAGTCAGCAACAAGCTGCAGGCTGGTGTGGACGAGCTATATGAGGTGTACTTCAAGGACACCATAGAGGTGGCCATCGGCGAGCGTCCGGAAGTGGCACGCAAACCCGCGCCAGACATGGTGCATCTGGCACTGGAGAAACTTGGCATGGATGCCTCGACGGCGGTGTATATCGGCGACAGCGACGTTGACGTGGCAACGGCACGCAACTCCGGACTGCCCTGCATCTCCGTGCTGTGGGGGTTCCGCGACAAGGACTTCCTAATAGAGCATGGCGCAACGACCTTCGCCGAGAAGCCATCCGACATCATTGATGCCGTAAACGGCTAAGACATACACTTACAGTTTTAACGTTCAGAATGCCGACGCAACGTGTTCACGAGAGTGCGCACTTGCTGTTCGGCATTTTTTTGTGCCAGTTGCAGGTTCTGCTTTGTCAGGCAACGCTCACGCATCTTGCGGCGTGCCCTGTCGGCAAGAGCCTGGCGGTCTGCACTGCTCCACTTTCCCGACTCATGAAAGGAGCGCGAACGGGCCTCGTCGAGGAAGTCCTCGTCGAGAAGCCTTACAGGCGGCAGCTGCAGCACCACAGAGTCGCCCTCCGTGCGTATCCAGTCATCATCGCAGAGAGAAAAGTCCAGCCCAATACGTAGCGTACCATAATATATACGCACCAGTTCATCGTCAGAGAAGAACCCTTTACGTACGGTATCCACGAGTTCCTCGTCGTTGAGGGCCAGAAACTCCCACTGCCCAATCTCCCGCATCGACTCCACCAACGACGGTGTGTCGCCAATGGAAGTGTCGCTGACGCCCACTTCCATGAAATCATTGCGCGACTTGTAGCCAAACCAGCACCCTGCAGCCACAACAGCTATGACGGCGACTGCAACAAGTGCGACGGAAACTCTGTTCATTCCCTTATATATACGTAGCAGCTTCATACTAATCCAACACCCATGCTATGGTGTTCTTGTTTTTGATGTCCTCGGAAAACGTTATAGTAATATTCTCTTTCTTGAACCCCATCTGCGCTATCAGCGGTATCAGTTGGCGTGCGGCACTCATACGCGCCATATCCAGCAAACAACTGGTGGGCACATCGTTTATTATAGCCTTGCGCCCCTGCGCCTGATATGCGCTCAGTTCCTCATCGGTAAAGTCACTGCGCAACAATGCCACATACTGCTTCACCTCCTTGTGGTCTATCCTCGTAGATGTCAACATGACGTGCGGCTTTGGCATCATCACCTCTATCTTATCCCCCTCCCGACGTATATCCTCAGGTTTTATGGCAGACATGTCCACGTACGCCTTCAGAGTGGCTGTAACGGGTATAGCCACTTTTCGTTTGCCCATAGGCAGATTGATGGAGAAGTCCTTGCCGAGTGCCTTTCCGCGCAACTGCGCCTCATCGTCGTGCGTGACGATTTTTCGCACACGGCACTCTGCGGTATACAGACGCGAGCACTGCTGCATCTGCTGCACGAGCACTGGGATGGTATCGGGTGTTTCCACCTTCGCTTCCTCCTTGCCCCTGCCACTACTGCATGCAACAAATGAAAGTGCACACACAAATAGCACAGTAAATTTTGTCAGATGTCT
The DNA here is from genome assembly GCA_963588475.1 of Oscillospiraceae bacterium. GTDB lineage: Bacteria > Bacteroidota > Bacteroidia > Bacteroidales > Bacteroidaceae > Prevotella. The sequence goes on along the minus strand of CAVAHD010000054.1, from coordinate 12,712 downwards.
CATATTGAATTATTGCTTTTGTAGATACAATTTGCCCCATCTTGCTTCGTCCGAAGGAAGATGGGGCCTTATGTTGATCCGATGTTCTATATATTGCTTAGGAGATTAGAATAAGATTAGATAAGTGTTAATGCGTTTATAGTATAGACAAAGTTACAAGATTGGGGATGTCCACCGGATTTGCAATGCAAAGATAGCAATTTATATTGACATGAGACAAAAAGAAACTTCGTAACACGCAACATTTCACATCCTTTAACAACATTTGGTCAATGTTGCAATCTCGTAACTATCATTTTCGTCCAAAATCGGCAGGTATCTCGCCCCATTCCTTGGTTTGCCACTTCACGATGGGGACGCGAAACGAATGGGTGCGGAGCCACGTCTCGGCCCGTGCGACGAGCTCGTGAGCCTTCTGCGTTTCGGGGGTGAGTTCGAGTTTTGTCTTGCACTGTTTTTTGTTGACCCACAATTGTGCGTTGACGGAATCGCTGTATATGGTGTAGCCCGTCATGCCGCGCTGCTCCATGAGTGCCAGGGCGTGGACAATGGCAAGGAACTCGCCGATATTGTTGGTGCCGCGGATGGGTCCGAAGTGGAACACCTGTTGCCCCGTGGTAAGGTCGACACCGCGATACTCCATCGGTCCTGGGTTGCCGGAGCAGGCAGCGTCCACTGCCCAAGCCAAACTTGTATTCTGCATATCAAATTTAATGTACTTTTGCCCTTACAGGGCGGTGGTAAACTATCAAAAAAATACCCAGGGCGTTGCCCTGGGCTATGTAGTTAATGCCCTTTCAGGGCGGTATAGCATCAGTACGCACATTTAGGCAAATTGAACAATCTACCTATCTATATAGTAAAAATTGAACAATCTACCTATCTATATAGTAAAATATGTACGCGCGTACCTTTACTATTATATTGTAAAAATGTTACATGCGCTCTGGTACCTCGATACCGAGCAGTGCCATGCCGTTCTTAATGGTCTTTGCAACGTTGGCGGCGAGGACGAGACGGAACTTCTTCTGGTCTTCGTTGTCGGCACCGAGGATGGAGAAGTCGTGGTAGAACTGATTGAACGCCTTGGTGAGCTCGTAGCAGTAGTTGGCGATGCCTGAAGGGCTGTAGTCCTTGCCAGCCTGCGCCACAGCGTTGGCGTACTCGCTGATCTTCTGTATGAGGTCTATCTCCTTCTGGGCGAGAGGGATGTTAGGCAGCGTGGTGGTGTCGATGCCAGCCTCCTCGGCCTTGCGCAGGATGCTGCGGATACGGGCGTAGGTGTACTGGATGAACGGACCTGTGTTGCCGTTGAAGTCGATGGACTCGGCGGGGTTGAAGAGCATGTTCTTGCGTGCGTCCACCTTGAGGATGAAGTACTTGAGGGCACCCATGCCTACAATGCGTGCGATGTTCTGCTTCTCCTCCTCAGACATGTCGGCGTTCTTACCGAGGTCATCACTGGTCTTGCGGGCATCGCTAATCATAGTGGCGATGAGGTCGTCGGCATCCACTACGGTGCCTTCGCGCGACTTCATCTTACCGTTAGGCAGTTCCACCATGCCGTATGAGAAGTGTACGAGGTCCTTGCCCCACTTGAAGCCGAGCTTGTCGAGCAGGATGGAGAGCACCTGGAAGTGGTAGTTCTGCTCGTTGCCCACTACGTATATCATCTGGTCGATGGGGAAGTCCTGGAAGCGCAGCTTGGCGGTGCCGATGTCCTGCGTCATATAGACTGACGTACCATCGGAACGGAGCAGCAGCTTCTCGTCAAGACCTTCCTTGGTGAGGTCTGCCCATACAGAGTTGTCGTCGCGGCGATAGAAGAAACCCTTCTCGAGGCCCTCCTCTACCTTATCCTTACCCTCGAGGTAGGTGTTGCTCTCGTAGTATATCTTGTCGAAGCTTACGCCGAGCGCCTTGTATGTCTCGTCGAAACCTGCGTATACCCATTCGTTCATCTTAGCCCAGAGAGCGCGCACTTCGGGGTCGTTGTTCTCCCACTTCACGAGCATCTCGTGAGCTTCCTTGATGAGCGGAGCCTCCTGCTTGGCCTTCTCCTTGGCGGCCTCAGCGTCCATGCCTTCCTTAACGTACTGCGCAGCGAGCTCTTCGCACTCAGCCTTGTAGTGCTTGTCGAAAGCTACGTAGTAGTCACCGATGAGGTGGTCGCCCTTCTTGCCTGACGACTCTGGTGTCTCGCCGTTGCCCCACTTGAGCCATGCGAGCATCGATTTGCAGATATGTATGCCGCGGTCGTTGACGATGTTTGTCTTCACCACCTTGTTGCCGTTGGCAGCCATAATCTGCGCCAGCGACCATCCCAGCAGGTTGTTGCGGACGTGTCCGAGGTGCAGCGGCTTGTTGGTATTAGGAGAGGAGTACTCTATCATGACTAGCGGCGACTCGTCCGTTGCCTGCTTCTCACCGTAGTGCGGGTCGGCGTTGATGGCAGCGAGGCGGTCTACCCACGCACCGTCGCCGATGGAGAGGTTAAGGAAACCCTTCACGACGTTGTAGGCAGAGATGGCGGAGCAGTTCTTCACGAGGTACTGTCCTATCTCCTCTGCCACGTCCTCCGGCTTCTTCTTTGCCATCTTGACGAAGGGGAACACGACGAGCGTGAGGTTGCCCTCAAACTCGGCGCGTGTCTTCTGCAACTGTGCCATCTTCTCCGGCACGTCCTGTCCGTATAGTTCTTTCACTGCGGCAAGTACCGCCGCGATGATTGTCTTTTCCATTATTCAGTAGAGATTCTATATTATTTAATAAGTAAGGTGTCCAATCTGATGAACCCAGGGAGTAGTCATTCCAACGAAACTTGGGTCCCGTCAAATTGGGCACCTTTCTTTTTTTTGTAACTGTCAGTATTGTCTATTATCCGACGATAGAGCCGGGCTTAACGTCGGTGCTTGTCGTGGTGACGGAGAGCGTGCCGTCGAAGTTGACAGCAGAGAGTATCATGCCCTGGCTCTCCTCGCCCATCATCTTGCGTGCGGCGAAGTTAGCCACGAAGAGCACCTGCTTGCCTACGAGCACCTGTGGGTCTTCGTAGTAGGCAGCGATGCCAGAGAGGATGGTGCGGCCGTCCTTCGTTCCGTCGTCGATGTGGAACTTGAGGAGCTTCTTGGACTTCTTCACCTTCTCGCACGACTTGACGAGACCTACGCGGATGTCGAGTTTCTCGAACGTCTCGAAGTCTACGTTCTCCTTGATGGGCTCCGGTTCGAAGTTTGCAGCCTCGTTGGCCTTCTTGGTGTCCTCGAGCTTCTGGAGCTGAGCCTCGATGACGCTATCCTCAATCTTCTCGAAGAGCAGGGCCGGCTCGTTGAGCTTGTGACCGGGCTTGAGGATGTCGGTGTCGCCGAGCTGCTCCCATTCGAAGGTCTCCACGCCCAGCATTTCGCGCAGCTTCTGGCTTGAGAACGGCAGGAACGGCTCGAAGGCGATGGCGAGGTTGGCGGTCAGCTGTAGGCAGACGTAGAGGATAGTCTTGACGCGCTCGGGGTCTGTCTTCCATACCTTCCACGGTTCGCACTCGGTGATGTAGCGGTTGCCGATGCGTGCCAGGTTCATAGCCTCCTTCTGCGCCTCGCGGAACTTGAACTGCTCGAGGTAAGCCTCAACGTTCTTCTTGACGTCCTTGAACTCGTTGATGGCCTGCGTGTCTACGTCCTGCAGCTGACCACACTCCGGCACGATGCCGTCGAAGTACTTCTTGGTGAGCTGCAGCGCACGGTTTACGAAGTTGCCATAGATGGCTACGAGCTCAGAGTTGTTGCGCTCCTGGAAGTCCTTCCACGTAAAGTTGTTGTCCTTGGTCTCAGGTGCGTTGGCGGTGAGCACGTAGCGGAGCACGTCCTGCTTGCCCGGCATGTCTACGAGATATTCGTGGAGCCATACCGCCCAGTTGCGTGAGGTGGAAATCTTGTCGTTCTCGAGGTTGAGGAACTCGTTTGCCGGCACGTTGTCAGGCATGATATACTGACCGTGAGCCTTCATCATTACAGGGAAGATGAGGCAGTGGAACACGATATTATCCTTACCGATGAAGTGAACGAGACGTGTGTCCTCGTCCTGCCACCACTTCTGCCATGTACCCCACTTCTCTGGGTCCTTCTCGCAGAGTTCCTTTGTATTTGAGATATAACCGATAGGCGCGTCGAACCAAACGTAGAGCACCTTGCCCTCGGCACCCTCTACGGGCACGGGGATACCCCAGTCGAGGTCGCGCGTCATGGCACGTGGCTGCAGGTCCATGTCGAGCCACGACTTGCACTGGCCGTAAACGTTAGGGCGCCACTCCTTGTGACCTTCCAGAATCCACTGCTTGAGCCAGTCCTGATACTTTCCGAGTGGCAGATACCAGTTCTTGGTAGGACGCTTCACGAGTCCGTTGCCCGGATTGTTCTTGTTGGTTGGGTTGATAAGCTCGTCCGGCGAGAGCGTAGCGCCGCACTTCTCACACTGGTCGCCGTAAGCACCCTCTGCGCCGCAGCGAGGACAGGTGCCCACGATGTTGCGGTCGGTGAGGAACTCTCCGGTTACCTCGTCGCAGTACTGCTCTTCAGTTATCTCCTCCAGTTCGCCCTTGTCGTAAAGGGTGCGGAAGAAGTCGCTGGCGAACTTATGATGGATGTCGCTGGTGGTACGGCTGTAGATATCGAACGAGATGCCGAAGTCCTTGAAGGAGTCCTTAATCATCTTGTGGTAGCGGTCTACCACTTCCTGTACGGTGATGCCTTCCTTGCGGGCACGTATGGTGACGGGCACGCCATGCTCGTCAGAACCGCCGATGAACACCACATCGCGCTTCTTCAGACGGAGGTAGCGCACGTAGATGTCAGCCGGTACGTAAACGCCGGCGAGGTGTCCTATGTGTACGCCGCCATTGGCATACGGCAGGGCTGCAGTGACGGTGGTTCGTTTGTAGTTTTTCTGTTCCATTCTATTCCTTTCTTGTTATTCTTTATTCTTCGTATCCATACAGATGGTGACGGGCCCGTCGTTGAGCAGCTCCACCTTCATATCAGCGCCGAACTCGCCCGTCTGTACGGGTTTGCCGAGGGCGGCGGACATCGCCTTGACGAACCCCTCATAGAGCGGCACCGTTATCTCGTGGCTGCCAGCGCGCAGGTAGCTGGGGCGGTTGCCTTTTTTGTATGAGGCCCACAGGGTAAACTGCGAGACAACGATTATCTCGCCGCCTACGTCCATGATGCTCTTGTTCATCACGCCATTCTCATCGTCAAACACGCGCAGACCAGCAATCTTTCGCGATAGCCAGTCGATGTCTTCCTGCGTATCTGCGTTCTCGCACCCGAGCAGCACGAGGTATCCCTGTCCTATCTTTGACTTCACCACACCGCCGATAGTAACGGAGGCGTGGCGCACACGTTGTATTACAGCTCTCATTCGATTTATCTAATTTACAACTGGAATGTTTTGCGTTGCAGTTTGAAGTTTGTACCGAGGTACTTCTCTCGTACTATTTGGTTGGAGGCCAGTTCGTCCGGCGTACCATGGAAGAGTATGCGACCTTCGAAGAGGAGGTATGCGCGGTCGGTGATGTTGAGAGTCTCGTGCACGTTGTGGTCGGTGATGAGGATGCCGATGTTGCGGTGCTTCAGGTGCCACACCACATTCTGTATCTCCTCCACGGCGATAGGGTCTACACCAGCAAACGGCTCGTCGAGCATGATGAACTTCGGTTCGATGGCGAGGCAACGTGCTATCTCCGTACGGCGTCGCTCACCACCTGAGAGTCGGTCGCCGAGGTTCTTGCGCACCTTCTGCAGCGAGAACTCTTTTATCAGTTCCTCCAGTTTCGCCTTTTGGTAGTCACGTGGCTTACCAGTCATCTGTAGTACGGAAAGGATATTGTCCTCCACACTCATCTTGCGGAAGACGCTTGCCTCCTGCGGCAAGTAACCCACGCCGTTGCGTGCGTGCTGGTACACCGCCATGCTCGTTATCTCCGTGTTGTCGATGAACACCCGGCCGGCATTTGGCACCACCAGTCCCGTAGTCATATAAAACGAAGTAGTCTTGCCCGCACCGTTAGGTCCGAGCAAGCCTACTATTTCGCCTTGTTTGACGTCAAACGACACATCGTTCACCACGGTGCGTTTGCCATATATCTTCACCAAGCCCTCACTGCGTAGCGTGGAGCGTTGGAGTTCAGTCTGTTCCGCTTCCAATTATAAACTAATTATGAATTAAGAATTCAGCATTGCACATTATGAATTATGCACTATGAATTATGAATTAATCCCTGCTACCGCAGCATTGTATTCGTCCACCAGACGCTGCATGATTACGCTGACGGGCTCTACTGCCTTGATAGCCGATGCTATCTGGCCAATCTCAGCCTCACCGTTGTCGAGGTCGCCCTCTTCGTCAGAGAAGATGCCGCGGCGCGATGCCTTCTCGCCCAGGATGGCAAGCAGTTCTTCCTTGCTGGCCCCGGCAGCCTCAGCCTCAGCAATCTTTTCGTAGAGCGAGTTCTTGATGAGACGTGTGGGGGCGAGCTTCTTCAAGCAGAGCATCGTCTCGCCCTCTTCGAGCGACGTGCAGCGAGCCTTGAAGGCGTTGCTGGCGCTGCTCTCCTCAGACAGCGCGAACAGCGTACCTATCTGCACGCCCTCGGCGCCGAGCACCTGTGCAGCCAAACACGCCTGGCCGGATGCTATGCCGCCAGCGGCGATGAGCGGAAGAGTCGTTGCCTTGCGCACCTGTGGTATGAGGCACATCGTGGTTGTCTCCTCGCGACCGTTGTGGCCACCGGCTTCGAAGCCCTCGGCTACAACAACGTCAACGCCAGCCTCCTCACATTTCTTTGCGAACTTGGAGGAAGAAACGACGTGGGCCACAATCATACCAGCGTCATGGAAGCGCTGTGTGTACTTCTTCGGACTGCCAGCAGAGGTGAAGACAATTTTGCAGCCTTCCTCTATGAGCATGTCGATGCAGTCGTCAATCTGTGGGAACATGAGCGGCAGATTGATGCCCCAAGGTTTCGTCGTGGCAGCCTTAATCTTATGGATATGCTCGCGCAGCAGGTCGACATTCATCGTGCCTGCGCCGAGAAGTCCCAGTCCTCCAGCATTACTCACTGCGGCAGCCAGTCTCCAACCGCTGCACCATGCCATACCGCCTGCGATGACAGGCTGTTCGATACCGAAAATGTCCTTGATTCTGTTGCTCATTTCTGTAGTGTTGTTGAGTGTGTTGTATAGAGTTGCATTAAAAATCCGCCACAAAGTTACTCAAAATAAACGGAATCAACAAATAAGTGCACATTAAATTATCAGAAAAGGGCCAGGGGAACGTTTGTTCCTCTGGCCCTTTTGTTTTTACTACTGGTCATACGAGTGGTAGAACGGGGCGTAGGTCGGTACTTTCTTTGTCGGTGCACCAAGGACCTTTTGCATTGGGCCGCTCCATGCGCTGCTTACGGCCTGCATTTCGAACGTGCCTTCTATCGGACCGCCATTGAGCTTCACGTACGATGGGCGGTTGGCCTTGTTGTATGGTTTGCTTACCGCCATACAGTGGCTCACGCACACCTTGCCGTCGTAACGCTCTAGGGAGAAGTTGGCGGCCTTGTCCAGCGGCCAGAATGCCGTGCCGATGCCCTGCTCGTCAGTGAGCATCATCATGCTTACATCCAGCCTGTTGCCGGGGAAGTACACATCGTCGGCATTCAGCTGCCATACTCCAAACTCAGACAGTTTGCTCTTGCCTGGGTAAGCGGCGTACGGTCCGTTGCCAATCCAGCGTGCCACGGTAGCCTCCGGCATGCGCACGGTGAGTCCGGCTTCCACTATCTGTCCCTTGCCCTGCGGCATCAGCGAATAGTGTACGCGCAGTGCCTCGCCCTTTGTCTTTACGAGTGTCACGGTGCCGTTCAAATAGCCAGCCGTGTCGCAGTCGAACGTGCAGTTGTACACCACGCTGTCCGCCTTGGCACTTGCCACGCTTATCTTGCTCATCGGAATGACGTTCTTTGGCCACAGCTTGCGTACGGACTTCTCTGCCGCCGTTTCGCTCATGGTGCGCTTCTTACCCACGCGTGCAGAGACGTTGTCCTTGAGCCACTGCATCATGCGGTTCTTGTCTATCGTAGCCTCCATAGTGTTGCCTATGGCGAGGTTCTTCACCACGTCCTGCGGCGCGAGCTTGTCCAGTCGGAAAGACTGCTCTGTCAGCGTCTTGCCAGCCTTGTCCTCTGCCGTCACAGCCAACCACGCCACAGAGTTCTGCGGTATGCGTATGCCCTGCACGTCTACGCTGACGGTGTCGTGCGGTGCGCAAGCCACCTGCATAGTTCCCTCTTTGGTCTGGGCGTTGTCTATCATGAGCTTCCACTTCAGAGTCACATTACTCATATCGGTGAAGTCGTAGCGGTTGATAAGTCTCAGCATTGCCCTGCCGCTCTTATAGTTACGCAGTTGCATCACTACTGGGCTGTACACCTTGCGCACCTGCCAGTAGTCGGCCTGCGGTTTGCGGTTGGAGTAGAGTATTCCGTCCGCGCCGTAGTCGTCGAAGGTGTCGTAGTATGTCTTCTCGTCGAGCCAAGCGTATGGCGTGTATGCGTTGCGGTCGACGGGCTTGTCGCTCTTGCGGAGCAGTCCCTGGTCGAAGAGCATCCATACGCAACCGCCTGCCAACTGCGGATGCTGGTACCACTTCTCCACCACGTCCTGCATCTGTCCGAAGTCCAGTCCGAGGGCGTGGGCGTACTCGGTGTGCATCACGGGGTGGCGTGTCTCCTTTGCCACCTTGCTAAGTTCGCTGGGCACGGGGTAGTGCAGCGAATACATGGTGATGGAGTCGTAGTCGGCCTCCAGCATCTTGTAGAACGGCTTGTGAATCTGCGGGAACAGGTATGGGCGTGTAGGGTCCTTCTTATACACGTACTTTCCGGTTTCCAGTCCAATGCGTGTGATTGGGTTCTCGTTGCCCACGCTCCATACGATGACTGACGGGTGGTTCTTGTCGCGCAGCAGCGTGTAGAAGGCGCGCTCCTGCAGGTCGGGCAGGTATTCGTTCTTGCCCAGCCACTGGTCGCCGAAGCCGTAGGGCACCTCGTCAACTACATACATACCCATGGAGTCGCAGAGTTCCAGCAGTCTCTCCGACGGGGGATAGTGCGACATACGTATGGTGTTGATGTTGGCGGCCTTCATCAGGTGCATGTCCTCCAGCAACTCAGCGTCGCTGATGGCGCGTCCGTTTACGGGACTGATGTCGTGGTGGTTTACGCCCTTCAGCTTTATCGGTTGGCCGTTCACCTTCAGCACGGCATTGTCCCACGACACCTGGCGCACGCCGAACTTACGCTCCACCTCGTGCAGCACCTTCTTCTTGCTCTTCAGACGCAGACGCAGAGTGTAGAGATAAGGCGTTTCCGCTGTCCAAAGGTGTGCGTTGTGCAGCGTACCGTTTATCTGTCCCACCACGTTGCCTTCTGCATCGAGGATGTCGCCCTCCACGTACGGCTTCTTCGTCTTCTCCCCTGTAACAATGTCGGTCTTTACCGCCACGGCAGCATCGCCATTGCCAAGTAGTGTCGTCGTCACGGTGAAGTCCTCGATGTGGTCCTGTGGCACAGCCGAGAGGTACACGGGGCGCGAGATGCCGCTGAGCGACCAGTCGTCGTTGACGTCGAAGAGGTAGCCCCTTGGTTGCGTCTCTACCCTAACCTCCAGCTGGTTCTGCTCTCCGCACTTCACAAACTTCGTGATGTCGAAGCTGCGGCGCGTATAGCTACTGCGGAATGAGCCTACCGTCTGTCCGTTCACTACGAGCGTAAAACCGTAGTTCACCCCGTCAAACGTGATGCGCACCAAGTTATCCTTCCACGCCTCGGGCACGGAGAACGTACGGCGGTAAATGGCGGACGATTTCTTCAGTTCTTTGCCATATTTAGGCGTATCAAATCCCTGCACCTCCCAGTTGCCTGGCACCTGTATCTTGCTCCACTGCCCCCCGTTCAACTGGAAGTCCCACTTGCCGTTGAGCGACACTTGCGGCAGCGACCTTACGACACCCTCGCCGGTATTGTCCCATGCCAATGCCGTGGTGGTGCCCATAAGCACCGCCAGCAGCATGGTTGATAATATCTTCTTTCTCATGATTACTTACTTTGTTGGTATCACATAGAATTTACGGTCTGTAGCAAAGTCCACCATCCACTGGTCCACCACGACGTGGTTGTCCAACGCCTTGACGGTGAGGGTGTGCTTGCCCTTGGCCAGCGTCACCTTCGTGGTATTGAGCGCCTGACCACGCAGTACGTTCAGCTTCCACTTGTTGCTGCGAAACTTCTCCTTCAGCGAGATAGTCACGGGTGCGCCGCCGTCCACCGAAACGCTGTAGCGCAGGTCACCCTTGTCGTTAGGCTGCGTAGGTATCAAGGCGGTGTAAATCAGAGCCTCGCCCTCGCTCTTCGTCTCGAAGTTGTACGTCAGACTGCTGCCCTTCGGCAGTTTCACCGCCTTCATGCTGTGTCCCAGCATCTCCACGGTCTCCACGCCTGCGCCGGCCTTGTCGTAGGTGTAAGCGTTGCGGGCGATGTATTCGCGACTGTCAGCCTTGAGGGTTTTTAGGTCCACCTTAGGCAGGGAGTCCGTGACGGCAGGCTCGCTGAACACGTGCAACTGGCGTGGGTTCCAGCACATGTTGTACTTCCACTTCCCGTCTGCCAACTTCGTGTTGTAGTAGTCTGTCATGCTGATAATCTCCTTGTGCGCGGCGAGTGCTTTCTCGGCAGCCTCTGCGTCACCAGTGCGGCGAGCCTTCTGCGCGTCGAGCATCTTGTGGGCCATGCTTGCGGACGCCTTTACGGGGTACGTCACGGCGGCGTAGTAGGCATCCTTCAGCTCGGGCTTCACGCTCTTGGCTATGTCTGCCACTTTCTTTACGATGGCGTCGTAGTCAGCCAGATAGCGGTCCAGCTCACCGCCGAACTCTACCAGCGAGAAATCTGAGTCTACAACGGGCGACCAGCCGCGACGGAACTTCTTCTTGTCCAGCTCCGTCTGGCTCCATCCCATAAACTCCGGACGGCGTATGCCCACGAGGCGGTACCACTCCTTCATCACTGGCAACAACTGCTGTGCCACTCCTGCTCCAAACTGCGTGGCGAGCCAAGTCTGCAGGTGCTTCTCCAGCGTGTTGGCACTGACGGAATTGATGTTCCACGCCATGTCGAGGAACAGCTCCAGCTCGTATGCCGCCACCTTAGGCTCGTGTACGTTTACTATCCAGAGCTTGCGCGCGTTGTAGTCGTACGCCTCCTTCATCTCGTTGTATATCAGACCGGGCTGCTCCGTAGTGAGCCACATATAGTCGTGCGGCTGTCCCCAGTAGCTGAGGTGGTAGTAGACGCCACCGCCTCCGGGGCGCTTCTGCTGTTCTGCATTGCCCAGACGGGTCATGTAGCCGTAGTTGTCGTCGCACCACATGAGGGTCACGTCCTCGGGCACGTTGAGTCCGTTCTCCATAATCTGCAGCACCTCTTTATATGGCACAAACACCTGCGGCACCTTCGTCACGTCCTTATTTATATATGTAGAGAGCAAGTCGCGCTGGTCGTTGATTACCTGCTGCAGTGCCGTTGTCTTCTCCTTCATGGTCTTCACTCCCTCCATGTGTCCGTCGTGTATGCCGCGCATACCGATGGTGTAGAAGTAGTTGTCGTGACCGCCAGCCACCTCCTTGAGGCGTTCTATCCAGTAGTTCTGCACCGCCTGCTTGTTGGTGATGTAGTTGAAGTTGCCGCGCTCCTTCACGCTCCACTCGTCCACGTTGTTGCGCAGGAGGGGTTCGCAGTGCGAAGTGCCCACTACGATGTCGCAGCTGTCTGCCATCTCCTTGTTTCCTTTCACCTTGAAGAATGCCGTAGTGCCCGTGTGCATGCCGGGCCAAATGGTGTTGGCGCGCAGGCGGAGCATCAGTTCGAATAGCTTCTTGTATGTCTTCGGGCCGATGTGCCCCTTATCGTTGTTCTTTTCAAAGAAGCGGTTGCTCCAGTTGCGCAGGGTGAAGTCCTCGTCGTTGAGGAATATTCCGCGGTACTCCACCGATGGGCTTTGCATGGTGGTGAAGTTCTCCTCTATCTTCAGCATGCTCTTCTTCTCGGGCTTCACGTCGCCCCACCATACCCATGGGCTCACTCCTGCCTTGCGCGACAGTTCGAGCAGTCCGTATGCCGTGCCGCGTCCGTTGTTTCCCACTATGACGATGTACTTTCCGGCGTGCAGATAGAAGGCGTCCATCTTCTGCTGCAGTTCTTCGACGGGCACGCCTTCCTTCTTCAGTGCTGCGATGGTTTTCTTCGTAGCCTTGTCCAACTGCACCACGCGTATGGCGGCGTTCTTCTTTGTTTCCTGCGGCAGTCGTCCGGTCACCTGTTTAAGGTCGTCCTTAAAGAGGTTGAGGGCAATGTCCACCACGGAGGAGTGTTCGTCAGCCATTTGGTATGTGACGCCATTCTGTCCGTCGTACCATACGAGGTCTGCCGCTGCGGCCTTCATTGAGGCGAGGGCCAGGAGTAGTAAAATCCAGTGTTTCTTCATATTTGTATATTGCTTGGGTAGTATAAGTAATTTGTAAAAAATAACTTGAGCAGTTTTTATTCGAGAATTATGCCAACGACGGGCTGAAAGCCCAACAACTCCATAGCCCAGGGCAACGCCCTGGG
>CAVAHD010000053.1:0-18553 GCA_963588475.1 Oscillospiraceae bacterium | reverse complement strand
CAGAGCAAGAAGCCCGGATATCTCAGCAGAGTGAGCAGCTATCTCAGCAGAGTGAGCAGCTATCTCAGCAGAGTGAGCAGATAAAGGCTATGGCACTGACGATGCTGAATAATGGTCTTAGTATGGATGTAATAGCTGGAGCTCTGAATAAGAGTATAGAGGAGGTGGAAAAGTTACTGAGGCAATAGGCCTGCCTACAATTCATGATAAGAGAAAGAATATACAGATGGTACGTCTGCATGCTGTTGTGCTGCTCGACATTGTCGCTGTTTGCAAGCTGCAACGAAAGACATAAAACGTATACACTGTCTACGCTAGACGTTGATAGTGTGTCTGTGTCTGCTGCGGACAGATTTCCTGCGTCTGCTATGAACAGATTTCCTGCGTCTGCCATAGATGATATCCTCCAGCATTATGCTCCCGGCGATACCGTGCCGGCTTCTGCCGTAGAGAAAGCCGGAGCGAAGAGTTTCTTCAGCTCCACCTCTATCCCGGACACTGTCTTCGCCTTGATGATGGGCAAGAGTTTCAAGGCCAACTGCACCGTGCCGCGCGAGAGTCTGCGCTATCTGCGGTGCCTGCACGTAGACAAGGACGGTCGCATCATCGTGGGTGAGATGGTAGTAAACAAAAAGGTGGCCACCGATGTGCTCGATATTTTCTATCAGCTCTACCAGGCGAAGTACCCCATAGAGAGGATGAGGCTGATAGACCATTGGGATGCAGACGACGAGAGGGCGATGCGCGACAACAATTCGTCGTCGTTCAACTTCCGCTTCATCTCGCACACCCGAACAGTGTCGAAGCACGGCAAAGGCACGGCCATCGACATCAATACGCTCTACAACCCTTACCACAAGAGACTGCGCAACGGTCGGGAGGTGGTAGAGCCAGCTACGGGCAGACCCTATCTGGACCGCACCAAGAACTTTGCCTATAAGATAGTAAAGGGCGACCTCTGCTACCGCCTCTTCAAGTCAAAAGGCTTCGTATGGGGCGGCGACTGGACCAACCGAAAGGACTACCAGCATTTCGAGTTGCCATAGATATTAACCTTGTCTAAAAATGGGAGTACCATAAATAATAAAATGGCTCAATATAAGACATCTGATATAACGAATATCTTTTGGGCAATGAACGATGGATTCAAGGCCGGACGTGACCCAATGGGAATTCAAAATAGCTCCGTCGCAACGTATAGTTGCTTATTACCGGGTATGACCAATCTTACTGGCCATATAAGGTACTATAGTCTATACTGCTGGCTGCTCAAGGAGTATGATGCCTTAGAAAAAGAAGACCAAACAGATATACGTCAATACAATTTTATCCGTAGGGCAGAACTCATTATGGCTTTCATAATGAAAGACCAAAATGTAAATTCTGTCATCGGTGCATACTATGTCTCAATACATAGGAAAGACATTGGTGATGATGGATACTTCGATATTGCAGGTGGGGCTGATTTTGAGAGCAAAGAAAGATATTGGACATTCAAAAGTGGAGCATTCGGTCAGTACTACCTCGGCTCACTTATACACTATGGACTTGTGAAGGTAGAAGAGAACCGTTTCTGTCTGCGCAATAATGGCAAAGCACTTGCTTCTGCTTTCATAGACAGTGTAGATAAAGATACACGGGAATTGTTCTTGGACTGCATTCTTAACGGAAATATTTCAGAAGATGAGTTAGAAGAACTTCTCCCACTTGGTATTCACAAGATATGTATTGGTTCTGAAGAGTGGAAGTCGTTGAATGAGCTATTGACTAAAGTAGACACTGACGGCAGTTCACTCAGACGACAAACTATCTATCTGATGCTGAAAGACTCCAACAAAGGAGTATCAATGCCTGATTTTTTAGAGCACCGTTTCAAGTCATATAACGATGATGAAGGCACTGAAGCCTCACTTGGATGGTACTTCTATTATTTGTGCGAGATTTTCCACTATATCATAGAAACGATTTTCTGTTTTGTTCTCAATGAAATTGATGTTCTGAAGAATCCACCAGTAGAATATTTGTTGGAAAAATCCACAAATGATGTTCTTTCTTGTTTGGAAGAAGAGCAGTTTTACACAAACATTGCTGAATGGATGGACGATTGTGACAAACCCATAGCTAATCAGTTCGCAGATATTCGAGATTCCATTAAAAAACAAGAATATGCAAATGCGATGGCCTTATCGCTTTCTCTTCTTTTATGTCTTTACAAAGAATACGTTAAGAAGCAAGAAGTCATTGATAATTTTGAAAAGAAATATGATCTCAAAAGGCAGAGAGGTATTCTGAGCAAAGGCATAGACAGTTATGTGAGCTGTCATCAATCCCTGTCACCTCGGGAATATATTTCCGCTTTACTAAAACAAGTGATGAACGAGCATACGGTTGTCGCAGTAGCGAAGATGGGCAACAGTAATGTTGACTTGCGTAAGTTTCTGCTGGAAAACGGACATGCTGTATTAGTGGAGCAACGGTATCCCAATATGACCTCTCCGCGTATAGATTCATTGCATAATTTCCTCATAGACCTTGGATATATCACCAAGGACAACACATTGACAACTGTAGCAAAACAATTCATTGAACAATATGGAAAAGAATGAGCATATATTATTTCAGGACATCCCTTCTGGCAGAAGAGACGGAATGTTTCATTCTGCCATATTGACTACATACGCCATAGATTTGGTGCATTTTGATTCATACATACGTAATGTATTGCATCGCAAACAAATAAGTAGCATCAATATTTTAGTTGACAGCGACCAGTTAGACAAAGCCTTGCAGCATGTGAGCCCTATGTGCTTATATAATGCGGGCAATGACTACTGCATCTCCAATATCAAGTCAAAGGGAGTCTTCCATCCCAAGATAAGTTTTTTTGTTGGTGATAATACTGTTTTGACGTTGATAGGCTCAGGTAACCTTACCGTAACTGGCCATGGTAAAAACCATGAAGCGTTTTCTGGATTTATGATTAATGATGACGATGAAACCCAAAGACCTCTAATTGAGGAGTGTTGGGCTTATCTCAAACGGTTTGCCGCTCAAACAGGAAACTTTGAGAAGCAGCGAATAATTTGGGAAATTCCAGAAAATTGTCATTTCCTCAGCGACGATTATTCCTTCAAACCACATTCATATTGCGACATTAATGATAGTCTTCAAGCGGCATTGTTATATAACGAGGCCGGGGATAGCATCTTCTCGCAGATTTTACGTCTTGTTCCAGTAGAAGAGGTGGACAAGATAACTATACTCAGCCCATTCTTTGACGACAATGGTGCTGCATTGGAAAATTTGTTGCAGCTATGTCCTCGCGCAAATATGGATGTTCTGTTGCAACAGGATTGTGCAATGCCACCTTACAAAATGAAAGAAACTGATCGCATTAAGTTTTATGATTTTGATGAGACCAAACGAGGTCAGATTAGGATAAAGAACTATGAAAGAGCAGCTCACGCTAAAATCTTGTTGTTTCATACTGAAGACGCTGAATATTGTATTGTAGGAAGTGCAAATGCGACAATACCAGGATTAGGGACAAAGAATAAGAGGGGCATAAATGAAGAGCTATGCATATTGTATGCGTCATCTTCTATGAATTTCCTTAACCTTCTTGGATTAAAACCAGCAAAGCGACATGCAATAAACCACACTGCACTTGAGGTCAAGAGAGTATATGAGACTTCCGATAGTAAGGTATTTCTTAATTTGATTAGTGCCTGTTGTGAAGATGGGCACCTCGCAATTGTTGCTGCAAGTGAACAAACTTTGCCTAAAGCGTTTTTTGTGGTTGTTGACGGAAAAAACGGGAAAGCCATTCTCGCTGATTACAAAATAGAGAAGAGTACAATAACGGCAGACTTTGACGCAAGCAAAAACTCGAATGTTAGCATCTGTTATCTTGAAAATTCCGAAGGTACTATTATATCCAACAAAATCCTTGTAAACAATATAGAAGCACTCGAAATAACCAATCCGTCACCTACAGTGAGGATGCTGAATCGTTTCGTTTCAAGAATTGAATCAGATGGTTATAACGGGCTTGATGTTATTGATATGCTAACAGACGTTATGTACAACGCAGCAGATGATGACTACGAAACTGGATATGTAATCAACGGGAAGTCGTATTCAAAAGAGTTGCAGGAAGCAAAGGAAAAGGTGTTGCCCTCGATAGAATATAATTCGGAATACGATAATGATGAGGTTGCATCTTCACGAAAGACGAAGAAAGACTATGCTTCTCGACTCATTGAATGTATTGAAGAGAGCATTCGGCTTACTCTAAAAAGACTGGATGAGGAGAGCAAGGATGAGGAAGAAGAAGCTGACAGTGAAACAAGTCATGAACGGATTTATGATGAATGTAGTTCAGAGATAATCGAAAGTGATATAGACATCTTTGTTGAAAAATCATCGAAAGTCCTCAAAAGTTATCAATATCTGTTACGCAAGAAATCAGATCTATACAGAGACTGTAAGGGTAAATTGGCAAAAGATGATTTGAACTTTTTCGCTCTTTCATATTTTGCGGCAATGGAGATTTGCTATCTCAAGCGTTTCATGTATGAGTTTGATACTACGAACAATATGGAACGGTCCTATTTGCAGAAAAAAATGTGTGATGGGCTTGATGGCGTGATGGAACGTCTTGGAATAGATGTATTTGTTGAGTTTTGTCAATTCTGTAAGCAATATGCGATAGAGCCCTGCCATCAATCAGAATTCAACCAATCAGTAGCACGTGCCATGAAGTATGCTCTAATATTTATCACCTTCATACACCGACAAAACAAGCCTTATTGTTGGAATAAAGTCTCGAATAGAATGAAAGACTTGGTTCATCTGTTTGGATTGCCATCAAAAGAACAACTTAGCGTTGCTTTGCAGCCAATAATGGAAAGGTATGACTATGCATTCAAAGTCTCTTATATTGAACAAGCAGTAAAACAAATAGGAATAGATTGGTAAAAACATATGGACTTATCACGTCACTTCATATTGCTATTCCCCAAAAAGCAGTACTTTTTTGGAATAGATTCCTTAAAAGTAGTGACTTTTGGGGATTTTCTATTCTCTCCCCCGTGCTTTTTTATACGTCAATGGCCATTAATGCTCGTCAACTGCGACGGTCCATTAATGGCCATTATTGTTTTGTTGCTGTCAGGAGAGCAGTATCCATCCCTCTATGCCTAGCGAGTATGCCAGCGGCAGCATGGCCACTACCACGCCGCCCTGCGAGTTGATGAGTACGGAGACGAGGAAGAAGACGATGGCTATGGTCCACGGCATGGCGCTGACGATGTCCTGTAGCATCACCTGTATCTCCGAGAGGTAGTTGGAGAAGTACGTGTCGCTCATCCATGCAATGCCGTAGATGGCTACCACGGCCACCATGCCGTTCTGCCATACTGCACCCGCAACGGCCTTCTTTGGCTGTGCCTTGCAGAAGATTAATTAATAGTGACATAATAAGTAAAAAGAAGTTTTTGGTTAATAGAATCGGGGGCAAAAGTACAAATAAAATCTCTAAAAGAGAAGAGTCTGCTATTTTTTTTGTACTTTTGCCTTACGAATTATCCAATAAACAAGCATGAACCAATTTACCAAGATTATTGCAGAGAAGCTCTCCCTGAGGGAGCAGGCTGTCGAGAATACGCTGGCGCTGCTGGAAGAGGGGTGCACCATCCCCTTCATCTCGCGCTACCGCAAAGAGAAAACCGGAAACCTCGACGAGGTCAAGATAGAAGCCATCTCTCAGGCGCACGAGAAGCTCAAGGAGACGGCAAAGCGCAAGGAGACCATCCTGAAGACCATAGAGGAGCAGGGCAAGCTCACCCCCGAACTCCGTAAGAGCATCGAGGACTGCTGGGACGGTCCCGAGCTGGAGGACATTTACCTCCCCTTCAAGCCGAAGCGCAGAACTCGCGCACAGGTGGCACGCGAGCAGGGACTGGAGCCTCTGGCCCAGACCATCCTAATGCAGCGCACGGACAACATCAGCCAGCTGGCGCGCAAGTTCGTCAACGACAAGGTGGCCGACGTGGATGCCGCCCTGCAGGGGGCGAAGGACATCATCGCCGAGAACATCAGCGAGAACACCTTCAGCCGCAACTCCGTCCGCCAGCGTTTCCGCCACGGGGCGGTGATATACTCCAAAGTGGTGACCAAGAAGAAGGACGAGGACGAGGCGCAGCGCTTCTCCGACTATTTCGACTTCTCCGAACCGCTCCGCAAGTGCTCCTCCCATCGTCTGCTTGCCATGCGCCGCGGCGAGGCTGCCGGATACCTGCGCGTCAGCATCTCGCCGGACGACGACGCCTGCACCGACCGCCTCAAGCAACGCTACGTGCGTGGCCAGGGCGAGTGCCAGACGCTGGTCAGCGAGGCCGTGGACGACGCTTACAAGCGTCTCATCAAACCCAGCATCGAGACGGAGTATGCCGCACTGAGCAAGCAGCAGGCCGACGACGAGGCCATCGCCGTCTTTGCCGAGAACCTGCGCCAACTGCTCCTGGCTGCCCCGCTCGGACAGAAGCGCGTCATGGCCGTGGACCCTGGCTTTGCCAACGGTTGCAAGACGGCGTGCCTCGACGCGCAGGGCAACCTCCTGCACCACGAAATCGTCTTCCCGCACCCTCCACGCAACAAGCGCGCTGAGGCTTCGGCGGCCATCCGTCGCATGGTGAAGCAGTACGAGGTGGAGGCCATGGCGGTGGGCAACGGCACGGCGAGCCGCGAGACCAACGACTGGCTGCACGAGCTGGAGTTCGACCACCCCGTGGACATCTACGTAGTCAGCGAGGATGGTGCCTCCATCTATTCGGCTTCCAAGATAGCGCGCGACGAGTTCCCCGACGAGGACGTCACCGTGCGCGGTGCCGTTTCCATAGGCCGCCGACTGATGGACCCCCTGGCGGAACTTGTCAAGATAGACCCGAAGAGCATCGGCGTGGGGCAGTACCAGCACGACGTGGACCAGGCTAAGCTAAAGAAAGGGCTGGACAGCGTCGTCATGAGTTGCGTCAACTCCGTGGGCATCAACCTCAACACGGCCTCGCAGCACCTATTGACCTACGTCAGCGGCCTTGGCCCTACGCTGGCAAAGAACATCGTGGACTACCGTCGCGAGAACGGTGCTTTCACCTCGCGTGCCCAGTTGAAGAAGGTGCCGCGCCTCGGTCCGTCGGCCTACGAGCAGTGCGCCGGCTTCCTGCGCATACCCGGGGCGCGCAATCCGCTGGATAACAGTGCCGTGCACCCCGAACGCTATGCTCTCGTGGAGACCATGGCAAAGGACAACGGCGTGAGCGTCAAACAACTGGTTGACGACAAGGCACTGCAGAAGCAGATAGACATAAAGAGGTATGTCACCGCCGATGTGGGCATCCCCACGCTGACGGACATCATGGCGGAGCTGTACAAGCCTGGTCTGGACCCTCGCGGCGAGGTGGAGAAGTTCGAGTTCGACTCGTCCATCAAGTCCATCGAGGACCTGCAGGCTGGCATCGTCGTTCCGGGCATCGTGACGAACATCACCAACTTCGGTGCCTTCGTCGACATCGGCGTGCACCAGGACGGCCTCGTACACATCTCGCGGTTGGCCTCGCGCTACGTCAGCGACCCCAACGACGTGGTGAAGCTCCACCAGCACGTGACGGTACGCGTCGTCGACGTGGACCTGAAGCGCAAGCGCATCTCATTGTCCATGACCGACGTATAATAATTAGTATAAAGACTTTTGCCCTTACAGGGCGCGTAGATATATGCAAACAAAACCCAGGGCGTTGCCCTGGGCTATGGAGTTGTTGGGCTTTCAGCCCGTCGTTGGCACAATTTTCGAAGTCAAACTCCGCAAATTATTTGTTGAGCATCGCCTTCACTCCGCGCTCCAGCGGCCACTCGGGCGTGTAGCCGAAGTCGTGGCGGGCGTCGGAGATGTCGCAGCGCCAGTTGCGCTGGCAGAGGATGTTGAAGTGGTCGTTGTTCAGCGTGGAGAGCTTGCCCGTGCGGTGCATCCAGAAGTCGCTGACGGCGCAGAGGAGACGCAGCACCCATACGGGCACGGTAATCCGTAGGAGGAACCGCTTGCCCAGGGCGGCGCGCACCAGGTCGGAGAAGTCGCGCGAGGTGTACACGCAGCCGTCGCTGAGGAAATACGCCTTGCCGACGGCCGCTTCGCTCTGCATCGACTTGAAGACGGCCTGCACCACGTCCATGACGTAGACGAACGTGATGTCCTGCCTCCGGAAGCCCACCGCCGTGTCCAGTCCGCCGCGTATGCTGTCCACCATGGTCATGTAGTCCTTCTCTCGCGGACCGTACACGCCCGTTGGCCTGAGGATGGTGTAGGGTAGGCGAGCCTCCGCCTCGAGCCACTGCTCGGCGGCCAGCTTGCTGCGCCCGTAGTCCGTGTTGGGTCGTGGCGTGTCCGTGGGCAGTATGTCGGTGTAGGGCTGCTGCTCGCGCACGGGGCCGAAGAGGCTGAGGCTGCTGATGAAGACCAGTCGCTTCAGCCGCGGCTGCGTAGCCTCCAGCGCCCGCACGAGGTGCTTCGTGCCCTCCGTGTTTACCTCGTAGAACTGCTCGCGTCGCAGGGCCTTCGTCATGGCGGCGGCGTGCACCACGTAGTCGAGGTGCAGCGGGCGCAGGGCATCGGTCAGCTGCGCCTCGTCGCCGAGGTCGAGGTTTAGGAGGTGTATGCGCTTGTCCTGCAGATACTGCAGGTTGCTCGAGGGGCGCACTGCCGCCCACACGTCCAGGCCCTCCGCGAGGGCCGCCTCCACGAGGTGCGAACCGATAAAGCCCGTCGCACCGGTGATGAGTATTGTCATATATTCCTTTTTTATGTACTTACTTGTTTGCAAAGATAAATATTTTTCCTAACTTTGCAAAGCATTACCGACTTAATATATAAATATGTCCGAAGAATTCGATATACGCAAAGAAAGCAAATCCTCCGCCGAGAAGGAGTTTGAGAAGGCCCTGCGCCCCTTGCAGTTCGGCGACTTCAGCGGCCAGCCCAAGGTGGTGGAGAACCTGCAGGTCTTCGTGGAAGCCGCCAAGTACCGCGGCGAACCACTCGACCACACCCTGCTGCACGGTCCTCCGGGACTGGGCAAGACGACCTTGAGCAACATCATCGCCAACGAGCTCGGCGTGGGCTTCAAGCTGACCAGTGGCCCCGTGCTCGACAAGCCCGGCGACCTTGCCGGCATCCTCACCTCGCTGGAGACCAACGATGTGCTCTTCATCGACGAGATACACCGCCTGTCGCCTGTCGTCGAGGAGTACCTCTACTCCGCCATGGAGGACTACCGCATCGACATCATGATAGACAAGGGCCCCTCGGCGCGCAGCATCCAGATAGACCTCAACCCCTTCACGCTCATCGGTGCCACGACGCGCTCCGGCCTGCTCACGGCCCCCCTGCGCGCCCGCTTCGGCATCAATATGCACCTGGAGTACTACGACCCCGCAACGCTGGCCAAGATTATACGCCGCTCCGCCGGGCTGCTCAAAGTGCCTATCAGCGATGCCGCCTGCTCCGAGATAGCCCGCCGCTCCCGCGGCACGCCGCGTATAGCCAATGGTCTGCTGCGCCGTGTCCGCGACTTCGCACAGGTGAAGGGCAACGGCAGCATCGACATGGCCATAGCCAAACTGGCCCTCGAGGCCCTCAATATCGACGAGTACGGCCTCGACGAGATTGACAACAAGATACTGCTCACCATCATCGACAAGTTCCAGGGAGGTCCCGTCGGCGTGGGCACCATAGCCACCGCCATCGGCGAGGACGCCGGCACCGTGGAGGATGTCTACGAGCCGTACCTCATCATGGAAGGCTTCATCAAGCGCACCCAGCGCGGACGCATGGTGACCGAACTGGCCTACGC
This sequence comes from Oscillospiraceae bacterium, assembly GCA_963588475.1. Classification (GTDB taxonomy): domain Bacteria; phylum Bacteroidota; class Bacteroidia; order Bacteroidales; family Bacteroidaceae; genus Prevotella. Next base: position 8,648 of record CAVAHD010000053.1, on the reverse strand, counting down.
CCACCTCGGCCGCAACCCCTACAAGACCAACAGCAACATCCTCTCGCCCAGTCTCTTTGACTAGGTGAAAAAACAGAGAGAATCCATGTGTACTAAAATAAGACTCATACTGATGAGCTTATTTGAGTTCGCCGTATGGGAAGCCTATCTGACATCTATGGGAACCGGCCTCTCGCAGGCCGGTTTCGGTTCAATAATAGGATGGTTCTATTCCGTCCAGGGAATCGTGTTCATCTTCATGCCAGCCCTCATGGGCATCGTGGCCGACAGATGGATACCCGCCCAGCGGCTGCTCGGCCTGTGCCATCTTCTGGCCGGAGCATTCATGCTGGGAGAGGGGTTTCACGGAGACTCCCGCTTCGGATTTCAATTCCGAGGCGGGAGTTGTCTTTTGTATCGTCTACTTGCTTTCTTCCACGACTTTCCAGTCGACAAGTCCTTTCCCCAAGTCGTCCAACTCGATGGCGAGGGCAAGGACTTTTCTTTTGTCTGCCTTGAAAGGGGCAGTGTATTTGTTTGCCTTGATTTGTTTCTCGGCAGCTTTTATGCCGCCGTTGTTGGATAATTTCAGCTCTATTACATAGATGAATCTGAGGGTGGAGACGACAATGTCTATTCTGCCCGTGGCAAGCATTCTTTCCACCTCCACTTTGAAGCCTATGGCTTTCATGATAGTGCTGATGATGAGCCGATAACGTTCTTCCATGTCCATCGAGGCAAGCTTCTTGTTGCTGTAGGGAACATCCGAGACCAAAGCCTTGAGGGCTGTCATGGCCTCTGCAACCTTTCCGCCTTGCATCATCTTCATCAACAGATTTTGTGCGCTGATGACGTCTGATGTATCCTTCATGGTCAGGGCTGGAATCACTATCTTGTATAGGGCTTTGCGAACCTCATAGTTAGGGAATCCCAGGGTGTAGACTCCCTCCTCGTAGTCCTTGATGGTCAGGTAGCCCGTCTGGTACAGGAACAACTCCGCTCCGCCATAAGCTACATCAGATGTTTCCAAGGTGTCCCGGTCTATGTAGCAGTGGTCGAAATAGTCCAACCGCAACTCCATGTCTCCCACAAACTTAGGCAACAGCGATGTTGCGCCGGATGCAGCCCAGTAGTTTTTCAGATCCATGTCGCTCAAGGCATTGATGAGACTGTACGGGTTGAACACGTCGACCATGTTTCTGCGGCTAAAGTGGTAACCGTCATAATACGCCTTCAGTTGCGCAACGGTTTCCTCGGCATCCCACTCGTTCTCATTGCCCATTTGCTCTATCTCTGGCATGAAATTGTCAAAGATTTCTTGCTTTGTGATGCCGCAAATGGCAGCAAACTGGGGTTCAAAACTGATGTTGCTCAGATTGTTAAGGACGGAGAAGAGTGAAATCTGTGTGAACTTCGTGATGCCGGTGATGAATACAAAACGTTCATACGCATCGTCAGCCTTCAGTATGGCAAAGACGCTGCGATATATTTCTGTGCACCCCTCATGCTCCGGTGTCTTCCAAGAGTGCTGCAGAGGAGAGTCGTATTCGTCAATGAGAATGACAACCTGTTTGCCTGTTTGTGCGTATGCAATGGTGATGATGGCATCAAAGCGATTGCTTAGTGAGTCTTCTGCTTTTGCCTTTATATGGTACTCCTCTTCATATTTAGCGAAGACACGGTTCAGATAGGAACGAAGTTCTGCGACGGTAGCTCCCCCTCGGCTCATGTCAAGACGGATGACAGGATATTTCACCCATTCCTTTTCCAGCTCCATCACCTTGAGTCCTTCGAAGAGATGCCTCTCTCCCTCGAAATATGCCTGGAGCGTATCGACAAGCACCGACTTGCCGAAGCGGCGAGGGCGGCTCAGGTAATTGTACTTCTTCGAGCCCCAATGGGTAAGTTCCCATATCAAGTCTGTTTTGTCTACATACAGGAAGCCCTTCTCTCTAATTTCATAGAAAGACTGGATGCCTACAGGCAGTGCTCTGTTGTTTGTTTCTGTCATAATCTCCGTTTTTTCGCGAGTTCATTTGCAAAGATAGGCAGAATTTATGGTAAAAACAAAAAAAGGTAGCACTTTTCTTGTGTCGGCTTAATGTATGGGCACAAAAAATCCGGCGAGTGGATGCTTGCGCATCCTACTGCCGGATATCTCCAAGACCCGTCATTATTCCCACGGCTCGGGCACGCGATGCCCGCGGCTTGAGCACACGATGCCCACGGCTTGAGAACAGGATGCCCAAGCCGTGGGCATAACGGCATATCCAGTGCGCTGACTACTAGTTAGTTGTCTGCCACCTTTTCATATAAGTATATCAGAGCATACAAAACGCCCTGCACTTCTTGCTCAATAAGCAAGAGGCGCAGGGCGTTTTTGTGTTTGTATAATAATAAAAAAGGGTATTATAATGTATGGATTTTAACAAATGAACGCCTGTAGTGTTAAATTGGAGTTAACGACGCGCAAATATTTGCGCAGTTAACGAAATCGCCATAACTTTGCAATCACAAAACGAAACAAACATCATTATTTAACTCTTGAAACTATAACATTATGAAGAAATCAGTATTAACCCTAGCAGTTCTCGCATCGCTGATGACAGCCTGCTCAGACGATGCACAGTTCGACAACAATACAGATGCCGCAACGAATCAAGGTATCTCACGTGAAGACTCCATCAACAGGGTGTTGGAAGAAGACGGATACGTCATCTCATCCCGAGTATTCGCCATAACCAGCGACAAGTTCATCGATGGCGTGACAAACGTAAAGCACAGCTCCGACACCACCTATGTTGATGTCAACAACGACTTGCTCACAAAGTTGAATATTGGCCCTCTGAAGGCGGGCGACGTAATCGACGTCTGGGAGTCGGTTGAGAATCTACCATACATCCGAGTGGTGGATGAAGTGACAACCCTGAGCAACGGCATGACGCGCTGCACGACCCACGCCGGCGACATGTCCAATCTGTTCGATGCCATGGAGATGAAATTCAACACCACTCCGTACAGCGATCCAAGCAAGCGCTCTGCAAGTACACGCGCCGGTGGGCTCAGCGAAAGCCAGATGGTATCGGCAGAGAATACAGAGCAGTTCCGTGAGGGCAAGGTAGTACACCCGGCCGTATACTACGAGCGTGATGCGCAGACAAACGAGCTGACCTACCATATGGCAGAAAATGTAGTGGAAGAAGCTACCCGAGCCAGCGGAAGCATAAACGTTCTGGACAAGAAATACCCCATCAACTGGAGTAAGAAGATAGATGACGGAAAGCTTGAATTTGGCATTGACAACGGTAAGCTTGAAGCACGGGTAGACGTAGAAGTAAGCATCAACATCAACTGGAAGTGGCTTGTGTGGAAGAGCTACGTTGAAGAGTACAAGACACGCTTCATCGGCACAGCCAACCTCGATCTCCCACTGTACGTAAAGGGCAATGTAAAGAAGGAGTGGTCTAAGTCAGAAACCATCGCCGAACTGCCTAGCTTCCACAAGGTATTCATGGTAGGCTACCTCCCTGTAGAGGTAACGATAGCCCAGTGCATCGAATACGATGCCAAGTTGAAACTGGAAGCTGGTTTTGATGCCAAGCTGCCGATACATGCCGACATGAGTTTGGCTGCCGGTCCATACTACAAAAACGGCAACTGGTCACCGCTGTTGGATTTCAAGCATAACTATAGCCTCGGTTTCGACCAGATGCAGGTGAAGGGAGACGGCAGTGCAAAAGCTGAGGCTGGTATATACTACAAGGTTAGCGCACGTGTGTACACCTTGGCTGGTCCAACACTGGCAGTAGGTCCAAAGGCGAGCGCGGAGGCCAGTGCACACATTGAAACCAAGGGAGCCGACATGAAGACCAATATCTCCACAAAGGGCAAGATAGCTGTAGCCGGCAAGGTGGGAGCAGAAGTAAAAGTCCTCAAATGGGACCTTGGCAAGTACGAGAAGCCATTCACTCTCTACGAGAAGGAACTTTGGAACAAGTCTGCCACTGTGGAAGGCAACTTCATCAACGGCGACTTCAAGACCAAGTTCCAGTAAATCTGACATAGTATAAATCTAAGGTACTCCCGCTCCGGATTTCAAGTCCGGGGCGGGAGTTGTCTTTTATGTCGACATAGCAATCATAACCACCTGTTTTTGTTTGCAAACTCACCTTACAGCTGACCCTCCCATCACTCTTCCTCAAACCGAATCGTTGATTTATAAGAAAATGCTCATTAGAGAATGGAGTGGTTTACCTACCTTTGTATATGGCAGGTTTGCTTTAATATTGGAGGATGGAAGATTATTGTTACCACTCCTCCATCTTCCAAAGGGCGTTGCCCTTGTATATGATGGCTATCTTGTGGACGGGTTTGCCGTTCATCAGTTGTGGTAGCTTCGGGTCTTGGGCATATTGTGCCAGCTGCACTTTTGCTTCTTCCAGAGCTGTGGCTGCTGCCTCGTCGGTGTCGGTGGTCTTCAGATATTTCAGCTCCAGGAGGTAGGCGTGGACCACCTCGGGGCAACGGGTGTTGTCCGGTATCATCGTCAGGTCACAATAGCCGCCGTTCAACTCCATTTCCTGTATGATGTAGTAGTAGCCGCTGTGGTTGAGGTAGGCGGCGATGAAGCCCTGCAGGTTGCGCTCCGCCTGTAGGCTGGAGTGGATGCTGGTGCATTTCTTGTATCCCTCGATAATCTGTTCTATAGCGGGCTTGATGTCGCCGTCCAGTGCCATCACGTCGTATTGGTCGGCAAGGTGATTGCTGTCTATCTGGGAATCTCTGTTGTATTCGTCCAGTACATAGCCGTAGTACTGGCGCCGCACGTTCTCGTTGGGGATGCCCAACTTCACCCTTCTGCCTCGTCGGCCTATGATGGTGAGCATACCGTAGTAGTAGAGTAGGCTGGGGAACAAGTCAGGGTCCACCAGTTCCTCTGCCGGGAAACGCTCCTTTAGCTCTGCCCAGATGTAGCCGTCGTTGATGATACGCTTGAGCACACTGTTTCTGTCCCCCTTCAACTTGTCGAGGAAGACTATCTTCTTCATCTTCGCATAGTCGGTCATCGTGTTGGGGTCTATCATATTGTCTGGTGCTTTCCCAAAGCGAATAAGATGACGCATATAATAGATGACCATGTCCGTGTTGAACATCTTCGGGTCAGTGTCAAGGCAGTCTTTGGCAAAGCAATAGTTGTCGTACCACGGTTTCATGTCGGCAATAAGCTGCTCAGTAGGAGCCTTTATCAGTCCTGCCTCCCGATAGTATTCTATCATCTCGTTTACCTCCACCTCGCTGAGTCCCAGCATCATGTTGAATGCCGGGTCCATGGAGAGGTTGGTGCCTATGTTGTAGCCGCTGTTGAGGTCGTTGACGGTCACGGGGCTCACGCCCATCATCAGTATGCGGTGGAACATGCCCTTGAAGAGTTTGAAGAAGTCGCGGTAGAATCCTTGCGCATGGGTCAAGGCGTGGTAGACGGCTTCCCCCTCTTCGCTCAGCACGTTGTTGGTGAAGTTGTCGTATTCGTCTATGATGAGGTAGAGACGGATGTCGTTGGCCCTTGCGCTACTGTTTATATAGTTGAGCTTGGCCACGGCATCCTTCTGGCCCTTGAACTCCTCCAGGTATGTCTGCGGGTAATATTGGGCGTACTTACTTGCGAAGCTGTCCAGCACGATTTCGCAGTAGGCATTGAAGTTCTCTTCCAAACTCCCCATTCCAGCTGCCGCTCTAGAGAAGTCGAAGCTCAAAACCTGGTACTTGCCCTGCAGGTCCGTGGGGTGTTCGTCTATCCAGGTGTCCTTGAAAGTCTCGTGGAAGGACTCCGTTTTCTCGATGTCATAGTATGCCTGCAGCATCGTGAGGAAGACGCTCTTTCCGAAACGGCGCGGACGGATGAGATAGAGGAAGTTTCCTGCTTCCTCCATCTTGGGGATATACATGGTCTTGTCGGCCAAGTAATTGTTTTGTTGCCTAATCCACGTAAAGTCTGGTATGCCGTAAGGCAGTCTCTTGTAGTTCATATTACTTCCTGCAATTTGGGAGCAAAGGTACAAAAAATATCATATCGCACAAAATCCCCATGGAAGTAATTGTCTACAAGATAAGTCTTGCCGACTCGTCTTCCTCCATAGACTATTACAAACTCAGAGCGTGCCGAGCACATACATCTGCCTAATGCCTCCTTTTCCTTTTCCCTGCCAATGATTGTTTGTTGCATAGCTACCTGTTTTTGTTCGTTTGCAAACGATAGGCTGAATTTACGGTAAAAACAAGAAAAGTACAAAAAGGTAGCACTTTTCTTGTGTCGGCTTAATATATGGGCATAAAAAGACTCCGGCGGGGGGATGCTTGCGCATCCTCCTGCCGGAGTCTTTTTATTGTAACAACAGAACTGCGAGATGATGCAGGTAATTGTGAAATATCGTGCCCAACTGCCCTATTTGAACAGGTCCTCCATTGTAATGACGCTTTGCACCCTTCCGGCGTATTCGTTGAATTTCAAGCCGTAGGTAGTTACTATCGTGAGGTGTAGGGAGCTCTTGCAGCGTGTCTCTTCTGCGAAGGTGCTGAGCTTGTTGCGCAGCGTCTTGTCGTAGGAAGCACTGATGGAGAAGTCGTCCTCGCAGAACTTCATTTCGCAAACGTTTATGATGCGGTCCGCACGGTCTATGACCATGTCGATTTGTGCCCCGTCCTTCTCCTTGCGGCTCTTCCATGGGCTTGCCTCGGTCTGCACGCCGCTGATGCCGAGAGCTTGTTTTATCTGCGGCAGGTGGTAGAAGCACAGCGACTCGAAGGTGAACCCTCGCCAGGCTGTCAGCTCTGGCGTGAGCAGGTTGTCCTGCCAGAACCTTGGGTTGGTGGTCTTCTTACCGTCTATAAATGAGAGGTAGAACTTGCTGTAGAAGTCTGTGAGCCGGTAGTGGATTTCCCTCTTGGGGTAGCCATGCTTTACATACGAGCTGATGAAATCGCTCACTTCCAGGGCCTTGAGCGTGGCCGACAGTCCGCCGCCGTCAGGCAGCCGGGTGGCCTCCGCTATTTCCTTTCGCGTGAACCCCTGCCTTTTCTTCGCCAATAGCCTTACTATCTTCTTGCAGTCCTCGGCGTTGGTGAAGAGGGACGAGTAGAGGCGGTCGAACTCCAGGCCCAACTTGGCGGTGGGGGCGAAGAACAGTCGGTCGATGTTCTGTGCGAGGCTCTTGCCTTTTTGCAGAATAGATATATAATAAGGTATGCCCCCCGTTGCCATGTAGCATTGCACTTGGTCGAACTGGGACATCACGATGTCGTTGGCCTTGTAGTATTCCCCGCACTCTCCGAGCGTAAAGGGGCGCAGCTTTATCTCGTCGGTGGTCCTGTCAAACAAGCCTCCCTGGTTGTTGAGCAGCTTGTCAGATATCCACGACGTGGCCGAGCCGCATACGATGAGCATCAGGTTCTCGCGGCCGGCTCCCCATCCGTTCCAGAAATGCTCCAGGGCGGTGACGAACCCGGAGCGCGGCGTGTCCATCCACGGCAGTTCGTCGATAAACACCACCTGACGCTCCTGGGTCCCTTTTTCTTCCAAGAGGGCAATGAGGGCGTCGAAGGCTTCCAGCCAGTCGGTTGGGATGGTTTTCAACTTGCAGCCGTACCTGATGAGGCTTGTGTAGAAGTTGCCCAGCTGCTGCTCCTTCAGTTTCTGTCCGTTCAGCTCGTATGGGGACAGTCCGGTATGGTAGAAGGTGAGCTTCCCGTCGAACAGTTCCCTTATGAGAAATGTCTTCCCGACTCTTCTTCTGCCGTATACTACTGCGAAAACAGGCTTCTTTGCCTGATAGAGAGCTTGCAATTCCTTGATTTCCTGCTCTCTGCCGATAATCTCCTGTGCCATGACTGAAACTGCTATTTTGCTGCAAAGGTACTCAAAATATCATTTCGCGCAAAATAGCCGCTCGTTATTTTGCGCGAAATGCGATAAAAAGAGTGTTTCGCGCAAAATATTTGTACGAAAGAAGATAATGTCGTACCTTTGTGGGCAGTAATGGTGAAACATCTATATATCATAGCAGGTTGCAACGGAGCTGGCAAGACGACGGCCTCCAAGACGATACTTCCCAAGTCGCTACTTGTGAAGGAGTTTGTCAATGCCGACGAGATAGCCAAGGGCTTGTCTCCCTTCAACCCGGAAGGCGTGGCCTGGGTCTTGTATGATAATAGTCAGAATTGGGGTGAGCGAGTTGCCTTTGGAGGCAGGAACATTCCGGTGAAGACAAACGATATTGTGAAATACGAAAAGATAGAGAATTATGAGCGACTTTGAAATAGAGGACTTTTTGAATAAAGTGGAGAGCGGATTGGAAGAAGCCCAATACGAAATGCTAGTAGAGAAAGCCTTGTGTAATCAACCTGTGATAGTCAGTGACAGGCACGGGCACGTGCAAGAGTTGGAAGCTAAGCTGCTTTTGGCACAGAATTAAAAGTAGGCTTAATGTATGGGCATAAAAGACTCCGGCGCGGGGATGCTTGCGCATTCTCCGGCCGGAGTTTTTTTATTGGAGGATATCATCTCAACTGTGTCAAGCACTAACACAGTTGTGATGATATCCTCCTAAGTTACGAATAGAATCCGACACGGCATTCTGTGTGTTATTGTTCTTTCTATTATTGTTCTTTGGTGG
>CAVAHD010000052.1:0-19006 GCA_963588475.1 Oscillospiraceae bacterium | reverse complement strand
ACTACAACCGCGACTACAACTACTACACCCTCGACGTGCCCAACAAGGAGGTGAAAGTGGGACTGACAAAGGCACTCATACCGTATTATGTCACCCAGAACACACTCGCCACAACCAACACGGCGCGCCGCATCGCCCAGGCTCTCGACAAGCAAGACATGGACGGGGCACTCGGGCTGCTGCAGGACTTCCTCGGCACGGTGCCTTACTGCAACGTCACCAACTACGAGGGCCACTACCAGCAGATGCTATACATCATCTTCTCTCTGCTGACAGACTACCTGGTCGACGTGGAGGTCCACACGCCCAATGGGCGGGTGGACATAGTATTGCTCACCCGTACAGACCTCTACATCCTGGAGCTGAAGCTGAACAAGAGTGCCCAGGCGGCTATGCAGCAGATAAACCTGAAGAACTACCGCCAACGCTTCGCCCTCTCCGGCAAACCCATCACCAAGGTAGGCATCAATTTTGACTCTACCAAGGGCAATATCGAAGACTGGGTGATTGAGGAATAAGATTATTACGCTTCCATCTGCCGCACACGGCGGTAGAAGGCGAGGCAATAGAGGACTCCGGCGGTGGTAAGGCCGAAGGGGAAGGCTCCCCATACGCCTAAGATGCCGAACTGGCACGGGAAGGCGAAGACGTAGCCCAAGGGAAGGTTGATGACGAAGAAGGCAAGGAAGGCCATGGGGACTAGGGGCTTGACGTGGGCTATGCCGCGGAGGGAGTTGGCGAAGAGTATCTGCATGCCGTCGCCTACCTGATAGACGATGAGGACGAGGATGAGCGATGACACCATCGTGATGACCTCGGCATCGGACGTGAACCAGCTGCCTATGACGGAGCGCAGGAGAATCACGGGGATTGCCACGGCAACGAAGACGCACCCTAACAGCACCGCGCAGTTGACGACGAGACGGCGCACGGCGGCGAAGTCCCTGCTGCCCACGAAGATGCTGACGCGGATGGAGAGGGCGGCGGCCAGTCCGTAGTAGACCATGAAGAACACCTGCGAGACGGTCATCATCACCTGGTGGGCGGCGAGCGACTTGGCTCCCAACCAACCGGCAAGGATGGAGCTGAGCGAGAAGGCGGCCGTCTCCATACCCATCTGGAGCGAGATGACCCAGCCGAGCTTGTTGAGCTGGCGGAAATCCGTGCGGCTGAAGGCGGACTTGGCAAAGCCGCGGCGCACCAGCTCGAACGATTTGCCCTTGTACATCACCGCTACCAGTATTAGCGCCATAAGCACACGCGAGCCGACGGTGGAGATGCCGGCACCGAGGAGACCCAGTTCGGGGAAACCGCAGACACCGTAGATGAGGAACCAGTTGAAGAGGATGTTAAGCGCGTTGCTTATCATCATAGCCCACATCGGGACGGCCGTGCGGGTCATGCCGTCGAAGGCTTGTTTTAGCGTGTTGAAAACTCCGACGAAAGGGATGGAGAGTATATTGATAAGGAGGTAAGGGCGGATGAGGGGAAGTAGCTCAGGCGGTTGACCGATGTGCTCTAAACTAAAGTAGAACCCAAACAGCGCCGCCATGAAGAGTACGCCAGCAAGCAGGTTAGCATAGAGGGAGTTGCGCAGCTTCGCACCGATGCCCTCGATGTTGTCCTCACCGTAGAGTCTGCCCACGATGGGGGTGAGACCGTAAGAGAATCCCATGTATGCTATGAGCGCCAGGGCGAAGATGTTGTTTACCAGTCCGGCGGCTGCCAGTTCCTGTAGGCTGTGGTGCCCCACCATCATCGTGTCGGCAAAGCTGAGCAGGATGGTGCCCAGCTGTCCTACCACTATCGGCAGACCGAGAGTGATGAGGCTGCGGTAGTGGTTGGCAACGGTTCTTGGGGTGCTTTTAGGAGTAGACTTTGATGATTCCACGCTTGTATCTGTTCTGTAATTGGGTTTCGTTTGCTGTTCTAATTCGACTGCAAAAGTACTAATAACTTGGTAAAAACCATTAAAAAGGAAGCGCATTTTTTGTCGTTTGCGAATTAATTCTTAACTTTGCAACCCAACAAGTAGGGGAGTCCGAAAGAGAAGACGCCGCCTACGCTAAGGAAGCATACAAAAACAGAAATGATAACAGAAGACGACATACTGCTCATGCACGATGCCATGCTGCTGGCTCAGCAGGGCGAAGGAAGGGTAAATCCTAATCCACTCGTGGGAGCGCTTATCGTAAAGGACGACGAGATAGTGGCGCGCGGCTACCACAAGCAACACGGTGGGCTGCACGCCGAACGCGAGGCTTTTGCCGACGCAGAAGAGAAAGGTGTTGACTGCAAGGGTGCCACCATGTACGTCACCCTCGAGCCGTGCTGCCATCACGGCCATCAGCCACCGTGCACCGATGCCGTCATAGAGCACGGCATCAAGCGCGTCGTCGTGGGATTGAACGACCCCAACCCCCTCGTGGCTGGCAAGGGACTGGAACTCCTGCGCCGCGCCGGCTTAGAGGTGGACGTGCTTGAAGGTGCACCAGAGGCCGAGGGACTGGTGGAAGCCATGAAGATGCAGAACCGCGTCTTCCTGAAGTACATCACCACGGGCAGACCGTGGATAACGGCCAAATGGGCCATGACGCTCGACGGCAAGATATGCACCCAGACGGGCGACAGCCGCTGGATTACCAACGACGAGTCGCGACAGTACGTGCACATGGTGCGCAGCAATAATATGGCTGTCATGTGCGGCATAGGCACGGTGCTCGCCGACGACCCGCTGCTCAACGTGCGACTCACCGACGAGACGCTCGCCAAGATGGGCAAGAAGGAATTTGAGATACGCCAGCCGATACGCATCGTCGTGGACCGCCGCGCACGTATCCCTATGGAGTCCAACCTCGTGGCAACGGCACATGAGATACCGCTCGTTGTCGTCTACGGCAGCATGGCGGACGAAGAGAAGCTGGAGGAACTGCGCGAGGCCGGCGTGATGCTGTGGAACTGCAACAGCATCATGGAATTGGTGCAGCGCGCCGGAGCGGAGAAGATTGACTCCATACTGCTGGAAAGCGGAGGTACGCTGAACGAGGCTCTGCTCAAGGAGGGACTCGTCGACGAGGTGATGGCCTTCGTGGCACCGAAGATTGTCGGTGGCAAGGCATCGCGCACTCCCGTGGAGGGCGACGGCGTAGAGATGATGACGGATGCCATCGAGCTGACCGACACCACCATGGAGACCTTCGGCAATGACGTTATGATAACTGGACTGGTAAAATGTTCACAGGAATAATAGAAGAAATAGGACGCCTCAAAGGCGTTGTCCGCGGCTCAAAGAGCGTGCGGCTCGACATCGCCGCAAAGAAGGTGATGGAGGGCACGCAGGTGGGCGACAGCATAGCCACCAACGGCGTGTGCCTCACCGTGACGGCACTGACGGGTACGGGCTTCACCGCCGACGTGATGCCGGAGAGCGTACAGCGCACTTCGCTGGGACAGCTGAGGGCTGGCAGCGAGGTGAACCTCGAGCGCGCCCTGACGCTGCAGACGCGTCTGGGCGGTCACATCGTGTCGGGCCACGTGGACGGCACGGGCACCGTCATACGCCGCGAGGCTGACGAAAATGCCGTATGGATATGGGTGGAATGCCCACCTGCGCTGATGCGTTATATCGTAGAGAAGGGCAGCGTGACGCTACAGGGAGTGAGCCTCACCATAGCAAAGGTGACGCCTACGTCCTTCGCCGTCTCGCTCATACCGCATACACAGGGGGCTACCACGCTGCACTCCGTGTGCGTCGGCGACGTGCTCAACATAGAGAACGACGTGATAGCCAAGTACGTGGAGAAGTTCACTATGGCACCGGCCGACAGCGCAGACGATTCCGCAGCGGCAGGTTCTTCTACGGATAGCATGGAAGACAAGACCGCCTTGTACCGCAACTTTATGATGTCAAGATAATACAAACGACCAACTACTTACATAAATGCAAGACTACGAATTCAACACCATCGAGGAAGCGCTCGAGGCACTGCGTGCCGGAAAGTGCATACTCTGCATCGACGACCCGGACCGCGAGAACGAGGGTGACCTCATCTGCGCCGCCGAGTTTGCCACTACAGAGAACGTAAACCTCATGGCTTCACTGGCTAAGGGACTCATCTGCATGCCTATGAGCCGCGAACTCTGCGAGAAACTGAACCTGCCGCAGATGGTGACGCACAACAGCGACAACCACCAGACGGCATTTACGGTCTCCGTCGACCATATCTCGACCACCACGGGCATCTCTGCCGTGGAGCGCGGCATCACGGCACGCGCCATCGCTGACCCCAACTCTAAGCCGATAGACTTCCGTCGTCCGGGCCACATGTTCCCACTGCAGGCACGCGAAGGTGGCGTACTCGTACGCTCGGGCCATACCGAGGCTACCGTAGACCTCTGTCGCCTTGCCGGACTGACACAGGCTGGTCTCTGCTGCGAGATAATGCGCGAGGACGGCACGATGATGCGTACTGCTGAGCTGAAGCAGCTGGCTAAGGACCACAACCTCTGCGTCATCACCGTTAAGTCGCTCGTGGAGTACCGCAGACGCACCGAGAAACTCATCGAATGCGTCACCGACGCTGAGCTGCCTACCAAGTACGGCTCGTTCCGCGCGTATGGCTATATAAATAAGGTAACGGGCGAGCACCACGTGGCACTCGTCAAGGGCGACATCACCACCCCCGAACCGGTGCTCTGCCGTGTACACTCTGAGTGTCTTACCGGCGACGCCTTCGGCAGTCTGCGCTGCGACTGTGGCGAACAGCTCGCCGAAGCCATGAAACGCATCGAGGAGCGCGGACGTGGCGTGCTGCTCTATCTCCGCCAGGAGGGACGCGGCATCGGTCTCATCAATAAACTGCGCGCATACAACCTGCAGGACCAGGGCATGGACACCGTGGAGGCAAACATCGCGCTCGGCTTTGCCGCCGACCTGCGCGAGTATGGCACTGGAGCCAGCATCCTTGCCGACCTCGGTATCAAGGAGCTTATCCTCATGACCAACAATCCGCTGAAGATTAATGGTCTGGACGGCTTCGGACTGAAGGTGGTAAGCCGCGAGCCCATCGAGATGACGTGCAACGAAAAGGACGAGTTCTATATGTACACCAAGTATGCAAAGATGGGACACCTCCTGCACGTCAAGAAACCCTCGAATGTCAAGTCGTAAGACTGCCGTTCTCGTTTCTAACTCTTAGAAGAAGATAGTTTACTCAGTAGAACTTTCAATTAACAATATGAAGAAAATAGAAGGACAGCTGACCGCCCAAGGTCAGAAGATAGGCATCGTAGCCTCACGTTTCAACGACTTCATCGTCGGTCACCTCATCTCTGGCGCAGAGGACTGCTTCGTACGCCATGGCGGCAATACTGACGACCTCACCCTGGCTCTCGTACCTGGTGCTTTCGAGATTCCTCTCACCGCACAGAAGATGGCCGAGAGCGGCAAGTACGACGCCGTTGTCTGCCTCGGTGCCGTTATCCGCGGTGCAACGCCGCACTTCGACATGGTGGCTAACGAGTCTGCAAAGGGCATCGCCACAGCAGCCATGAAGAGCGGCGTACCAGTGCTCAACGGTATCCTCACCACAGACAGCATCGAGCAGGCCGTAGAGCGTGCCGGAACAAAGGCCGGCAACAAGGGTGCAGACGCCATGATTTCCGCCATAGAGATGGTAAACCTCAACAAGGCTCTGTAACCACACATCGCATAGACATATCTAAATAAAAAAAAGCGCCAACCTACATCATGCAGGTTGGCGCTTTTTTTTATTTAGATATGATTCTTAGGTAACTGTTTTGAATGTTACTGTATATTATTAATCTTCTCCTTCACCTTCTTGAATAGTTCAGAAGCGAAGACGAGGTCGTTGAGGTTTTTGTTGGTAGAGTTCAGTACCATCGTCTTGTCTCCCTCCCATTCCTTGTGACCCTTGTGGATGAAGATGATGTTGTCGCCTATGCCGAGCACGGAGTTCATGTCGTGCGTGTTGATGATTGTCGTCATGCCGAAATCCTTCGTTATGCTGCTAAGCAGTTCGTCGATGACGAGCGATGTCTTCGGGTCGAGACCCGAGTTAGGCTCATCGCAGAAGAGGTACTTCGGGTTCAGTGCAATGGCACGTGCTATGGCTACGCGCTTCTGCATGCCGCCGGATATCTCACCGGGATACTTCCTACCGTCAGCCTCCGTGAGGTTGACGCGGTCGAGACATTCCATGGCACGGTGCGTGCGCTCGCGCAGGGTCATGTTGGAGAACATGTCGAGGGGGAACATCACGTTCTCCATCACGGTGAGCGAGTCGAAGAGGGCAGACGACTGGAAGAGCATGCCCATCTCACGGCGCATGCGGATGCGTTCGCGCTTGTCGAACTTTACGAAGTCGCGACCGTCGTAGAGTATCTCGCCGCTCGTCGGTACGAAGAGTCCCACGAGGTTCTTCATCAGCACCGTCTTGCCCGAGCCGGACTGTCCGATGATGAGGTTTGTCTTGCCGTCCTCGAAACGTGCGTTGACGTCGATGAGTACGTCCTTGTCCTGGAACGACTTGTACAGGTGTTTTACTTCTATCATGAGGGATATACGTCTTAAAGTGGGATGTACGTGTTAGAGTGGGGTAGGGGAACGTATTAGCTTAACAACTGTGTGAGGAAGAGGTCGGCGAAGAGAATGAGCACGCTGCTCGTCACCACTGCCGTGGTACTCGACTTGCCCACTTCCACCGAACCGCCCTCCACGGTATAGCCGCAGTATGCCGAGACGCTGGCTATGATGAAGGCGAAGACGATACTCTTGATGATGGACATCCACATGAACCACGGGGTGAACGAGTGCTGCAGACCCGCCGTCAGGTCGTCCGGAGTGAGGATGTGCCCGATGAACGCCGTGGCGTAAGCACCGACGAAGCCCATCACGTTGGCAAACACCACGAGGCAGGGCATCAGCGTCATCAGTCCCAAAATCTTGGGGGCGATGAGGTAGTTGGCGGAGTTGACGCCCATTATTTCCAAGGCGTCAATCTGCTGCGTCACGCGCATCGTGCCCAACTCCGAGGCGATGTTACTGCCCACCTTGCCTGCAAGGATGAGACACATGATGCTGGAGGAGAACTCCAGAAGCATAATCTCTCGTGTCACGTAGCCGCTGACCCACCGTGGCATCCACGGCGACTGCACGTTGAGCTTTATCTGTATGCAGATGACGGCACCGATGAAGAACGAGATGAGGAGCACTATACCGATGGACCCGATGCCCAACGACACCATCTCCTTGACGTATTGCTTGTTGAATAGGCGCCAACGGTCTGGCATGGCAACGCAACGCCACATCAGAAACAGGTAGTTGCCTATGGTCTGGAGGTAGTTGAATGGAAAAATCATATTGTTTACTTTTTGGCGCCGGTGCAACGGAAAGCGTACGGAAGTGGGTTCCACGCACAACGCAGATGCAAAATTACAAAAACTTTTCCACTCGTACAAAAAATCGGCCTGCGGATTGGTTAAATACGCTTAACGCACCGAAAAAGGAGAAAAAGAGAACGCCTAAGTGGGAAAAAAGTCGTAACTTTGCAACCAATAATTTCCTTTTAAAAATAGTAAATAGATTTATGGCATCTTTTCTCGACGACAAGGTTGTGATGGAGGGTATCACCTTCGACGACGTACTCCTCATCCCGGCTTACTCAGAGGTGCTCCCACGCGAGGTGGCACTGACAACAAAGTTCTCACGTAACATTGACCTGAAGATTCCGTTCGTTACCGCTGCTATGGATACAGTGACGGAGGCTCCTATGGCCATCGCAATAGCTCGCGAGGGCGGCATCGGCGTGATTCACAAAAATATGTCTATCGAGGAACAGGCACGTCAGGTGGCTATCGTGAAGCGTGCCGAGAACGGCATGATTTACGACCCCGTGACAATCATGCGCGGCAAGACCGTACAGGACGCTCTCGACATGATGGCTGAGTACCACATCGGCGGTATCCCGGTGGTGGACGCAGAGAACCGCCTCGTTGGCATCGTTACCAACCGCGACCTGCGCTTCCAGACTGACGGCACCCGCAAGATTGACGAGGTGATGACAAGCCAGAACCTCATCGTTACCCATCAGAAGACTGACCTCGACAGTGCTAGCCAGATTCTGCTGGAGCACAAGATCGAGAAGCTCCCCGTTGTCGACGAGGAGAACCACTTGCTCGGACTCATCACATATAAGGATATCACCAAGGCTAAGGACAAGCCAATGGCATGCAAGGACTCCAAGGGTCGTCTGCGCGTGGCTGCCGGCGTCGGCGTAACTGCTGACACCTTCCAGCGCATGGAGGCATTGGTAAAGGCTGGCGTAGATGCCATCATCATCGACACCGCACACGGCCACTCCAAGGGCGTGCTCGATAAGGTGCGCGAGGCAAAGGCTGCATTCCCAGAGGTGGACATCGTAGTGGGCAACATCGCTACGGGCGAGGCTGCCAAGGCTCTCGTTGAGGCTGGTGCTGATGCCGTTAAGGTAGGTATCGGACCTGGTTCTATCTGCACTACACGTGTGGTTGCAGGTGTCGGCGTACCACAGCTGTCTGCCGTATATGACGTAGCAAGTGCACTCGAAGGCACTGGTGTACCTCTCATCGCTGACGGTGGTCTGCGCTACTCTGGCGACGTTGTCAAGGCTCTTGCAGCCGGTGGCTACAGCGTGATGATTGGTTCGCTCGTTGCAGGTACAGAGGAGGCTCCAGGCGAGACTATCCTCTTCAACGGTCGTAAGTTCAAGTCATACCGCGGCATGGGCTCTCTCGAGGCTATGGAGAACGGTTCAAAGGACCGCTACTTCCAGAGTGGTGTCGTAGAAACCAAGAAGCTCGTTCCGGAAGGCATCGCCGGCCGCGTACCTTACAAGGGAACTGTACAGGAGGTTATCTATCAGCTCGTTGGCGGTCTGCGCTCGGGTATGGGCTACTGCGGAGCTAAGGACATCACTGCTCTCCACGGTGCCAAGTTCACACGCATCACCAACGCAGGTATGCTCGAGAGTCACCCACACGAAGTAATCATCACCAGCGAGGCGCCTAACTACAGCCGCCCGCAATAAACTGAATTTATTATACCATCCTCTTTTCCGCATGGCCCGCCTCATTGTGACCGTGCGGAGAAGAGGACTTTTTGTGTTATGAAAAAGTTGAACATACTGTCTGCGCTAGCTCTTTGCTGCGCTTTTGCACTGCCGACGATGGCAGAAACGGACCCCGTGGTAATGACCGTCAATGGTAAGGACATCACACGCTCCGAATTCGAGTATTCCTACAAGAAAAACAACGGACCCGAGGTTCTGGACCGCAAAACGGTTAACGACTATGTCGGCCTTTTCGTAAACTATAAGCTGAAGGTGCAGGCTGCGCTGGACGCCAAGCTGGACACGCTGTCCGGTTATCGTGCGGAGTTCACCAAGTATCGCGACCTACAGGTGCTCCCTACACTCATCAACGATGCTGACGTGGAGCGCGAGGCACACGTCATCTACGACGACACGAAAAAGAACATCGGTCCCGACGGACTGCTCAAGCTGCGCCACATCCTCATCCGCGTTGGTCAGAACGACAGCGATGCCAAGATGAAGGAGCTGCATCAGCGTGCCGACTCTATATATAATGCCTTGCGCAGCGGCGCTGACTTCGCCACATTGGCAAAGGAGAAGAGCCAAGACCCCGGCAGCGCACGCAATGGCGGTCTGCTCGGATGGGTCAGCAGGGGACGCACCCTAAAAGCCTTCGAGGACGCTGCCTTCGCACTGCATGACGGCGAGACCTCACAACCCGTACTCTCTGAGGTAGGCTACCACATCATCCTCCGCGAGGCTTCCAAGCAACTGGAGCCGTTCGACTCACTGCGCGAGGACATCTACAAGTTTATAGACAAGCGCAACGTGCGACAGTCTATCGCCCAGAATCGCCTCACGCAAATCTCTAAGGAAAAGAATGTTACCGAGGAACAGGTGATGGACCAGCGCACCGACTCCATCGTGGCGGCCAACCCCGAGATGCGCTACCTCATACAGGAATACCACGACGGACTGCTCCTCTACGAGGTGTGCAACCGCCAGGTATGGCAGCCCGTAGCAGCCGACAAGGCAAAGCAAGAGGCTTTCTTCAAGAAGAACAAGAAGAGATACAAGTGGGACGAGCCACGCTTCAAGGGCATCGCCTACTATACACGTGACGAGAAGGACATCGAGGCCGTGCAGAAGAGCGTAAAGGGCAAGCCGTTCGGCGAATGGACAGAGATACTGCGCACTACCTTCAACAAAGACTCCGTCCTGCGTATCAGAGTGGAGAAAGGCATCTTCAAGAAAGGCATGAACACCCTCGTGGACCGCTACGAGTACAAGGACGACTCCGTTACGCCGAAGGAGAAGAAAGACTATCCATACATGGCAACCTACGGCAAGATGCTGAAGAAGCCAGAGGAATTCTCCGACGTAGCCGCACTGGTGCAGGCTGACTGCCAGGAAGCTGAGGAGAAAGTATGGCTTGAAACTCTAAAGAAAAAATACCCCGTAAAGATTTACTGGGACGAGATAAAGAAAGTCAAGGACGTACAGTAAACGCCCATTGCAAAAGAGCCCCATAAAAGACGACAACCAACCGCCACAACAACAAGAACAAGACAAACGAATGATAAAGAACAGCAAAATATACCTCGGTGCCCTTGCACTGCTCCTTACGGCATCACTCATGACCAAGGCGCAGGACGAAGTGGCCACAACAGCCTCTGCCACGGCAGCTGACTCCACCGCCACTATAAAGAAAGCATCCGACATCCCCGACCCGCACTACATCGACGAGGTGGTTTGCGTCGTGGGCGACGAAGCCATACTGCGCTCGGACATCGAGATGATGCGTCTGCAGTCGGAGCAGGAGGGGGTCAAGTGGAACGGTGACCCAGACTGCCGCATCCTGGAGCAGATTGCCGTTCAGAAACTGTTCCTCACGCAGGCTGCCATCGATAGTATAGAGGTGACGGAGAGTGAAATAGCCTCCGGTATTGAACAGCAGATAAACGGTTGGATACAGATGGTTGGCTCGCGCGAGAAACTTGAGGAGTACCGCGGAAAGACCGTGGCACAGATGCGCACCGAGCTGCACGACGACTTCAAGAACCGCGAACTCACTCAGCGCATGCGCCAGAAGCTGGTGGAGGATATCAAGGTGACCCCGGCCGACGTACGCCGCTACTTCAAGGATGTTCCCGAGGACAGTCTGCCTCAGATTCCGACTACCGTCGAGGTGCAGATAATAACCCAGCAGCCACGCATCCCTGTCGAAGAGATAAACAAAGTGAAGGAGGAGTTGCGTGATTATACCGAGCGCGTCAACTCCGGACGCACTTCCTTCTCTACCCTCGCACGCCTCTATTCTGAGGACGAAGGCTCTGCTCGCCAGGGCGGCGAGATAGGCTACACGGGACGTGGCATGCTCGACCCTGCCTTTGCGCAGGTGGCATTCAACCTGACCGACCCCAAGCGTGTGTCAAAGATTGTAGAGTCGGAGTTCGGCTTCCACATCATACAGCTCATCGACAAGCGCGGCGACAAGATCAACTGCCGCCACATCCTGCGCAAGCCACGCGTATCGCAGGAGGTCATAGCCAAGACAAAGGAGCGTTTCGACACGCTTCTCGTAGACATTCGTGATGGCAAGATCAAGTTTGACGATGCTGCCACACTGCTCTCCGACGACAAGGACACCCGAAGCAACCGCGGCATCATGTCGACACCATCCGACGACGGCAGCGTCACCTCACGTTTCGAGATGAAGAGCCTGCCTACCGAAGTGGCACGCGTCGTGGACACACTGAAGGTAGGACAGATTTCTGCGCCTTTCACCATGATAAACAGCAAGGGTAAGACCACCGTCGCCATCGTGAAGCTGACCAACCGCACCGAGAGCCATCGTGCCACCGTTACCGGCGACTTCCAGGCCATGAGCCGCGTGGTGCTCAGCGCCGAGCGCGAGAAGACCATCAAAGAGTGGGTGAAGAACAAAATCAAGGACACCTACGTCAAGCTCAATGACGAGTTCAAGAACTGCGACTTCGAGTATGAAGGATGGGAGAAAGAATAGACGCAAGAGAAAGAAAGACTATAATGCACTACAATAAAGCAACAAACAGTTTCAAGGGACACAGGACCATCACTTTGATGGTGCTGTGTCTCTTTGCATTTACTGCCGTATTCTCCTTCGCTGCACGAGGACGTAAGGCACGCACTACAGCCCCCCGCCGCACCACGGACGAAAAGGTGTACCTCAAGCATGCCGACACCTTGACATACGACGTCTACGGCGACCACCCCGGAGCACAGTTTCTGCGCGGCAAGGTGCACTTCACCCACAAGGGAATGGAGCTCACCTGCGACACGGCGTACTACTACGAAAGCTCCAACTCCTTCGAGGCCATCGGACACGTCTACATGAACCAAGCTGACACGCTCCAGCTCGTAGGCAAGCGCGCCTACTACGACGGCAACTCCGAGATGGCGCACGCCTGGCACGACGTCGTGCTCACCCACCGCAAGTCAAAGCTCTACTGCGACACCCTCGACTACGACCGCATGTACAGCACCGCTGACGCATACGGCGCGGCAGGCATCAAGCTCGTGGAAGGCAAAGACGTGCTCACAGCCGACTGGGGACGCTACCACACCGACACCAGACAGTCCGAGTTCTACTACAGCGTAGTGCTCACCAACGCCAACGGGCTGCGCATAGACACCGACACGCTCCACTACGACAACGCCAAGTCCATGGCGCACGTCATCGGAACGCGCCTGATGTCAAACGGACACAACGAGCCCTCGCTCATCACAAACAAGGAAAACCGCGTGCTCACCGAGAATGCGTGGTACAACACCAACACCGAGCAATCGCAGCTCTTCGGACGCTCTACCTTATATAATAAGGAGAAGACCATCACTGCCGACAGCCTCTACCACAACTCCAAGACCGGCGAGAACGAAGGCTACGGCCGCGTCGTCTACAACGACACGCTGAACAAGAACATCATGCTGGGCGAAATCCTACACTACAACGACCAGACTGGCATGGGCTACGCTACGGACAGCGCCGTCGTCATAGACTACTCCCAGAAGGACAGTCTCTGGATGCACGGAGACACCATACGCATACGTTCACACTACATGAACACCGACTCCGTACAGCGCGAGGTGCACTGCTATTTTCACGTCCGCGCCTACCGAGTAGACATGCAGGCCGTCTGCGACTCCCTCGTTCTCCTCTCCAAAGACTCCTGCATGACCATGTACCGCGACCCCGTCGTATGGAACAATGGCAGCCAGCTCCTTGGCGAGAAGATACGCGTCTTCTTCAACGACTCCACCATTCGCTATGCCGAAGTGCTCAACCAAGCGCTCTCCGTCGAACAGCTCAGGGACACCATACACTACAACCAGGTGGCCTCGCGCGACATGTACGCCTTCTTCGACGATAAGGGCAACGTGAAGGAAAACTGGGCCGTCTCAAACGTGAAAATCGTCTACTATCCCCTCGACGGCGACTCCGCCATCATCGGAGTGAACTGCGCTGAGACGGACACCATGAAGATGTTTGTCACCCCCTCACAGCAACTGGAGAAGATATGGATGAGCGCAAGCAAGGGAACGCTGTACCCACTGACGCAGACGCCGCCCGACAAGCACAAGCTCCCCACCTTCGCATGGTTCGACTATATGCGCCCCATCTCCAAGGACGACATCTTCGTATGGAAACCAAAGACCGAGGGAATGGAACTCAAACAAGAAAAACAACGCGTAGCACCTAAACGCCAACACTAATATGGACATCATCCAACTTCTGCCTGACTCCGTGGCAAACCAAATAGCCGCCGGTGAGGTGATACAACGCCCCGCATCCGTCATCAAGGAACTGGTGGAGAACGCCATCGATGCCGGAGCAACAAACATAAAGGTACTGGTGACGGAAGCCGGAAAGGCCTCCATCCAGGTCATCGACAACGGGCGCGGCATGTCCGACACGGACGCGCGCCTGTCCTTCGAGCGCCACGCCACCTCCAAGATACGCCAGGCCACGGACCTCTTCAGCCTGCACACGATGGGGTTCCGCGGAGAGGCACTCGCCTCCATTGCCGCCGTGGCACAGGTGACGCTGCAGACGCGCACCGAGGAAGACGAAGTGGGCACCAAACTGGTCATCAGCGCCTCCAAAGTGACGCAGCAGGAGGTTGTCTCGTGCTCCAAGGGCAGTAACTTCCTCGTGGAGAACCTCTTCTTCAACATACCGGCGCGACGGAAGTTCCTCAAGTCCAACACGACGGAGATGACCAACATCACGCAGGCCTTCGAGCGCATCGTCCTCGTGTACCCCGAGATAAACTTCTCGCTCTACAGCAACGGCATGCCGATGCTCCAGCTCTCAGCCTGCAACTTCCACCAGCGCATCGTCTCCATCTTCGGCAAACGCCTTAACCAGCAGCTCTTGCCAGTAGATATCGACACCACCGTATGCAAGATTCACGGCTTCGTGGCCAAACCAGAGGCGGCAAAGAAGAAAGGAGCGCACCAGTACTTCTTCGTCAATGGGCGCTACATGAAGCACCCGTACTTCCACAAAGCCGTCATGATGGCATACGACCGCCTGCTCCCCGACGGCGAACAGGTGCACTACTTTCTCCACTTCACCGTAGCCCCCGAGGACATCGATGTCAACATACACCCAGTAAAGACGGAGATAAAGTTCGACAACGAGCAGGTAATATGGCAAATCCTCATGGCCGCCATCCGCGATGCCGTAGGAAAGTTCTCTAATACTGCCACGCTCGACTTCGACACAGAAGGCAAACCCGAAGAGGACGACATGCCCGTCTTCAACCCGCTTAACGAAGTGGACGCCCCCACCGTAGAGGTAAACACCGAATACAATCCCTTCGACGACCCGCAGGACCTCTCTGCGCCGTCCTTCAGCGACACCCCGATATCGTCAGAAGCCCTGTCCTTCGACGATATCCCCGAGACATCGGCCGCTCCTTCCAGTGCCGCCGGTGCACCACGACCGTCAGCCCTCTCATTCGACGACTTCATGCAGCGCCCCACACCAGCGCCGGCATCCATGCCACGCGGACGCAGCGCACAGAACGCCCGCGAGTGGGAAGACCTCTTCGCCGACCTCCCCTCTGCAACGTCTGCCCCTTCGTCAGCATCAGCCGCAGCACCGCGCGCCCTCATAGTTGACGACCTCGACAGCGACGTGATGCAACTGCAGGGACGCTACATCGTAAAGTCCACCCCAACCAGCATGCTGCTCATCGACCAGCACCGCGCCAGCATACGTGTGCTCTACGAACAGTACCGCCGCAACCTCGCCGAGCGCAATGCCGCCACGCAGCGTCTGCTCTTCCCCGAAGTGGTGGAGTTCCCACCCTCAAGCGTAGCTGCCATAGAGCCGACGCTGGAGGAACTGCGACACCTCGGATTCGAAATCACCGACCTCGGCGGAGGAAGCTATTCCGTAGCCGGACTCCCCGCCGGACTCGGTGCCATGGACCCCGTCAAACTGGTCACCGACCTAGTCAACGAAGCCGCCGACCAGGAGGGTGCAGCCACAGAGCGCATCCACGATACCCTGGCCCTCGGACTGGCAAAAGCCGCCGCCACGCCATACGGCGAACTCCTCTCCCCCGAAGTCATGAACAAACTGGTAGCCCAGCTGCTGCAATGCAAGGCACAACGCTACACCCCCGACGGAAAGATCATCATCTCCTCCCTAGACGAGGCAGAACTCTCCCGCCGATTTAGCTAATAATAAAAAATAACTGATGAATTACCTTCGCAAACAACCTCTGTCCATTCTCCTTATAGTAGCCATTTGGGTAGTCTGCATGATACCCATTCCGGAGACACCTCTTGACAACATCGCCTTCATGGACAAGTGGACACACTTCATTATGTACTCCACAATCGTCATCGTCATCAGCGCGGAATACGGCAGACGCAGCAAGCAGATACAATGGCCGCACTACTTGACGGGCGCCGTGCTGCTGCCCGTCATCATGGGCGGACTGGTGGAACTGGCACAGGCATACCTCACCAACGGCGTACGCTCCGGCGACTGGCTCGACTTCCTCGCTAACTCCATCGGAGTACTGATAGGCTGCATCGTAGGCATACCGCTGGCCATGCACCTCGTAAGAAGAAAATAATGTTTTTATGCAAGAGATAGAAGTAACGACTGATGAAAAGCCCACCGACCCGCTGGGCACCATAAAGAAGCGACCCCGAGGAGCCTTTGTGCTCGTAAAGAGTGGGACGGCAACCATCGAGGTTGACTTCAAACCATACCACATAACACGCAATAACCTGCTCCTCTTCCTCCCCGGCGTACACCTCATACAAGTGGAGAGGAGCGAGGACTTCTCTGTCTCCTATGTGACGTTCACCCCAGAGGTATACGATGAGGTGAACACACACTTCGAGCCCACCTTCCTCTTCTTCCTAAAAGAATATCCCGTGGCCAACATCGGCGATGACGAAGCCTCCTTCGTCAACCACCAGATACTGGCCATACGTCACGTCATGGACCACTGCCCCGGAGAGCACCAGATGCAGATAGTGCGCAACCTGACGCACAACTTCTACCTAGCCCTCTACGACCGCACAAAGGAAAACTTCTCCCACCGCATCACGAAGAACGTCAGCAGCCAGGAAGGAATCTTCATGAAGTTCCTCATGCTAGTACACAAGCACGCAGCCACGGAGCGCGACCTCCCCTTCTACGCCGACCGCCTCTGCATCACTACGCGATACCTCTCCACCGTAGTGCGCAACCAGACCGGCCGCACGGCCAAGGACCTCATAGACAGCCACTGCGTCCAGGCCATCAAGATACTCCTGCGCACTACCGACGAGCCTCTCCAGAGCATAGCCCTAAAGCTAAACTTCCCCGACCAGTCCTTCTTCTCTCGCTATTTCAAAAAACTCACCGGCATCCCCCCAACCGACTTCCGCAGCAGCGGCAACTAACGACGTAATACAATTTGTGATAATATAACGCAAGAAGCGGCTATCCGAAACATATAGGTATTTTCGGATAGCCGCTTCTTGCATTTTATCTTTTTCTGTTAATGTACAGAGCTCCCTTTGACCCTATTATCTTTCCAAAAAGTTGGAAGGTTGTCTGTTCGTTTAGAATATTTCCACGTTCGTTGAATAGATTTGCACGTAAAATAGGGATGGCGTAACTTTGTCGTGCAAATCAACTATAAATATACTAATCACTATGACGATAACCTCAATTTTGAAGCAGTTCCCACCCATCTCCCTTGACGAGATGCAGGGGATACGATTGATGAACAGGACCGACACGAAGTTTGTCACTACGCTGGACAAACTCCTCCAGCTACTGCAGATGGCGGGTCGCGACTACCGCATACAGGAGATAGACGGTCTCAGAAATATGAGCTATTCCACCGTCTACCTCGACTCGCATGACTACGCCTTCTACAACGCACACCACGACGGGCACGCCGGGAGGCAAAAGGTCAGGATACGCTCGTACGTGGACAGCGGACTCAGCTTCTTCGAAGTGAAGACCAAGGACAACCACGGGAAAACCCACAAGTGCCGCACCGCCGTAGACACCGCGGAGGAGGTTGGCTCCAGCGAGTTCCTCCAGCAGAACGTTGGCATCGACCCCGCCTTGCTGGAGCAGAAACTGGAAAACCGCTTCCACCGCATCACCCTCGTCAACAACGACAAGACCGAGCGTCTGACCATTGATACGGACCTCTCGTTCCGCAACATTACGACAGGCAAAGACTGCTCCCTCAGTCGCCTGGCCATCATCGAGCTGAAACGCGATGGACTCCGACCGTCGCCTATTTTGGCCATGCTGCACCAGCTGCACATCCAGCAGTGCGGATTCAGCAAATACTGCATCGGCGAGGCACTGACAAACCCCAGCCTGCGCACCAACCGCATGAAACCGCGACTCAGACAACTGACAAAACTCGCCTGTATCTGAAGAATAAATAACCCAATTTACACATTATTATATATATGGACATTCTCAATAGCTATATTTTCGACATACTCCCCACGCTGCTCCGCTTCGTCATCAACATCGCCGCCGTCGGCATCATCACCCACTGCCTCTACTTCCCTAAGAGCCGCCGCCGGGAGTACTACTTCACCTTCATGCTCATCGGCAGCAGCGTCTTCTTCCTCATAAACCTGCTCGGGGGCACACAGATAAAGATAGAGTTCGCCCTCGGGCTCTTCGCCATCTTCGGCATCATACGCTACAGGACCGAGTCTATGCCCGTGCGAGAGATGACCTACCTCTTCACCATCCTGGCCCTCTCCGTCATCAACGGACTCTCCGCCACGCTCGCGTACTTCCCCCTCTGCTGCGTCAACGTCCTCTTCATAGCCCTCATATACGTCTTCGAAAACATAAAGCTAAAGGGCAGCCTCGCAATGAAGATGGTGCAGTACGACCGCATAGAACTCATTAAGCCCGACCGCAGACAGGAACTTCTCGCAGACCTCAAGGACCGCACCGGACTCGACATCGAGAGGGTAGAGGTGGGAGGCATCGACTTCCTACGCGACATGAGTGTCCTCAAAATATACTACCGTGCCGAAGACCCCAACACGGTAGACGGCCAGCTCCGCCTGCATCAAGAGGAATACATACAGTAACTATGAAACCCACCAAGTGGGCATCGTGTTCTCGCGGCTCGGGCATCGTGTTCTCACGGCGCGGGCATCGCGTGCCCAAGCTTTGGGCATTTCGGGCCTGCCAAGACTCACCAATCACGGTACTTTTTGCCAATAATCGCGTTAGCAAGTTTTTCAACAATACAAAGCCTTTATGAGTGACGCTTGATTGATATAGGTCAACTAAACGTCACTTTTTGCGTATTTTCTGAAACTTTTTTCGAAAAACGTTTGGTGGTTTCGCTAAAACTCTGTACCTTTGCACT
>CAVAHD010000051.1:0-19095 GCA_963588475.1 Oscillospiraceae bacterium | reverse complement strand
ACACATACAAACAAAAACCCAGGGCGTTGCCCTGGGCTATGTAGTTGTTGGGCTTTCAGCCCGTCGTTTGCACAATTCAAATTAAAAATTGCTCAAGTTATTTTTTACAGATTACTTAATATGTTCTTATTGGCATTACGCTGCCACTGCCGAGGCGAAGAGGACGTCGTAGATGCAGGAGCATACACCGAAGAGGAGGACGCCGGCTGTGCAGAGTACCAGGGTCAGCTTGGTGTAGGGGTTCATCTTGAACGTGGCGATTGGCTCGCCGTCGTTATTGATGTACATTGCCTTTACGATGAGCAGGTAGTAGTAGAGAGATACTACGGTGTTTACCAAGGCGATGAATACTATCAGGTAGCTAATCATTACCGGACGGCCGTCTACTGCTGCAAGGAATACGAAGAACTTCGAGAACATTCCGGCAAACGGTGGGATACCACCGAGGGAGAACAGCGCAAGGGTCATCAGGAACGCCATCTTAGGGTTGGAGCGGTACAAGCCGTTGTAGGTGCTCATCTCGGTCTTTCCGCCAGTGGCACTCTCTACAGCACCGATGATGGTGAACACTGCCATGTTGGCTGCGATGTAGATAAGCACGTAGTACATGAGGGCTGTGATGCTCATCTCGTAGTTGCCGCCGATGGCTACCAGCATGATGTATCCGGCCTGTGAGATAGAGGAGAAGGCCATGAAACGCTTCAGCTCTGTCTGGCGGATTGCCATGAGGTTGGCTATGGTGATGGAGAGAACGACGAGGATAGACATCAGTATCAGCCAATCGTGCATCAGTGGGGTGAGCACCTTATAGAGCAGGTTTACCAGTGTGAAAGCTGCTGCGCCCTTTGAGATTACGCTCAGGTAACCGGTAACGGACGTTGGAGCACCCTGATAGGTGTCGGCTGTCCAGAAGTGGAAAGGTACGAGGGAAATCTTGAAGCCGAGACCTGCTACGAAGAATACCATACCCATGATGGCCATAGGAGAGGCGGTCAGGCTTGGGAATACATCGCTGAAGTACATGTGGCCCGTGGCACCGTAGAGGAACGACATACCGTAGAGCATCACGCCGCTGGAGAATGTGGCGGTGAGGATGAACTTGGCGGCAGCCTCTGCCGACTGCTTGCGCCACTTGTCCAGAGCTACCATGCAGCCCATTGGTACGGAGGCCATCTCAAGTCCGAGGAAGAACATCAGGAAGCTGCCTGCGCTCATCATCATGAACATGCCGAGCAGCGTAGAGAGGGTAAGCATGTAGAACTCGCCTTCTGCCTTCTTCGTCGGAGTTTCCAGCAGCCACTGGCGCGACTGCAGCACCACGATGAGTGTGCCGAACGTGAGGATACTCTTCATCATGTTGGTGGCAGGAGTGGCGGTGTAGATACCTCCGAAGAGGCTCACCGTCTCTGTGCCGGGACAGATGTTGATGAGAAGCTGTGCCAGGAGAAGCACGCTCACCAGTGGATTGAACCACTTGCGGTCCTGAGAACCGTGGCTGCAGAAGTCTGCTATGAACACGATGACCAGTGCTGCCATCAGTGTCGCCTCAGGAACCATATAAAGAAATTGAGAGTAATTCATATTATAATTGTGCGATATTCTGAAGTATTGGCATTACACCGTTTTCAATTACTTTGCTTGCCCAGAGTGGGAAAGAACCAAGACCTGCTACGCAAGCGATGAGGCAGCATACGGTGAACTTCTCGTCCCATGTGGCGTCGGTCAGTGTCTCGTAGTGTGGGTCGGCAACCTTCTCGAAGAGGATGAAGCCTACGGTACGGAGGATGTAAACCGCTGTCACAACGATAGAGGTACAAGCGATGATAGTGCAGCAGCGATGGAAGGTGTCTGCATTCTCGAAGCTACCTACGAAGATGGTCATCTCGGCGATAAAGCCCGAGAAGCCCGGCAGACCGAGGTTGGCAAGACCGGCTATCACGTATCCTACAGAGAGGAAAGGCATTATCTTCATCAGACCGCCCAGCTTGCGGATGTCACGGGTGTGTGTACGTCCGTAAATCATACCGATGAGGGCGAAGAAGAGGGCTGTCATCAGACCGTGGGAGAGCATCTGGAGAATGGCACCAGTGCAGCTTACCTTGGTCATCATCAGGAGGGCAAACAGTACGAGACCGCAGTGAGACACTGAAGAGTACGCGTTGATGAACTTCAAGTCAGTCTGTACGCAGGCAGAGAATGCACCGTATACAACAGAGCAGGTGGTGAGGATAAGGAATATCCAAGCCAGCTGGTTGGCAGCGTCAGGCAGAAGGAACATGGCGATACGGAAGCAACCGTAGCCACCCAGCTTCATCAGTACGCCGGCGTGGAGCATGGAAACCGAAGTAGGCGCACAACCGTGACCGATAGGAGACCATGTGTGGAACGGGAACAGGGCACCCAGCACGCCGAAGCCGATGAAGACGAACGGGAAGAGAGCCTTCTGTACCACTACAGGGATGGCGTGGGCGTGAGCAATCTCAAGGATGTTCATCGTAGTAGCACCGTTGAAGAAGTAGATGCCTACGAGACCGATGATGATAAGAGCAGAACCACCCATGAGCATCAGGGTCAGCTTCATGGCTGCATACTCCTTCTTGCCGCTGCCCCAGAAACCGATGAGCAGGTACATAGGGATGAGCGCAACCTCGTAGAACATGAACATGGTGAAGAGGTCGATGCTGATGAAGAAACCATATACGCCCGTGGAGAGCAGTGTGAACCACATGAAGAACTCCTTGGTCAGTGGCTGCAGCTTCCACGAAGCGAACGTGCCGGTGAAGACGATGATGCTGGAGAGAAGCAGCATCACAACGCTGATGCCGTCTACGCCGATGGCATACGATATGTGGAGTGGGGCAAACCATACATGGCTGTACTGGTAGAGCATCTCAGCTCCGTTGCCCGCAGCACGCTGACCGATGAAGTCGAGCGTCAGCCAAATGCTCAGCGCCAAGAGGCATGATGCACCGGCTACCATCACTCCGCGAACCTGATTGACGTTGCGGGCACACCAAAGGCCCAGCAGCATCAGTACGGGAATAACAACAAATAATGTTAGTATACTCATTTGTTTTGATGTTTGATGTTTAAGGTGTTAGAGACATACGAGGAGTAATGTCAGCAGTACTGCGCCAGAGATGAACCATGCAGCGTACGTGCGTACGTCGCCGTCCTGTGTAGAGCGGATGCTCTCGCCGCCTTCGTTGGCTCCCCATGCAGTAAAGTCGATAAAGCCGTTGATGATCTTCTCGTCAATCCATGCCACTGGCTTGGAGATGAAGCGGAAGATTACCTTGTGGGTGATGAACATATATACCTCGTCCATGTAGAAACGCTTGTAAGCCCAACGGTGCAGACGTGGAGCAGCCTTGTACATCTTCTCTGCAATGGGCTGCTTCTCGCCTTTGTAGATGTAAGTAGCCAGGGCGATGGAGCAGATTGCTATGATTGTAGAGGTGGAAGCGATGGTAGGGTCGAAGTGGATGGTGTAAGCCTTACCCGATGCCGTTACGAGCGAGCCGAAGCTTGCCCAGTCCCAGTGGAGGAAACCGCCGAGGGTCGTTACGACACCTACGCCTACGGTGATGACGCTGAGGAAGACGAGTGGGAAGGTCATGGTCCACGGTGCCTCGTGAGGTGTGTGGTGAGCATGAAGTTCCTTGTTCTCTGTGCCCCAGAAGATGCCGTAGTAGAGGCGGAACATGTAGAACGCTGTCATGGCTGCAACGGCGGTCATCCACCAGCCGCACCATGGTGAGTATGCGAAGCAAGCGCTGATAATCTCATCCTTTGAAGAGAAACCGCTGAAGAACGGAATACCTGCGATGGCAAGGCAAGAGATGAGGAACGTAGCGTGGGTGATAGGCATGTACTTGCGCAGACCACCCATCGTGGACATCTCGTTGGAGTGTACGGCGTGGATGATGCAACCTGCACCAAGGAAGAGACAAGCCTTGAACATGGCGTGGGTGAACAAGTGGAACATGGAAGCCATGTAACCGAGCGATGCGTGGTTGTCTATCAGCTCCTCCTCACCGTGACCGGGCAGGCAAACGCCGAGGGCCACCATCATGAAGGCAATCTGCGAGATGGTAGAGAAGGCCAGCACGCGCTTGATGTCGCTCTGTGCACATGCCACGGCAGCAGCGTAGAATGCGGTGAAGGCACCTACTACGACAACGATGGACAGCTGGTTGGGGGCGTAGTCAATCCAGAGAGGGAACATACGTGCAATCTGGAACACACCGGCAACCACCATCGTGGCAGCGTGGATGAGTGCAGACACAGGCGTAGGACCTTCCATGGCATCCGGCAACCAGATGTGCAGAGGGAACATTGCCGACTTACCGGCACCACCGATGAACATCAGCACCAGTGCGGTAGGCAGTATCATGCCGCCTGCAGCCCATGCCTTGTCGGCGTTGCAGAGAGTGAACGTGTCGGCAGCGGCACCCTGGATGTCGCCAGTGAACGAGAAGTTGAACGAACCAGTGTAGTAGCCGAAGATGAGGATACCGATGAGGAAGAACATATCAGCGAAGCGCGTAACGATGAACGCCTTCTTGGATGCGTGTACAGCAGCGTGCAGCGTGTAGTAGAATCCGATAAGCAGATATGAACTTACGCCCACCAGCTCCCAGAACATGTACATCTGGAAGATGTTGGTGGCCAGCACCAGTCCGAGCATTGAGAACGTGAAGAGCGACAGGAAAGCGTAGTAACGCTGGAAGCCCTTCTCGCCGTGCATATAGCCGAAGCTATAGATGTGCACCATCAGAGACACGGTGGAGATAACGACGAGCATCATCACCGAGATAGGGTCGAGGAGGATGCCGAGGTCAAAGTGGAGCGAACCCAGTGGCAGCCACGTCATGTTGTAGGGCACGATGGTGGCGAAGGTGCCGTCGGCCAAGCGCGGCGCACCGAAATACTGGATGGCTGTGATGTAACTAAGCACAGTGACGAGGCCAAGCGACGTTGTGCCGATAAGGCCTGCTGCCATGTGTGACCAGCCTTTCTTGCCTCGGAAGTAATCGGTCAGACCGATGATGAGGAAGGAAAGCAGAGGCAGAAGCATTATGCCTATGGTGTATTTGAATTCCATCTTTGTTGTTGAGTGATTTTAGAGTTTCATGTTTTTGATACTCGTCACATTATCACTGTGGAAGTGATGATATGCGTTGAGGATGATAGCTATTGCTACGGCACTCTCTGCGGCACTGACACCGATGGAGAAGAGTGTGAAGAACATACCCTCGTAGCCCTCCGGATAGAGCAGGCGGTTGAAGGCGGTGAAGTTCATGTCTGCGGCATTGAGCACGAGCTCTATGCTGACGAGCATTGCTATCATGTTGCGGCGGGTGATGAAACCGAATACGCCGATGAAGAACAGAATTGCGCTAAGCACAAAGAAACATTCTACTGGTACCATGTCGTTATTCTTCCTCCTTTCTGTGGTTGCGTGCTACTACTAAGCCACCGATGATGCATGCCAGCAGGAATACTGAGATGAACTCGAATGGCAGGATATACTGGAACTTTTCGCCGCCAACGAGGGCTGTACCGATGGTCTTCATTGGTACCTCCACGTCCGGTGCGGCGCAGAACTTCTCAAAGAACTGTGACTTCAGCTGTACGCCGACCACGGTGAGCAGACCCACGAGGGCTATCAGACCGCCGGTGATGAAGCGCTTGAAGTTAACGTTCTCTGTCAGGCCCTGCAGTGTACGCTTTGAGATGAGCTGTATGGCGAAGATGTAGATCATCGTCATGCCGCCGGCGTAGATGCTTATCTGAGCCGTTCCGATGAACGTATAGTCGAGAAGGAAATAGATACCTGCTACGGCGAAGAGCACAAAGAGCAGGGCTGTCACTGAGCGCATGATGCTCGTGGTGAGCACCGAGGCTACTGCAGCGCAGATGATGATAAGTGCCAGGACGGCGAATACTATTATGTTTGCCATAATTGATTATTTTCCTCCTTTATTTTGAACCTATGTTAATATCAGAGAACGCGTCGAGTCTGTCGGGCTTTGCAGGAGCAGCCTTGGCTTCCGGCTTTGCCGCAGGCTTAGCTGTCTGGGTAGCTTCAGCGGCTTTGGCAGCTTTCTCTTCGGCGGCTTTCTTCTCGGCAGCAGCCTTTTCGTCGGCAGCCTTCTTCTCTGCAGCAGCCTTAGCGACAGCAGCAGCGTTCTTGGCGTACTGTTCCATCTCTTCCTTTGTAGGCGGGATGTTGAGGTGCTGCTTGAGAACGTCGCGGTTGAAGACAGAGTTCTCGAAATCCTTTACAAACTTGATGGCGTCGTGCGGACAAGCGTTGACGCAGAGCTGGCAGAACATGCAGTCGCCCAGGTCGTACTGGTAGTCGGTAAGAAGTTTCTTCTTTTTGCCGTCTGCCGTAGTCACCATCTGCGACACAATCTTGATGGAGCCGTTAGGACAGGCTTTCTCGCACAGCGTGCAGGCGATACACTTGTTCTTGCCTTCCGCATCGTGCGGCATGATGAGTGTGCCGCGGTGACGCTCAGCAATGTGCTGCGTCTTTCTGTTCTCGGGGTACTGCTCCGTCACCTTTGGCGTGATGAACTCGCCCATGGTGATGTCCATACCGGTGAGAAGGGTCTTCAAACCGGCTACAGCACTACCGAAATATGAATTGTTGTTTGACATACTTTCTTTGTTATGTGATTTAAGTGTTTAGAGGGTAATGTGTTACTTCGGAATACCGGATTACCCAATTACCAGAGCCTGTTCCTTCTTGGCCTTGGCAGCCTTGCTCATTGCGCGGGCAGCTATCACTGCGAGCACTGCCACGAGCACTACTGCTACGATGAGACCGCTCCACAGAGAGCCTACCCAACCGAAAGCAACGCAGAAGGTCATCAGGACGAGGTTGAAGAGAGCCAGTGGCATGAGGTACTTCCACTCCAACTTCAGAATCTGGTCGATACGCAGGCGTGGGAAGGTCCACTTAATCCACATCAGCAGCATTACCATGGAGAATGCCTTGGCAAGGAACCATACGATGCCCGGGATGTAGTCCATCACCTGGTCGAAGGCTTCTACACCGATGTGCAGTGGCATCCAGCCGCCCAGGAACATCAGCGAGGTCATACCGGCCACGATGAACAGGTTGAGGAACTCTGCCAGGTAGTAGAAACCGAATCCCATACCGCTGTACTCGGTGTGGTAGCCAGCGGTAAGCTCCGACTCAGCCTCGGCGAGGTCGAAAGGTCCGCGGTTTGCCTCGGCGTTACCAGCGATGAGGAAGATAAAGAAAGCGATGAGAGCTGGGATGTGTCCCTGGAAGATGAGCCATCCGAAGGGGGCTGACTGTGCTTCCACGATGCCGCTTATCTGCATTGTTCCGGTGAGGATGCAGGCGGTGATGAGGCACAGACCGAGAGACATCTCGTAGGAAATCATCTGGACGGCGCCACGCATTGCCGATACAAGACCGAACTTGTTGTTGGAAGACCAACCGGCGATGAAGACACCGATGACACCGATGGAGCTGAGTGCCGTGTAGAGGAAGATGCCGACGTTGAAGTCCATCACGATGGCGCCATTGTTCCAAGGCAGGAATGCGAAGGCGCAGATGCTACCCGCAATGACGAGGATAGGAGCGAGGGCATAGAGCAGCTTGTCGGCTTTGTCAACGAAGAAGATCTCCTTGATGAGCATCTTCAGCACGTCGGCAAACACCTGCAGCAAGCCCCAGGGACCTACTCGCATAGGACCGAGACGGCACTGGAAGTAGGCGCAGACCTTACGCTCCATGAAGATGAGCACAATGGCAAGCAAGGCATAGCCTACGATGATAAGAAGACCCACCAGGATGCACTCGATGAGAATGGCGAGCCAGTTGGGGCAGCCAATCACGTTGAGCAGCAGGTCATTGAACCAGGAGGTTACTATTTGAAAATCAAACATGTGTATAGTTTGTTTTTAGTTACTTTTTTGTTGCCTATAGATTTTATAAGCTACAAGCCTATAATATATAAATAGGAACGCGCGCGATATTTTAGCGGTCGATGTCCGGTATCACGTAGTCCATGGAAGCGCCGACGGCGATGAGGTCGGCCACCTTCTCGCCACGGCATGCTGTGTCGATGGCAGAGATGAGGGGCAGTCCCATTGGGCGGAACTTCAGACGGTAAGGACTCTTGTCGCCACGGCTGTCGAGGTAAACGCCGATTTCGCCACGTGAGCCCTCGCAAGAGAAGTACCACTGTCCTTCCGGAACGCGGATGATAGGCTTCTGCTTGACGTAGAAGTCGCCGGCAGGGATGTTGTCGATGAGCTGCTCGATGATGGCAACGCTCTGCTTCATCTCCTCCATGCGGACGAGGTAGCGGGCCATGGAGTCGCCTGCGTCGAATGTTATCTGCTTGAAGTCCACCTTGTCGTAAACACCGTAAGGGTGAGTCTTGCGCACGTCGCAGTTCCAACCGGCAGCACGGCCTGTGCCGCCTGTGCAACCGAAGTCGATGACATCCTCCTTAGAGAGTGTGCCTACGCCGGTGAAACGGTTGTGCACGATGATGTTGCCTGTGAATACGTCCTCATACTCAGCCCACTTGGTGCGCAGATACTGGCAGAGCTTCTTCACGTCGCGTACGAAGTTCACGTCGATGTCGTCCTGCACACCGCCGATGCGGTTGTAGTTCTGTATAAGACGGCCGCCCGTTGTCTCTTCCAGCACGTTGAGCACGTACTCGCGGTCACGCATGCCGTAGAGGAATGCGGTGAGTGCACCGAGGTCCTGTGCGCAGCAGCCGTAGTAGAGCAGGTGAGAGTCCAGACGCTGCAGCTCGTCCATGATGGTACGGATGTAGCGTACGCGGTCGCCGACGTCAACGCCCATGGCTTCTTCGATGACACCACAGAGGGCGTGGCGGTTCATCATGGCCGAGAGATAGTCGAGACGGTCGGTGAAGGCCAGTGTCTGAGGATAAGTATAAGACTCAGAAATCTTCTCGATGCCGCGGTGTATGTATCCGCAGTGAGGATAGATGCGCTTGATTGTCTCGCCGTTCAGCACAGTCTGCAGACGGAGCACACCGTGTGTGGCAGGGTGCTGAGGACCGAGGTTCACTACGAACTCGTCGTCGCCGAAGAGGCTGACCTTCTTTGCTGTGAGCTTTCCGTTCTTGTCCAGCTCATACTGGTATGTGTAGTCCGGCTCCTCGTCGCTCTCCAGGGTGTATCCGTTTGCCTCGGGACTCATGTCGAAGTCCTTGCGCAGGGGGTAGCCCTTGAAGTCTGAGCGGAGGAAGAGGCGGCGCATGTCCGGGTGACCGGTGAACTTGATGCCGAGGAAGTCGTACACTTCACGCTCCAGAATCTCGGCGCCGCGCCAGATGTGCGATACCGTAGGAATGTACTCCTGGTCCTTGTCGGCCAGCATGCGTACGCTGCAACGCTCGTTTGTCTGAGTGTTCTCCAGGATGTAGATGCATCCGAGACCTTCTTCGCCGAAGTCTTCGCCAACGATAGTGATGAGGAAGTCGAAATGCTTCTCATTCTTCAGCTTTGCCATCTCTGAGGCAAACTGACTTAGAGGAAATTCTATGTTGTTTAGTTTCATTTCGTTTTGTTCTCCGGATTACTTGATGATATCGTTGATTTCCTTCTTTGCCATGTCGATGCACTTCTCGGCACCCTTCTTCAGTTCGGCAATGAAGTTCTTTGGAATGTCCTTGATGACGATAGGGTTCGGGTTCTCCTCCTTGTGGTTGCGACCGCCGAGAAATTTCTCCACCTTCACCTTGCGCTGCAGCTGCATCATGCCGTATAGGATAGCCTCCGGGCGTGGGGGGCAGCCGGGGATGTAAACGTCAACGGGGAGGAACTCGTCGATGCCGCGCACCACGTGGTAGCTGGACTTGAACGGACCGCCGCTGATGGCGCAGCCGCCGACGGCAATGACGTACTTAGGCTCTGCCATCTCATCGTAGAGACGCTTCAAGGCCGGAGCCATCTTGGCTGTGATAGTGCCGGCGCACATGATGAGGTCGGCCTGACGCGGAGAGTTACGTGTCACCTCAAAACCGAAGCGGGCGAAGTCGTAACGTGCGCAACCTACGGCCATGAACTCGATACCGCAGCAGGAGGTGGCGAACGTCAGAGACCAAAGCGAGTTGCTGCGTCCCCAGTTGATGAGCGAGTCGAGATTGCCGAGAACGCAATTGACACCACCCTCGTTCAGCTCGTTGAGCATAGCCTCAAGCGTAGCGTTGTCCTTGAATTCCTCGTAAGGGATAGACTTGATAGACGGTTTCTTTATTTCCATTCGAGCGCTCCTTTCCGCCAGGCGTATGCCAGGCCAAATACAAGTACCAACATAAAGAAGCCGATGCTGCACAGGGCCATTGCACCGAATTCCTTAACAACTACTGCCCACGGATACAGGAATACCGTTTCGACATCGAACATCAGAAAGAGTATGGCAAAAAGATAATATCCCACGTGCATTGGCAACCAAGAGCTGCCGCGCGTAGGAATACCACACTCAAACGGTTCACCTTTTACCTGGTTGTAGGAACGCGGACCCAGCAGTTTTGCTGTGATGTACGCCGCTACCACCAAGAATACTGCCGTGATGACGACGGTGATGAATAACGTGAAATACATAAAAATTGTGTGTATGAAAATAGATTAAAGTGTAATTTTTGTAAATACGTGGCAAAGGTAAGATAAAATCTTAAGATAGCAAAACAAATGCTTTTAAAAATATTTTCAACGTTATAAAAAAACGTTTCTATAACAAAAACAATTCGAATATGTTGTTTATTCAAATCTTTTTTGTAATTTTGCGCCAATTATTTGAGGACTTTGTACCAAACACAAGTTAAAAAAGATGCCTACAATATCAAATCGCGGCGTAGAAATGCCCGAGTCGCCTATCAGAAAACTCGCTCCTCTTGCAGCGGCTGCAAAGAAGCGGGGAACGAAGGTTTTTCATCTGAACATCGGCCAGCCCGACCTGCCTACACCACAGGTGGGTCTGGATGCTCTTAAGAATATCGACCGCACGATACTGGAGTATTCCCCATCCCAGGGAATCCTCTCGTACCGCGAGAAGCTCGTTGACTATTACGCCAAGTATCATATCGACGTCAACGCCGACGACATCATCATCACGTGTGGTGGTTCGGAGGCTGTGCTCTTCTCGTTCATGGCGTGCCTGAATCCGGGGGATGAAATCATCGTCCCCGAACCGGCGTATGCCAACTATATGGCGTTTGCCATCTCGGCAGGTGCCAAGATTCGTACCATCGCCACGACAATCGACGAGGGATTCTCGCTGCCAAAGGTGGAGAAGTTCGAGGAACTTATCAATTCCCGCACCCGTGCCATCATGATTTGCAATCCGAACAACCCGACGGGCTACCTCTACACGCGTCGCGAGATGAACCAGATTCGCGATTTGGTGAAGAAGTACGACCTGTATCTGATTTCCGACGAGGTGTACCGCGAGTACATCTACACGGGAAGCCCGTATATCTCGGCTTGCCACTTGGAGGGTATCGAGAACAACGTGATACTCATCGACTCCGTTTCCAAGCGTTATTCCGAGTGCGGCATCCGTGTCGGTGCTTTGATAACGAAGAACAAGGACGTGCGCCAGGCCGTGATGAAGTTCTGTCAGGCGCGTTTGTCCCCACCGCTCATCGGTCAGATTGTGGCGGAGGCTTCTCTTGATGCACCCGAGGAGTACTACCGCGACGTGTACGACGAGTACGTGGAGCGCCGTAAGGTGCTCATCGACGGACTGAACCGCATCCCCGGTGTCTATTCGCCTATCCCGATGGGAGCGTTCTATACCATGGCGCAGTTGCCGGTGGACGATGCCGAGAAGTTCTGCCGCTGGTGTCTCGAAGAGTTCTCCTACGAAGGCGAGACGGTAATGATGGCCCCCGGTGCCGGTTTCTACACCACGCCCGGCTCAGGCATCAACGAAGTCCGCATCGCCTACATCCTAAAGAAGGACGACCTCGAGCGTGCCCTCCTCGTGCTCCGCAAAGCACTGGAGCAGTACCCTGGACGAACCGTGGAATAAAATCCTTGCAAGAACGAAAAAGTGAATCTCCCATTCTACATAGCACATCATCTGTATACAGGCGGACAGGATAAGCAGAAGGCCAGTCAGCCTGCTATGCGTATTGCCATGCTGGGCATTGCCATCGGAATGGCGGTGATGATAGTCTCCGTCGCCGTCGTGTTTGGCTTCAAACACACGATACGCGACAAGGTGGTGGGGTTCGGTAGCCACATCGTCGTGACCAACGTGCTGACGGCACAGACCACAGACCAGTCGCACCCCATACTGGCCAACGACAGTCTCGTCAAGGCTCTCAAAGGCGTCAGCGGCGTGAAGCACGTGCAGCGCTACTCCATAAAGCAGGGCGTGCTGAAGACCGACAAGGACTTCCTCGGTGTGGCCTTTAAGGGCGTTGGCGAGGACTTCGACACGACGTTCATCGCCAGCAACCTCGTGGAGGGCGTGATGCCGCAGCTGAGTGCCGAGAGGTCCACCCAGCAGTTGCTCCTCTCAAAGATAATGGCCGACAAGCTCCGCCTGAAAGTGGGCGACAAGGTGTTTGCCTATTTCCTCGGCGATAGTGAGGTGCGCGCAAGGCCGTTCACCGTAAAGGGTATCTACCAGACCAACTTGACGCGCTACGACGAGGCCATCTGCTTCACCGACCTCTATACCATCTCGAAGCTGAACGGCTGGAGCATCCTCCCCGAGGAGGACGAGATAGAGGTGTCGGGCTGCGAGATAACGGTGGAGAACTTCGACAGTCTCCGCAGCATCCACGACGTGATGCGTAAGAAGGTGGACGGCAAGCTGGACGGCACTGGCTATCACGAGTTGTCGTCCGCAACCATCTACGATACCAATCCGCAGATATTCTCGTGGCTGAGTCTGCTAGACCTCAACGTATGGATAATCCTCATTCTGATGGTCTGCGTAGTAGGCTTCACCATGGTCAGCGGTCTGCTGATTATCATCCTCGAACGCACGTCGATGATAGGTGTGATGAAGGCCATAGGAGCCCGCAACTCCCTCGTCCGCACCACGTTCCGTTGGTTGGCAATGTTCATCGTGATAAAGGGAATGGTGATAGGCAACGTCCTGGGCATCGGCATCTGTCTCCTGCAGAAGTACACAGGACTGGTAACGCTCGACCCAACGTCGTACTACGTGACAGAAGCCCCAGTAGAGCTAAACTGGTGGGTCTTCCTACTGCTAAACGTCGTAACGTTCGTCATCACAGTCCTAATCCTGGTAGTCCCCAGCTTCTACGTCTCAATGATACGTCCAGCCAAGACAATGACGATGGAGTAGGGGAGGTCAAAAGTATAATAAGAAACAAAAAAACAAAAACAATATAGATTGCACAATGGGTAAGAAATTTGCTGAACATAAGGCACTGAACCTCGTGAAGACTAACGAAGAGGTTCTCGCTGAGTGGGAGAAGAATGACGTTTTCCATAAGAGCATCGACGAACGCGAAGGTGCTCCTAAATTCATATTCTTCGAAGGTCCTCCTTCGGCCAACGGACATCCGGGTATCCACCACGTGATGGGACGTACTATTAAAGATACCTTCCTGCGCTACAAGACCATGAAGGGTTACCAGGTGAAGCGCAAGGCTGGTTGGGACACCCACGGACTGCCCGTGGAACTGTCGGTAGAGAAGTCGCTGGGCATCACCAAGGAGGATATCGGCAAGAAGATTTCCGTTGACGACTACAACGACGCATGCCGCAAGAACGTCATGATGTACACCGACGAGTGGACTCAGCTGACCAACAAGATGGGCTACTGGGTAGACCTCGAGCACCCCTATATCACGTACGACATAAAGTACATCGAGAGCCTCTGGTACCTCCTCAAGCAGCTCTACAACAAGAACCTGCTCTATAAGGGCTACACCATACAGCCGTATTCTCCGGCAGCCGGAACGGGTCTGTCGTCACACGAGCTGAACCAGCCCGGTTGCTACCGCGATGTCAAGGACACCACGGCTACCGTGCAGTTCAAGATGATAACCCCCGAGGATGCCAACGAGAAGGTGGCTGCCATATTCAACCAGGGACTCCCCGTGTACACCCTCGCATGGACAACCACACCATGGACTCTGCCTTCAAACACCGCACTCTGCGTAGGACCGAAGATAGAGTACGTGGCCGTGAAGGGCTACAACCCATACTCTCACGAGCAGGCTATCTACATCCTCGCCAAGTCGCGCCTAAGTGCTTACTTCTCTCAGGAGGAGAACGAGAAGCAGACCGAGGACGCCATGCCATGGGAAGTGGTAGGCGAGTTCCTCGGCCCAGAGCTTGTAGGTCTGCACTACGAGCAGCTGATGCCATGGGTGAAGCCATGCGCACTGGAGGGCGACAAGGTCATCGTTAAGGAGGCTGAG
The DNA here is from genome assembly GCA_963588475.1 of Oscillospiraceae bacterium. Lineage (GTDB taxonomy): Bacteria > Bacteroidota > Bacteroidia > Bacteroidales > Bacteroidaceae > Prevotella. The sequence continues at coordinate 4,651 of CAVAHD010000051.1, read as the reverse complement.
GCATTCCGCGTCATCTCCGGCGACTACGTGACTACAGAGGACGGTACGGGTATCGTACACATCGCACCTACGTTCGGTGCCGACGACGCCAAGGTGGCCAAGGATGCTGGCATCCCCGGTCTCTACATCCTCGACAAGAACGGCGACACACGTCCTATGGTGGACTTCCAGGGCAAGTACTTCGTGGAGAAGGACATGGACGCTGAGTTCAAGTCGCTCTGCGTCAACGAGAGCTACTGGAAGCACGCCGGCGACTACGTCAAGAACGCCTACGACCCCAAGTACAACGAGGGCGGCAAGTACGACGAGAAGGCTGCCAGCAAGGACATGGACCTCAACATCATCCTCTGCCTCGAGATGAAGGAGGAGGGCACCGCATTCAAGATAGAGAAGCACGTGCACAACTACCCGCACTGCTGGCGTACCGACAAGCCGGTGCTCTACTATCCGCTGGACTCTTGGTTCATCCGTTCTACCGCCTGCAAGGAGCGTATGTACGAGCTGAACAAGACCATCAACTGGAAGCCGGAGTCTACGGGCACAGGCCGTTTCGGCAAGTGGCTCGAGAACCTCAACGACTGGAACCTCTCACGCTCACGCTACTGGGGTACCCCATTGCCAATATGGCGCAACCGCGAGACCAAGGAGGAAATCTGCATCGGTTCTCTCGAAGAGCTCTACAACGAGATAGAGAAGGCCGTGGCAGCTGGCGTGATGCAGTCCAATCCGCTGAAGGACAAAGGCTTCGTGCCGGGCGACATGAGCCAGGAGAACTACGACAAGATAGACATCCACCGTCCGTACGTTGACGACATCAAGCTCGTCGGCGAGAGCGGCAGCGTGCTCACACGCGAGCTGGACCTCATCGATGTGTGGTTCGACTCAGGTGCCATGCCATACGCACAGGTGCACTACCCATTCGAGAACAAGGAGCTCATCGACAACAACGGCGCATACCCTGCCGACTTCATCGCTGAGGGCGTAGACCAGACACGCGGATGGTTCTTCACGCTCCACGCCATCGGCACCATGGTGTTCGACTCCGTAGCGTTCAAGAACGTCATCTCCAACGGTCTCGTGCTGGACAAGAACGGCATCAAGATGTCCAAGCGTCTGGGCAACGTCATCAACCCCTTCGACTGCATCGCCACATACGGCACCGATGCCGTGCGCTGGTACATGATAACCAACTCCGCACCGTGGGACAACCTCTCGTTCGACCCCGACGGCGTGAAGGAAGTGACCTCATCGTTCTTCATCAAGCTCTATCAGGCCTACTCCTTCTTCACCCTCTACGCAAACGTGGACGGCTTCGACTACTCCGAGGCTGACGTACCGTTTGCCGAGCGTCCCGACTTCGACCGTTGGCTGCTCTCTGAGCTCAATACGCTCGTGAAGAACGTCGACGCCACACTGGCCAACTACGAGCCTACACCGGCAGGCCGCATGATACAGAGCTTCGTCATCGACAAGCTCTCCAACTGGTACATCCGTCTGAACAAGAAACGCTTCTGGGGCGGCGGCATGACACAGGACAAGCTGTCTGCATATCAGACACTCTACACCTGTCTCGACACGCTGGCACGTCTCATCGCGCCTATCTCGCCGTTCTACGCCGACCAGCTTTTCCGCGACCTCAACGATGCTACCGGAAAGGACAACGCAATCAGCGTACACCTCGCCAAGTTCCCCGAGACACACGAGGACTACATCGACACCGAGCTGGAGCAGTCCATGCAGCAGGCAATGCAGGTTACCTCTATGGTACTCTCACTGCGCAAGAAGGTGAAGATACCAGTGATACAGGCCCTGCAGACCATCTCAATACCTGCCGGCGGCAACGACAACTTCCGCAAGCAGATAGAGCGCATGGCAGCCGTCATCCTCGCTGAGACCAACGTCAAGGAGCTCAACTTCATCGGCGACGGCGAGGGAATGCAGCTCGTCAAGAAGGTGAAGTGCAACTTCCGCACGATGGGCAAGAAGTTCGGCAAACTGATGAAGAGCGTCAACGCCGCCGTCATGGCAATGTCGCAGGAGCAGATAAAGGAGCTCGAGACAGCCGGACAGATAATCCTCGACGTGGAAGGTCAGCCCACCACCGTGGAGGCCGTCGACGTAGAGATAATCTCCGAGGACATTCCCGGCTGGACCATCGCACAGGAAGGCTCCATCACCGTGGCACTCGACATCGAGATAACACCTGAACTGAAGGTGGAAGGCAACTCGCGCCTCATCATCAAGCGCATACAGGCACTCCGCAAGGAGACCGGCCTGGAGATTACCGACCGCATCAACGTCGTGATAGAAAAGACAGACGCCACCGAGCAGGCTGTCAACGTCTTCGGCGACCACATCAAGGCGCAGGTTCTCGCCAACTCGCTCACCGTGGGCGAAGTGGCCGACGGACAGACCGCTGAGCTGGGCGACGAGACAGTCAAGATTTCCATCGCAAAAGCATAATACATGATATACAAAGGTCAGAGGTTACACAGGGTATTCAGAACGATAACACCGTTAACCTCTGGCCTCTAATGTTTAATAATAATCCACACCTTCACAACTTAAAACCTTTTAATACTATGGCAGAGATCAAAAAGCGCTACAGCGACGAGGACCTTGCAGAGTTCAAGGTAATCATCGAACAGAAACTGGAACTGGCACGCCGTGACTATACCGACATGATGCGGCAGCTCCGCAACGATGAAGGTAACGATGTGGCAGACACCTCCCCGACGTACAAGATTCTCGAGGAGGGCTCTACTACCCAAAACAAGGCCGAACTGGTAGTGCTGGCCCAGCGTCAGCAGAAGTTCATACAGGGCCTTGAGGCAGCCCTGGTGCGCATACGCAACAAGACGTACGGCATCGACCGCATGACGGGCGAGCTCATCCCCAAGGAGCGTCTGCGCATAGTGCCCCACGCCACATTGTCTGTGGAGTCAAAGATGAAAAAAGACCACTAAATGAGAAAAAGAGGATTGTGTATGTGCGCCTTGGTGCTCATCTTGATTATAATAGACCAGATAATCAAGGTAAGCATCAAGACGGGCTTCTGTCTGCACGAAAGTGTGCACGTGACCGACTGGTTCTACCTGTCGTTCATCGAGAACAACGGCATGGCCTACGGCATGTCGTTCATTCCCAAGTACGCCCTGAGCACTTTCCGTGCCCTGGCGTGCGGCGCGTTGATATGGTACATCTACCGACAACTGGCGGCAGGTGCGCGCCTGCGTTGGCTGGTGCTGCTCTCCATGCTGCTGGCCGGAGCCTTCGGCAACCTGATAGACTGCATGTTCTACGGCATGGTGTTCACGGAGTCCACCCCATGGATGCCCGCCCAGTTCGTGGACTTCGGCACGGGCTATTCGTCCTTCCTAACGGGCAAGGTAGTGGACATGTTCTACTTCCCCCTCATCGTGACGCAGTACCCCAGTTGGGTGCCCTTCTACGGAGGCCAGCCCTTCATCTTCTTCTCCCCCGTCTTCAATTTCGCCGACGCCTGCGTCTCAGTCAGCGTAGTAGCCATACTGCTCTTTTGCCGGAAGGAGATTAATGCGTTAGGGAAGGAAGAATTAGAAAAACCTCGTTTATTTTGAAGAACTTATTATACATAGCGATAGCCCTGCTGGCCCTTGTGGGCTGCAAACCGTCCGAGCCGTCTGACGTGATGTCGGCCGACGACATGGCCGATGTGCTCTACGACATGCAGAAGGCGCAGGCACTGCAGAACTATGCACCCGAAAACGTGCACGCCGACTATACGTCGCTCCGTGCCTCCGTCTTGAAAAAATACGACCTGACGGAGGAGGAGTGGGCGCGCTCCTACGACTACTACTGCAACAATGCCGAGAAGCTCTACGGCATCTACAAGACCGTAGGCGAGCGCATGGATGCCGACGTCGTGGCCCTGGGCGGCAAGGTGGAGGGCATAGAGGGCAGCGAGAGCGACACGGCAAACGTATGGCGCTCCGATCCCAATATGGTCCTCATGACGCAGGCACCTTACAACCGCTTCGCCTTCGAGATACAGCCCGACTCCACGTTCCACGACGGCGACCGCATAACGCTGCAGTACGACGTACAGACCCTCTACCAGGACGGCATGAAGGACATCGTGGCGCACCTTGACCTCTACTACGCCAACGACAGCGTCGTCTCACGCACCAACCACAACTCGTTCGACGGCAGCGCCGTCCTCACCATCAACAACGACGAGGCGCGCCTGCACGTAACAAAAATCCGCGGCTATTTCCTCATCGCCAGCTCCCTCTCGGAGAACAAGCCCGCCGACGGCTTCGCCCCACTAAGAATAGCCGTCCTACGCAACATAAAGTTACTCCACCTGCCCACGATGCCTCCTGCCCCGCCGACGCCAAAAGACGATGCTGCCCCGGCGGACAGCACCAAGAAAGATTCCGTAGCGGTGGAACCTTAGAACGCCAATGACATTTTAACGCCAATGAATGTTTTTGACGCTAATGAATGTTTTGACGCTAATGGATGTTTTAACGTTAATTGCCGTTAATTGACCGTTAATTGACCATTAATTTTTTATTTCTATACCATCCGGATGGAGAAAAATTATTAATGAATGTAACTATTCAGCGAATAGCCATACCCTCCCTGTCCGCGCTCTAAAACAGAGCGC
>CAVAHD010000050.1:0-20264 GCA_963588475.1 Oscillospiraceae bacterium | reverse complement strand
TACTTCTACCTCAACATAATGCCCGAAGAAAGCAAGAACGCCGCTTTCTACGAGCGTCATGGTTTCCGGACGATGCCGGATGGGGTGGCAATGCAAATCTGCAACAAGGATTTCTAGCGTTTGCTTGTCTGAATAACCGGGAGCATTATACTAGTGGCAAAAGTTAGTTGTAAAACGCCACAATTCTTAGCATCAAAACTCCTCAAAAGATAGTTTTTTCTTGCGTACTTGCTTAAATATCATTAACTTTGCACACATAAAAAGATTATACTTTAGACATGAGTTATTCACATAGAATTGCAGATACTCAGCTGGCGGAGCTTCTTGAGGCTTTTGGAGCAGTACTTATAGAGGGACCTAAGTGGTGCGGAAAGACAACTACTGCGGAGCAAATGAGTAAAAGTGTCATCAAGATGCAGGATGCGGAGATGCAGGAAGAATATGCCGCAACTGCCGCTTCAAAACCATCCTTGTTGCTGATGGGTGAAACACCTCGCTTGATAGATGAGTGGCAGGATGCTCCTGTGCTTTGGGATGCTGTGCGCAATATGGTAGACAAACGTCAAGTTCCGGGACAGTTCATTCTTACGGGGTCTACTGTTGTTGACCGAAGTTCGACGACGGCCGCTATGCGCTGATAGAGTGTAAGCTAGGTAGCCGAGAGATAGAAGAAGGTGCCAAACATCTTCTGGAGATAAAAAGACTGGTACAAGAGCATAACAAAACAGAAAAGCAGGTGCCATTACGCGAACCAGACCTGATGATTGTAATGACCGGGGGCAGCATGGCGTATACTCGCCCTGACGGAGTTAAAGTCATCCCACTTGCTTGTTTGAAAGATTAGGAACTGGATATCCACCTGTCTGGCACCTCGCAAGAGCAGCGGTTTTCTCTTTGGAGTCTCAGCCCATTGGAGCAACTCTTGGTCTATATGTCGCTTTAAGTATTTCTTCATATTTCCTAATCTGTTGGCTTGTAGGTGCAAAGGCATACTATTTTATAAAATTAGGGGCGGAAATAGGGTTAAGCTTTACAAAATTAGGGGCGGAAACTAGTGCTAACCTTATAAAATTAGGGCTGAAGAAGCGGATTAGAAGCTTTCCTGATGGTATCCTTTGAGCGATATTATCACTTTCCCTCAACCAATCATATAAGTGTCAATACTTTATCTAACAAAAAGGGAATTCCAAGCCTCTCCTCCATTTTGGAAGCGGAGTGGCTTGAAATTCCCTTTGTTTTGTCGGACAAGTATGTGGTTTATTCAACAAGCGTTACTTGATGATATATTTCTTTCCGTTGTGGATATAGATACCCGGTAGCGTGGGAGTATTGATGCGCTGCCCCTGCAGGTTGTACCATGCCGTGCTGTCGACGGTCTTCGTGCCTGCTTCTGCGGTGACATTGCGGATGGCTGAGGGAGTGGTGTTTTCATCGATGCCGACAGCTCCCCACGCATTTTTCACTTCAGAGTATTCATAGGACTTTTCTCCATATAAATCTGCAGCAGCTTGCAGGGAGCCTTTGTATGCATCCACATAATTAGAGGTGGGCGAAAGATATTGGGTCAAATTGCGATAGGCTATCTGTACCGCTTTATCGATGCCTATGCCAATGATTGCATCCTCACCAGTATTGGGTTCATCAGCCTCTTTTTCCCCCTCACAAAGCAGATAGAACCAGTAGTTCTGCACAGCACAGTTGATGTGTTCGTCGGCATTGTCCTTCCAGTCCTTACCTTTGTAGTATATGGGCTGTGGATACCCAACTTCTTTGCGATGGCTCATATCACGCATACAAGGAGCCTGTAGCATCATCTCTTCACCTAGCAGCCAATTGTCTTTAGCCTTGCTGCCTTTGACAGCCTTTTTCACGCTGATGCCGATGATGTCTGAAAATGATTCGTTCAATGCGGCAGATTCTGGTACGTCTATAGTTGCACCTTCCAATCCAGCAGTACATGCTGTGACCAGATGAGTAAATTCGTGAGCCATAACATCAAGCGACACTACTGGACTCATTCTTACTCCATCTCCAATGCCATAATTCATTATGTAGCAATTGAATTTTGAATTGTGGTCGGCAAGTGCATTGTTATCGCCGCCCTTCATGGGTAGAAAGCCGTCTGTTGCGGAAGCATAGAGTATATTATATATAGGACCGCCCTTGTCATCGTAACTGTCTCTACCAAGCGTATTTTTATACCAATCATAGGTCTGTTGCATGCCCCAATGAATGTCTACGGCAGGGTCGCCTGTTGCCACCGTACGGAATGTCCCAGAGGTTACATCTGTACTCCATGCCTTTTCCTCTACTGACAATTGCTCTTGACCAATACTATCGAGCCGCTCATCATCTCCCAAATAGTTCTTTTTCCATACTTCGACTCCGAAAGAGTCTATATTGTAGAACGCAGACTTTCCGCCAGTTTTAGTCAGCGTCATGCGAAGGGGGAGATCGGATGTGTAAACTACATCAGAGGTGTCTATGGCAGTACCTTTATAGTCACGCAGTATTAGATAAACTGTAAAAGGAACTTCCGGCTGTATCTTAAAAGAGTTAAGTGTCACCTCTACCAGCTGCCGCCTTGTCCAGAAATTGTCTTTGGTGGAAAATGGACTACACTGATCTTCGATATATCGTTTACGGTCGTATATGGTATTTCCATCCTTGTCCTTTGCAATATAGTCAAGCTGTATGCCATTTGCCTTATGTGCATCTACGGTGTAGATATGTCTTGTTTCGTCACGCATCACATGCGTACCATCGTCAAGAGTGGTGACAGAGAACGGCACGGTGCCACTGTACATGGAGCGCCCTTGCATCGTCGTCTCGCTGATAGAGCTGCTATGAGGTACAGATTTCAGCACTTCCCCTGTCTGGGCATCCACATACACATCAGCGTTCTGTATGACATCGTAATGCATCGTGGCGTAGCGATATCCATCAGGAGTCTCTACCAGGTAGAGCTTCTCGGACGTTCCACCGTCGCTCGCGAGAGAATTGGCCTTTGTATCTGGCTGCATTGTCTGCTCCATCACCACACCATTGGCAGAGGTGGCTATGCCGTCCCGTCCATGCACCATAACCATTGAAGCCTGCACCTCACAGCCCCTCACATACTGGCGGTAGCGAAGGTGGCGGATGCCCAGCTGATCGGTCTTGTCACTCAGAAGCTCAAACGTGGAGCCTTTCGGCAGGTTGAACCACTCGCCAAAGTGCCCGACAGCTCCATCCATACCGATGTTCTTGCCTTGCAACTTCAGCCAGAAATGCCCGTCACCCGTCTCAGCCAGTATTGTCTGTACCAAGGTTGTCTGCAACAATAGCACCAGAGCAACCTTTGTAATCGTGGTGAGATGCACATGCACCTTTCCAAGACAGTTTAAAAATCTCTTCATAATCAATCTAAATTTGTGTCTGTGCACCGTTCCCATGTGAACAGACTATCATACATTTGGTAATATTAAAAAAGAAAGACACAAAGAGGACGTGGGAACACTTCTCCGTAGTCAGATAGACGCTCTCTGATATGTCTCGGACTTCGCAGTGGGCTGAAAGTCCAGTTGCAAATGTACGAAAAAAGTAGAAGCTTTAGGGAGGAAATGAAAAGAACTCCTATTTTTTTTTTTTTTGATTTAGGTCAACGCGGAGTCAAACGTTTACCAGTCTTTTGTTCCTGTTTCGCGATAAAATGCGGGCAACTGAGGAAGTAAAATGCGGCCAACCAGGGAAGCGATATACAGCCAACTGGGGAAATAAAATGCGGCCAACTGAGGAAATGTTGAAATAATTATGTAACTTTGCGCCTGAAAACTAAAGAATTGAACAGTATGGAATATAGACGTAGAGTTGCAGATAAAATGCTGGCAAAAAAGTTGTCCAGCAAAGGGACAGTACTCATAGAAGGTCCCAAATGGTGTGGCAAGACTACTACTGCCGAACAGCAGGCAAACAGTATCTTGTATATGGATAATCCCCGTTGAGCCAAGAAACCAGGGTGCGCAAGCTACGATAGGAACGATAGTCGCTGACATGATGACCAATGACGAGAATGAAATTAGCGCGAAGACTGCCGGAAGTTATCTGGAGGCTTTGAGGAAAATCTTTGTCATAGAAGATTCTGAGGCTTGGAATCCGAACTTGCGCTCCAAGACAGCTATACGTACCGCAAACACTCGTTATTTCATAGACCCGTCAATAGGTACTGCCGTGCTGGGTCTGGGTCCCCGAGACCTTATCAATGACCTCAATACGATGGGGCTTTTCTTTGAAACCCTTTGTGTAAGGGATTTGCGTGTGTTTGCAGATGCTCTGGATGGCGAGGTTTACCATTATCGCGACAAGAACGGTTTGGAATGTGATGCGGTGGTGCATCTGCGTAATGACAAGTATGGGCTTGTAGAGGTAAAGTTAGGAGGCGACAGGTTGGTCAATGAAGGTGCGGAGAATTTGCTCGCTCTGGCAGGAAAAATAAATACGGAGAAAATGAATGTCCCTTCTTTCATGATGGTACTAACGGGAACAGGTGACTATGCCTATCGTCGTGAAGACGGAGTATATGTAGTGCCCATTGGCTGTTTAGGAGAGTAAAGCCTATCAGACTATTACAAATAAAGGGAATTTCAAGCCTCCCCTCCGTTATAACTTGCGTGCCTCTAACGGACAAAATGCATACTGTTTGTCATTTTGTTCCGTTTACTTTTGCTTGTTCTGAGAAATAATAGTACTTTTGCGGTACAAAAAGTGATAGTAGTAGCAAATAATGTACCCTAAATATGTTTTTTGAAAGGAAGAAATACCTTAATGAACTTATAGCAGGACGTGGAAATGGTCTTGTGAAGATTGTTACTGGCGTGAGGCGATGCGGGAAGTCGTTTCTGTTATTCAACATTTGGCACAACTGGCTCTTGGAACATGGTGTGGAGAGCAATCATATCATAGAGATTCAGTTGGACAATTACCGCAACCGCAAGCTGAGAAATCCTGACGTGTTGCTTGACAATATAGATGCCCAGTTGAAAGAGGATGGTAATATGTACTACATCATTCTTGACGAGGTGCAACTGGTGGAAGACTTTGTAGAAGTAATTCTGAGTTTGACACATCTGAGGAATGTTGATGTGTATGTCTCTGGTTCAAACTCCCGTTTCCTTTCCAGCGATGTGGTAACGGAATTCAGAGGACGAGGCGACGAGATTCGGATATGGCCTCTCACCTTTGATGAGTACTTCAACGGAATGGGAGGTGACATCCGAAAAGCATGGCTTGAGTATTATACCTACGGCGGATTGCCACAGGTGGCCCTGCTTGAGACGGAAGTGAAAAAGCGTGAGTACCTTCTGGGAATGTACGAAACAACCTATTTGCGGGATGTAATTGAGCGTAACCACCTCCGTAATCCCGAAGGCATGGCCGAACTTGTTCGTGTGCTTGCATCCGGCATAGGTTCTTCTACCAATCCTACACGGATAGCCAACACCTTCCAGTCAGCCCAGGGGGGTGCCATAAAACGCACAACTATCAAGCAGTATATTGATTTCCTCAGAGACTCGTTCTTGATAGAAGAAGCATTGCGGTATGACGTGAAGGGAAGGAAATACATAGGCACGGAAACCAAGTACTATTTTGCTGACATTGGCATTCGTGCCGCTATCCTTAACTTCCGCCAGCAAGAGGAAACGCACATTTATGAGAATATTATATACAACGAACTCCGCAGTCGTGGATATAATGTAGATGTAGGACTTGTGGAAATAGCTGGAATAGACGAGAGTGGGAAGTTTACGAGAAAGCAGTTGGAAGTAGACTTTGTGGTAAACCGCCTTCCCAACCGCATTTACATCCAGTCAGCGTTCCGCATGCCAAGTCCAGAAAAGGAGGCACAGGAACGCCGTCCTCTCCTCTCTATAAATGACAATTTCCGCAAGATTGTCATTGTAGGTGATGATATCCATCGCAAGGAAGACGAAATGGGCGTGATGACAGTCAGCATCCTGGATTTCTTGACCGACAAAGAACTGTTGGAGAATGGTTGAAGCCCTTTCTTGCTTGCGGTAAGAGCCCCAAAAAGGGAATTTCAAGCCTCTCCTCCGTTTTGGGAGCAGAGTGGCTTGAAATTCCCTTTGTTGGTTTCAATGTGCCAACGACGTGTTTTCAGCCCGTCGTTGATGAATGCGTTGTGTGATTCTCGAAAAAATGCTCAAGTTTTTTACACATTACTTACACATTATTCGAACGGGAACTTGTAGGTCTTGATGACCTTTGTGTTGCCAGTTGCGTTTGGGTCGCTGCTGGAGAAGCTGACCATCAAATTAATAGTCCCGGTCCCCACGGCGGCATTCTTGTTCTTGTTCGCTACTTCGTCGCAGATGCTGATGGCCTTGCTGTCATCGCGCTTGTAGGCGACGTCACTACCGAATGCGGACGATATGGCGGTATTCATCTGGGTGGCCACTGGGAGTCCAAGGATATTGCTGTTAACGGGCTCTGCATGGTATTGCACGAATTCAACACTGTCGTCGTCATCGCTGCCGCATGCGGTCAACATTGACGCTGCCATTGTGCAGCAAATTACTGCGGCGAAGGCCATCAGATACTTTCTCATTTTCTTAATACTGTTCAAATATCTCTTCATAATCAAGATAAATTTGTGTCTGCACAGTCCCCATGTGAACAGACTATCATACATTTAGTAATATTAAAAAAGAAAGACACAAGAGGACGTGGGGACACTTCTCCGTAGTCAGATAGACGCTCTCTGAGATGTCTCGGACTTCGCTCCCACCTCAACATTCGCTCTGTGTGGTTTATAACTAATATTTATAGCTTTGCATCGGTGTTGGGCTGAAAGTTCAGTTGCAAATGTACGAAAAAAGTAGAAGCTTTAGGGAGGAAATGAAAAAGAGTTTCCATTTTTTTTTTTTGATTTAGGTCAACGCAGAATCCAACGTTTACCAGTCTTTTGTTCCTGTTTCGCGATTATTGCAAATATAATTATTATCTTTGCAATAAAGTTAGCAAAGACATCAACAGACAAGGTTTTAGCATGGAAAAGTTGGCTACATTAAATCCCTTTATCGTCGGCAGATACCTGTCGCCCGACTACTTTTGCGACCGCAAGGACGAGACGGCGTTCCTGATAAAGCAGATAAAGAACGGACGCAACGTGGCATTGATATCGCCAAGGCGTATGGGCAAGACGGGATTGGTGCACCATTGCTTCCACCAAGCAGAGCTGACTGGGGATTTCAATACGTTCTTCATAGATATCTACGCGACCACCTCATTGGCAGAATTCGTCTACCTCTTGGGAAAGGCAATATACGAAGAACTGAAACCCAAGGGCAAGGTGTGGACAGAGAGATTCTTCCAGGTAATCAGTTCCCTTAGGATGGGGTTCAAGCTGGATGCCACGACGGGTGAACCCAGTTTCGACATCAGTCTGGGCGACATCCAGACCCCACAGACTACGCTCGATGAAATATTCACCTATCTTGAAGCCGCCGACAAGCCATGCGTGGTAGCCATCGACGAGTTTCAGCAAATCAGCTGTTACGATGAGAAAAACGTGGAGGCACTGCTGCGCACCAAGATTCAGCAGTGCAAGCAGACCCTCTTTGTCTTTGCCGGAAGCAAGCGGCACGTGATGAGCAATATGTTCAACTCGTCCTCAAAGCCGTTCTACCAGAGTGCCATTTGCATGGGGCTGGAGCCAATCCCGATGGCAACCTATGCCGACTTTGCCAGCGGCCTGTTTGAGGAGCGCGGCAAGCATATAAGTCGTGAATTGATAGAGAGGGTATACTGCCAATTTAATGGCTGCACGTGGTTTGTGCAGATGATGATGAACGAGCTTTACGCCATGACTGCCCCAGGGGAACTGTGCGACACCTCCCGACTGGAAGAAGCCGAGACGAATGTCATCCTCTCTCAGGAAGGAAGCTACAAGGACCTCCTTGCCCATCTTGCCCCAAAGCAGAAGCTCATCCTTCAGGCCATTGCCAAGGAGGGGAATGCCAGAAACGTCACGTCGTCAGCGTTCATCAAAAAATACAATCTGCCGTCAGCCAGTTCTGTGCAGAGTGCCATAAAGGGACTGCTGAAGAACGACATCATTACGCAGGAAGAAGAGGCGTACAGAATATACGACTACTTCTTCGCCACATGGCTGGCGAGGGATTACTAAGATTGGTGGGCAAATGAAAAGTGACAATGTGGACCACTATGGGCTTGCTCAAGAAATTTGCAGCGCACTGCAAATTTCTATTCGTTTTGTAGTGTTTTATCAGTACGCTGCATTTTTGTCCTTAGCCTGCTATGGTGAAGATGCGAATCTCGGGGTCGGCCTGGAAGTACGGCGACAGGCCCTTGGCTACGTCGTTCTGGAACATCGCTGACTCTAGGTAGGCGGCTGCGTGCTCCTTGCTGTCGAAGCCGTGGAGCACCTGCACGTCCTCGTCGCGCACGAGCAGCGTCTTGCTCAGGGCCCCCTCAATGGTGTTGAGGAACGGCTCGCGATAGTCGAAATACACCTTGGCCGCACTTGGGCGGTCGCTCTCTTTGATCTTCATCGTAATCTGAAGATAAGCATTGATCTTTTCCATGTTCTTGATAGTTTTGTTTTAGTGTGACTTTGTGTGAACGGGTGCAAAATTACAGCTTGCCGGTGCAAGACGGGTTGTTTATTCAAGTGAGAAGATGGTAAATTTGCGCACGGTGTACGTTTGTATGAAAAAGTTGTAGTAATTTTACCAGCGCAAATACGAAATGTGCCATTTTGAACGTCTGCAGACAGTGGAAAAGATACACACAAGGAGAAAGGATGTAGCATCCTATTCGATTCAGGAGAACGCCCACTCCGGCCTTGAGCTGGAACTGCACTTCATGCCCGGATTCTTCCATGGGAGCGGGTGTGGACTGATGCCGCCGCATATACACGAGTTCTACCAGATTATATGGTTCCGCCGGGGGAGGGGCACCCACCGCGTGGACTTCACGGACTATCCCGTCACGGACAACACCATATTCTTTGTTGCCCCGGGGCAGATACATGCCTTCGACGGTGTGACGAATTACGAGGGCGTCGTAATCCTCTTCAACGCCAGCTTTATGGCATACGAGGAGACGAGCGAGAGTGTTTTTCTGAAGTACAACATGTTCAGTGCCTACGACTCCATACCTTATTATAAGGTGAGCAGCGAGGAGGCAGAGAGACTGATGCTCCTCGTCAACGAGATGAACCGTGAGTACTCGCTCACGGGGGCTATCGCCCATAGGGACTATATGCAGTTTCTGCTGCGTATGTTCCTCATAAGGGTGCAGCGCAGCGGCAGGCGAGGGAAGGAGCCGGAGCTGTACGTCACCAGCATAGCCAACCGCACCTTTGTGCGCTTCCGCCAACTGCTCGAGCAGAATTTCCGCTCCGTCCATACCGTGCAGGAGTACGCAGACCTGCTCAACATGTCCGCCAGGACACTGACGAAGTACGTGAGCCAGAGCGCCCACCATTCGCCGCTGCATATTATCAACGACCGCATAGTGCTCGAGGCCAAGCGGCAGTTGCAGCATACGGCGCTCGACGTCAAGGAGATAGGCTACGGGCTGGGCTTTGAGGACCCGTCGTATTTTGCCAAGTTCTTCAAACGCTTGGCAGGGGTGATGCCGAGCGAATTCAGAAAAGAGAAATAAAACGCAAGACGATGATAGAATATACAACAGAGTGTAGGTTCACGCAGGAGCAGGTGGAAAGTCTGTTCCTCTCCGTAGGATGGGTGTCGGGCAGATACCCCAGTCAGCTTTATCAGGCATTGCTACATTCCTCCTACGTGCTGTCGGCCTGGGACGGCGAGCGTCTCGTGGGGTTGGTGCGCGGCATAGACGACGGCGGCATGACGGCATTTCTGCACTACCTGCTTGTGTCGCCCGACTACCGCCGCCAAGGCATAGCCTCGCAGTTGGTGGAGAAGGCAAAGGAACATTACAAAGACTACTTCTACCTCAACATAATGCCCGAAGAAAGCAAGAACGCCGCTTTCTACGAGCACCACGGTTTCGGGACGATGCCGGACGGGGTGGCGATGCAGATATGCAACAAGGATTTCTAGCGTTTGCTTGTCTGAACAGAGGGGAGTATTATACTTTATTCTCCCGTCAACCAGTCCAGTACGTATTGTTGCTTGATTCCATCGTGCCAGACCACGGGGTCGTTGTCCATTGTCAGCAGGGACTTGGGATAGTTGTCGGAGATGGCTCGTAGGGGAGCCAGTTCCCGATTCATCGTAGTCGCATCACGTACGGTCAACGCCACTTGATAGTAAGCTTTCTCTTCGCCCCTCACGACTACAAAGTCTATTTCTGCATCACCCACTTTTCCAACGTAAATCTCACCTCCACGCCGTGCCAGTTCCAGATAGACGATGTTCTCCAGAAGATGTCCCAGGTCGCCTCCTTTCGTGCCGTTGATTACTTGCCGCAGACCGATGTCGGCAAGATATAGTTTCTGACCCGTCTTCAACAGTTGCTTGCCCTTGGCATCATATCTGGATACGGGGTAGAAGATGTAGCTGTCAACCAGTGCAGAGATATAGTTCTCGACGGTGTGCGACGTTATCTTTCTGCCCAGAGAGGTCATCGTGTCGCTGATGCGCTTGATGACGGAGATGTTGCCGATATTGTCTGCCAAGAACCTCACCACGCTTTGCAGCATCATGACATCAGTAATCTTCCTGCGGCTCACTACATCTTTCAAGACGATGGTGTTGTACAACCCCAGCAAATACTCGCGTACCATCTCCTTGTCGTGGCGAAGTTGCAGGACGTATGGGAAAGCCCCCTCTTCCACGTAACTTCTGTAGGCCGACTCAAGACTTGTGTCCTGCGGAAGAGCCGAAAGATATTCGCCGAACGAGAGCGGGAACAATTTGATTTCCACGTAACGCCCGGTAAGCAATGTTGCTATCTCTCCCGACAGGAGATATGCGTTGGACCCCGTCAGGTAGATGTCTACGTTGTCCAACAGGAACAAACTGTCGATAACCTTCTGGAAGTTGTCCACCATCTGTATCTCATCGAAGAAGAGATAGTTCATTCCCTCCGGCGACAGATGCTTCTTGACGTGCGCATATAGAACCTTATAGTCGAGGAACGGCTCGTTCTCCAAGTCCTCGAAGTTAATCTCCTGCACTTGTTGCTCCGGTACTTCCTCTGCCAAGATTTTGTTACGAAACATCCGCAGTAGCGAGGACTTCCCGCAACGGCGGATGCCCGTCACCACCTTGATGACTTTCTTTCCCCTCCACTTCTCCAGCGCCTGTATATATTCCCTGCGTTCTATCATAGTCTAAGTCTTTTGAACAAAAAATGAATTCGAGTGCAAATATACAAAGGTTTTTCGAGAAATTTGCAGTGCACTGCAAATTTCTGTTTGTTTTGTAGTGTTTTTGCAGTACGCTGCATTTATGTTCGATAAATGTCAGCTTCCCCCATCAACCATTTCAAGGCATTGATTCGCTTGATGCCATCGTAGTCAGCAGTAGGGTCTTCGTCGAGTGAAATACAGCCAACGGAGGAAATAAAATACGGCCAACTGAGGAAATGTTGAAATAATTATGTAACTTTGCGGCAAACTCTTTAAAGACTGCAATATGAAATATCCTATAGGAATACAGAGCTTCGAGCAAATCATAGAGGGAGGGTTCGTGTATCTTGACAAGACACGCCTTGTTTATGACATGGTACACAATGGAAAAATATACTTTCTGTGTCGCCCCAGGCGATTTGGAAAGTCCTTGCTTGTGTCTACCTTGAAATGTTATTTTGAGGGAAAGAAGGAACTGTTCAAAGGGCTTGCTATTGGTGAGCTGGAGACGGAATGGAAGCAATATCCTGTGTTTCATATTGACTTTAATGGAGTCAATTTCACTGAGGCAGGAATGCTGGATAAGACATTGGAGGCGTTTGTCGCAAGACAAGAGACAATTTGGGGCAGAGATGCTCTCGCCGAAGGCTTGGGAAGCAGATTTGCTTCCGTCCTAAAAGCTGCCCACGAGAAGACTGGACTTCGTGCTGTGGTCTTGATTGACGAGTACGACAAGCCTTTGCTTGATGTGCTGGACCAGGAGTTTTACGTCACCGTTGACGGACAGCAGCGCAGGTTGGAGGATTGGAACCGCGAGGTGCTGAAGGGATTCTACAGCGTATTCAAGGCAGCCGATGCCGACTTGCAGTTTGTGTTGCTTACGGGCGTAACTAAGTTCTCGCAGGTGAGTGTGTTCAGTGGCTTCAATCAGCCGGACGACATCAGCATGGACGAACGCTACGAGGCCCTTTGCGGCATCACGGAGGAGGAGCTATATGCAACCTTCGACGAACCCATCAAGGCGATGGCAGCGAGATACAAGGTCGCTGAGGATGAGATGAAATACAGGCTCAAGCGCAAGTTTGACGGTTACCATTTCAGTCCCAATATGCTCGACATCTACAATCCGTTCAGCATCCTGAACTCCATGAGCAAGAGAATACTGTCGGACTACTGGTTTGCTACGGGCACGCCGACCTATTTGGTTCGCTTGCTGTCCCACTGCAAGGAGAATCTTAACGAACTGACGGGGAAATATTATCCCAAAGAAGCCTTTGTAGACTATCGTGCGGATGTGGAGGCCCCCTTGCCAATGATTTACCAGAGTGGCTACCTTACCATCAAGGACTGGAATATGGATATGGATTCCTACCTCCTTGACTTCCCGAACGACGAGGTGCAGCGCGGATTTCTTACGATGGTGGCTGCGAGCTATTTGCAGATAAAGGAGTCGCCGACTCCTTGGGTGATGCAAGTCGTTACTGTGATGCAAGGCGGCGACTGCGACAAGTTGGAGAATCTGATGATATCCTTCTTCGCCAGCATCCCGTATAGTCAGCGCCGCAAGGATGACGAGCGTGAGCGGGAACGCTACTTCCAGTATACCTTCTATCTGGTATTGAGAATGATAAGCTGCTTCACAGTGTATATAGAGAAGGAGCAGAGCGAGGGTAGGGTGGATTGCATCGTAGAGACCCCGAAGTATGTCTACATATTAGAGTTCAAGCGTGACGGCTCTGCCCTTGGTGCCCTTGAGCAAATCAAGAAGATGGGCTATGCCAGGGAATATGCTGCAGACCCCAGACCTGTCTACCAGATAGGCTGCAACTTCTCGTCGAAAACGGGAACGATTGACGGTTGGAAGTGTGAAGCGATGGAGAAGGCATAGGGATATGACGGTCATAGGGACAGTTGCCTCTGCACGCTCATCAAGTGTTTTGGGTATCTGGCGTTTGCATGTCTAAATAACCGGGAGTTTTATATAAAAATAACTTGAGTATTTTTTACACATTACTTTAATTAAAGACCTGAATACTGTCTCAACCAAATGCCGAAGAAACGGTCGTAGATGATGTAGTTGCCTTCATGTCTGTAGACGAACTCGCGGTTGAGCAACGTTTTGAGGGCGAGGCTCACGCTGCTGGCGGCCGGGAGGTTGTGCTTGCTGATGAATTCTTGCGATAGGACTGACGGCACGGATCTCTCCTTGGCTATGGCAGACAGGAGGGCGGCTTGGTTGTCAGTGAGAGAGTCGTAATAGTTGATGAACGCTACCTCTTGCTCGTTCACCAGTTCGGTGATGACCGCGTTGACTTCCCCGACGGTAATCCCTTTGCCGTTTTGGTAGAGGCGGTTCAGAATGTCTTGGATGTACCAGGTCTGTCCGTCCACCTTATTATATATATAGGCAAAAGTCTCGTCGTCTATCTCCAACCCTATCTTGTGGAGCCACTTGTCGGCAAAGGCATGATATTCTTGGAGGTCGATGAGAGGTAGGTTGACTATCTGTGAACTCTGATAGAAAGGCCGCTTGGCAGACAAGAACATGTCGGTCATGATGTGCTGTTTGCTGCCTGCGAATATGAAGTAGACATTTGGCAAAAACTGGATGTAGGAGCGCAGCAATGCCTCTGCGCCGCTCTCCGGGTACTCTGCTATCTGCTGAAACTCGTCGATGGCAATGTAAATTCGCTTGCCGGACTGCTGCAGGTATTCGAAGATGTGTCTAAGCGAATCCTCCCTCTGGCTGGGGGATACCGTTATGGAGAACGTCGGGATGCCCGTCATCTCGTCAAATGACATGGTTGGCTTGTAATTGGCAAAGAAGGACATCACTTTCCTCATAGCAGACTGCGAGAAGGTGTCAACCTTACCGATGACGGTCTTGCCCAAGAGTTGGATAAACTGGCTCAGGCTTCTCGTGGCGTTGATGTCGAGGTAGAAGCACTCCGTGTCTGGCTCCCTTTGCTGTATCTGTTCGAAGACATGATGAATGAGCCCTGTCTTTCCGATGCGTCGAGGGGAAATCAGGACGATGTTGCGCTCATTCTGCAAAGCTCTGGTGATGAGTTCTGTCTCTTTCTTGCGGTCGCAGAAGTATTCCGCACCCTTGTATCCGTAGATGACGAATGGGTTATTCAGCTGTTCCATAGAGTATTATCGCTATTCCACGTTTTATGTTACATGTTTTATAGAATGCAAAGTTAGACAAAAAACTTGAATTGTAAGCCAGTAGAGCATAAAACTTCTCCATCTTCACGTGAATTGTGCGGAATGTAGCCCCTGCCAATAGGTCCAATAAGTATCAGATGCAGAAATCGGGTCACAATATGGCGATTTGTTTCAAAAAGTCTATCATACTATTACAAATAAAGGGAATTTCAGGCCTCTCCTCCGTTTTGGAAGCAGAGTGGCTTGAAATTCCCTTTGTGTTAGTGCTAGACAGGTAGGAGTTAATTGAAGGTGTATACTTGTCTGAACAGCGGGGAGTATTATATTCCGTTTGCACTGTCTTTGAATAAGACAGACTGTTAGGATTCCACAAATGGTATAATAGAATATCTATATTTGGTATAACAGAATACCTGCATATAGTATAAGAAAATGCACGCATCTTGTATATTGAAGCCCTAAAACTGTTCATTTTCAATAGTTTCTTTGTAACTTTGCATCCGTAATCAAAACGAGAAG
Organism: Oscillospiraceae bacterium; assembly: GCA_963588475.1. Lineage (GTDB taxonomy): Bacteria > Bacteroidota > Bacteroidia > Bacteroidales > Bacteroidaceae > Prevotella. The sequence continues at coordinate 5,218 of CAVAHD010000050.1, read as the reverse complement.
CGATATGAAGCAATACAGACCTCGCATAGCAGACAGAATGTTAAGTCGCAGACTTATGGGCATTGGTGCTGTTCTGATACAAGGGCCAAAATGGTGTGGCAAGACGACGACAGCCGAGCAACAGGCAAAAAGTGTCGTGTATATGGATGACCCTGAATATATGGAGCAAAACATAGAACTGGCAAGTCTCTCCCCAAAGAAACTTCTTGCAGGTGCGACACCACGGTTGATAGACGAATGGCAGCTTGCTCCACAACTGTGGGATGCCGCCCGCTTTGAGGTTGACCATAGAGACGAGGAAGGACAGTTTATATTCACTGGCTCTGCTGTTCCTGCCGATACGGATAAGATACACCATACCGGTACGGGCAGATTTGCATGGCTGACGATGAGAACTATGAGTCTCTATGAGTCCGGAGAGTCTACTGGCGAAGTCAGCTTGGGGGATTTGTTCAGTAAGACTGATATGGATATTTTCGGAACTAACAATCTCAATATAGACGCAATAGCATGGCTCATTTGCCGTGGGGGATGGCCGAGAGCCACCACCATAAACAAGGAAGTGGCACTGGATATGGCGTACAGATATTACGAAGCGGTTGTTAACAACGACATATCACGTGTTGACGATGTCAAGCGCGATGCGGAGAGGACAAAAAGAATTCTCCGTTCCATCGCAAGAAATCAGTGTGCACAAATCTCAGTTAACACCATTTGCGCCGATATTGAGAACAACGACGCTGTTTCTGCCAATCGGCTTACGATAGCCTCATACATAGAAGCCCTGAAGAAGATATTTGTATTGGAGGATTCTCTTGCGTGGAATCCGAACTTGCGGAGCAAAACGGCAATAAGAAGTTCTGAAACACGATATTTCTCAGACCCTTCCATCGGAGTGGCAGCACTGGGTGTCGGCCCCAATGACCTCATAAACGACCTTAGCACAATGGGACTGTTCTTTGAGTCGATGTGCGTCAGGGACTTGAGGGTTTATGCAGATGCATTGGAAGGTTCCATCTATCATTATCGTGACAGTAACGGGTTGGAGTGTGATGCCGTCATACATTTGAGAAATGGCAGCTACGGGTTGATAGAAATAAAATTGGGTGGTGAGAAGAATATAGAAGAAGGGGCAAAGAACCTAAAACTCCTTGCGTCAAAGATAGATACCACAAGAATGAAAGCCCCGTCATTCCTTATGGTACTTACAGGCACGACAAGGTATGCCATACGTCGGGAAGACGGAGTGTATGTAGTGCCCATTGGCTGTTTGGGAGAGTAAGGTTATCCCATCCTATTACAGAGAAAGGGAATTGCAAGCATCTCCTCCGTTTTGGAAGCGGAGTGGCTTGAAATTCCCTTTGTTGGTTTCAGCTTGGAACTTACTCGTTCCGAATAAATTTACTTGACGATTATCTTCTTTCCTCCTCGGATATAGATGCCTGCCGGTAGACTGCGTTTCGGACTGACACGTACACCGCCGAGTGTATAGACTGCCTCGGCGTCCTCCTCTCCACTGGTGCTTACCTGGTTGATGCTGGTGGCGTTTGCCTGGATGCTGACAGGAATGGTGGTCGCATATTGCTGTGCATTATTGAACTTGATGGTGACGTAGAGCTGCTTCTCCTTGTCGTTCAGCTTAGACTGGTCAATCTTTGTGAGGTCAAGCTCCCAGTCTCCCTTATAGGACAAATCCTTTGTCTGCAACGAGTCGTTGGCCATCTTCAGCGAGTCGCAGAATAGCGTGTCGCCCTGCTCTGCGCCTTGTTTGATTACAGCCGATATACGGATGGTGGGGAGGACATCGGGCTTCACTGCGTATATGTGTGGATAGCCGTAGTCCATCGTTAATCCAAGTCGGGCTTTCTTGTCGGTTGCCAAGACGTATGTCTGCTTGTCGAGACTGACGGAGGCACGCAGGGTGTCCTCCACGGACACGAGTACGTCACGGGATTTAATGGCTTTCCAATTTGACTCAAAACGAAGGGTGTATTTACCAAGCTCGGGCTTTTCAAGAAGGATGTCTGCTGAGTCGATTCCCGCAATCAAAGGATGGTCCGCATCTTTTATGTTGAGTTTATACTGACTTGTAGCTTTCTCTGATAGCGTTGAATCGACATTGCTGTGCTTAAAGACTGTCACCTTTGCATATTCCTCTCCGGTCAAGTCATTCACAGCATAGGGATAGCCAGTATTGTAGTAAGCTCTAAGATGGACATCTTTACCCGTTTTTACCACATTATTACCGCGGAGACGAAGAGAAGGGTCATCTTTAATGGTAATGGTGTCGCGCCGGTCATAATCAATAAAGTCGATATAGGTACGAACAGCATACATGCCGCCTCTGTCAAATTCGAAAGAGGGAAATATTGGGTATGAGAATACATCCTCGTTTCCAGCCCCGTACTCTAAATATTCATTGACCTCTATCTGCATATCATTAGAATGACAATGATTTCTTCTAAGATGCTCCTTACCATACATGTCGGTCATCGAGAAAAATTCTGTCAACGTGTCGAGTGGCGTGTCAGGTATGTCCTCGTCTGTTTGAATACCGAATAACGTGAATGTTATGTTCTGCATGCCTGCACGATATCCTTCCCCACTATAAAGCTCCATGTCAATGTTGAAATCTGTGGTATATTTATGAGAAGTAAGGAACTTGTAGTCTTTTATTTGAAAGAACTTTTTCCAGTCTGTTTCCTGTGTACTGGCAGTCAACGCTGTGCAGAAAATTACTGCGGCGAAGGCCATCAGATACTTCCTCATTTTCTCAATGCTGTTCAAATATCTCTTCATAATCAATCTAAATTTGTGTCAGCACAGTCCCCATGTGGACAGACTATCATACATATAGTAATATTAAAAAAGAAAGACACAAAGAGGGCGTGGGAACACTTCTCTGTAGTCAGATAGACGCTCTCTGATATGTCTCGGACTTCGCAGTGGGCTGAAAGTCCAGTTGCAAATGTACGAAAAAAGTAGAAGCTTTAGGGAGGAAATGAAAAAGAGTTCTTATTTTTTTTTTTTGATTTAGGTCAACGCAGAGCCCGGCATTTGCGTGTCTGAACAGTGGAGGAGGTATTCACTTGACGTATCTATACTTCAGTTTCTGCACTGCCATGGCTCAACGGAGATTGTCAGTGGCAGCCGATAGTGTTAGTTATAGCAAAGTGCTACGATTTTGCCTTATTTTGTGACAATGGGATTTTTTGTAACCCCTCCAGAATCGAAAATTTTTCAGCGCGTGTAATCTTGGTCGTACTTTTTGAAAACGCAAAATGTCACGAAAAGCTCCACTTTTGTGACATTTTGCATTTTGGACGATGTTCTGCCCAAAGCAGATGTAACTTGCACGTATTCTGACTTTTTCGACACTTTTTGGCCTTAAAATTTGCTCATGTCGCAGAAAAGCAGTACCTTTGCACCCGCAAATTGAGCGTGCCCACTACTAAAGGGTGTGCAAGAGGCGCAGAATAACTAATTATCAACAAATTAAACTAAAAAGACAAGCAATGATTATTGTACCTGTAAAGGAAGGCGAGAACATCGAAAGAGCCCTCAAGAAATTCAAGAGAAAGTTTGAAAAGACTGGTGTCGTTAAGGAACTCCGTTCACGTCAGCAGTTCAACAAGCCTTCTGTACTGAAGAGACTCAAGATGGAGCACGCCATCTACGTGCAGCAGCTGCGCCAGAACGAGGAGTGCTAAGATAGGCGAGGGCGGAAGTGGTTCCGCTTGCAGCTAAAAAGCAAAACCTTGTTAAAAAATTTGGCGGTCTGAATTTATTTACGTAAATTCGCATTCACAAAAACTTCTCGTGCATGATCGCTGATGAATTTCTGAGATATCTGGCAGCCGAACGCGGCGCGTCGCACTATACGGTGCGGTTCTACGCAGAAGCGTTGGAAGACTATCAGGCATTCTTGGATAACATCGAAGACGGGTTGAAGATGGAGGACGCCGACGCGGACCTCATCCGCACGTGGGTGGAGGGGTTAATGGACAGAGGGCTCAAGCCTGCTTCCGTGAACCTGAAGCTTAGTGCCGTGCGCTCACTCTATAAGTTTGCACTTAAAAAGGGAGCGATAGCGAAAGATCCAGCGCACACGGTGTCCGGACCGAAGAAGGAGAAGGCGCTGCCGACTTTCCTCAAGGAGAGCGAAGCAGACAGACTCTTCGACGAGCTGGACTGGGATATGGACGATATATATGATGTACGTGCGCGTACCATTATATTACTGCTATATTCCACGGGAATCAGACGAGCCGAGCTAATAGGCTTGCGCGACAAGGATGTAAACTTCCTTACGCGGGAGATGAAGGTGACGGGCAAGAGACGCAAACAGCGCATCGTGCCCCTCGGCGATGAGATTCTCGAAGAATTGCGGCGATACATCACAATGCGCGACGAGACGGTGGAGTGGGCGGACAGTCCAGAGGAGGACGAGGGGCAGAGATACCTCTTCGTTACCGATAAGGGTAAACCCCTGCCATACGACTATGTGTACAGGACGGTGAAGAAATATCTCTCGCTCGTCACTACGCTGAAGAAACGCTCCCCGCACGTGCTCAGGCATACGTTTGCCACGGCAATGCTAAACAACGACGCAAAGCTGGGTAGCGTGCAGAAACTCCTCGGGCACGCCAGTCTCAATACGACGCAAGTGTACACACATGTAACGTTTGAAGAATTGAAGCGAACTTATAATAAAGCCCATCCACGGGCGGAAGATTAATAACCTAACACAAAAATGGCTATGGAAGTAAAGATTCAGGCGCTGCATTTTGACGCAACAGAGAAATTACAGGAGTTTGCAACCAAAAAAGTTGAAAAACTCGCGAAGTCTTACGAAGATATACAGAAAGTAGAGGTGCAACTAAAGGTCGTCAAGCCTGCAACTGCTCTAAATAAGGAGACAAGCATCAGCGTTGTCGTTCCCGGCGGAACGCAGTTCGTGCAGAAAACTTGCGACACCTTTGAGGAAGGAATCGACCAATGCGTCGATGCTTTGAAGGTAAAATTGACAAAATTGAAAGAAAAATCAAGAAATCGATAAAAAAAACTTCGAAAAAGTTTTGCAGATTCAAAAATTATGCGTACCTTTGCAACCGAAATCAAAAACACGTCCACTACTGCGACGCTTTTCGGACGCTAGGACTTGCCTCTTTAGCTCAGTTGGCCAGAGCACGTGATTTGTAATCTCGGGGTCGTTGGT
>CAVAHD010000049.1:0-20663 GCA_963588475.1 Oscillospiraceae bacterium | reverse complement strand
TGGACGAAGCGTTGTCAATTGTTCCATTGCATAGTACAAGTCCATGTAACTATATAAGTTAGGAGCCAAGAACAGACACTCCAAGAAAGCTTGCTCTGGTGAGGATATATAGAGAGTTCCACTGTTTTGTTCACGCTTTATCATCTCCACATCTGTAAAAGCGGTGGAATAAAAGGTTCGGAATGTCATGTCGAACCTGTCACTCTTCATCCAGAGAGGTTCCTTCTTGTTGTCCAACGCTACCATCAGCACCGGTTTCCCCATGGGAACATAATGATTAAAACCAGCATATTCCAGCGCAGACATAGCGGCTACTCGGAGCTTTCCATCCATTTGCTTGTTGTATGAAGCTATAGCATCATAAGCATTCAGGTTTCCTCCAGTACGGTACATTACCCCCTTGCACATTGCCGTAAGCCATCCTGAGTCCCTGTACCTTTTCTGTAACTGACTAGAATAGCCTTCTCTTTTCAGCCAATCTGCAAAAAACAGTCCCGTAGAAGCAGAATTTGCCAACAGCTGGTTTATTTTTGTTCCGTAACTTACACTCATTGTTTATTATAAAGCACTATATTCAACCGCAAAGATAATATCTTTTCCTTTTACAAACAAGAAAAGAGTTGAAAAATACGCTCGAAAATAAACATAAGGTATAATATGGGTAATAATTACCAACCGAAGAACTTGCCACCATCGTCGCAAGTCTTCTCCCAATCAGACTTTCCCCACATCGTTTTTCTTGAATGCTTTTTCTTCTTGTCCTGCTTTGTGATGATGAACAACACAGCAATGGCTATCAATATCGGTCCCATCTTATTTCTTGTTTAATAGTTGTTTTGAAACGAACTCCAGTATCAACATTGGATTGAAGAACTTTCCCTTTTCGTCACCCCACCTGCATGAGATGTGAAGATGTGGGCCTGTCGTTCTCTTTCCCGTGTTTCCACTGACTGCAATGATTTGTCCTGCTGATATGCGTTGACCTTTGTTTACCAATATCTTTGAGAGATGCAGATAAGAGCAAACGCATACGCCATGATTGACGGTAACATAATATCCTCCGTTTGTCGAATATGATGTAGCGGTAATCACACCAGGCAACATGGAATACACCTCCTCGTATCTCGCTTGCAGGTCAATCCCATTGTGCATGCGCCTGTTCCGCCTGTTCATCGGGTCTCTGCGAGTTCCGTATGACGAGTTTACATGGATAGTTTTCAACGGCAGTGCCACTGTAGGAATGAAAGCCATTGCACTATCCACAGAAGGATTTACCATATCGTTATCACTCATAGTGTCATCCAAATCGTCATCTTCATCCACATCCCTCACCTTTACATCAGTCCTTTGTCCATACTGACCGACAGTATTGAATGCTGAAACAGGCTTTGTTTGCGCCATGCAGTCAGTGTGCAAGAGCGTTCCCAACGCCATAAGACACGAGAAGAGAGTACTTCTTATATACAAAGGTACGTATTTATCCTTAAATATTAAAATATTGAGCATGTTTTCTGCGATATGAATGCGCTTGTTTGGAGCAACATCTATGAGAACGACTTAAATATTTTGAGCATTATTCAGAAATAACATTGTTGTATAACGACTTGGCTATTTTTGCAACCTTGGTGATATACCGAGGGTCTTCCGCATACCCTATGCGTTTGAGGAAATGCAAATAATTACCTCCTTTGTATCTATATTGTATCATTCTCATATACCCCACAACACTGTCCTCCCATCTGGCAAAACGATAGTAATCCCTATTCTTGCTATCATACAATCCGAAAAGATTGTTGTATTTCTTACATACACGACTACTGAAATATCCTGTCTCCAACAAAGCTTGGGACAGAACGAACAACTTGTTGGAAAGCCCGACTTCCGCAAGGACATCTACCAGATTCTTCAGCGTCAGTTCTCGTGGCTTCCATGGATAATAGCTGTGTATTTTACCTTTATTATCAGTTGCTTTGCAAAATAGCAGGCTATCTCTTAAAGAAAGACGTTGCTTGTATTCTCCAACAAGTGATTCCTGCTTCCCCATTGAAGAGTCTGGCTTTTCGAAATCGGCATGTTCTGATATTGCAGCCACGTCCAAATCTTCTGATGCCTCATTCACATTACTGTTTTTCTTGCAATCGGGCAACACGGCATAGCCATCTGCCTTCCCGATTGTATAAAACCTTCCAGAACCATTTTGAGCCATACAATCTGTAATGTGAAGCATTATTCCTATAAGTATAGCTGTGATCATTTTCTTCATGCGGCAAAGGTAAGTCTAACAAGATACATCTTTAATATACGCACGCATTAAACTTTAATATATTGAGCGTATCAGCATTATTGGTTCTATTCGATGTGCTGAATAGAACCAATGGGTGAAAATCGGAATAAATCTCAATAGATTGAGCAGTTATTTATAAAAAGGGACTCAAACAGGTGTAATTTTGTCGAAGATATTATTCAAAAAATACGTCTATGACAAACAAAAAATTCCATAGGGATGAATACCCGTTTGACATTCTCGGTGAGTTCGGACTTACTGAGAATATGATTTATGACCTACCAGACTATATCCACGACAAGATAGAGATGGGAGGAATGTCTCCTTTGTTGCCCATCAGCATCAAGCAGCCATTCGGCTTCACGCATTGCTATGCCAAATTCTGTCTTGTCGAGGTAGAAGATGGCGTGGATGTAATGTTTGCTCCCAAGCTGAAAGAGATTGACCTCTCCAACTTTTTGAAACAGGATAGAGACCTGTTGCTTGCAGGGAAGGTTATTGTTTCAGAGGTGGAGGAAGTCGTAACGATGGAAGATGGAACGGAAGATAAAGAGAAAATCAAGGCTTTTGTTCAAATCGACAAGGAGACAAATAGTGTTGTTTACACGCCAACGCAAATTATCGGGCGCAATCTGCGCACCATCACCAATGAGTTTGACTTGTCTGACGATGCTATCCGAGGTTTCTGGAAGGGAGAACTTGTTACTATTGAAACAACTGGCGATATGGACAAACCGGCAAACATTACTATCGGAATTGATTTGCTGTCGGACAAAGGTGTTGTACTAATCCCCGGTGATACAACCCAGTGGAACAAAATAGTCCACAAGACCATGTCCGAATACACATTTGGTAATGATGGATGCTGGATCAACAGGCATGGAGTGCTTTCCTATGTATCAGAAGACGATTTCACCCAAGACATCTTGGAGGCACTGGAAAGACAGGCTCGACAATCTGGCGTACCTACGGAAAAGAGTGCCGCCAAAGATTTCGGCCATGCCCTTGCGTCCGAGGACGTAAATGACGAGACGCGACAAATAACAAGATAAATCCAAACAACAAATAAACAATATGGCAATGAACTATCCAGATTACGACACTCTGCGAGAAGAATATGAAGCAGGGAACATTTCAGCAGTAGACTTCGTTTTGCAGCAGTCAGACGAGGTTACAGAAGACTACCATCAGTTCTGCAAAGACGAGGGCTTGGACTCTTCATCGGTAGAATCCGCAAAGTCTTTCATGGATTTCCGTGAAGAGCTTTTCGAAGAGAGCATCAGCAATTAGTTATTCCCCACAATCTGTAAAAACAATCATGAGCATCCGTTCAGAATCAATGTCTTATCGCGGAGAGATTTCGTACCAGCTACAAGACCTTCTCCGCAGAAACGGCATGAGAGCCCAGCTTGCTGTAGAGCAAGACCAATACAAATTATTGGTACAGGGGCATGACTCGCCTTTATTGGAGTACCCCATCAGTGAAAAGCAGTTTCGGGCTCTCGCTGACGGGGGCACCAACTATGCAAACAAGAACGCTTACAAGACATTCAACAATATCGTCGCAAAAGATTTCGACATGCCGTCATCATATGTATCTGCAAGAAATGTAAACGGACGTGTGGCTATGGGACTTCACGGTTACAGGGAAAGACTCCGTGACCAACATGCCTTTGGTAGAGATTTCTTAGGGTGGACACCAAGAATGCAGGACGGTTTCCATCTACGGCGGATAGGTGGGGTTGCTGTAGCCCCAATGGTTGCCGAGCATTCCGATGGTCGTTTGAGACCGGGCGAACTGAAGAGTGGAAGTTACGGCTATTACTACAAGGGCGGTTCACAAGTCCAAAGTGCAGATCCGTTAAAAGACCTACAGACCTACTTCCCTACCGCAGTAACACGTCCAAGACCACAGGAGCCCGCCAAACCGTATAAGGAACTTATCACTTCCAATGTGTATTTCACCAATGAGAAATGGCAAGAGGTATTGTCATCACACGGCATTATCGTGGATGCAGACAAGAAAACGCTAACCATACAATCCGACGGTACACAGCAAGATTTCGTGTATGACCTGACAGACGATGAAGTCAGAAAACTGACCGACAACTCGTTGAAATCTACATCGCTCAATGAGCGTTTGGACATCATAAACAATGTCATCAGCGGTGATTTCAAGGACAAGATAACTATGGATATGCTCAACAGTAAAGAGCGTATCTCCATCATGTTGAAACCGGAAGTTGAAGAGTCTTTCCGCAAACAGCTTCAAGAAGATAAAGCAAAGGTTATCAGTGACCCTTTGGCTAACGAGCAGCACTACGCTCCCACACTCGACCCTGAACAAGGTTACACCAATGGGCAAGACCTTGAATCAATGAACGAACGCAAGGGCTGGTATCGTGAAGGGAAACATGGCCGCGAAGTAGAAGTCGGTGATATTTGGGTGGAGAAAATTCCACAGCAAGACCCACAGAAAGAGGCTACCGCAAAAGAGGAGAACAAAAAAGAAGAAAAGTTCACCTATCGCATGAGTGCGGTTATCAACGGAGTCGTCATCACCCACGAAATCAGCAAGAAGCAATATGACAAGTTCATGGCTGTTGACGACTACCAACGTCAACGAATGATGTCCAAGGTCTTTCATGAGGTTGATATGAAAACGCGTCCTGAAATGCGCCAAGGCTTCAACTTGGGCGCATTCTTGGGCGCAGGGTTGACGGCTGTTAGTGAAGCTACCTACCTTGGAGCTGACATTGCGCACAATGTGGAGCATATCAAGCATCCCCATCCTTCACCCGAAGTTCATCAAGAAGTGCATGGCACAGGCCGAATTTATGTCAAGCCCGGAGTAGACTCACCGCAAGACATCGCTGAAAGGGCTTTTGAAGCAGGACTTAATGCCGGCACATATGGCCATGGTATAGGACACGGAAGATAAATCAGAACTAAAATAAAGATATAAAATGAGTAAGAAAAGAAGAAGAACACCAACCGCATCTCCAGAGCAAATCAAGCGTATAGAGAAAACTCTCGGAGTAACATTCTTGGACTTTCCAAAGGGCATATTCCTGTTTGACGGAATTGTCTGGAAGCCAGTAGCCAATAGTATGGAATACCTGTGTGCTGCATGGGACAACATCCCGACGGTCAGGATTTCGGCAGGAGGCTCCACGTGTCGCTTCGTACCATTGTCTTGGAACCCTTGATTGTTAAACGTCATTGTCCAACCATATTTTGAATAACCAACTGTCATATGATGATTTCAAGACACGTATCGACATACAGGACGTGTTGAAGGACGCAGGCTATCACTTTTACCGACGTGATGGCTTGCGCTATCCATCGTATGTGCGCTTGGACAACAATGGAGCACGAATAAAAGGAGACAAGTTCATTGTGACTGCAAACGGAAAATGTTGTTTCCAACCTCCACAGCAAAAGGTGTACAATGTCATTTCGTTCATCACTGAGCATCCTGACTATTTTCAAGAGTATCATGCCGGTATCAATCCGCACCATCTTGTCAATCTTGTCTGCAACCGCCTTCTTAACAACCCAATAGATTACAATATGCGCCATATCGCTGAACCACACCGTAACACCAAGCCTTTTGACATAAAGGAATACAGCATCCTTCAGTTCAAGAAGCACAATATGGAGAACATCAAGAAGTTCTATCCATTTTTCAAGAGCCGCATGATAGACCTTTCCACTCAGAAAGCCTTTGGCTCCTCATTCATGCTGGCAACACGTCAGTCCAATGAGCAGAGGAACAAGTATTTCAGAAACCTGTCTTTTCCTCTGCGTATACCGGGCAATGCGGACATTGTGGGCTTTGAGGAAAGAGGAAAACCACGTCTTGACGGCACAAGCGGCTATAAGGGAAAAGCTCTTGGAAGCAATTCATCAGAAGGACTATGGATTGCCAGTCCCAACGGCACATCATTAAAAGAAGCCAAGGATGTCCTTTGGTTTGAGAGTGCCTATGATGCCATGGCCTATTACCAACTTCACGCCCACAAAGAAGCATCCCTAGACAACGCCGTCTTTTTGTCAACAGGAGGCAATCCCACCGTCATGCAGTTCCGTGGAGTGATAAAGGAAGCGCAGAACGCCTGTCATCGCCTTTGCTTCGACAACGACATGGCAGGAAAACAGTTCGTGGAAAATTTCAACACAGAACTTCGCCATGTTAAGGAAAGCCTTCCTAAATATGGTGAAGATATGAAAGATTACATGGAGTCGCTAAGCCAGAAGGATGACTACCTGTCAGGAAGCGAGTGGTTGCTACCAAATGATGTAGGCAAACTCTATGGAAAATACGAGACGGAGGCAGAAGAATATATGTCCATGAAGTGCAGCAGATTGTGCTGTAAGGAAGATATGGATGTTCAGTTGGAAAAAGTCAAGCGTCTGCATGATGAGTATGTCAACAAGATGAAAGAGAAACTTTGCATTGGCAGTGAGTATGGCAACCTGAAAAGTCTTGGCACCTACGACATTCCAGATTGGGCACTCTGCGCAATGGAAAATGGGGATTATGAAGGCTTGACAGAAGAGGAAGAACAACTTGTCCATGAGTTCTTTGACAAGCATTTCCCTGATGGTTTTGTCTCAAATATCAACTGGGACAATTATGATGAGTTGAATGTCCAGCCTGCTTTTGATACAAGGAACAAATACGCCCTTGTCAGTCATGGAGAGTCGCCATATGAAGCAGTAAAGACCTATTCTGTGGAGTTCTTTCATCCCACATTGCGTGAAAGCTATGCTCTCCCCAATCTTACCGTCAAGAGAGAAATTCCACAAGACGGCAGTAAAGACTGGAACGAGCAGCTTATCAAAGAGAATCAGGAAGAAAGAAGGAGTCTAGATATTGACAATGAAGACAACCGAACGGTAAGTACAGGTCTGGATTTCGACAACAATGGGGATATAGAGATAAGCGAGAGTGAAGAAAAGAAGCAACAGCATGGCCTAAGAAGATAATATGAGCATCCAATATCCATCCATCAGAATTCATCCGTCAGCTATGCAGTTCGCTGTTGACGATGGATTGATTGTCCTTGGTGTTGTTGCCTTGTTAGCCTTAGCCGGTTATGAGGGTTTTACTCCCAAGTGGGCGATACCATATATAATAGGTGTAGCCATCCTCTTAATACTCTTTTTGGTATATCATTATCTGTATATCACGAGAACTGTATATGTGATAACATCAGAACAGTTGAAATACGAATACGGCATATTCTCATGCCAACGGGACTTCGTGGAGTTGTATCGTGTGGTGGACTACAGCGAGCAGCGTTCCTTTCTTCAAATACTGTTTGGCATAAAGACCATAAGTATTTACAGTGGTGACCGAACCCATCCACGTCTTGATTTGATAGGCATTGACAACAAAGTGGATTTGATTTCCATTATACGTGAAAGAGTAGAGACAAACAAAAAGCGTCATAACATACATGAATTTACGAATACGAAATAGAGAAATCCTCAATTTGGAGAAGCGTCTGTTTCCCTCTGGTAACAACAATTCCATAGGGAAATGGCTTATCGTGTCCGTGATAGCCTTCATCCTGCTTTTGATAACCAGCAGTCGCTCTTATGGTCAGATTGCCAGTTCCAACCCCGGCGAGTACACCATACTTGCCACAGGCAATGGTCTTATCAACAGTACCGTAAAGTCCGAAACAAAGGCACAGCGGAATACCGCTCTGATGCAGAATGCTATGGCTGGCGAGTTTGTCAAGATGAAGCAATGGGAGAAAGACTATAACAGTTATCTAAAAACTGCTACCAATTATGCATCGGCGTTGAAAGCCGCTACCCATGTCTATGATGATGGAGTGCGTATTCTGTTAACTCTGAATAAACTGAGGAAAGCCGTCAGCAACAATCCGCAAGGTGTTGTTGCCACTGTCAGCATGAACAATCTCTATATGGAGACTACCACCGAGATGCTATCTGTTTTCACCCTGTTGAAAAATGCCATTGCCAAAGGAGGTGAAACCAATATGCTGACAGGTGCAGAACGTTCCAAGACCCTATGGGAGTTGGAGGACAAACTGTCCTCTTTCTCCCACAAGCTACATTTGTTGTATGTCAGCATACGCCATTATCGGATGAGCGATGTATGGAATAGAGCCACTGCCGGTATGATTGATAGAGACAAGCATGATGTTGCCATGCAGTCGTTGTCCCATTGGAAACGCTATGCCAAGGAAGTGTCACTTTATACCAAGTAACGTATGAGAAATTTCGTATGCATCATATTACTGATATTGTCGGTATGTATGCCAAGTGTAAGTCATGCACAGGTAGACCCGGTATTGGCAGGTATGATTATAGAGTATACCAATAAGGCAAAGTCACAATATAACTCGCAATTGACAACAATGGCCGTCGAGACCGAAGGGCATATTTGGCTGAAACAAGAAGTGGAATCGACAAAAAACTACCAAAAGCAGTTTGACGAGTATCTGAGTTCTTTCAGGAATATAATTTCATACGCTGCACAGACATACGGCTTCTATTATGAAGTCAACCATCTGTGTGAGAATATGGGGAAGCTGACGGCACAGATAGGCAACACGCCAACAAATGCGATAGCTGTTGCCTTGCACAACAAACGCAATGACATCTATGTGAGCATCATCAACAAGAGCGTTGGCATAGTAAACACGATCCGGCAAGTGTGCATCGACAAGAAAATGACGGAGAAACAACGTGTGGAACTTGTTTTCTCCATCCGTCCGCAACTGAAGGATATGAACTATCAGTTGGCCATGCTGACCAAGCTTGTACGAAGTACCAACATGGGACTTGTGTGGCACAATATCGAATACAATTCTCTTCCACATAGGACAGGCAAGGCAGGAATTGTCGAGGACTGCCTGAGCGTATGGAGAGTGAACGCAAAGAATGTAAAACCTAAAAGATAAACAAAATGGGATGGCTATCATTAGCAACTAAAGTAATACCCAAGCTCTGGCGAAGCGGAGTAAAGGCGACATCTACGTTGTGGAAAGGTGGTGGAGCCGTGGCTACAACAGTAGCCAAGCACCCCAAAGCCACGGCTGCGGCAGGTGTTGCGACATTTGCCGGTTGGCAGAAGTTGTCACACCCTGACGAGTCTTTCGGCACAGCCGTAGGCAAGACCCTTCGTGGAGGAACAGACGGCACGGGCAGCTTTGCCCATGATGTGGTGAACGGATATACAGGCAAAGACACTGTAGAACAGGTCAAAGACACCACAAACACTGTCATTTCCGAGATAAAGGACACTGCGACAGAAACAAAGGGGCTGTTAGGGACATTAGGAGAAACCCTTCATGGCATCAGTTCGTTCCTTGGGAACCTTTTCGGAGGAAACGGAACAAATATGTTCGGTAATTTCTTCAATAACCTCGCCTCTGGGAAGATTTCAGGATTGGGTATTGGAGCCTTGATAGCTTCTGCCTATCTGATTTTCGGTCGTACAGGATTATTGGGTAAAATCGGAGGTGCATTGATGGCCATGATGATGATAGGCAACAATTCCCATCGACAGGCTCAGACCGTTGCACAAGCAGAAAGTCAGACTATTGACAAAGAGGAACAACAGCAATACAATAGACATAGGTAATATCAATAATACAGATAATATGAAAAAGACATTAGCAGTAATTGCAACAAGCATGTTGGCCAACCATGCGT
Organism: Oscillospiraceae bacterium; assembly: GCA_963588475.1. Classification (GTDB taxonomy): domain Bacteria; phylum Bacteroidota; class Bacteroidia; order Bacteroidales; family Bacteroidaceae; genus Prevotella. The sequence goes on along the minus strand of CAVAHD010000049.1, from coordinate 10,681 downwards.
TTGCCGACAGCATTACAGACGGTATCGGTACCGCAGGGGATGCCATCTACAGTTATACACCGTATGTCCAAGCATTGGGATATGTCCTTGCCAGTATCATCGGTATAGTTGCGGCGTTTGTCATCTACTATGCCATCGCCAACAATGAGCGTGATGTAAAGAAACGCATTCTCACTTGGGGAGGAGGATGTGTTGCCATGTTGTGCATGACCATAGCCTTGCCTAATTTTTTTGACTATCAAGAGTCGGGACTGCTCGCTGATAATTCAAGCACTCCCGGTGGCTCGTTAGGAGACTTTGTGGGTGGAGATAGATGGGGCAAGATTGATATAACCATTCCAGACCTAAACAGTCCGGCGTGGCAATCTGACCCCAGGTTCGATTTGGGTTTGCGTCCGAAACCATATACAGGAATCTTAGTAAAGAACAACTAGAGAAATATGGAATACAAGCAATCAATGAATCTTGTCTCTCCAAGCGGCTATGCCATGCCGTTTGAGTTGCCGGAAACGAGTCCGCTAGAGATAACGCTCGGCTATGGAAAGCAACAGCATCCTGTAACTGGCCAAGAGTTCTTTCATCATGGTGTCGATTTCAAAGTCTCTCCGCATACATGGCTCAAATCATTGGCCACAGGTGTTGTCTCAGGAATTGGCAGCGACAGGGAAAAAGGCTTCAACATAACCGTAAACTACCGCAACTATGCAGCAGGAGAAAATGCTGTTTATGATGTGGTTTATTCTCACATCAAGGAGGCGGTTTGTAATTTCGGAAAGAGCGTAAAAGCCGGTGACAACATCGCTGTATGTGATGACACGCTCCATATAGAGGTGCGCTTCAATGGTGAAGAAGTCAATCCCATAGAGTTTCTTACCATGTTGAGGGACAACCTAATAGTCGATGAACAAAAAGCGGCACAGGGAGGCAATCCTGAGATTGCCACTTTAGACCTCAATGTAACCACACCATACGATGCGCAACAGCCAGAGATAGACCAAATGTATCAACGCTTCTTCGGCAAATACATGATGGACTTGCTGACAAGCCGATACAGAGTACCAAACAGTACGGAAACGGTACTTCGGGATGTTTTGGCAGAGGGTGCAAACAGCGGTGCCTATTATGAGCATGCCCCCAGTATGCTCAATCCCTTGGGCTTGGGCGAGCGGAGTTTGGGTATCATCGGACGCATACAAACCATCTTGACCCACGATTTCCTCAATTACCTTGCCCTCATGCATGGTGTGTTTCTCTCAACAATGACCGAATACGAAAAAAAAAAGCTACTGACAACGCCATAGCAAGTCAGGGCATCATCGATCCGTTTGAGAATTTCGACATAGACATTCAGAGTTTCGACATACAACGTACCGTCAGTGTCTATCCTGACAAGGACGGCATCGTCTGGTGGACAAAGGCATGGTTTAACGGCAAGAAGAAAGGCGAACGAGCCATAGAAATCAACCGGCAACTGGCTATCAAGTTTATTCAAGACAATGTGGGTAAGGACGAGTGGTTGGAAGAGTTCTTTCCACAGCAGATGGAGGTACTCCATGCCGCTCTTGCCCAAACAAGAGAACAAGTAATCAACCAGTTAAGACAATCATTCATTTAGTCATGGCAGCAGCAAACAACAAACAGGACATATTCACTTCCAAGGTGATACCCATCATGAACAAAGTCCGTGATGATTTAAGCCGTAAGCAGTTGGAGGAATATGCAAGACACAGCACCTCTTTGGGTGCGATATTGGCAAGTGCGGCAGGTCCAGATGGTGGCATGACTTCCACAGCCATCTACAATGACCAACTGAAATACATTGGAGAATGGAACAGTAAAACAGTTGATGACTATATCAACATGGTCAAGGCAGAGCTGAAGAAGCAGCATATTACGGTAGACGCTGTAATGGAGAAGAAAATGATAGACCGTCTTATCCACCAGCAAATGCCGAAATCAACATCCGAATACATACTTCGCAAGGCTGCTGAAGGAAGCATTTTCTACATACCAGAAAGAGTCAGAACAACCTCTTTGCAAGACCATATCAACAAGAAAGCAGAAGAAAAATATAATCCGTCGCTACTTGAAGAGGTCGCTGGCAATATAGGCTCTTGGCTTATCAATGCAGCCACGACCTGGGGTGCCGGAGGCTTCTTTGGACAATTCGCCATGGATGCAGGAACAGAAGCGGTTGAACGCACTTCGCAAGGACAGCAGAAGAACTATGTGGAACAGCAAAAACAGCAAGCAAAGAAAGAGGTCGCAGCCGCTGGCAAAAGAAAGGCCAGTGTTCCCAAATGGATGCTTGACCAGATGGGGTTCAAAAGTCTCGCTTATGCGACAGACAGGCAACTTGCCATAGCTTTGGATTGGGCGAACAAGAATGGGCAAAGATATAGAAACAAGGTCAGTCAAGCCGTCAATGTAGGAGAAAGAACCGTCAAGGCAAATGGCAGGACCACGATGATGTCCGTTTCTGATGCCACCTATCGAGCTATGGAATACGAGTCTTTTTCCAAGGCCATACAAAAAGAGCTGTCCAACCGCAAGAACGGTAAGGATGCCGTTCATTATTCCAACATAGCGGAAGCTGATGAGACCTACACAAATAAGGAAGGTGTCAACGATAATGTCGTTGAAAACGTCAACTCCCAACAGACGCTTTCCAATCAGCCAACAGGCGACTATGCAGGATGGGACAGTCTGCTTGGCTCAATGGGCTTCAGTGGTTTGGGAGATACCATGCAGCATTTGGGCGTTACGTTATCTATGCTTCCCGATATGCTTGTAGGAGTTTTTACAGGAAGAACTAAATCTATCGGTTTGAACCAAAACACGATGATGCCGTTGGCTGCTTTGGTAAGTGGGACATTCGTCAGCAATCCGCTGATGAAGATACCTCTTATGCTTTATGGTGGTGCCAGTCTGTTCAACAATGTCGGACAGGAGGCACTTGCTGAATACAGGAAAGAAAATGGCACGGAAAAAGTCTCTCGCTACAAGCGTTATGCAGACGAGGAACTTGACAAACGGTTGAAAAATCCTCAGATAGAAGGCAATGTACTGCTTGTGGATTTAGACAATGTTCCACGGCTCATCACTTTACCTTCATCTGTCGTTGAAGCCTATAAGGAAGGAGCCTTGACTGTGAACACAATAGCCAACCACATCCTTGCAAAGGCTGACCAGTCAACTCTATCTAACAGACAAGACTTCCATCGCGTATCTGAAAACTATGAGCAGACGCAGGAACGAGAACAAGTCAGAGGTATACGCTAAAAAATAGCAGCAAAAACCATTAAATGATACGATAATATGGCAGAAGAAAACATCAACAAAAAGACAGGCGTAGAGCGACAAGTGGAAGTCTTGGTCGCTGCCCTTGAAAGAGCGAACGCAAATGGAGGCATCTTGCTTAATGCAGGTCAGAAGGCAATGCCACAGTTCTATGACAAGACGTTACGGATTACCCCCGTCAATGCCCTCGTTATGGCAATGCATAGTGATGGCGGTGAGTTCAAGACCAATAGCTACACCATGTTCAATGAAACCCACGACCGCAACGAAGCCGTGAAGAAAGGCCAGAAAGGTGTGCCTTTTGTGTGGATGAACCTCAACCAATATGTAGCCAAAGACAATGCGGAAGAGAAAATCAGCCGTAACGAGTATAACACATTGACCGATACGGACAAGGAGAAGTATAAGGTCAATCCACGTGAAGACGTATACACCGTTTTCAACATAGACCAGACCACCATGTCTTATGTCCACAAAGAGGAGTATGCCAAGCAGTTGGAGCAACATGGGGCAGAGCGACAAAAAGATGACAAGCAACTGCGCATGGATGTAAACAAGTTTATCCAAAGCATGAAGGATAATCTTGTGCCTATCCGCAAGGACTCAACTGGCATTGCACACTATGACAGCAAGAAGGATACATTGCATATTCCGGCACAAAAGGACTTTCCCTCTTATGCCGATTATGTGCAGGAAGTGTCTCGGCAAATAGTCCATGCCACAGGTGTGCCGCAACGTTTAGGACGCGAAGGGGTTGTAACAGATGGAGTTAAGCATCCATCAGAAACACAGCAACAGCGAGAGATGTTAGTTGAAGAACTGGTTTCAGCGCACAAGATGCTGGAACTTGGAATGACGGCAAAGATACGTCCACAAGTAGCAGAGCAACTTCCCTCCATTATTGCCAATTTGAAAGAAGACCCATCATTGGCGCAAAAAGTGTTTCACGACGTAAACCGAACGGTGGGTATGATTAAGAAAGCCGAGAACGGTGAAAAGATAAAGCTCATAGAGAAACCATCAGAAAAGCGTCAGCAGACTTGGGCATCTCAATTCCCGATAGACAAGGTTCCGGCAGCATTTGTTCAGATAAACATGTTGAAGGACGATGAAGGCAAATGGACGCTTGCTGCAAAGCCGGACAACGACCGCACGTTTGCCGTTCATCCAAGCCGTGAGGATGTCAGCCTATACTTCGACATGATGAAGAACGACCATAACGAAGCGCACACCAACGAGTTCAAAACTCAGTTTGCACAAAAGTATTACGCAGTTGTGGCAAACAACCCGGAAAAAGAAGTCAACATCTTCAGAAGCAATGCGCCACAAGAAGCGTTGAATCTTATCAACAAGGTCAATGCCTTCAAAACCAAGGACAATAAAATATTACTTGTTGCCACTATTGGTGATGAAAAGCAGAAGTCTGTAGAAATCAACCAATCGCAATGGCAAAGAATGTGGCTTGCCGATGACAAGCAGGACTACAAGACACATCTTGCGGCCATTCTGTATTCCGATGTACTTGCTGGAAAACTGGCAGAGATGAAACGCTCCATTGCACCAGAGGTGGAAGGAACGCCGTTGCATGAAGAGAATGAACATCGTGAATACCATGAGGAGCAGAAACGAGAGCAGTCCTCCAAAGACATTCCTCCCATCCTCAAACAATACAACGAACTAAAGCAGAAGCACCCTGATGCCTTGCTGTTATTCCGTTGTGGAGACTTCTATGAGACTTATAAGGACGATGCTACCAAGGCTTCAAAAATCTTGGGGATTACGTTGACGCAGAATGCCAATCGTAAGGATGACGAGGGTAAGCCATTGAAGATGGCGGGTTTCCCTTATCATGCCCTTGATACCTATTTGCCCAAACTCATCAGAGCTGGTGAGCGTGTTGCCATTTGTGACCAGTTGGAATCACCGAAGCAAAAAGAGCAGAGCGAGAATAGCAAGTCAGAAACAAAGCAAGAGGTAAAAGAAGTTGTTTCGCAACAGAAAGAGCAGCGTCATGGTATGCATCGATAACCACAACAATGTGATATGACTCCATCAAGAGAAAGATATATAGAGCAGTATGCAGGTTATGCCATGGAGCAGATGCGACGATATGGCATTCCTGCTTCTATAACTCTTGCCCAAGGCATCATAGAATCTGCCGACGGAAAGAGCACGTTAGCCAATACCGCCAACAATCATTTCGGCGTGAAAGGCACATACAACGGTAATTATGTTCTTGCGGATGATGACAAGCCCAATGAGAAGTTCAAGAAATATGACAATGTAGGACAGAGCTATGAGGACCATTCCAAAGTCCTCATGGCTCAACGCTACCAACAATACGTCAGAAACCTCTCTCCCGATGACTACAAAGGTTGGGCTACTGGCATCAAGAAAGGCGGTTACGCATCCGCTAATAGCTATGTGTCCACGGTGGTCAAGGTTATAGAAAGTGCCAATCTCCAACGGTTTGACCAGATGGTGATGCAACAGATGAAAGCCGAGGGTAAACAGTTTGGCATACAAGCCAATCCGTTGCCAAATGACAAGGACACGACAAAAGGGGAAAGCACAGGTTACAGTATGCCTGTGCAACGTACCGAGTTCATGCTTGTCACATCACCATATGGCAAACGCGAAGATCCTATCAACAAGGGGCAGACCCAGATTCATCATGGCATAGACATCAAGACAAACAAGGAAAGTGTACTTGCCACGGAGAACAATGGGGTTGTTGTTGGGGTTGACCATCGCACTACCACCAGTGGAGGCAAGACAGTAACAGTGGAATATGCTCGTGAGGATGGAACGAAAACGAGGGTGCAATACATGCATCTCAGTGAAATCGCTGTAAAGAAAGGCGACACTGTCAATGCAGGTCAGAAACTGGGCGTTTCGGGAAACACGGGAACGAGAGTTACTGGAGAACACCTGCATCTTGGAGTTATCAATGTTTCGACCGACAACAAGCTGCAATGGGTCAATCCTGCCGCCTATCTTGCTGAAATCAGTCAGAAAGGCAATCTCAACATAGAGGCACAGTATAATGGCAAGAACATTCTTGCTGAATATATGACCGCAGGAACCAAAGCGGTAAACACCGATGAACAGACACCGGAAAGCTGGATGGACAAATTGTTTACCTCTGACGATGCTGCTCTTGGATTGGGCGGCGAGAACAAAGGGCTTTTGGGTAATCTCATGCAGATGTTCATGACCTTGTTGATGCTCACCATACAGATGGAAAACAAAAGCAAGGAGGAGAAGATGCAAGCGGTCAGTGATGCTATAATTAACCGAAGTATCGACATCAGCGGGTTTACTCCCAACCTGAAATCGGCAGTATTGAGTATAAACGACAAGGGCAATGCCGTGCTTGTTATCAACGATGGCAAGAATGAATATCGCCACGAGTTGACCAATGCGGAGAGAAACAACATTTCCAATGTTCTGCACAGTGACATTGACGACATGACAAAGAAACAAAGAATAGGCTGCATAGTCAATGCCATCACTTTCTCTCATCAGGCATCCAATAACTACGAACAGATAGAAGCTCAACAACAGTCACAGGAGCAGACCATTCAAAGACAATAATAATTTTCAAACTTACAATATATGATAAAAGCAGAAGCAAACGTAATCGGTACGATAAAGCGCAGTGCAAGCATACGTACTGACAAGAACAACAATCCTTATCTGTCATTCATCATGGCAGTTAATCTTCCCGATGCCAAGGCTAATGGCAAGAGTGTCGATGTATTCGTGTCTTTGCCCAACGCCAAACAAGACGAGGCGCAGTCGTATGTGGAAGGAATGCGCATAGCGGTAAACGGCAACTTGGATATTCGCAAGAAAGGAGAAGAACTGAATTTCTACCTTACGGGCAACGAGATAACCACACAAAATGTGTCAGACTTCGACACCGTTTCTGGCACGATTTCATTTCGGGGTTATCTGAAAAAAGAGAATATCTATGAGCAGAAAACCGACAAGAACGGTCATCCGTTCATGGTCTTTTCCGCTTATTCTCTGGAAAAAGTCGGTCAGGAGTTTGTGAGTACATGGATTAACTGTATGCGCTTCCCTGAGAAAGATGCAAACATTGAAAGCCTCGTTCCAGAGTGGTTTCATGCCAAAGCCCATGTGGATGTGAGTGGAGACCTGACGTTGTCTTCATATAATGGCAATGTCCGAATCTCTTGCCGTGTGAAGAGTATAGCAGAGCACATCAATACCCAGCAGTAACAACAGAGCGTATGAAGAAGAATACCTATTCCACTGATGGGCAGAGTGCAGAGGACAGAGCTTTGAATACCTTTGCTGAGTTGATGATTGACAAAATCCGCAATTTACAGGAAGACTGGAAGAAGCCTTGGTTCTCGCCACAACTCGCCCAAATGCCCCAAAACCTCAGCGGCAGAAACTACAACGGCATGAACAGTATCGTCTTGATGCTCATGCAGGAGAAGAACGGATGGCAGACATCACGTTATGCCACCTTCGACCGCATAGTGGGACTGAACTACACCAAAGACAAGGATGGCAAGAAGGCCGCAGTCGATAAGAATGGTGACAAACTTCCTCATGTGGGTGTCAACAAGGGAGAGAAAAGTACGCCAGTCATGCTGACTACTTTCACCTGTGTCCACAAGGACACCAAGGAACACATCAGATATGATGACTACAAGCAACTCTCACAAGAGGAGCGGAAGGACTACAACGTCTATCCGAAGCTACAAGTGTACAATGTATTCAATCTTGACCAGACCAACCTCAAAGAAGCACGTCCTGAGATGTATCAGAAGTTCAAGGAAGAAGCTGAGGGCATCAGCCAGCGTTCTACCGAGGGTATGGTCGATTTCCCAGCCTTGGATGCCATGATTGAGAAAGACCTCTATGTCTGTCCCATTAAACCGACACATGGCGACAATGCTTATTACAGCATCAGCAAGGACGAGATTGTAGTGCCGGAAAAATCGCAGTTCATAGACGGAGAGTCTTTCTATAGCAACCTTTTACACGAAATGAGTCATGCGTCAGGCTCCGCCAACCGCTTGAACCGTTTGGCTCCCAACTCCACGTTCGGTAGTGCCGAATATGCCAAGGAAGAATTGGTCGCAGAACTTACAGCGGCTCTCGTTGCCTCGCAGTATGGTATGGAGAAGCATGTGAAAAGCGACAGTGCCGCCTATTTGAAGTCCTGGCTCAATAGCCTGAATGAAGACCCGAACTTCATTAAGACCTCCCTCATGGATGTCAAACGCTCTGCCTCATTCATCGGGCAACGCCTTGATGCCGTGAGTGAACGTCTTGAACGTGACGGTTGGGAAGCCGATTTCTCTGATATTCGCGAACAGAACAAGGCATATACGCCAGTCTTTAACAGCAAAACAGAGAAACCTGTAGTATCAAATCAAGAACCCCAGTCAGTGCAGGAGCAGCCAAAGGTACAAGAACAGAATGAAGTTGTAGCGGCGAGGACAACTGAGCAGCCTCGATTTCATCGTTAAAGTCTATGAGCCAAGTTCCAAAGCCGAAGTGCTGTTCACCATAGACAACGAAGAAAAAGCGGAAATGTATCTTGGAAAAACGCCTATAGAGATTGACTTGAATACGGCAATATATATGTTGCGTCAAAAAGGTTGTATGCCCCAAGGAGTATCATGGGGAAGTAGTTTCCCTGCCGTTGTCAATCACACCAGTTCGGCTGTCGCCCGACAGCATCCTGATTTCCATGCTGCCAAACATGGAGATTTTGATGCTGCACTACGGTTGGTCAACGATTTGGTGAAAGACGAGAAAGTGGCTGACATAGCAAGACGTTATCCCGATAGCCATATTGCCTATAACCATAAGATGCAAGGCAATGACATCAACATGATACCAGCGGCATATGCCGCCAAGTTCTCTGCTATTGGCATGAGGGTGGAGCATAACATCGTTGCAGTTACGGACGTGTCCCATACCAACGCCACTGACTTGGCAAGAATAAGCAAGCGGATGCGTTTTGAAGGACACGTCACCCAAGGAGCTGACTACATACTGTTGGATGACTTCATCACCTCTGGTGCAGAGCTGAGGGACATGAGGGACTACATTCAAAGTAAGGGCGGCAATGTCGTTATGATGACCACATTCGGGCACGGCAGTTTCGGCAGACTGAGAGATATAAGAATAGGCAACGACTATATAGAACGACTCAAAGCGTCGGGCATCACCGACATGGATTTAAGAAAATATGGAATTGCATCAGAAATCGGATGCCTCACTATCGGGGAAGCGTCCAAACTCTCGCGGTTGGTTAACACTAGAGCAAAAGCAACTCTTGCACAACTCTGCGCAAGAGTTCAACGAATACACCAGAAACAGCCCGATATACCAGCAATGGAAGCAGAAGTTCCAAGCCATGGGCTTCAAGGTGTCCCAACTAAAGAAATAAAAGAAGAAAGTAAAACAATCAAATTCAAATTATGAAGAAATATGCAGTCACGTTCATGCTCGGTCTGGCATCTGTAATGTCATGGGCGAGCGAAAATACGGTAACGGTACAAGACAAGTGTCAAGATGATGTCAGGAACAACGAAGAACGTCTCGTGCCCATAAAGCCAACGTATCTTGATGGTGTAACCTCTACAACAGGTTGGGATAACAACTGGTTCGTAGAAGCCAAAGGTGGTGTTTCCGCCTTTATCGGAACGCCAATAGGTTGTGGAGACCTCTTCGACCGTATAATGCCAGTATTCCAAGTGGGTGTAGGCAAATGGTTCACTCCTGCCATTGGAGGCAGACTGGAATTTCAAGGTTTCAAGTTCAAGAACGCCGATTTGCAGTCCATGAAATATCAGTTCGTTCATGCTGATTTCATGTATAATCTCACCCATAACCTACAATGCAACGAGTATGGCTTGTCAAAATTTGATGTCATACCGTTTGTCGGTGTCGGCATGATACGCAACTCATCCAGTACTCCTGGTTATTTCCTTACAGGCGGTTCTCCGTCAGGCAATCATCCCTTTGCTTTCAGCTACGGCATACAACTGCGTTACCTTCTGTCCGATAGGTTGCATCTTGTAGGAGAAGTGAGCGGTATGACCACAATGGGGAATTTTGATTGCGTAGGAACGTCAAGCCGTTTTGGAGACCATATGCTCAATGCCTCAGTTGGACTATCTTACACCCTCGGCAAGAGAGGATGGAAAAAAGTCATTGATGCACGTCCCTACATCAGTCAGAATAACTATTTGTTGGACAGATATGCTACGTTATCACAACAAGCCGATCCGCACAAGGAAACCCTCTCCACCGACAAGAACAATTATAGTGGTCTTAATTCCCTCCGTTATAGAATGTCGTTAGGCTATGAAAGTCAAGGTAATGC
>CAVAHD010000048.1:0-21174 GCA_963588475.1 Oscillospiraceae bacterium | reverse complement strand
ACGTTGCTCTCCACCATCTTGTCGGGGAAGTTGTAGTCGTTGCGTATGTATTTGTCCAGAAAGTAGAGTACCATGACGGAGTTGTACATGGTGGTCTTGCCGTATCTGTTCAGCGCGAAGCAGTAGTTGTCGTACCACGGCTTCATGGCCTTGACGAGTTCGTCCGGCGTGTGGTTGAACGGCAATGTGTTGGCGTAGTACTCCAGCATCTCGTGTACCTCGTCCTCGGTGAATCCTGTCATTTCGTTGAATTCAGGCTCCAGGGAGTAGTTGGTACCGATGTTGAAGCCGCTGGTGAGGTCGTCCATCGTCACGGGACTTACTCCGGTGACGAAGACTCTGGCGAGTGCCTGTCCGGCAGACATCTTTATAGTATCGAAGAATGTGCGCAGGTACCCCTCACCGTGTGTCTGCTCACGGTAACGGGTGAGGTGATCCTTATTTGCAAGTATCTTGTTTGTGAAATGGTCGTACTCGTCGATGAAAAGGTATATTCTCTGTCCTACCTTTTGACATTCTGCACAGAGAAAACTGAGTTGGTCAACGGCATCGTTGCATTCAGCCTTCATGCGAGGTATGATGTCTTCTGGAAGATATTGCTTGTATACATCGCAAAAATTCAGGAATACAAGATTGCAGGCAGAGTCCAGTCCTCTTTTGTAGTCGTCGAGTCCAGCATTGACCACTGCAAAGTTGAGGTGTATGATGAGATACTTGTTGCGCTCAGGCGTAGGGTTCTCGCCTATGTATAGCTTGCCGAAGAGACTCTCGAACTTGTCCTTCTTATTTATGTCGTAGTAGTTCTCGAGCATAGATATGGTAAGGCTCTTGCCGAAGCGTCGGGGGCGTATGAAGAAGAAGTACAGGTTGCTTTCTTCAATGTCCTCGATGAATGGGGTCTTGTCCACATAGTAGCAGTCCCTTTCAATGATATCCTCAAAGTTCTGCATGCCGTATGGTATGCGCTTGCGGTAAATCCGCTTTTTTCTTTCCCTTATAGCCATAATATAGCAGTTTTACGTTCGTTTGGCGCAAAGGTACTAATAATTTTCTGGATAGGGGGCATTGTAGCTTGTTTTTTGGAACTTGGGAGCAATATTTCTTAGTGTTTTTATGCTCGTTCTTGGCTCTATAAATAGGGGCTGATGCCCGCTGTTTGGGCATCCGGTTCTCGCGCTGTGGGCATCCGGTTCTCGCGCCGCGGGCATCCGGTTCTCACGCTGTGGGCATCTCGGGGTTAAACGGAAGTAGGTATTATTCCACTTTTTTTCGGTGAAAATGCTTGGATTCGGGAAATATGTTGTAACTTTGCACCCGCTAATGGTTCTTTGCTTGCGTACCTTGAAGGTCTGCGCGAGATGAAGCTAAGACGGGAATGCAGTGAAATTCTGTGACATTACCCGATGCTGTGAGTCCTTTCTTCGGGACGGCCGCCTATGGTCACTGGACAGTTGTCTGGGAAGACCGGCCCTCTCTAAGGATGAAGTCAGAAGACCTGCCATAAGCGGATTAACGGGTATGCCTGCGGGACTACGGACATGCTTTGTTACAATACATATAAAAATAAAAAAGTACACATGATTAGAAAAGTATTGGTGGCTAATCGTGGCGAGATAGCTATACGCGTGATGCGTAGCTGCTACGAGATGGGTATACGTTCCGTTGCTGTATACAGCACGGCCGACCGCCTTTCACGCCATGTGCTGTTTGCCAATGAAGCCGAGTGCATCGGTGGAGCGGCCAGCAGCGACAGTTATCTAAACATCGACCACATCATCGCGGCTGCCCGTAAACATAAGGTAGACGCGATCCACCCGGGCTATGGCTTCCTCTCGGAGAATGCCGAGTTCGCACGCCGCTGCACGGCGGAAGGGTTCATCTTCATCGGTCCCCGTCCGGAGACGATGGAGGAGATGGGCGACAAGATCAGTGCCCGCCGCAAGATGATTGAGGCGGGAGTGCCAGTAGTCCCCGGCACGGAGGAACCCCTGAAGAGTGCCGAAGAGGCTGTGGCCGTGGCGAAGGAAATCGGTTTCCCCGTGATGCTGAAGGCTTCCATGGGCGGTGGCGGCAAGGGCATGCGCCTCATAGAGCGTGAGGAGGATGTCGTGGAGATGTACAACGCCGCAAAGAGCGAAGCCATGTCCGGCTTCGGCGACGACACCGTATACATCGAGAAGTTCGTGGAGGAGCCACACCACATCGAGTTCCAGATCTTGGGCGACAAGCACGGCAACGTCGTGCACCTCTTCGACCGCGAGTGCTCCGTGCAGCGCCGCCATCAGAAGATAGTGGAGGAGTCTCCCTCACCGTTCATCGGCGACGACCTGCGTGCGGAGATGGGCGCCAAGGCAGTGGCAGCAGCCAAGGCAGTAGGCTACGAGGGCGCGGGCACCATAGAGTTCCTTGTGGACAAGCACCACAAGTTCTACTTCCTCGAGATGAACACCCGTCTGCAGGTGGAGCATCCCATCACGGAGGAGGTAGTGGGCGTAGACCTCGTCAAGGAGCAGATACGCGTGGCTGACGGCCAGCCGCTACACTTCAAGCAGGAGGACCTGCACCAGCACGGCCACGCCATAGAGTGCCGTATCTGTGCTGAAGACACCGAGCACAACTTCATGCCTTCGCCGGGCGTCATCAAGCAGCTCACCGAGCCACACGGCATCGGCGCGCGCATCGACTCATACGTCTACGAGGGCTACGAGATACCGGTGCACTACGACCCGATGATAGGCAAACTCATCGTATGGGCCACCACGCGCGAATATGCCATAGAGCGCATGCGCCGCGTGCTCTACGAGTACAAGATAACGGGTCTGACAACGAACATCCGTTACCTGCGCCGCATCATCGACGTGCCCGACTTCAAGAACGGCAACTACAATACCTACTTCATCGAGCGCAACGAAGACCGTCTGCGTCCGCGTTCCGGATTCAAGAACGACTCGGAGACCATGGCCGTCATCGCTGCATACATCGACTACCTCATGAATATGGAGGAGAACGCACCGCAGGGCGTGGATGCCGGTTCGTCCGCCATCAACCGCTGGCGATCCTTCGGACTGCAGAAGGGCGTGCTGAGAGTGTAGTTTAATTCGTAATGCTGAATTCATAATTCATAATTTATTAGGAATTGGATGGAAATACAAGTAGGAAATAAGATACAAGAGGTGACGTTGCTCTCCAAGGACGGCAACAAGGTCAGCATCGACATCGACGGACAGATATACGACGTCGACGTGGCTATGCTGCAGAACGGCACCTGCTCTATAATTTACGACGGAAACTCTTACAACGCCGAGATGGTGAAGTCTGAGGGCACCAACCACTATACGGTGAACCTCAACTACTCCTCTTACCAGATTGACGTGCTCGACTCGCAGGCCAAGTATATGCGTATGCGCAAGAAGCACAACAACACGGTGCAGGCGGGCAACGTCACGGCGCCTATGCCTTGTAAGATAGTAAAGGTTTACTGCCAGCCAGGCGACGAGGTGAAGGAAGGCGACACGCTCTTCACCATGGAAGCCATGAAGATGCAGTCAAACTACAAAGTGTCCGCAGACAGCGTCATCAAGCAGGTGCTCATCGCCGACGGCGACACCGTGAAGGCTGACCAGACACTCGTTATCCTCGAACCAAAAGAAAAATAAAGAGACGGGTGGGGAAGAGCCCCTGTCACCTATTATATTATATGAGCGAAAACAATAAAGAGGCCGTGAAGCTCACGGCACGCGAAAGAATAGACACCCTGCTCGACAAGGGTACATTCGTCGAGATGGACAAGCACGTTGTGCACCGCTGCAACGAGTTTGGCATGGACAAGAAGCGCATCGAAGGCGACGGCGTCATCTCCGGCTACGGCAAGATAGACGGTCGCATCGTCTTCGTCTACGCTTTTGACTTCAGCGTACTGGGCGGTTCACTCAGTGCCGCCAACGCACAGAAGATAGCCAAGGTGCAGGACTTGGCACTGAAGAACGGCGCGCCAATCATTGGTCTTAACGACTCGGGCGGCGCACGCATACAGGAAGGCGTTGAGTCGCTGACCGGCTTTGCACACATCTTCCGCCGCAACGTGATGGCATCCGGCGTAATACCGCAGATATCAGCCATCATGGGCCCCTGTGCAGGCGGTTCGTGCTACTCTCCGGCCCTGACGGACTTCATTCTCATGGTGAAGAAGCAGAGCCAGATGTTCGTCACCGGTCCTAACGTAGTGAAGGCCGTGACCAACGAGGACGTGGACAAGGAAACCCTCGGCGGTGCCATGACCCACAACAGCGTGAGCGGCGTGAGCCACTTCATCTGCGAGGACGACGAGGAGACCCTCATGACCATCCGCGAGCTTATCGGCTTCATCCCTTCAAACAACATGGAGGACGCACCCGTACACCCGATAACAGACGAGGTGACACGCGAGTGTAAGGAGCTGGATACCGTAGTGCCGGCCGACCCGAACATCCCGTACGACATCCTCGACATCATACAGCCCATCTGCGACCAGCAGTACTTCTTCGAGGTGCAGCCTGAGTTCGCCAAGAACATCGTGGTGGGCTTCGGCCGCATGGCAGGTCGCACGGTAGGTTTCGTGGCCAACCAGCCCAACTACCTCGCAGGCGCACTCGACATCGACGCTTCCGACAAGGCTGCCCGCTTCATCCGCTTCTGCGACTGCTTCAATATCCCCCTCGTTGCCATCGAGGACGTGCCTGGCTTCCTGCCCGGCGTGCAGCAGGAGCACAACGGCATCATACGCCACGGCGCGAAGATTGTCTACGCCTTCGCTGAGGCTACGGTGCCGAAGATTACGCTGATTACGCGAAAGGCATACGGCGGCGCATACATCGTGATGAACTCAAAGTGCATCGGTGCCGACGTGAACCTCGCCTATCCTACGGCCGAGATTGCCGTGATGGGTGCCGAGGGCGCCTGCAATATCCTCTACCGCAAGGCCACACCGGAGGAGCGAGTAGAGAAGGTGAAGGAGTACCGCGAGAAGTTCGCCAATCCGCTGCCTGCAGCCCAGCTCGGTTACATCGACGAGATCATACAGCCAAGCGAGACGCGCGTGCGCATCATCCAGGCCCTCGAGATGACCCGCAACAAGAACCAGAGCAATCCACCGAAGAAGCATGGCAATATGCCGGTATAAATATATGAAGATTGTATTGTAATATTAAGTTTATAACTATTTAAAAAGCGTCGCGACTGTGAAGCCGCGGCGCTTTTTGTAATATGTTTGTAACACATTTGTAGCAATGCGGTAAGGGATATTTGACTTTTTTGCAGTACCTTTGCCACAGAAATTTATAGGTGCGCGAGGCTGACAGCCCCTTGCGTCCGCAATACAGAAAAAGTAGCAAAGACGATGAAGATTTTAGTAGTAGACGACGAACAGGACATCTGCGAGATTCTGCAGTATAACCTCGAAACGGAAGGGTATGAAGTGGACACCGCTTACTCTGCCGAGGAAGCACTTGAGACGATGCATTTCCATCTGGACCACACGGGACACTACGTGCTGGACTCTGCGGCTGAGGCCCCGGAGTACGGGCTGATACTGCTGGACGTCATGATGGGCGAGATGTCAGGCTTCCAGATGGCGCGTCGTCTGAAGGCCACTCCGCAGACTGCCGGCATACCAATCATCTTCACCACCGCCCTTGATAGCGAGGACAATACCGTAAAGGGACTCAACATCGGGGCCGACGACTACATGGCCAAACCTCTGAGCCTCAAGGAGGTGAAGGCACGTGTGAAGGCAGTGCTGCGCCGTGCCGAGGGAACCAAGCACAACGCCCCGAAGGAAGACGGCGTGGAGCAGTCGGCCGGAAGCGTGGACTACCAGGGACTGCACATCGATGTGGACCGCAAGGCCGTCACCGTGGACGGCGAGGACGTGGCGCTGACCAAGATAGAGCTGGAGCTGCTCTCGTTCCTCGTGCGCAAGGCCGGAAAGGTGTACAGCCGCGAGGAACTGCTGAAGCGCTGCTGGCCCAGCGACACGTACGTGCTCGACCGCACGGTGGACGTGAACATCACACGTCTGCGCAAGAAGATAGGACGTTACGGTGCACTGATAAAGACAAGAATAGGCTATGGCTATACCTTCGATGCGTGACGGGCGCAAACGCCGTCGTTCTATCTTCGACAAGGGGCGCCGCTCATTCGGGCAGAGTCTCTTTCTGAGTATCGGCAGCACCTTTCTGCTCTTCGCCGTATGCTTCAGCGTGTTCCAATATAACAGAGAGAAGAACTTCAAGATAAACATACTGCAGTCGAGGCTGCAGATGTTCAACGTGCAGATGATCCACGAGTTGGGCGACAGCATCTGCAGTCGCGATGCCTTCGACAAGTACATGAGCCAGAACCGCATAGAGGGTCTCCGCGTGACGCTCATTGACGCTGGCGGACACGTCCTCATGGACAGCGAGCAGCGTAACATCGGACGCATGACAAACCACCTCAACCGCAAGGAGATACGCGAGGCGCGCAGGAACGGTGAGGGTTATGACATAAAGCGAGCCTCGGAGTCGCTGCACACCACCTTCTTCTATGCGGCGACCTACATACAGCCGCGCATTGCCGTGGGCTACAACCCTCCGGCGTATATACGCTGCGCACTCCCGTACTCTTCGAAACTGACGCAGGCACTCGACGCCAACGATATGTACATCGTCTTCGCTGTATCGATGGTGGTGGTGCTCGGACTCGTCCTCTATCTCAACACGCGGCGCATAGGACGGCACGTGACGTACCTACGCAAGTTTGCACTACAGGCTGAGAACGGCGAGATACCCGACACCGAACTTGAGCGCAAGTTGCCCGACGACGAGTTGGGCGACATCTCCCACACCATAATCACCCTCTACTGGAAACTGCACCACGCCGAGGAGGAGCGCAACCGCATAAAGCAGCAACTGACGCAGAATGCGGCGCACGAGCTGAAGACCCCCACCGCCAGCATACACGGATACTTGGAGAGCATACTCTCCAACCCCGACATGCCAGCCGACAAACGCCAGCACTTCCTGGAGCGCTGCTACGCGCAGAGCCAGAGGATGGTGGAGCTGCTGCAGGACATATCCACGCTCAACAAACTGTCGAAGTCTGGAGCGGCCAACGACATCAAGCACGACCACATCGACGTGCGTTGCATTATAAACAACGTGCAGGAAGACGTGGAGATACAGCTGGAGGAGCTGGGCATACAGGTGGAGAAGCACCTGCCGGAGAGCATCATCGTGGACGGCGACGCTTCCTATATTTACAGCATCTTCCGCAACATAATAGACAACGTACTCTCCTATGCCGTAGGAGCAAACAAGGTGGTGGTGACGTGTCACAAATACAATGCGCACTATGAGTTCACCGTAGCCGACAACGGCCCCGGCATTCCCCCGGAGCACCTCGGCAAGGTGTTCGAGCGTTTCTACCGCATAGACAAGGGCCGTTCGCGCAAGATAGGCGGCACGGGACTGGGCATGGCCATCGTGAAGAACGCCGTAGTGGCGCACGGCGGCACGTGTTCGGCGGAAGTGACCCCCGGCGGCGGACTCACCATACGCTTTACGCTGAAAGCGGCAGAGTCTGAACAGCAGGCTTGAAATTCCCACCTTATTAATATAGGCGACACACGGTTGTAACACAGTCGGCGTAACTTTGCACCCAGATAAACGAAGTGCAAGTTTTACTATAAAAGACAAACGACTATGACAACCGGACAGAAACTTTTGATTATCGACAGAATGCTGCTCGTGGGTAAACTACTTCTCGCTGCAGCACTGGTGTTTGCCATCTGCTTTTTGGAGAACACCAAGTAGCGGACTGCTCTCCCCGGAACGCCATGTAATGCGGCCGCCCGCTACTCTCCTTTGGATTGGAAATTACCAATACACAAACAAAAATACATGAATACTCTACTGATTTGCATCGTAGCCTTCCTCATTGTGTTGGCCCTGTTCGACCTTGTGGTGGGCGTGAGCAACGATGCTGTGAACTTCCTCAACTCCGCCATTGGCGCGAAGGTGGCACGTTTCCGCACGGTAGTGGCGGTGGCGGCCGTCGGCGTTTTTGCCGGTGCGGCAATGAGCAACGGCATGATGGACGTGGCACGCCACGGCATCATGACACCACAGTTCTTCACCATCTACGAGGTGATGTGCATCTTCCTCGCCGTCATGGTGACGGACGTCATACTGCTTGACGTCTTCAATACGCTGGGAATGCCGACGTCGACCACCGTCAGCATGGTCTTCGAGCTGCTTGGCGGCACCATGGCACTGGCCCTGATGAAACTGATACATGGAGCTACTGACCCCTCCGGCATGGTGCTGACACTGGGCGACATGGTCAACTCCGAGAAGGCGTTGAGCGTTATCCTTGCCATCTTCGTCAGCGTGGCCATAGCCTTCGTCGTAGGTTCGGTGGTGATGTGGCTGGCACGTCTGGTGTTCACATTTACCTACCGCGTAAACGGCGTGACGACCGACTACACGGGCAACATGGGCGGACGCTTCAGCTCGTCGCTTAAGATAGGCGTATTCAGCGGTATAGCCACGACGAGCATCATCTGGTTCCTGCTCATCAACGGTCTGAAGGGAACAAAGCTGATGACTCCCGAGGTGAAGGACATGATAAACGACAACGCTGTCCTCATACTGCTTGCAGGCGTGGTGCTCTTCTCAATCATCATGACAGCGCTCAGTGCCATAAAGGCTCCAGTGCTCAAGTTTGTGGTGCTCTTCGGTACGTTCGCACTCGCCATGGCCTTCGCCGGCAACGACCTCGTGAACTTCGTCGGTGTGCCCCTGACAGGCCTTGACGCCTACCAGGACTACATGGCACACGGCACGGGCGACGTGGACTCCTTCTTCATGAGCAGCCTCATGCACACAGCACAGACACCGCAAATATACCTCATGTTTGCAGGTTTGGTGATGGTTCTCTCGCTGATATTCTCCAAGAAGGCGCAGAACGTGGTGAAGACCTCCGTAGACCTCTCCCGTCAGGACGAGGGCGACGAGATGTTCGGCTCCAACGCAGCAGCGCGCACCATCGTGCGCCACTCTCGCAAGACGGCCAACGTCATCACCGCCGTGATGCCTGTGAAGGCACGCAACTGGGTGGACTCACGCTTCAACCCCGAGGGTGCAGTACTGCCTGAGGGAGCAGCCTTCGACCTCATACGTGCTGCCGTCAACCTCGTCATAGCAGGTCTGCTCGTAGCGATAGGCACATCATTCAAACTCCCTCTGTCCACGACGTATGTCACCTTCATGGTGGCAATGGGTTCAAGCCTTGCCGACCGCGCCTGGAGCCGTGAGAGCGCAGTGTTCCGTATCACCGGAGTCCTGTCAGTAATCGGTGGATGGTTTATCACCGCTGGCGTGGCGTTCATCTTCTGTCTGGTTGTGACCCTCGCCCTCTACTACGGAGGCGCGGTGGCAATGGTGCTGGCAATGGTACTGGCCGTCTTCCTCGTAATACGCAGCAACATCAGTTACGCCAAGAAGAAGCACGAAGACAGCATCGACAATACCTTCCAGCGCATCATACGCAGCCGCGATAAGGACGAGACGTGGAGCCTGCTCTGCAAGCACGTCATGAAGAACGACGGCGAACAGATCTCCTTCGTCATCGATGCCTACGAGCGCACCACTTCCGCTTTCTTCAACGAGGAGTACAGACAGCTCAAACGCGTATCGTCGCAAATCGGTGAGCAGCAGAAGGAGCTGAAGCGTCAGCGCCGCCGCGAGATTATAGCCCTGCGCCGTATCGATCCCATACAGGCCGTGGAGCGCAACACGTGGTACTTCCTTTCCAACAACTCCGTGGAGCAGATGCTCTACTGTATGAAGCGTATGACGGAGCCGTGCCGCGAGCACATCGGCAACAACTTCACGCCTCTTGACTCCAACTACGTCATGTCGTTCACCGCATTCCGCGACCAGGTGCTCAAGCTCTACATGCGCACCGAGGCGATGATACAGGACGGCGACCTATCGGCAGCCGAAGTGATACGTACCGACTCGCAGACCCTGCAGGCCACCCTCTCGGCCTACCGCAAGAGCATCATGGACGACATACAGCGCAAGCAGGTAAACGTGGAGACCATGACGGTATTCCTCAGCATGATACAGGAATCACAGGAGCTCCTCGGCGTAATGCGCCACATGATCCGCGGTCTGGTGAAGTTTACCGAATAACCATACTATTACCATATAACAATAGGCAGGTATCCATTGCACATGGGTACCTGCCTATTGTTTGTTAACAAGTTCGTTTTTTACAAATCGTGGTTCGTATTTTATAAAGGAAATGTGGCAGACTCGCTGTACCTTTGCATCGTAAAAAGGGAAGAACAACATCTTCCCGACAAACGACAAAGTACTAACAATTAAAAAAACTATATCACTATGACAGAAGAGAAGAAATACAGAGTTGAGAGCGACCTCTTGGGCGAACTCAAAGTTCCTGCTGATGCACTTTACGGCGTGCAGACACAGCGCGGTATCAACAACTACCACATCTCACGCAAGACGATGGTAGACAACCCCGACTTCATCATCGCCATCGCTTACGTGAAGTTGGCTGCCATCGAGACCAACCACAGGCTCGGTGTCATCAACGACGAGATTTCCGGTGCCATCGCCCAGGCCTGCCGCGAGATTATCGACGGCAAGTGGCACGAGAACTTCCCCATCGACATGGTGCAGGGCGGTGCCGGAACATCCGTCAACATGAACGCCAACGAGGTGATAGCCAACCGCGCGCTGGAGATTATGGGCCACGAGAAGGGCGAATACCAGTACTGCTCACCCAACGACCACTGCAACTGCGGCCAGAGCACAAACGATGTTTACCCCACCTCCATCCGCTATGCGCTGATTCGTATGAACGCACACTTGGTAGGAGCCTTGACAGGCTTGATTAGCGCCTTCAGATATAAGGCCGATGAGTATGCCGACGCCATCAAGATGGGACGCACACAGCTGCAGGACGCCGTGCCGATGTCGTTCGGTCAGGAGTTCAATGCCTACGCCAACAACCTTGAGGAGGAGATTCTCAACTTGGAGCGCAACGTGAAGCTGTTGCACGAAATAAACATGGGCGGCACAGCCATCGGTACGGGACTGAATGCCGTGCCGGGCTTCGCAAAGCTCTGTGCAGCAAACCTCAGCAAGCTGACCGGTGAGAACTTCGAGACCGCTACCGACCTGGTGGAGGCTACGCCGGACACGGGTGCTTACGTAAGTTACTCGTCGGCTCTGAAGCGACTGGCCGTGAAGCTGTCCAAGATATGCAACGACCTTCGCCTGATGGCATCTGGTCCACGCTGCGGACTGAACGAGATAAATCTGCCGCCTAAGGCACCGGGCTCTTCCATAATGCCGGGCAAGGTGAACCCCGTCATCCCCGAGGTGACCAACCAGGTTTGCTTCAAGGTGATAGGCAACGACACAACGGTCTGCTTCGCCGCTGAGGCCGGACAGCTGGAGCTGAACGTCATGGAGCCTATCATCACAGAGAGCCTCTTCGAGAGTCTGACGTGGATGAAGAATGCCATAGAGACACTGACCTCAGAGTGCGTACTCGGCATCACGGTGAACAAGGAGCGTTGCTACGAGATGGTGAAGAACAGCATCGGCATAGTGACCGCCCTCAACCCCATCATCGGCTACAAGAAGAGCACGAAGGTGGCAAAGGAAGCCCACGAAACGGGGCGCTCCGTGTACGACATCGTGATAGAGCAGGGCATCATGAGCAAGGAAGAGCTCGACAAGGCGCTCGACCCGAAGGAGATGTTGCACTCACACAAGTTCACACTCAAGTAATGTTACGATAGGCGAGCGGGCTCATGCCCGCTCGCTGCTTGAAGAAGTTGGACATGGCGCTCTGGTCGCTGAAATGCAGATGGTCTGCTATCTCACCCATCGTCATGTCCGACTGCTTTAGGAGGTTGCATATCTCCTTGTAGAGTAGGGAGGTGATGTGGTCGTTGACCGTGGTACCGGAGATTTCCTTTACTATTCGGGAGAGGTAGGCCGTGGAGATGTTTAGCTTGTCGGCGTAGAACCGTATCTGTCGCTCGCTCTTGAAGTTGCGGTACAGAAGATGCAGGAATATCTCGTAGACATTCTTCTTGTGCTTGAGGTCGTGGGTGACCGTCAGGTTCTCGTAAGGCAGTTCGGAGACGAGCAGCTTCAGCACGTTCACCATAGACTGTATCATCTCCACCTTATATATATGTTGGTGGCGCACGATGTCGCGTATCATGTGGAAGATGTCTAACGTTGCCTTCTGTTTGTCATCAGAAAGATGGTAAACCACATCGGCAGCTATCTCCTCGTCCACCAGGATACATTCCGCCTCAAAATCGGGAGAAGCCTCGGTAAAGGCAATGGTATGCTTGGGCGAGAGCACCAGCAGGTCGCTCGCCTTCAGCTGTCGCTTGCCCTCGTCTGCCGCGCCAGTCTGTTGCAGCACTTCCATCTGGAGGATGCCGCTCGTCACCAGCAAGACCTTGGTAAAGAGCGTCCTATCCGCAGTCAGCCGTACCAACGCCTCATTCTGAGAGCCGTCGAAAGCCACGTGGGCAGCGTAGGCACCGAAGATGTCTGGCAGATGATGCCTAAGGGCAAAGTCCTTCAAATTGTATACTTGCTGCTTTGTCATGATAATTCTGTTGGTTTTGTCGTTGTATGAGTACGCTATTGTCAAGGCTTTCTTGATGTTCGCGCTGCAAAAATAGAGAAAATACTCAAAACAGCCAAATATTACACAATAAATATTGGAGATGTGCGTTGGTTCTTCATATATATATATAAGTATGTACATCACTTTATTTTTAGTATTCTGCCTGGCAGCAGTAGTGGCATTATACATTTTTCCACGTGTAGTATCGCTTTCGCATACGCTGCACCTGTATGATTTGCCAGACAGCCGCAAAGTTCATGTTATTCCTGTCCCCCGTTTGGGCGGTTCGGTATTCCTTCCTGTAGCGACGATGGTCGTTTCTGGAGCGTTGGTAGTACTTATGCGCTTAGGTTACAGCAAGGAGGTTCTGTGGAACAGCATCGCAGAGCAGCATTTTTTGGCGTATACCTGCGGTGCAGTGGCGTTGTATGCTGTAGGACTGTACGATGACATCCATGGCGTAGGCTACCGCAAGAAGTTCTTGGTGCAGGTGGCTACAGGGGTGATACTTAGCATCAGTGGACTGTGGGTGTCCGACTTGGACGGTATATTCTTTATCTACAGCCTCCCCTGGTGGATAGGCATGCCCCTGACGGTGCTCTTTGTAGTCTACGTGACGAATGCGATGAACCTCATCGATGGCATCGACGGCCTGGCTTCCGGTCTGTCCATCATCTCGCTGATTGTCATGGTGCTGCTCAATGCTTTGGCTGGCAGCATGGTATGGGCACTGCTTGCTACGGCATACCTCGGTGTGGTCGTCGTATTCTTCTGTTACAACGTCTACGGCAAGAAGCACAAGACGTTCATGGGCGATGCCGGCAGCCTGACGATGGGCTACACCTTGTCGTTCCTCGTGTTGCACTTCTGGCAAGACAATCCCGTATGGAATCCATACTTCCACAACGTAGGCATCGTGGCGATGAGTACGCTGATACTGCCCATGTTCGACGTGGTGCGGGTGTTCATGTCACGCATACGTGACCACCGCAACCCGTTCTTGCCGGATAAGAACCACATACACCACAAGTTGCTGCGAACTGGGCTCTCCCCATTCATGACGATGGTGACGCTGCTTGCCATCTCTTGCGTCCTAATAGCGATAAACTACATAATGGCGGCATACATCTCACAGACGCTGATGATAATAGTAGACGTAGCACTGTTTTGCTTGATGCACATCTGCATCAATATCGTTATCAACCGCAAAGAAAAAGGTAGCGAAGAGTACAACCGGGCGTATTAACCGATAAGAACGCTATAAACGAAGATAGGTAGGTATCCATGCGTAGATGCATGGATACCTACCTATTATATGATAGAATCGGAAAAGTTTGCAGATACCAATTAAAAATGCTACATTTGCAAGCAAAAACGGAGTGCTATGAAATATCCTATAGGAATACAGACATTTGAACAAATCATAGAAGGTGGTTTTGTCTATGTGGACAAGACAAATCTGATATGGGAGCTGGCGCAAAAACATGTTTGCTTCCTTGGACGTCCGCGCAGATTCGGAAAGAGCTTGTTGTTGTCTACACTCGAATGTTACTTCAAGGGTAGAAAAGAACTCTTCAAGGGACTTGCCATGGAGAAGTTGGAGACCGAGTGGAAGGAATACCCTGTGTTCCGTTTGGATTTTGGTTCCGGCAACTACCTGAACGACGGTACGCTGGAGGAGGTGCTCTCCTGCGAAATCTCCAAGTGGGAAAAACAATATGGAGTAGAACCACAGAGCCGAGACCTTGGACTCCGGCTCAAGCAGGTGCTACACAGTGCCCACGAGCAGACTGGCCTCGGTGCTGTCGTCCTCATAGACGAGTACGACAAGCCAATTTTGGATGTACTCGACCTTGACTACAGGGTGGAGCATCTGGGACAGACCATAACGCTGGAAGAGAAGCACCGCAACATCATGAAGTCTTTCTACGCTACCTTCAAAGTTGCCGACGCTGACCTGCGCTTCGTCTTCCTGACGGGCGTGACGAAATTCTCACAGATAAGCATGTTCAGCGGTTTCAATCAGCCAGACGACATCAGTCTGTCTGCAAAATACGAATCGCTGTGCGGCATCACTAAAGACGAGCTGGTCAAGTACTTTGCAGAACCCATAGAGGAACTGGCTATGGAGTACGATTGCGATAAGGAGGAGATGCTGGAAAAACTGAGACTGAAGTATGACGGATATCACTTCAGCAAGCGCATGGTGGATGTATTCAATCCTTTTAGTCTGCTTAACGCTTTCAGCCACATGAGTCTTGGAGGCTATTGGTTCAAGAGCGGTACGCCGACATACTTGGTGCGCTTGCTCAAGCACTTTGACGAGAACATGAACGAGTTGGTGGGAAAATATTACAGTGTACCGCAGTTTGACGATTACAAGGCGGACGTAGAGCGTCCTCTTCCAATGATTTATCAGAGCGGCTACCTCACAATAAAAGGGTATGACCAGGACACGGAGTCTTACCTCCTCGACATCCCGAACAACGAAGTGCGCGAGGGGCTACTGACCATCCTGGCCAACGACTATCTGAAGACCAAGACCGACTCCAACAGTTGGTTGATAGAGTCTGTACACCAGTTGAAACAAGGCAAGCTGACGGAGTTTATGGATTCCATGACCGCCTTCCTGGCGAGCATCCCCTACACCGTGCGCTGCAGAAATAGCGAGCGCGAGTACGAACGCCATTTCCATTACACGTTCTACCTGCTCTTGCGTATGCTGAGCTGCTTCCTGCTATTCCACGAAAAGGAGACAAGTCAGGGACGTGCCGACTGTGTGCTGGAAACCAAGACCGATGTCTACATCTTCGAATTCAAACTGGATGGATCGACAGAAACCGCCCTGCAGCAGATAGAAGACAAGGGATATGCAAGGGAGTATGCGTCAGACTCCCGCACCGTACATTGTATAGGTGTCAACTTCTCGTCAGAGAAAGGAACGATAGACGAGTGGAAGGAGAAAACCATAAATAAGTCAGAATAAAATACAAAGTGTCACGAAAATGGATGTTTTCGTGACACTTTGCGTTTTTAAAAAGTACGACTTCAAAATCAATTCTAGACGAAATCTGCCTCTTTAGCGATTTTAACACTTACATCTTTACTTCACTACGCGTAAGTAATGGAACATTTTTTCTTAACGCTTTTTTTGCCAGTTCTCGTTGCCAAGTATCAGAGGTGTTATTTCCAAGTGTCAAGGAGGTTATTACCAAGTGTCAACCGCCTTGTTTCTTGGTGCCAACACCCTTGATTCCAAGTGCCAACAACCATCTTTAGCATACCTTTTAGGCATCCTGCTTTGTATGAAACTATTATTTGCTGATAGTCAGCTCGTTACATAATTTTCATAGAATCGCATAAATCACGCCAGAGTTACATAAGTTGATTTTCTTTCGATTCTGGAGGGGTTGCAAAAAATCACTTTGTCACCAAAAGCTTCTAATTTGTAGCAAATTGCTAAAACTGGACTATCGGCTGCCATGAACAATCTCCGTAGAGCCATCAACATCGTCATCATTCGAAAGGAAAACGGCTGCGAAGCGTACAACCGGGCGTATTAGAGGAAAGTATTTCATGAGAGGAGCCGAAAAGTTTGCAAATACCAATTAAAAATATTACATTTGCAAGCAAAAACGGAGTGCTATGAAATATCCTATAGGAATACAGACGTTTGACAAAGTCATAGAAGGTGGTTTTGTCTACGTCGACAAGACAGATTTAGTATATAAACTTACACGTGGAAATACGTTTTTTCTGGGTCGTCCGCGCCGATTCGGAAAGAGTCTGCTGGTGTCAACGCTCGAACAGTATTTTCGTGGTAAGAGAGAACTGTTCAAAGGTCTTGCTATCGAAAAGATGGAGACGGAATGGAAACAGTATCCTGTATTTCATATAGACTTTAGCACAGGGAACTACCTGAATGATGGAGCTTTACAAGAGGTTCTGGAGGCATGTCTTACCGATTGGGAAGTACAATATGGAGTAGGGAAGACAAACAATGACTTAGGCTTGCGTTTCCACAAAGTACTTCGTGCTGCCCATGAACAGACTGGCCTTGGCGCAGTAGTACTTATAGACGAGTACGACAAGCCGATACTGGATGTTATGGGTATGGACTTCCAAGTTGAACATCTGGGCAAGACGGTTAGTCTGGAGGAGAAGCACCGCAACATAATGAAGTCGTTCTATACAACGTTCAAGGGAGCAGATGCATACCTTCGCTTCGTCTTCCTGACGGGTGTGACAAAGTTCTCGCAAATCAGCATGTTCAGCGGCTTCAACCAGCCGACCGACATTAGTCTGAGTTGTGATTTTGAGGCCATTTGTGGCATTACAAAACAGGAACTTACCGACTACTTCGCTGAACCGATAGCTATGTTGGCTGCAAAATACAAGTGTACCTATGACGAGATGCTCACGAAACTTAAAATGAAATATGACGGCTATCACTTTAGTGAAAACATGACCGACATTTTCAATCCTTTCAGCTTGCTGAATGCGTTTGCTCTCAAACGATTGGGCGGATATTGGTTCAAGAGTGGTACGCCGACCTATCTTGTCCAGCTGTTGTCTCGATTCAATGAGAATCTGGACGAACTTGTAGGCAAGTATTATAGTGTCCCCCAGTTTGATGACTACAAGGCTGATGTGGAAAGACCACTGCCGATGATTTACCAAAGCGGCTATTTTACCATCAAAGGCTATGAACCGGACACAGAGGCGTTCATGCTGGACATACCTAACAACGAGGTGCGTGAAGGATTGCTGACATTGGTTGCAAACAACTACTTGATGTGCAAAGAAGATTCTGCCAGTTGGCTGATAAGCTCCGTACACCAGTTGAAGCAGGGGCAGTTGCAGGAGTTTATGGACTCGCTCACGGCCTTCCTTGCGAGCATTCCCTACAGCGCACGTCGTCGAAATGATGAAAAGGAATATGAACGATACTTCGGCTACACCTTCTACCTGCTGCTGCGCATGCTGAGCTGCTATCTGACATATCGGGAAAAGGAGACAAGTCAGGGACGTGCCGACTGCGTCTACGAGGCCCCCAACGACGTATATATCTTCGAGTTCAAGCTGGATGGTTCGGCAGAAGCCGCCCTGCAGCAGATAGAAGACAAGGGATATGCAAGGGAATATGCAGCTGCCCCCCGCACCGTACATTGCATCGGTGTCAACTTCTCGTCAGAGAAAGGCACGATAGACGAGTGGAAGGAGAAAACCATAAATAAGTCAGAATAGGTATCCTCATCATGCTATAATTAAAAAAGAAAAGGCTATGGCATTGAAATTATATCCGATAGGAATACAGACATTTGAGCGAATTCGTAAGGAAGACAAGCTCTATATCGACAAGACGGAATACATCTACCGTATGGCTCATACCAGCGGTACTTATTTCTTCTTGGGGCGACCGCGCCGTTTCGGCAAGTCGCTCCTGGTTTCCACTATGCAAAGCTACTTCGAGGGCAAGAAGGAACTCTTCAAGGGACTTGCCATGGAAAAGCTGGAGAAGGAGTGGACGGAGTACCCTGTGTTGCACTTCGACATGAGCGGTGGCAAACACTTGGACAAGGACGGTTTGGAGGATTACCTCGGATATCGTTTGCAGGACGAAGAAAAGAAATGGGGAATAAGTACACCAAGCAAAGGGGCCAACAATAGGCTAATAGACCTCATCAACACTGCTTACGAGAAGAGCGGCAAGCAGGTGGTGGTGCTCATTGATGAATATGATGCGCCTTTGCTCGATGTGGCTCACGAGAGAGAACAGTTGGGTGCGTTGCGCCATATCATGCGCAACTTCTTTAGTCCATTGAAGATGCAAGAGAGCAAGCTGCGCTTCGTATTCCTCACCGGAATCACCAAGTTCTCGCAACTCAGCATCTTCAGTGAGCTGAACAATATTACAAACATCTCGATGGACGATGAATTTGCTGGTATCTGCGGCATTACGAAGGAGGAACTGTTGGAAAACATGTCGGAAGACATAGAGATGCTGTCCAAAGCTCTCGGTTTGTCGGTAGAAGTCACCATCGCCAAACTCAAAGAGTACTATGATGGATATCACTTCTCCAAGGCTTCTCCTGATGTATTCAATCCATATAGTCTGCTCAACTGTTTCGCAAAGCGCGAACTGGGAGCATACTGGTTCACCTCCGGTACACCAACCTATCTCATCAATATGATGCGAAAGTTTGATACGCTTCCTGCTGACATCTGTCGCGTGGAGGCGGACGAGAGCGAGTTCGATGCCCCGACGGAAGGCATGACCACTATCATGCCGCTACTCTACCAGAGCGGCTACATCACCATCAAGGACTACAACCGGGACTACAACTACTACACCCTCGACGTGCCCAACAAGGAGGTAAAGGTAGGCTTGACCAAGGCACTCATCCCTTCGTACGTCACACAGAACACGCTTGCCACAACCAACACAGCTCGCCGCATTGCTCAGGCTCTCGACAAGCAGGACATGGACAGCGCACTGCAACTACTACAGACGTTCCTCGGCACAGTGCCATACTGCAACGTCACGAACTACGAGGGTCACTACCAGCAGATGCTCTACATCATCTTCTCCCTCCTCACCGACTATCTGGTAGACGTGGAGGTACACACCCCTAAAGGACGGGTGGACATCGTGCTGCTCACCAAGACTGACCTCTACATCATAGAGCTGAAACTAAACCAATCCGCACAAGTAGCGATGCAGCAGATCAACCTAAAGAACTACCGCCAGCGTTTCGCCCTAAGCGGCAAGCCCATTACAAAAGTTGGCATCAACTTCGACTCCACGCAGGGTAACATCACGGACTGGGTGATAGAGGCATAGTTGAAAAATGCGATTAGCCTCCTATATTGTTGCATAGATTTGTTGCATAGCTTCTACCGCTTTAGTCGTGGTGAACATGTCAATTATACGTTGATATGCAGCTTCTGCATACTGCTTACGTAGGTCATCGTTGGCGATAAGTTTGTCAATAGCGGCTGCCATACCTTTAATGTCACGTAGCGGCAGTTCCTCGCCTGTAATGCCACCGATAGAGACCCAATTTACTCCTGAACCCTCGAGATGAAAAGTTACAGGCACACTGCGACAGTACATGGCTTCTGCCAACGCTATGCCAAAAGCCTCCGCTTTCGTTACAGAGGGAAAGGCGAATACATCAGCTGCATGAGAATAGCGACGCAGGTCATCGTTAGATAGTCTGCCGAGAAAATGTACACGATTACTGTGGGGTAGTGAGTGCAGGTATGAGTCGTGTGGTCCTTTACCTGCAATGAGTATAACGCAGTCGCTTTTGACGAATGCATCAGCCTTGATGAGGCAATCTATTCCTTTATATGGTACATGCCTGCCAGCATAGAAAACAATAGGCTTATTGGAAAAACTTTGTCGGATGGCATTGATGCGTTCTTTGTCGCCTGGATGCAGGTCGAAGTTGGAAGTTATGAGTCCGTTCTGTGCCACCTTTACCTTTTGCTGGTATTTGCAGAGTGGGATAGAGCACGGAATGTAATTTGGGCTAGTGGATATGATGATGTCTGCTCTTTGCAAAATATGGTATTCAAAGGGCTTTATCATATAGTATGCCAATCCTTTGGAGAGGATGTCAGAATGCCAATGAAGTATAAGCTTTGTATTGTTGTTGATACATCCCATTACGAGAGGATAAACGAAGGGGTTGGGACAGTGAACGTGTACGAAATCAGGAGTATACTGCTTGACTAATCTTTTCAGTATCTGATAATATGAAAAGGCAACATCCTGACTCATAATGGAGAAGTTCACTGGTACGCGATAGACTTTTATGCCGTGTACCATGTCTTCATGATATCTCTTGTCTGTAGAGAAGCATATGACAATGTTCTGATAGTCTGTCATGCCTTCTGCTAGATACATGGCAACAGTCTCTATGCCACCAAGGTCTGGGTAATAGTATTTAGATACGTGTAATATAGTCTTCATCGGTGAATAAGATGTATTTTATTTGAGTAAATGTATCATCGCCTTAAGAATTTGTAGGCGGTAAGAGATCTTGAACCAAAGAGAAGTAGCGTTAGCTTTTCCGCCCATTGTGACGGTTCCCTCATGGCGTCTGTACTTCATTAATGGTTCTGGTATGTATTTGAAACGAAAGTATCGTAGACCTACCAAACCGAGCCACAGATCATGTCCTACTCCATGTGGAGGAAAAGGTATCGCCTTTTCTAAGACAGAGCGACGGAAAGCCATACAACTACCAAGAAAACCACACTTGAAGAAGTTTTTGATGATACTTGTAGAGAATGGTACAAAAGTAGCAGAGTATGACGTGTGTAGCACATTCAGTTTACTGTCAACCACAGTGCAGTCGGACATGACAATGTCGTTGTCTTTCAATGCAGCAAGCATGATGGATACTTTTGTCGGCATCCATACGTCATCTTGGTCGGATAGGAAAATGACATCGCCAT
>CAVAHD010000047.1:0-21330 GCA_963588475.1 Oscillospiraceae bacterium | reverse complement strand
TCAAGAAGAAGATCATGATGGTGGTCGGCGCCTGCATCTTCCTGATTGCGGCTGCCCAGGCACTGCCCCTGTTCTTCGGAATATCCTGACCTTATGGCAGAGAGCGCAGACAACGGCCATACCGCCTACCCGGTTTTCAAGGGGCTTCAGAAGCCTCTTGAATTCCTGGGTATCCAGGGCCGCTACATCTACTGGGCGGCCGGGACAGCTGGCGGCGCGATAGTCGGATTCATCATCGGGTACTGTGTGCTGGGCTTCCTCGCCGGACTGATCATACTGGTCGTGTCGGTCGGTACGGGAGCCGGTTTCATCATGGTGAAACAGCGCAGGGGGCTTCACTCCAAGAAAACAGACAAAGGGATATTCGTTTACACTGGTTCAAAAAAGATTTGAAGACATGAGACACTACGGATTGATATTGACTTTCGTCCTGCTGCTTGCCGGCTGTTCGGGAAACACCCGTAACGGGGACACGCTTTCCGCCCACCATACGGCGGAAAAGGTGAAGGACGTCTGGTCGAAAATGTCCAAGCCCCTTGAGATAGAGGTCACCGGGCGCACCGAAGCCGAACTGGGGGCGATAGGCTCACTGGCCGTGTGGCTTGACGGTATGGAAGGCGGCAAGGCCGTTGAGTTCCGTTTCGACGGCAAGGTGTTCAAGCCCTCTTCTCCCGTCATGGCGGACAGCACGGCGTCGCCCCTTGTCTGCTACCCGTTCCTGCCGTCACTGCATCCGGCCGACACCGTTGCGGTGAGCCATCCGCTCGGCGAAAGACTTGCCGGACAGATACAGTCCGTGACACAGACAAACGACAAAACAAAGATCACAATGAAAATGGAAGAACTTACCGCCCTGCTGCGCCTGATACTGAAAAGCGACAATATCAGCGACGTGATGCAGGTTCTGGAGATACAGGGAGACCGTGTGGCTACCGCAGGCTTCCTGATTCCGCTCAAGGGGAAGCTGTACGGCAGACAATCCGATACCGACAAAGTCTGTTCGGTGCTTTCGGACTGCCTGCTGAACAACGGTATGCCCCATGACTTCAACCTCATTCCCACGGAGGACTCCGGGGAGATACACATCACCCTCAAGGTCAACGGGAAGGAACTGTCCATATCCACCACGCTCCCGCCACTGAGAAGAGGAAGCATCACCGAGCTACGTCTACATGTCCGCGACGGCAAGCTGTCGTTGGGCAGCAGCTGGGTGGATACCCGGCATCCTTTCGAGAAACCGCCTGTCGCCGGCACCGATTCGGTCAAGGCAGGATATTTCCTGCAGAGGGACGGAACCCTCTCGCCCAAGTCCGACGGGAACAGCCTTGCATGGGTCATAAAGACTGACGGGCGTCACGGCAAGGCCGTCGCACTGGACGACAACAGCACATGCAACCGGTTCAGGAAGAAGTCTTTCCGTACCGGACATATATTCGACACGGCAGACGGACGGCTGCGTGAGGGGTATTTCGGTCAGGCGCAGGAGGAGGAAGACCGCATCGTGTTCAGCCCCCGCATCAGATATCCCGGCAGTTGCGCCCTGGGATTCGACGACGGGGCGACGCTCACGCAGGCCATACTCCGCAGTGCGGACGGCCACGCCCTGAAGAACTTTCAGGACAAACGGGTGCTTCCTTCCGCCTACATACCGTCACTGGCGGAAATGGCACGGCTCGCCCACCATCTTGAAAAACACAGGGACAGCCTGCCCCCATTCTTCAAGATGCCGGAAGGCACATACGCCACCTCCTGCGAATCGGGCGCGGACACCTTCTACTCCATAGACATGGACGGATGGTTCATCACCGCCTACAATTCCAAGGAGCACGGCGACATGAAGACAAGACTGTTTTATCTATTCTAATCCACATCAATAAACGTAAAAGAACAATGGCAGATACGACAAACACACTGGCTATCAGGCTACGGGAGTTCGGAAGCAACTCCGTATCCATGGTTTCCCTTCCGAACCATTTTGAAATAAGTGCACAATTTACCGACAATTATGAGGAAGGCAAAGAACCTGACCGACTATATCTGGTCGTAAGCATCAACAGTATGGAAGACCACGAGGGCGACGGAAACAGCCATGTGCATATCTTCCTGTTCCCTGCAGTCGAGATTCCTACGGAGTATTTCGGTGAATTTGTCATCGAAGACGCGGGTGACAGGTTAATAGACGAAATGCTTGACTGTATCTGTTGGGACATCGCTGCGTACCTGAAGGATGACGACGAGGACAAAGAACCCTATTTTGATGTCATAGAGCATGAGCCACGCTGGAGGGAGCATCTGGACAAATGTATCGGCGACGAACTGAAGAAGTGGGAAGGACAAAACACGGATAAAGACAAATGACCTGGTACGTTATCCTATTCTTCGCGGCAGTGCTGGTCGGGATGGCAGTCTCGGTGGCCGTATTCGGCACGGGAGGCAAGCGCAAGCGCGTCTTCCGTGACATCTATTTCTCGGTGGAGGACAACGACGGCATAGGTGTGATATACACCAAGACCGGCGAGTATTCCGCCGTGCTCGAGATGGAGAACCCCGTGCAGAAGTATTCCGCCGACACCGACCGCTACTACGATTTCTGCCACCTGTTCACGGCCGTGGCGCAGACCCTCGGAGAGGGCTATGCCATACACAAGCAGGACGTGTTCTCCCGCAGGTGTTTCTCGCAGGCGGACGCCAAGGACAAGGAGTTCCTGTCACGTTCCTATTTCTCGTATTTTGAGGGACGTCCCTATACCGACACGCGCACCTGCCTTGTCATCACGCAGGAATCGAAAAAGGGGAAGCTGTTCTCATTCGACATGAAGAAATGGAAGGACTTCCTCGTGAAGATCCGCAAGGTGAAGGACCAGTTGCGTGACAGCGGCCTGAAGGTGCGTTTCCTAACAGCGGAGGAATGCGACAGCTATGTTGACCGCTATTTCGCGCTGGACTTCAACAGCCCGGTCGTCACCATGAACAACTTCAAGGTGGATGACGAGGGTATCGGCATGGGCGACCGCAAATGCCGCGTGTTCTCGCTTGTCGATGTGGACTGTGCCGGGCTTCCGTCACTTGTCCGTCCATTCGCCAACGTGGAGGTGAACAACACCGGAATGCCCCTTGACCTCATGTCGGCCATCGACAGCATCCCGGAAGCGGAGACCGTCATCTACAACCAGATGATTTTCATTCCCAACCAGAAGCGGGAGCTTTCCGCCCTTGAAAAGAAGAAGAACCGCCATGCCTCCATCCCCAATCCGAGCAACCAGATTGCCGTGGAGGACATCAGGCAGGTGCAGGAAACGGTGGCACGCGAGGGCAAGCAGCTTGTCTATACGCACTTCAACCTCGTCGTATGCTGCCCCCGTAACGTGGACATGCAGAAGCCCGTGAACCATCTTGAAAATATGTTCGGGCGTATGGGCATCCATATATCCAAGCGTGCCTACAACCAGTTGGAGCTGTTCGTGAACTCGTTCCCGGGCAACTGCTACGGTATGGATCCCGAATACGACCGCTTCCTCACCCTGTCGGACGCCGCCACCTGCCTGATGTACAAGGAGCATGTGCAGCGCAGCGAGGACACCCCGCTGAAGATATACTACACCGACCGGAAAGGGATGCCGGTGGCCATCGACATCACAGGCAAGGAGGGAAAAGTCAAGCTGACGGACAACTCGAATTTCTTCTGCCTCGGGCCTTCGGGGTCGGGCAAGAGCTTCCACATGAACAGCGTCGTGCGCCAGCTCCACGAGCAGGGAACGGATGTGGTAATGGTCGATACGGGTAACTCCTACGAGGGACTTTGCGAGTATCTCGGCGGCAAGTACATCAGCTATACCGAGGAGAAGCCCATCACCATGAACCCGTTCAAGATTACCAAGGAAGAGATAAACATCGAGAAAATCAACTTCCTGAAAAATCTTATCCTGCAGATATGGAAAGGCTCGGAGGGTGCAGTGACGAAGACCGAGGACCGGCTTGTCGGCCAGACCATCGAGGAATACTACCGCAGCTACTTCACTGGGAAGATAGACGCCCCGCTGTCGTTCAACTCGTTCTTCGACTTCGCCGTAGTCCGCATCCCCGAGATAATCAGGGAGAACGAGCTGAAAGGTATCGACACGGCCGACCTCAATTACCAGCTGCGTGATTTCTACCGGGGAGGCAGCCACGAGACCACGCTGAACGAGAACATGGACAGTACGCTGTTTGACGAGACCTTTATCGTGTTCGAGATTGACGCGATCAAGGATGACGCCACGCTGTTCCCGATTGTCACTCTGATTATCATGGATGTGTTTTTACAGAAAATGCGTCTGAAAAAGAACCGGAAAGTCCTTGTCATCGAGGAAGCATGGAAAGCCATCGCCACACCGCTCATGGCCGAGTATATCAAGTATTTATACAAGACCGCCCGTAAGTTCTGGGCATCGGTCGGTGTCGTGACACAGGAGATACAGGACATCATAGGCAGCGAGATCGTGAAGGAGGCCATCATCAACAATTCCGATGTGGTGATGCTGCTCGACCAGAGCAAGTTCCGTGAACGCTTCGACAACATCAAGGCCATCCTCGGACTCACCGATGTGGACTGCAGGAAGATTTTCACCATCAACCGGCTCGACAACAAGGACGGACGCTCCTTCTTCCGCGAGGTGTTCATCCGCAGGGGGTCGACGAGCAGCGTGTACGGCGTGGAGGAATCGCACGAGTGCTACATGACCTACACCACGGAACGTGCCGAGAAAGACGCCCTCAAGCTCTATAAAGCGGAACTGGGGTGCAACCATCAGGAAGCCATAGAGCGGTATTGCCGTGACTGGGATAACTCCGGCATCGGCGCCCCTCTGGAATTTGCCCGACGGGTGCAGAAAGCCGGCCATGTGCTGAACCTGCCCGCAAGGAACGATAAAAAGTAAAACATAAACAAAAAGCCATTATGAACGAGAACAAACTGATAGAGGAATTCTGGCGCGACTGCGACAACAACAACTTCAGCAAGGAAGCCACCGTGCTGTTCTATTACCTGCTCTACCGCTACAGGCGTGACCGTCAGGAGACCATCAGCATCAACCCGGCGGCGTTGCTCAGCCTTGTCGCCGGCTATACGGTCACTGCGATGAAAGCCGCCAGCGAGGAACTGCAGTCACGCGGATATGTGGAGTACATACCGGCCAACGACGGCTGCACCTCCGGCAAATACCGCTTCCTAAAGACCGGGAACGTGAAGAAAGGGAAATAACAGACACGAAAGCCATAAGCATGCACCGTATCCTGCTCATATTATCCGTCCTGCTGGCTGTAGCCTCCGAAGCTGCGGCCTCGGTGTGGTATTCCGTCAACTACGACAAGAAAACGGTGGCCGCCATGACCGCCGCCTTCGGTACGGAGACGGCCACGGAGATGTATTACAGCGAACAGGTGAAGAAAATACTTGAGCGTTACAGCGCGGCGGAAGTCGCCACGGCAGGCATCTTCATGTCCAAGTACCTTGACCGCAAGGCGTTGACCGACCTCGGCATCTGGAGCAGTGCCACGGAAAACTACTATTACCGCCGCATCTATTCATTGGTGAGCGCGAAGATCATGCCGAAGATATGGACTGTCGCCGGCATGATGCTCCGTTCACCACAGACCGCGCTCTACTGGGGCAGCTACCTTTTCAAGGTGTGCCATGAGGTGGAGACGCTCTGCATGCAGTTCGAGTCCATCGTCACCAACAGCTCGCTGTCCTTCCGTGACGTGGTGTTCCTGCAGCTCGCCCCGCAGTTCCAGCCCCTGTTCGACCTTGCCGGAGGCGGCAATGTGGACTGGCGCAGATTTTTCGACGACCTCGGCAGTATTCCCGGCAATTTCAGCAAGGAGAACCTTGAGACGGACATCGGCAACCTGTACGACATGGGTGTCAGCATTGCGAACGCCGGAGCCGAGAACATGATGGGAACCCTGCTCGGCGGCAGCTCGTTCAACGACATCGCCAAAGGGAACG
The DNA here is from genome assembly GCA_963588475.1 of Oscillospiraceae bacterium. Taxonomy (GTDB): domain Bacteria; phylum Bacteroidota; class Bacteroidia; order Bacteroidales; family Bacteroidaceae; genus Prevotella. The sequence goes on along the minus strand of CAVAHD010000047.1, from coordinate 15,344 downwards.
TCACCGCCATCGTGAACGCTGCGGAAAGCAGTTACGGATTCTACAAGGCTCTTGAGCGCGACCTCGGAGTCACCTTGCTCTCGATGGTCGGCGGCCCGGAAAACGTGGCCCGGCTGTTCAGCATAGACAGCTACAACATGACCTCGTGGATGACCGACTACCTCCGTGAGACGATGGGACAGTATTACACCCAGCGTTGGTACATCTACCGCCGTGACAGCGGCAGCGAGACACTTTGCGACTATATGCCTCCCACGGATGACAACAGTATCATCAACGGACCCCACTGGACACGTTTCAACACTTCCGACGCAAGTTTCTATCCCAACAGTACGCAAAGGGAACAGGTGCTTGCCAACTCCGAGAACCATGCCGGATGGTCGCGTAGCCGGGTGCAGCAGCTCAACGCACGGAATGACGGTTTCACCTACGGTATCAGCTATTGGATGTCGAGCTACATCATCAGCAGGAAAAACAAACAGACCAAGAAAGCATACGCCTATTCCATCCGCGTGACCAAAAACTGGAACCGGACGGAAGAGATATACGAGGATGTGTTCGATTCCTATTCGATGGACTTGGGCACCTTCCAGCGGCAGATGCAGGCACGGCTGTCGGAGTTCAACGACAACGAGGAAGGATATGTCTATTACATCGGTTCGGATGCCAGGAACTATTACCAGGCGACCGACGAAGCCAAGATGAAAGGCACGGAGAGCGTGATAATTTCCGTGACCTGCCATGACGGTTTCACCATATCGCAGGGAAACACGCAGTACAAATGCCGGAGCTGCGGCGGTTCGCTCAACGGCCATTCCAAGGAGTGCGCCATGCAGACCACGCTGACGGACAACAGCCTTGACCTGTCGGAGTTTGACCGTCTGGAAACGGGATACAACAACCGTATAGCGGAGCTTCAGACGCAGATAGACGTCCTGAACGCCGAGAACCAGCAGATTATCAAACGAATCGCGTCCGCCACCGTGGAGGAAGCGTCGGCACTGCGCCAGCAGTACAACGCCAACAAGAGCCGGATAGATAATCTGACACGCGAGCAGGAGGAAGTCAGGCAGAAACTCACTGACCTGCGGGCTGCGCGTGAGGAAGCCGCCGCAGGCGAGGATGTGCCCACCGACGACTACTACCGCATACCCGCCATCATGAACGACTGCAAAACCGCCTTCGACCTCACCTGGCAGGGCGAGGGGCACTGGGAGGGCTACAGCTATGTGCGCACAGCCACCTCCGGGAGCATGGACGCCGTGATCACGTTCAGGGCCACGCTGAGCATCGCCCGCAAGCCGAAGTATTTTCTCGGCATCAAGATACACAGGGCCATCATGCGGATAGAATGGACACTGACGGCCGATTACAGCGACACGCAGGTCGTGGACGTGCTGCAGCTCGACCCTGCCAAGAGCGACAGGGAGAACGCCGCCACGGTGAACGCCCGCATCTCGGAGATAGCGAGGGACTATCCCTCCTGCACCGTCAGCACCGAATACATAAGGAACGAGCCGTTGGAACAGGACAACAGCGGCGACACCTACCACCTGCTGTGGTCGTCCGACCGTCTGGAGATAGCCCGTGAGGTGGACAGCCGCCTGACACGCATCTATGCCGACCTCGTGTGCCTCGAGAAGATGATGCACTACAAGCTGTCCATCATCGACGTGCTGAAGAACGCCGCCCCCTACATCAATGACGAGCAGGGGCGCAGGCGCACGATTCTTGACGGGAGCTTCGCCCGTTGGATGAACGGGGCCGGAAGCCGCAATTACAGATATATGGAGGAACCGACAGAATGAAAGGGAAGATAAAAATACTGCTGATACTGACCATGCTGGCGATGCCGGCCGTCGTCAGGGCGCAATGGGGCTTCGACGTGGCCTCCGTGGAAGCGTATATCGCCGACCACAAGAACCAGCGGAGCCTGCTTCTCGCCCGCGCGACCTTGGAGCAGAGCAACAACCTGCTGCACGAGTACAGCGCGAAGGCGGCGGAAGACTACAAGATGCTGAACTTCGACCTTGACAAGTACACCCGTGCTTTCGATGTGATAGACGTGCTGTACCAGTCGCTCCGCACCTCCATGAACGTGTATTCCACCTATCAGACGGTGAGCGACCGCATCGGCGACTACAAGAAGCTGCTTGAGGACTACAACGCCAAGGTGCTGAAGCGCGACAAGCTCGCATTGCAGGACACCGTCATCATAAGGATAAGCCTGAGGTGCATAGACCGCATATCGGCCGAGGGCAAGGGGCTGTACCGCTCGGTCAGCGACCTTGTGCTGTACGCCACGGGAGCCACCGCCTGCTCGACATCCGACCTCATGCTTGTGCTGGAGAGCATTAACACGAGCCTTGACCACATCAAGAAACTGCTCAATGCGGCCTATTTCGACACATGGAGGTATATCCAGGTTCGGATAGGCTATTGGAAAGAGAGTATCTACACACCGCAAAACCGTTCACAAATCCTTGACGGGGCTTTCAAGAGGTGGAGGGAAAGCGGGCTTAACCCATACAGGAACAGGAAATGAGATGAAAGGGAGACACCTATATATTATAATAATGTGCATGGCCACCCTTACCGGACAATCCCAGAACGTGACCTACAACCATGACGCGGCAAAGCAGAACCAGTTCACCGTCGCGGAGATAGGCTCCGGCTCCCTTACGCCGGACCTGTACTACACCCTCCTGCACAGCAATTACAGGAAGACCGCCTCGGCGAAGAACAAGCTGTCGTTCCGCACCACGGCCGGAATCGCCGGATACTGGCAGGTGGACGATGCGGAGAAACTGGACTCCGCCATGACAAAACGCGCCGAGATAGAGGCTTTGAACGTGGCCGACCGCACGGGCGGCGCACTGGATGTGGCATGGCTGGCGGAGGGAGACAAAATCAACTCCAAGATGGAGGACTTCAAGAAGAACATCGACCGCATCCTGCAGCTCGGCGGTTCACCCGGCCAGCAGGCGGTGTGGAAGGAATACTACAATGTGTTCAGGTCGGCCATCAAAGCGACACAGGATGCGTATATGCCCAATTCGCAGCGCAAGAAGCAGTACCTGAGCATCTATGCCGACGTGTCGCGCAAGAACGAGGAGCTGGTGCGCTATCTCGTCTATCTGGCCAACAGCAAGACGACCGCCTCGCTGCTGGCATCAGGCTATGAAAGGGAAAACAGGAACGCCGTGTATGCGGCGGAGGCGCTTGCCCGGTGGCGCGATGCGTGCTGGAGAGCGACAGGAAACAGCGTCAGCCAGCCATAAGCGGGTTGCGGCAGACAAATTCATTGAAACGTAACAATAAACAAACTATCTATGGCAGACAACATACTTAGCGATTTTGGCATCAACCTGCTTGAGGAAGAGGTGGATGACGTGATTTTCCAGACCAACGAGTTCCTGTGCGACGCGACCTTCACGGGGTCGCAAGGGCCGTTCTGGTGGATTCTTCAGATGTGCATGGCATTGGCGGCACTCTTCGCCATCATCATGGCGGCAGGCATGGCCTACAAGATGATGGTGAAGAACGAGCCACTTGATGTGATGAAGCTGTTCCGCCCTTTGGCGGTGGCCATCGTGATGACATGGTGGTATCCCCCTGCGGACACGGGGATGCACAACAGCGGCAGCAGCTGGTGCGTGCTCGACTTCCTTTCGTACATCCCCAATGCCATAGGCTCATACACCCATGACCTGTATCAGGCGGAAGCCGCCCAGATCGGGGACAAGTTCGAGGAAGTGCAGCAGCTCATATTCGTCCGTGACACGCTCTACACCAGCCTGCAGGCACAGGCGGACGTAGCCCGTGCCGGAACGATGGACCCCGCCCTGATAGAATCGACGATGGAGCAGACCGGAGTCGATGAAGTCACCAATATGGAGAAGGATGCCAGCAGGCTGTGGTTCACCAGCCTTGTCTCCGGCGCGACCGTCTGCATAGACAAAATAGTGATGGTTATTGCCCTGATTGTCTTTAGAATAGGCTGGTGGGCCACCATCTATTGCCAGCAGATTCTGCTCGGTATGCTGACGATTTTCGGGCCTATACAGTGGGCTTTCAGCCTCCTGCCCAAATGGGAGGGCGCATGGGCGAAATGGATGATACGCTATCTGACGGTGCATTTCTACGGAGCCATGTTGTATTTCACAGGCTTCTATGTATTGCTGCTTTTCGACATCGTGCTGTGCATACAGGTGGAAAACCTGACAGCCATCACGCAGAGCGAGGCGACAATGGCGGCCTATCTGCAGAACTCGTTCTTCTCGGCCGGCTATCTGATGGCGGCGAGCATCGTTGCCCTGAAATGCCTGAACCTCGTGCCCGACCTTGCGGCATGGATGATTCCGGAGGGCGACACGGCTTTCAGCACGAGAAACTTCGGCGAGGGCGTGGCGCAGCAGGCCAAGATGACGACGACCAATGCCATGTCCTCGATGATGAGATAATCCTAAACACAATATTGCAATGGTAATTAAAAACTTGGAAAACAAAATCAAACTGGTGATGATAGTCTGCGGGCTGTTCCTTGCGGGCTGTATCATCATCAGCCTGTCAAGCATCTGGACGGCAAGGACTATGGTCGTTGACGCCCAGCAGAAGATCTATGTGCTTGACGGCAATGTGCCCATTCTCGTTCAGCGCACCACCATGGAGGAAACCCTCGATGTGGAAGCCAAATCCCATGTGGAGATGTTTCATCACTACTTCTTCACGCTCGCACCCGATGACAAATACATCAAGTACACGCTTGACAAAGCCATGTACCTGGTGGACGAGACAGGATTGGCGCAGTACAACACCTTGAAGGAAAAGGGATTCTACAACAATATCATGGGCACCTCGGCGGTGTTCTCGATATTCTGCGACAGCATCAATTTCAACAAGGAGAAGATGGAGTTCACCTACTACGGCAGGCAGCGCATCGAACGCCGCACCTCCATCCTTACCAGAGAGCTTGTGACGGCAGGACAGCTGAAGCGCGTGCCCCGCACCGACAACAACCCCCACGGGCTGCTTATCGTGAACTGGCGCACCCTGCTTAACAAGGACATAGAACAGAAAACCAAAAACAGCTACTGACCATGGGATGGAAGAAACTTATACTCGGAGAGAGGATGCCGGACAGGAACGACCCCCGATATGCCGAAAGGTACGAGAAGGAGGTCAGCGCCGGACGCAAGTGGGCCAGGATGCTGAAAATAGACAAGGCCGCCGGATATGCGCAGTGCTTCGCGTGCCGGCATCCCAGGGTCTTCCTCACGCTGGTGTTCGGCATCGTCGTCGGATGCCTGACATTGAACATCTGCCGCATGGTGCAGATATACAACCGTCCGAAGACCGAGCAGACGGTCACGGCCACGCAGCACCAGGAAGAGCTGCTGAGACAGAAACGTAACAAGCAAACCATAAAAACAGAGAGCGATGAACCTGAAAGAACTTACAGGCAGGATTGACTGGCGTGCGCCGAAATACATGCTCCCGGCCATCCTTTACCCCCTGCTGCTGGGAGCCGGCTACTTCTTCTTCGACCTTTTCGACGTGAAACTGGCGGAGAAGCCCTCCGGCATGCAGACCACGGAGTACCTGAACCCGGAACTGCCGCAGGCGCAGCTCCGCACCGACGGAATCGGCGGAAAATACGAGAACATGGCCAAGTCCTACGGCAAGATACAGGACTACTCGGCCGTGGAAAACATCGACAGGGAACAGGGAGCCGGAACGGAGGAATACGACTCCAAGTACACGGAACAGGACCTTGCCCTGCTCGACGAGGAGGCGGAACGCCGCCTGCAGGAGATGCAGTCCCGTCTTGACATGAGCCGGGAGCGCGGCATGGCGATGGCAAACGACTCCCTTGCGGAGCCGCAGAGCGAGGATGAACGCATCAGACGCGGCGAACAACGCCGGCAGGAAGCCCTCGACGAACTGAACAAGGCACTGGCGGAAGCACGTCTGAACGGTCAGAAAGGCATGGAGGACGTCCCGGCGCAGCAGCCGCAGAGCGATGACACACTCAAAAAGGCGGGCGCGGTCACGGAGAACGAGAATGCCGTGACACAGCCTCCCGAAGACGCCGCCACGCAGTCCGTGGTGAAGGCGAAGAAGCCCAACTCCGCCTATTTCAACACCCTTGCCGAGAACGAGCTGGAACCGAACCTTATCAAGGCGATCATCGACGAGGATGTGAAAGCCGTTGACGGTTCGCGCGTAAGGCTGCGCCTGCTCGATGAAGTGGAGATAAACGGTGTCGTCCTTGCGAAAGGCTCTTACATGTACGCCACCATGAGCGGATTCGGGCAGCAGCGCGTGAAGGGCACCGTCAAGAGCCTGATGGTGGATGACGAACTCCTGAAGGTGAGCCTGACGCTCTATGACACCGACGGCATGGAGGGGCTTTATGTGCCCAACTCCTCTTTCCGCGAGACCACCAAAGATATTGCGTCAGGGGCCATGGGCAGCAACATGAGCATCAACAACGGCAGCTACGGCAACAATGTGGCGCAGTGGGGCATGCAGGCGATACAGAACGCCTACCAGCAGACGACCGGCGCCATAGCGAAAGCCATCCGCAAGAACAAGGTGAAGCTCAAGTACGGCACCTTCGTCTATCTGGTCAACAGCAGGGAAAACAACAAAAACAGGTAGGACGATGATACGCATTGACGAAATCTACAATGAGGACTGCCTGGAAGGTATGAAAAGGATTGCGGACAGGAGCATCGACGCCATTGTCTGTGACCTGCCATACGGCATACTGAACCGCAAGAACCGGCATGCCCGTTGGGACAGGCCGATACCGCTTGCCCCCTTGTGGGAGCAGTACCGGCGCATCATCAAGCCGGACAGTCCCGTCATCCTTTTCGGGCAGGGAATGTTCACGGCCAGACTGCTCATGTCCCAGCCACGGATGTGGCGGTATAACCTTGTCTGGCACAAGGACAGGGCCAGCGGCCACCTGAACGCCAACCGCATGCCGCTGAGGAAGCATGAGGACATCCTCGTGTTTTACGAGCGCCTGCCCGTGTACCATCCGCAGATGGTTCCCTGCGACAGATCGCGGCGCAACCACGGCCGGCGCACCGGTCAGACATTCACCAACCGCTGCTACGGCGACATGAGGATGACCGAAGTCCGCATCGCCGACGACAAATACCCGACCTCGGTCATACAGATAGCGAAGGAGCACAAGACCGGAGCCTTCTACCATCCCACGCAGAAGCCCGTCGCCCTTGTGGAGTACCTGATAAGGACATACACCGACGAGGGGGACGTGGTGCTTGACAACTGCATGGGGTCGGGAACCACCGCCATAGCAGCCATACGGAGCGGACGTCACTATATCGGCTTCGAGACCGAACGGGACTATTGCGAGATTGCCGGGCGGAGGATACGGGAGCTGACGGAACGTGGGGACGAGGCGGAACAAGGAGAAACAGACCGGACATAAACCAATCATGCGCACATGGAACCTTCAAACTACCTAAAGAGACTGTACGGGACCCCGACGGATGAGAAATATACGCCGGGGTATGGCGTGCTGCCCATCATCAAGTACATACCCGAAGGCAAGACTATCTGGTGCCCGTTTGATACGGAGCACAGCGAGTTTGTGCTTAAATTCAGGGAAGCCGGCTTCAAGGTCGAGTATTCCCATATCTGCAACGGGCAGGACTTTTTCAGGTACGAGCCGCCCCAATGGGACATAATCGTCTCCAATCCCCCGTTCAGCCGCAAGACGGAAGTCTTCGGCCGCTGCCTGGAATTAGGCAGGCCGTTCGCCCTGCTGATGTCGAACTACTGGCTGAACAACGTGGCCCCGTGCCGGCTTTTCCTTAATACGGACTTGGAACTGCTTATGTTCGACAAGCGGATACAGTTCGGGCAGGGAAAAAACGTGCCGTTCAACAGCAGCTATTTCTGTCATGGGATACTTCCGAGACAGATCATATTTGAAATGATGGATACTTCGGACAAGACGCCGAGCCGTATGCCGGACGACCTGCCCGACGCGGGCTTATGCCGGACGGCCGGAGAAGAAGACAATCAAGAACTTTAATCATAACATAATTCAATGAAAAGTAAACTACTTGGCATTATGCTTTTATCGGGCATTTCCGTTTTTTCGGACGCCAACGCGCAGACGACCTGCGACGAAATGGAACAACTGACGGTGAACGAGCAGATAACGACCGTCATCACGGCATCGGAGCCGGTGCGTTTCGTGGACATCTCCACAGACAAGGTGGCGGGCGACCAGCCCGTCAGGAACATCATCCGCCTCAAGCCCAAGGAGGCCGGGCATGAGGACGGCGAGGTGCTCGCCATCGTGACCATCGTCACGGAACGGTACCGCACCCAGTACGCCCTGCTGTACACGACACGGCTGACGGAGGCCGTCACCAGCAAGGAGGTGGAGCTGTCGGAGCGCACCGCCTACCACAATCCCGCCGTGTCGATGTCAACGGAGGAGATGTACCGCTACGCGCGTCAGATATGGACATCGCCGGCAAGATTCCGCAACGTGGGCAGCAAGAGGCACCGCATGACCATGCGGCTGAACAACATCTACTCCGCCGGGGACTATTTCTTCCTTGACTTCTCGGTGGAGAACCGCACCAACATCCGCTTCGACATCGACGAGGTGAGGATCAAGCTCTCCGACAAGAAGGTGTCGAAAGCCACGAACTCGCAGGTCGTGGAGCTGAAGCCGGAACTGGTGCTGGAACAGTCCCGGTCGTTCCTTCACGGCTACCGCAACGTGATAGTGGTGAAGAAACTGACCTTCCCCAACGACAAGGTGCTGACGGTGGAGCTGACCGAGAAGCAGATTTCCGGGCGCACCATATCCCTGAACATAGATTATGAGGACGTGCTGTCGGCCGACGGCTTCAGCAGCGCATTACTGACGGAGGAATAGGCCATGAGGAAGATACTGATGACTCTTGTCGCTGTGCTGGCGGTGTCAGCCACGGCGTTTGCCGGAGACCGTGACGGACGTGTGTCCTTCGGCATCGGACTGCTGTATGAGAACGGATTGGACCTGACCGTCGGCTATGAGCGTGAGAACGCCTACCACAACGCCTGGGAGTTTTTCGCCAACGGCTATGTCAAGTGGGAAGAATGCGCCTCCTGCGGCCATGTCTGCCCGGACTCGTTTTGGAAAAACTACCGCTCGTGGAGCATAGGCGCGGCCTACAAGCCGTGCGTGATGCGGGGCCGTAACCATTACGGCAGTTTCCGCTTCGGCGGCTCGCTCGGCTCGGACACCCACAAGGTGTTAGGCGGCATACATGCCGGCTACGAGCACAACTACCGTCTGCGCGGCGGCTGGCAGCTGTACTGGCAGGTGAAGTCGGACCTGATGATAAAGGGCAGGGACCTGTTCCGCACAGGCATCGTGTTAGGCGTGAAACTACCTGTAAAATAAAGAAAGCCATGAAAACCGATTATGTAAAGATACTGAACCGTATGAACAAGATTATCAACCGAGTCAACGCCCGCCGGCAGACGGACAGCCGTCCCGGGAGCAAGGGACTGAAAGTGAAATGGCGCAGGGCGTGGAAGATGTTAAGGTGCAACCATTTCGGCCTGTGCGCCCTTGTGCTGTCCGTGGCCCTCGCCTCATGCGACGGGCATCATGAGTTTCCCGACACCTCGATGAAGGTCGGTCATGTGCTATGCACCGACGGCCGTGTCATGGCCTTGGAGGAATGTGACCGTCAGGGGAAGGAACCTATCGCCGTAGTGTTCCATCTCAACAACGACGAAAAAATAGAGGGGAACGGATATGCCGTTTACCTCCGAGACCTGCCCGATGAAGCCTTTGCCGACAGCGTCGGTGTGGCACAGGGGACATCCGCAGACCTGTACGCACATGACGGAAATGCCAATACCCACGAGATGTATGCGGGCAGCGGCTGCGGCTCTCCGGCGGCCAATGCCGTGTTCGCCATGTGGCGTTACGGGCAGAGTGCCTATATCCCCTCGGTGGCGCAGATGCGCCTGCTGTATGCGGCCAAGCCGTACATCAACCATGTCATCGAGAGATGCGGCGGAGAACCGTTGCCCGACGAGGCGGACGAAGTCTGGTACTGGACTTCCACGGAAGTAGCCGGTCAGGAGACCTCGAAGGCGTGGCTGTACTCGCTCGGCAGCGGTGCCGTGCAGGAGACGCCCAAGCTCCAAGCCCATAAAGTGAGACCTGTCGTAACATTGAACGATTGAAATGAAGAACAATATGACTATAGTGAACATCCTTTTCGGCATCGTGCTGATGATACTGGTGCTTGTCCAGACCTATAACTCCGTGAAGGCGGAATCCCACCGTCAGGAGCTGCAGCAGCTCGGCGACTTCCTGCAATCGCGGAAAGACAGTCTGGATGCCTTGATCGGCCGCTTTGACGGTATCATCAACGACATGGCATCCGACAACGAGAGAAACGCAGTCCTGAAAAACCACGCGATAGAGCTGGACAAACTTGTCAAAGGACTCAAATATGAACAGAATTGTCTTGAATCCGGGAACCGGTCCTTGAAATCGACCCGGAAAAGGCTGCTGACCATCAAGGGAAAACTCATGAACGAGACCAACGAAATCAGGGAAAAGATACGGCAGAGAAAACACACGATAGCGCAGCTTGAAATCCAAATTGACTCGCTGAAGAGAATCAGGGCGGGGTTTGGTATAGAAATGGGCAATGGCCTTAGAGACGAGATAAGCTGCCTCTCAGAGCCGGTGTCGGGTCTGAATATTCCGCCGTCGGTCAGATCAATTCTCGCATCCCACGGCATCACGTGCATCGGCGAACTGGCCTGTCTTGACAGGGAATACTTGCAAGGCATCAGCGGTATCGGTCCGGTAAGCGTCGAGCGTATAGAGGCAACCCTACGGGAAAAGGGCTTGTGCCTCGGCTTGGAAGCGGTCAAGGTCAACGACCGCTGGTACAGGATTGAACCGGATGAGACAGAAGAACAGGCTACAGAGCAGACACAGGAACAGACAAAAGAGTGACCTATGGAAGAGACAAAAGAGATACAGGGGCTTTACAAGATATTCCGTGCGGCGGTCTATGTGTCGCTGCTGCTTGAATTTTTCGAGTACGCCGTCGATCCCGAGACGCTCGACCGGTGGAACGGCGTGCTCGTGGACATCCATGACCGGATAAAGACATGGTTCATCTACCATGACGGAAACCTGATATACGCCAAGGTGACGACCTTCCTGCTTATCTGCATCACCTGTGTGGGGACGCGAAACAAGAAGCACCTTGAGATGGACGCGCAGAAGCAGGTGCTCTATCCGCTGCTCGGCGGTGTCGGGCTGGTCGCCGTGTCCGTGTGGCTCTTCGGGTTCTCCATCATGCCGCGCATCTACACGCTGAAGGTAAACATCTGGCTCTACATGATACTGTCCGTCGTCGGGGCGGTGCTAATTCATGTAGCCCTCGACAACATCTCGAAGTTCCTGAAGGACGGGCTGCTGAAAGACCGCTTCAACTTTGAGAACGAGAGCTTCGAGCAGGCCACCGAAGCGGTGGAGAACAGGTATTCGGTGAATATCCCCATGCGCTTCTATTACAAGGGGAAATTCCGTAAGGGTATGGTATCCATATCCAATCCGTTTAGAGGCACATGGGTCGTGGGCACGCCCGGTTCGGGAAAGACATTCTCCATCATCGAGCCGTTCATACGCCAGCACTCCGCCAAGGGTTTCGCCATGGTGGTGTATGATTACAAGTTCCCTACCTTAGCCACCAAACTATACTATCACTATCTGAAAAACAGGCAATTGGGAAAGACACCGCCTAATTGCCGTTATAACATGATCAACTTTGTGGACGTGGAGTACAGCCGGCGTGTGAACCCGATACAGGCGAAGTACATCCCGAACCTTGCCGCAGCCAGCGAGACTGCCGAAACCTTGCTTGAATCCCTGCAGAAGGGAAAGAAAGAGGGTGGCGGCGGCTCCGACCAGTTCTTCCAGACCTCGGCGGTGAACTTCCTCGCGGCCTGTATCTATTTCTTCGTGAACTACGAGAAGGAGCCGTATGATTCCTCCGGCAGGCAGCTCTATGCCGACAAGGTGCAGGACCCGGTGACGAGGATATGGAAGCCGACAGGCATCGTGCGTGAATACAAGGACGGGCCGGTGACGGAGCCTGCCTACTGGCTCGGCAAGTACAGCGACATGCCGCATATCCTCTCGTTCCTGAACCAGAGCTACCAGACCATCTTCGAGGTGTTGCAGACCGACAGCGAGGTGGCGCCGCTGCTCGGCCCGTTCCAGACCGCTTTGCAGAACAAGGCGATGGAGCAGCTGGAGGGTATGATAGGCACGCTCCGTGTCTATACCTCGCGCCTTGCCACCAAGGAATCCTATTGGATATTCCACAAGGACGGTGACGACTTCGACCTGAAGGTCAGCGACCCGAAGAACCCGTCCTATCTGCTGATAGCCAACGACCCCGAAATGGAAAGCATCATCGGCGCGTTGAACGCCCTTATCCTGAACCGCCTTGTCACGCGCGTGAACACCGGGCAGGGGAAGAACGTCCCCGTGAGCATCATCGTCGATGAGCTGCCGACATTGTATTTTCATAAAATAGATAGATTAATCGGTACCGCCCGAAGCAACAAGGTGAGCGTGACGCTCGGTTTCCAGGAACTGCCGCAGCTGGAGGCCGACTACGGAAAGGTGGGCATGCAGAAAATCATCACGACCGTGGGTAACGTGGTGAGCGGCTCGGCAAGAAGCAAGGAAACCTTGGAATGGCTTTCCAACGACATTTTCGGCAAGGTGGTGCAGCTCAAGAAAGGCGTCACCATAGACCGCGACAAGACGAGCATCAACCTGAACGAGAACATGGACAGCCTCGTTCCGGCTTCCAAGATATCCGATATGCCCACGGGCTGGATATGCGGGCAGACAGCGCGTGACTTCGTCAAGACCAAGACCGGGCGCGGCGACAGCATGAACATACAGGAGTCGGAGGAGTTCCAGACCACCAAGTTCTTCTGCAAGACGGATTTCGACATGGCGGAGATAGCCAAAGAGGAAGCCGGGTATGTGGAACTGCCAAAGTTCTACACTTTCCCGTCGAGGGAAGAACGCGAGCGCGTACTTTACAAGAATTTTTTACGTGTGGGCATAGAGGTGAAAATGATGATAGCGGAAATACAGCGGAAGAAAGCGGCACGATGATGAAACTCAGACACATACTTCTTTTAGCGGCCGTTGTCGCCGGTTGTTCTGCGGCTGCGCAAGGGCACAGTCAGGGTGTGGAAAGGATGAAAAGGCTGATGTCGCTACCCCCTTTCGAGCGCGCGGTCCTTATTATAAAGCGTTATGAGACGCTCCACAGACCGTCGGACTGGCCTTACATAGGTTATGGACACCGCGTCCAAAAAGGGGAACCCTATAAGAAAGGTACAAGGCTGTCCGAAAGGGAGGCCGACAGGCTGCTGCGACGCGACCTGAAGGGACGGTGCGCCACGTTCCGCCGCTTCGGGCGTGACTCGCTTTTGTTGGCGGCGTTGGCGTACCAGGTCGGCGAGTACAGGCTCCTTGGCGGCGGCAGGACGCGCAGGAGCATGCTGATAAGAAAGCTGGAAGCCGGGGACAGGAACATATACAAGGAATATGTCTCTTTCCGCAAATGGAGAGGGAAAGCGGTGCCGAGTATCGAGAGACGCAGGCATGTGGAGTTTCTGCTGCTGTATGACCCATGAGGGGACGGACAGGGATTGCCGATGAAAGCCGGTCTTTTGACATATAGGGAATCACCCGTCTTGTATAGCTGATGATTGCAGAACGATATCAAACAAAAGACTGTATGGCAACAATAAAGATCAAATTCCGTGCATCCTCCTCCGCAGCGAAGGAGGGCACACTGTTTTTCAGGGTGATTCACAACCGTGTGGCAAGGCAGATCCGCACAGGCTACAGACTTTATCCGCATGAATGGGACGACGGCATGGCGGCCGTGCGCGTCTCCGGCACAGACGACAAACGGCGCGGCTATCTGGTTTCGTTAACGGAGGCGCTCAACAGGGACGCCGGACGGCTCAGGGGCATCGTCTCGCGCCTTGAACGCACCGGAAATCCCTATACCGCTGATGGCGTGGTGGAGGAATACACATCCCCGTCGGACATCCATGCCTTTCTGTACTTCGGCCGCAGCCTCGTGGAACAGCTGAAAAGAATCGGCAGGAGACGCACCGCCGAGACATACGCCACGGCGATAAACAGCTTTGCGAGGTTCAGAAAAGAGACTGACATTCCGCTGGACGGGGTGGATTCCGACCTGATGACGGAATACGGGAGCTACCTTTCCGAAACAGGGGTCTGCCCCAACACCGTGTCGTTCTATATGCGCAACCTGCGGGCCATCTACAACCGGGCGGTCGAGAAGGAGCTGACGGTGCAGCGTTACCCTTTCAAGCATGTCTATACGGGCATCGACAAGACCGTCAAGCGTGCCGTGCCGATAGAGGTCATACGGCAGATACGCGACCTCGACCTCTCCCTGTACCCCGTCATGGACTACGCGAGGGACATCTTCATGTTCTCGTTCTACACGCGCGGCATGTCGTTCGTGGATATCGCTTTCCTGAAAAAGAAGGACCTGAGGGACGGCATACTGTCCTACCGCCGGCACAAGACCAACCAGCAGCTTTTCATCAAGTGGGAGAAGCCCATGCAGGAGATCATCGACAAATATGACACGGCGGACACCCCGTATCTGCTGCCCGTCATCAAGTGCAACGGCAATGACGAGAGGACACAGTACATAAACGAGGCCCACCGCGTGAACCGCAGCCTGAAGAAGATAGGCAGGCTGCTGGGCCTTGCCATACCGCTGACGACCTACGTCGCCCGCCACGGCTGGGCCAGCATAGCCAAGAGCAAGAACATACCGATAGCCACCATCAGCGAGGCGATGGGACACGACTCGGAGAACACGACGCGCATTTACCTTGCTTCGTTGGACACCTCGGTGGTGGACAAGGCGAACAGCCTTATCCTGAGGTCGCTGTAAAAAACCTGTTTGAAAGTCTCCATTCCCGGGAAATGTCACAAATGACACTTTTCGGGAATGAATGCAAGGAAACATCGTTTAACTGCAAACAAGTTTTAACTAAATATCCACCTTGCCTGACAGAAGGTCATAAAGACCTATAACAAAATAGCTGAAAATGAGGAATGTGATCCGGATATTCTTTTGTGGCTTTACGGCACTTTATTATAGCGAACAGAATCTCTTACTGCAAAACCGGAAGGAATCAAATTGTTGAGCAAATACGGTATTCTCTTTCAAAGAGAGGTA
>CAVAHD010000046.1:0-22316 GCA_963588475.1 Oscillospiraceae bacterium | reverse complement strand
CATCAAATCATGGCTGAACATTTATGAATATAACATCAGAAGACGAAGCTCTGCTCGAATTATATGAAAATGGGAAGACATCGGACAAGAGATACAGAAGATTACCTATCCAAGTGATAAAGGGGTACAAGAAAGCTGTGGATTACATGAAGGCTGCTCAGCGAATCGAAGACCTCTTTCGTTTGAAGGGACTGAATTACGAAGCTCTGCATGGAGACAGAAAGGGACAAGAGTCTGTTCGCTGCAATGGTGCTTGGAGATTGATTTTCCAAAGTTCTCCTGCCGATGGAAGCATTATCATAACAGAAATAGAATTATTAGAAATATCACATCATTATGACTAAGTTTAGTTTCAATCAAGCGGTTCCATTTGAGGCAACTCATGTGGGAGAAGTGATTAAGGATGAACTCGCTGCTCGAAACATGAAGCAGAGTGAACTGTCCGAACTCACTGGCATACAGAAATCCATTCTGAATGATGTCATAAAAGGTAAACGTTCTCTGACACCCGAAATGGCATTATTGTTGGAAAACGCTCTCGGCATTTCTGCAACATTCCTCATGAACATCCAGACACAGTACGAATTGGATTGTGCAAAACAAAGCGAGAGGGTTGTGTTGCAGACCAAGATGCTGGAGATTTGGAATGTACTCAAAGAACAAGTGAGTACTCAGTTCTTTAGAAAGGTAAGCATCATAAAAGGCAATATCATCGAGGATGTCAATCGCATCTTCGATGTGTTTGCCGTAGATAATCTGGATGATTTCTTCGGTTTGAAAGCCAAAGAAATGGAATTGCCATATTATTACCGCAAGTCAGAGAAGGTTACGACCAATCCTGCTGATATTTTGTCATGGAAGTATTATTGCTATTATCTTTCCAGAAACGACAAGTCCGTCTTGGGTGTATATGACAAGGATAGTGCTGATGCATTGACCAAAGAACTCAATAAGGTTTTCAAGGAAAACACTGATACCGTCAATAGAACTGGAGAGGTGCTGAACAAATTCGGCATACGTTTCCTTGTTGTCAAGAAGGTTGGACAAGTTCCTGTGGACGGTATGTCGTTTTGGATTGGCGACAATCCTACCATTATAGTCACGGAGCGCATTGCGTCCATTGATAATTTCGCTTTCACTACACTACATGAGGTTGGTCATGTTTACAAGCATCTTACAAAGGACGGAAAGGCGATGATAAATCTCTTTGACGAGAAAAAGGATTCCGAGGAGTCGGAAGCTGACAACTTTGCATTGAACGCAGTCGTGCCAAATGCCGATTGGAAAAAGTTTTTGGCAAAGACTCGTGATGTCGTTCCTTACAAAATCGCACCATACATTATGAGTGAGGCTGAAAAGCATGAGGTAAATCCCCAGATACTCTTTGGAAGGTACAAGCACGACATCGGTATTTATAAGATAAAGAATTATTTTGAGACGAAGATTTTGTAGTGTCCCCATAATAATAAAAGCCGCCATTTGCACCCCATAAGGAATGCCGATGGCGACTTTTCTGTGTATGTATGAAGCTACTACATATTTTCAAAAGTGTAGTAAGTTTGTATAAAAATCTACTGTTCCCTTTATTTATTCCAATATTTTTCAGCCATAGGCTTTAGTCTGTCTGTGATAACTTGCATTACCACATTGAAGCTAAGTTCTTCTTTCCACTGAATTTTTCTAAGAAACAGTTTCCACTGCATCCGTCGATTGGCATCATTGACAAACTCGTCTGTGAAAAGTTTCAGCTTGGGATTGTATTCAAGTTCACGATTGTCAAACGTCGCCTTGATAGCGTCATATAGTGTTTCATCATCCAACTCTCGTTTTGTCAACAACTGGTAGCAATCGAAGAAATCCTTCATTCGGCTGTTGTACTCGTCCCGATCCAACATGGTGTGGAACTTCTCAGCGACAACCGTCTCCAAAGAATAGGCTTGGAGATTGACTGACGGAATGTTTGGCAACAACAAAGGGAAGTCGATGGATGCAGGGCAAGGTGTCACGACATCACCAAAGCCAATGTCAACAGACATCTTATGTATAATACTGTCCATGTGTGCCGTAAAAAAGAATCTTGTACCTGGATATTTCTTTTCCACAGTGATTGGTTCCATCGTTATATTTTCCGTATCAAACGTGACACCATCTTCATCACAGGCTATGCCCAAAATTTCTTGGAAGACTATTGTTAAGAACTCTCTGTCACGGCTTATCCTTTCTGCCATGAAGTCCACATCTATGGTTGGACGAGCGTTAAGACCGTCCATCGCATAGAGCAAGGAACCGCCTTTCAGCAGAAAGTTGTCCTTGTACTGACTTACAGATACCCTGTACAGCAGTCGCTCATTGAAGTATCTTGCAAGAAGATACATATATTTATAGCCAGTCTCGTTCATCAGATTGAGCAGACGTGTCTTTACTGACTTGCCATAGTTTTTCTTTCCCATTTTATTCTATTGCTATTTCAAGATAATTTTTCAAAATATTGGCAACCCTCAGTCGTTTGGCATATTCTGCCAGTTGGCTCAGGTTGCGGTTCGGTTTCTTCAGATAATTTCGTATTACCTCGGAGCATACCTCCAATCCTATTTTGTTGCGGTATTTGACAGCATCACATACGCTACGTTCCATATCTGTCATACGGATGTTGTAGCCTGACATTTCCACATCCATAACACCAAACTCCAAGTTCTCCTTTTTCCAATAATAGAGTTCTATCGGTAGGGTTGACGGTATTGCAACCTTTCGTTTGGCTTCTATGGCAACACAAAAGGAAGGTGGAACAACAGTGGAGAGCTGATGATATGCCCAAGCGTTGTACAGGCATACAATTCCATTAGGAACGATTCGCTCTACATCTATCATCGTATTGAAAAGGGCATCGGGTACAGCATAGACTCCATGACGAACCCGAATCAATTCGCCACGTTCCTTAGCCCTCACAATTTTCTGATAATCGGATTGCTTTGAGAACTCTGCGGTGGTTATGATTCCACCTTGCGAGGTTGCCTTATACATAATCTCATTCATACCTTTACCTTTTTATAGTTATTTGACGGTGCAAAGATATGACTTTATCTTCAAAAACGATAGTTTTGTACGGAGAATATTTGTTTTATCCGTTTAAAACTATCATAATTTTACCGTTCTACAGGTATATTGATGGATTTTCTGCCGATAAGATAGTCATTCACATCCTTATATTCTGCATATCGTACGGCTTCATTACTTACCTTTTGGGGATAACGTTCCTTGATACGCTCTGTAGCCATCTGTCCTGCTTTGTCATTGTCAAGATAACAGTGGATAGCAGCATAACAAACCAATCGCTCCATACATTTCCCAAGGCTACTGATGGAGTTAAGTACGATATAGTCGCATGGTTCCTGCTGACAGATTACCTCATCGCCTCGCTTCTCCAAGGTCTTGTACGAGAGAAAATCCATGAAACCCTCGAATATGCAGCATTGATTCTGTACTCCAATCTGTTGCGAATGGATAAGGGAAATGTCCTTTTCACCTACACAACCCTTGTAATAGGGATTACGAAGCTCATAACCATCCTTGATGTTCGGAAAGGCTATTCCAAAATACCGTTTGCCCTTGAACGTGTACCACATCTCCTTGCAATATTGTTTGCCTATATCTGCATCCACATGACGTGAACGTAGATACGACATAAGCACAGGGTAAGACAAGTCTTGGATATGTATTTTGTCCATCTTGAATGTCTCATGCTGAGGTGTGGGCTTCGGCTTTTGTACAACCTCTTTTGGATTGCCCATGTCTTCTTCGATGTGGCGCAGTGCCTCACTTATGTTGTCTGTATGATATAGTTGTTGGGCAAGTGCTATGATGTTGCCACCTATACCAAGAGCGAAGTCATACCATTGGTTCCTGCCGAAGTTCACCTTGAATGACGGTTTTGTTTCCGTATGCAACGGTGATATATAATAAGATGTGGTCTTGCTGCATCGCTTGGGTTGGTGTCCCAATGCGCTCAGATAGTCCGCAAGTTTTATTTCCTTAGCCTGTTGTATGTTCATCTTTCATTCATTTTTGTTCATTCGTGCGCTTATTATATATACCCCAGAGTGAATGAACGGTTTTGTGAAGTCATTTTATCGTATGTCGATGTAGTTATACACAATGCCACTTCACAAAAGTCCGTCCGTTCTATTATTATATATACACCAGGGTGAATGAAGTGGTTTTCCTAAGTGAAATTCACTTCTTCGCCTCCTTTCCTTCAAGCAGTGGAAGCGACGGATAATCCTTCATCCTGCAGTACTCGTTGTTGCCACACTTCACTATCAACTTGCTCTTCAACAGAAATGTCAGCAACTTCGACATCACGGTTCTGCCTCTGGCAAAGCCGATGGCGGTATATCCCTTTGTCAAGGTGTTTATCACATTCTCATACCCCGACACCACTTTCTTGCCAAATGCCGTTTCAAGTGCTTTGTCGTGCTGTTCGTCCGTAATGTCGGCTATCGTCAGCTTTGGTTGCTTGGTTGCGGAGGAGTCAACCACATAATCCTTGGCTATCTCTGGAAGTCCATCCTTGTTTATCTGGAAGGCAAAGGGCGCAAAGTCCTTGTCTCTTATGTTAAGCGGTTTCACCTCGCTCACATTCGCCATTGAACTGCTCTTGCTTATCACCAATACGGTCTCAGCCTTGTTGCTGAGTTCCGTACCTATGTGACCTCGCACATTGTCATCACCCTTGTTCAAGTGCAGAACACAATGGATGTGCAGGTCGTAACGGCTTGACCATTGCATCAGCTTGTTGATGACATGGACGGACTCACTTGGATTGTTTATGTCAAGCATCAAGTCCCTTATGCCGTCTATTATGACCAAGCCAAAGCCCTTTTGTGTCTGCAAGGCATATTCAATCAGTCGCAATCTAAGGTTGGGGCTGTATTCTCGCAATCCAAAGAATACAAGGTTCTCGCTGTTCATATTGTCGGGCAATCCTGCAAGTCTCAGGATGCGTTGCATTACGCTGTGGCAATGGAAACGGCTCTGCTCCGTATCGACATACAGTATCTTGCGCTTGTCTTCGGGAAGCTTTGCCGTATATTGCAGCACCTTACCATTGGCGAGCGAGGCTGCCACCAATGCCGACACGTTGAATGTCTTTCGGCTCTTCGCCTTGCCTGTGGATGCACTGAAGTTGCCAAGCGTGGCTATGGTGGAATTGTCCACCCATATAATCTGTGGCGGTGTCTGGTAGGTCTCGTCCGCATGGATGAGCGAGGCTTTCAGCAGTTTCTCCAACAAGTCCACATTGTCCGCAGCACCCTCGAAGAGATTTACGTCGTTCATGTTGTCTTCCATCATCATCTGTTCTTTATGGGTTTGTTCATCACATAGCGTATGGCATCCTGCTCAAACACCTCCTTTGTCTTCACTGGGTGTTTCTTGATCCATTCCACCAGTTCCTTCTTGCTGAAGTAGATGGTCTTGCCGTTTGGCTTGTAATGTGGAATGGCGAATGTACGTGTCAGTTTGTAAAGCTGGCTCTTGGAAGCATCAAGATAGACGCTCGCCTCGTCAAGGGTCAGAACGTCTTTCCCTGAGAAAAGCCATTCCTCCAAGCACTTGATGCGGTTCAACACTTCTTCCACGGAACCAAGCAGCTTGAAGGCATCCTCCAACTGTTGGATGCGCTCCGCAAGTCTCATGGGTGTTATGTCTGCTAACTCTTGTTCCGTCATCTCTCGTCCTTCCAACTCCTCGGTTGATGGTGGAATAGCCCCATCCATCGGTGGATTGTTTGTCGGATTTGTTGTCTTTCTAATCATTGTCTTTGTCTTTTATTGTTACACATAACGAGGTTGCCCTCCATAACCAGGTGCCTGATTACGGAGGGCAAAGGTAGGGGCATTTCTGTCTATTCGGATGGAAATGTGCTTGACGGTCAACTGACTATCAAGCCAACTGTCAAGGTTTTCATCTGTCAGATGGTGTCCTTGCTGTCATTTTTACCACAATCTGCGATTTCTTGCACTATCTTGCGGATGCGCTCATAGACGCTGCTGTTGGCACCTTTGGCATCACTGGTTGCAGAGGATAGCTTGGTTGTCGTCAACGGCTTGTCTGTTGATGAAGAAAGGATGAGCTTGTGCTTGGCTATTACCGATTGCCATTGCTTGCAAATCAAGTCCTTGCTGCAGAGCATATCAAAGAAGAATGCGATTTGTCTGTTGCTTCTTGCTTTCAGTCTTTTGCAAGCCTGACATGAGAAGAGGTTGCGCATGTCTTCTTCCGACACATCGGCAGAAAACAAATGAACCTCATTGGCATGTCGCGCAATGAGGCTCAACTGAGTAGAATCAAAGTAACACTGAAAATCCTGTTTCGGTCTATTGTCTTGTGCTGGTTGCAATGCTGACGGTGGCTTGCCGTGAATGTATTGGCAGTTTGGAGGCGGCTCCGTGGTGTTGAACTTGTGGTGCAGAGCCTCGTAGTCGTGGTATTCGAAATCCACCTTGGTAAAGAATATCACTACCAAGTCCTCACGCTCTTCAAGAAACTCCTCCATGATGTAGAAGTTCTTCTTGTGTTCATTCTTACCTGCAGCATACTGGCAGTCTGTGTAAGTATGGCTGTTGAGAAAGTCTTTCTTATAACGATGATACAACTTGCCGCACCCGATGACTTCCGTCTGGTAGCACTCGTGGGCTTCCTTGAAGAAAAGCCACAGTTTATTGGTGCCACAAATGTCACCTTCACTGTTTGCGAAGGCACATTCACTGCATTGTGGCAAAAAGAGAGAACGAGGATTAGTCTCGTCCTTGGTTGTTTGAAGTGTTGTTATGTTCCATTTTAATCTTCGAACGCACTGTCCAGTAATGATACAGCCTCGTCCTTTTTCTTGTTAATAATCTTGGCGTAAATTTGTGTCGTGCGCACCTCCGTATGACCGAGAAGTTTGCTTGTGGTGTAGAGGTCTGCGCCCATGGTCAGCTCCATCGTAGCGAACGTATGTCTTGAAACATGGTAGGTGACATGCTTGCTGATACCTGCCTCACGGCTCCATTCTGGGATGCAGTCGTAGTTCTTGCTTGGCAATGTCGGGAACACTTTGTCCTCGTCGCTTGCCGTCCCTCTTTCAGGCATCCAACGCAAGGCTTGCTTATTGAGCGGAAGGTAAAGTGGCTGCTTGGTCTTGTACTGCAATATCTCCACTCGCACCTTGTCGCCCTCTGTTATGATGTTCTTCCATTTCAGACTTTTCACGTCGCTGATGCGAAGTCCGCAGAAACAGGAGAAGAGGAACGCAGCCTTGATGTCCGCACGTTTGCAAGGTGTGTCAATCAGTTTCTTCACCTCGTCAACGGTCAGATACTCTCGCTTGGTGCCGCCACCTTTCAAAACATCCATGCGAAGGCGGAGGACAGGATTGTCATCCATAATTTCCTCTTCGATAGCCATATTGAAGGCTGCTTTAAGACATTTGAGGTAGTTCATGACGGTGGACTTTGACGGATGGCTGTGCTTGTAGGTAACGTAATCGTTCAGCAGAAACACCATAAAGCCGTTGCAGTATTCCTTGGTCATCTCTGCAAGTGTAACGTTGGGAGAGTGCTCCCTTACCGCATTGAGGACGCTGTTCACCCAGTTTCGGGCAGATTGGCGACCTCGCTCCACTTGTGCGTCACGGAATATCTCTAGCCAGTCCACCAGTCGCATCTTGATTCTCGACTTGTCCTTTAGTCCTGCAATTCCGTTGGTGATGCTCATAATGCGTTGCGCCTTGATGGCATAAACCGCTTGCATCGTCTGCTTGTTCTGCTCCTTGGCTGTCGCATCAATCTCAGGAATGAGATAGAGACGCAGATAGTCATAGGTGCGGCGACCATTTACATTGATGGACAGATACACTGACTTGTTGCCGTTGGCAAGTTCCTTGAAGCGGATTCTGACAGGTTCCTTGGTCTTGGAATTTCTCTTGCGTTCCGTCTCGGCTACGGCAATCTCGGTCTTCACTTTCTTGGTGGCAAGATACTCCTTGTACTTATCCACATTATCCTCAGGATTCTCTCCATGTGGCTTGTAGCCTCTTCTGCCGACACGCTTCTCAAATGTTCCATCCTTCAAGGCTTTCATACGTTCCTTAGCCTTGGCTTCCGCTTCCTTCCAGATAGCCTTGTGTTTCTCCTCGCTGTCATCCTTGCGGAGGTAAAGCCCAACGGACTCATAAGCACGTTGTCCCTTACCATAATATATATCAAGGAACAGGGAACGGTCACCATTGCGCATCTTTCGGCTGCGGACTATCACGGAACTGGCATATTCCTCTATCTTCTCAACCTTGTTCAACTCGTCTGATGGGTTGTCGAAAGTCTCACCATATACCACTTCACGCATCTTGCGTTCTTTCAGACGCTCTGCCGTTTCCATAACCAAGGCATTGTTCTGTTTGTCTGCCTCAGTCAGTTCTGGGTTGAGGTAGAGTTTCAGAAACTCATACTTGCGCTCACCATTATAATATATGTCGAAGTAGAGCGACTTGCTGCCATTGGCAAGATTCTTGAAACGCAATGTGACCGCTTCACATTTGTTAGGTCTGCCACGATGCTTTCTGATGGTTCCCTCAATTGTTCTGTCCTCACCATCGTCATCAATGAACTTCCACTGGTGTCCTTCTCTGCCAGATATTGCACCAACAGGTTGCTTCTGCTCAGAGTTATTTCCCTTGTCTTTTTTGTCTTTCTTGACAGTAGCACCTTTGGCATCTTTTGAAGATTGAGTCTTCTTTACCTTGCCATTGCCATTGTCATTGGCAGGGGAAGAATTTTCCAAAGATGCTTTCACAACCTCCAGTTTCCCAGACAGAATTTCTTGGATGCGTTGGTTCTTGATGGTCTCAGCCTTCTGCATGGTCTCGGCATTGACAGCCTTTGCCTTCTCGTCATCCTCAGGAAGCAAGTAAAGCTTCAAGAACTCATACGACCTCTTGCCACTTTTGTAAGTGTCGAGATAAATCGACTTTGTGCCATTCGCTAAGTCCTTGTAGCGTATGCGCACAGGTTCGTTGTTACTTCTCATTGTTACTTTGTTATTTGTTCTACTTATTTTGATTTAGTGAGATTTGTTACTCACGGTGCAAAGATACGAAAAAATATTGGATTTGTTACTCAAAACAAGAACCAATTACGAACCATTAACTATAATAAATTATAAAACCAAGTGATAAAGTAACAAACAAATAACAAAATAATATTCTTGCAAAACTACTGATATATGCTGTACATATTAGTATTTACGCATATTTTATTATCATTTTATGTGTTGCGTGGGATTTGACGTTGTATCAGCGTTGTATCTGCGTTGCTCGTTCAACCGTGATGGGCAATGCGAAGGCCTCGATACGTGGGACGGGTGACGGTACAGCAACCCACGCTTTTTTGTATATTGCCAAGTTTAATACCTCTTATTTCTTTATGTTCTTGCGAGGGTGGCTGCAAGAGATTTTCTTCTTGTGGCGTTATGGCTATCAGTACTATTGTTCGCAAGGTTTACGGCAAATCGCGTAATCTAATCCTGTACGGCATTATCGGGTGCTGTTCCTCGGGATTTGACTTACTACTCTACACTCTGTTTGTTTCCGTCTTCGGATGGCATTACATCCTCTCCAACTCGCTGTCTGTCATAGCTGGCATAACCACCAGCTTTACTTTTAACCGCAACTATAACTTCAAGGTCAAGGACAAGACCAAGCAGCGGTTCTCCATTTTTCTTACCGTCGGACTGTGCGGCATGCTGCTAAGCAATCTGATACTTTGGTTCTGCATCGACAAGATGGAGATGAGCAAGATTGTCTCCAAACTGTTGTCCATCGTTCTGGTAGTAGTTTTCCAATTTTTGATAAATAAGTACATAACGTTCAAACCAACTAAAACAAAGCAAAGTTTATGAGCAAAATCTATTTTGTGCTCCCTGCCTACAACGAGGAGATGAACATCGAAGGGACAGTCAGGCAGTGGTATCCCGTAGTGGAGAAATGCGGCAGCGACTGCAGACTTGTCGTTGCCAATGACGGCAGTAAGGACAAGACGTACGAGAAAATGAAGGCACTACAGTCTGAGCTGCCACAGCTCATTCCGCTGAACAAGCCCAACCAGGGACACGGGCCGACGGTATTGTACCTTTACCGCTATGCCATAGAGCAAGGCGCCGACTTCATCTTCCAGACGGACTCCGACGGCCAGACCAATCCGCAGGAGTTTGGGGCGTTTCTGGATGCCAGCAAAGATTACGACTGCGTGATGGGGGGTCGCCCTGTGCGTGGAGATGGCAAGAGCCGAAAGGTAGTGGAAAACGTGCTGCGCACATACGTATGGCTGTTCTTCCACGTGTGGGTGCCCGATGCCAATGCTCCTTTCCGTCTGATGAAAGCGTCGGTCGTGGCACAATATTTGAATATGATGCCTTCTGACTTCAACCTACCCAATGCGGTCCTTGCCGCGTGCTTCAGCAAGTTCGGCGAGAAAGTGAAGTATATTGATATCACCTTCAAGCCTCGCCAAGGCGGTGTCAACTCCATCAATCCCAAGAAGATATTCAAGATAGGATGGAAGGCCATCTGTGACTTTTGGAAAATCAGTAGAACTATAAATCGTATAAAATGACAAATACACCCTTACCAAACAATATTTCAGACATGAAGCGTCAAGATGTTCTTTTCATCGTAATTCTCGCCTTTGTGGCAGTGACAATATTTTCGACCTCTTCATTCTTATATCCTTTTAATCGTTGGGTTGATGCCAATTGCATCTTCACAGTAGGCAAATCCATCTTTTGCGGCAAAGTCCCCTATAGGGATTTGATGGACCACAAAGGCTTTTTGCTCCATCTTATCAATGGCATAGGTTCGTTGATTTCGTTCAAGTCATTCTATGGTGTATATGTCATGGAACTTATTTCGGGCTCTGTATTCCTATGGGCTTGCTATAAGACATTGCTGCTTTTCACAGACAGAAAAGTACTGTACTTGATGCCATTTCTTGTATTAGCCGCTTATGGCTCACCGTGCTTTGAGCAAGGTGCAAGTGCAGAGGAATTTTGCCTTCCTTTCCTTTCACTCAGTCTTTATCTAGGACTGAAGTCGGTAGTGAATCAGAAAGCATTGACATTGAGAGAAGCCTTTCTGTTGGGAGTTTTCGCATCATGTGTATTTTGGATAAAATACACCATTTGCGGACTGTATGTTGGTATGGGGATAGGCCTTTGCATTTTCTACGTACAAAACAACTTGCATAGGCTGTTGCTAAAGAGCATCGGATGTTTTTGTCTGGGGTTGGTTCCCGTGTCAGCTGCCATAATTTTATATTTTGCATACAATCATGCTCTCTCTGATTTATGGACGGTGTATTTCTATAACAATCTGTTCAACTACTCAATGACTCCTGGACGATTTGGTCTACTCAGAAGACTTTTCGTCTATGAATGGCATGGATTGAAAGGTATTGTTGCTGTGAACCCATTGATGGGTTGTCTACTATTAGGGTCACTCATAGAACTTTATCTTCAAAAGGACAAGAAAGTTTTAGTCTTTAGTTTGATATACTTTTTTAGTATGTTTGTGATGGTGTTTGTTGGTTACCAAATATACTATCCGCTACCATTTGTCATAGGCATGCCATTTTCTCTGTTGTTAGCAATGCGTATATTAAAGCAAGTTACCTCGAGAGTAAAAACCTGCATCTATCTGGGTGCCTTACTTTTAGGCGTGGCTATTTCCGTGACTTTGGCCAAGTATAAACTCATCATGATGTTTGAGGGAGAACCTGCAGTGTCGAAAATAAGCAAATTGATAATGAATGGAGAAGAATATGCGCCAACAATGGTTGAATACAACATCATGGATATTGGGGTATATACACTCTGCGGTTATATCCCAGAGTGCAAACACTTTTGTCATCTCAATCTGTCTATTAAAGAACAGATTGATGCACAAGACAACTATATTGCAAATAGCCATCCTACATATATCATATCTGCAAGACCTATGTCATTCGATGGATACAAACTTTATACTGTTCAGACACAACAATCAACAATATCCATTAGGAAAATCTTGCATAATTATTTACCTTTTGTCAAGTTGCCTAAATCTATTCAACAGCAACAATATTACGTATATCGTTACAATAATACTAAAGCTCAATGAAACCATACGACTATCTCATCGTTGGCTCCGGTCTTTCTGGAGCTACCTTTGCGCATTTCGCCCAAAAGAACGGAAAACGCTGTTTGGTAATCGACAAGCGTACGCAGTTGGGAGGCAATGTATATTGCGAGAATATAGAGGGCATCAACGTACACAAATACGGCGCACATATCTTCCACACCTCCAACAAGGAGGTGTGGGACTTCGTGAACTCGCTGGTTCCCTTCAACCGCTATACCAACGCACCCGTCGCCAATTACCACGGAAAGCTGTACAACCTCCCGTTCAACATGAACACATTCTACCAGATGTGGGGCGTGACAACCCCGAAGGAGGCGTTGGCGAAAATTGAGGAACAGCGTGCCAATGCCGTGGCGAACATGAAAGCGGAAGGCGCAGCCGAGCCGCGCAATCTGGAGGAACAGGCCCTGGCACTCGTGGGCAAGGACATCTACGAGCGGCTCATCAAGGACTATACCGAGAAGCAGTGGGGGCGCAGATGCACAGAGCTGCCAGCCTTCATCATCAAGCGTCTGCCCGTGCGCCTCGTCTTCGACAACAACTACTTCAACGACAAGTACCAGGGTATCCCCGAGGGCGGCTACAACAAATTGACTGACGCCCTGCTGGACGGTGTGGAGACCAAGACGGGCGTGGATTTCTTCGACAGCGAATACCGCGACTGGACACGCTATGCCGACAAGTTGGTTTACACTGGACAGATTGACCAGTATTTCGGTTACAAGTTCGGCAAGCTGGACTGGAGAACCGTCACCTTCAAGACCCGCATTGAAGAAACGCCCAATTACCAGGGCAATGCCGTCGTGAACTACACCAGCCATGACGTGCCTTACACCCGTGTAATAGAGCACAAGCACTTCGAGATGTTCGGGCAACAGGTGTACGACAACCCCAAGACCGTAATCAGCGAAGAGTATTCCATGGAATACAAGGACGGAATGGAGCCGTACTACCCTGTCAACGACACCGCCAACAACCAGCTTGCGGACAAATACCGCGCGGCAGCCGCCCTGGAGGAAAACGTGCTGTTCTGCGGTCGTCTAGCAGAGTACAGATATTACGACATGGCCCCCGTCATAGAAAAGGTCATGAAGATGTTCTGACTATTGAGATGATATTCTTCCAACCCCTGTGATAACATAATGACGAGAAACGGTAAACTTACCACTTTTTGATTTTACACCTTCTGCGAAACACATAAAAAAGGCAGCCCGCGAATCACTTCGCAGGCTGCCCGTTGTGTTTTTACAAGAGATGTAACTGATGAAAAAGTTAGACGACAACGTCTTTTTATTGTGTTGTTCAGATTATGGTTGTTAGTTCGCTGACTCGCTGGCCGCCGGGGTCTCCTCGCCGCCGCCCAGCGCCTGGTAGAGGTTCACTACCTGCTGCATTAGGGCGAGGTTGTTGGACGTGCGGGTTAGGCGGGCGCTGAGGAGAGTCTGCTGGGCTGTGAGCACCTCAAGATAGGTGTTGTTGCCGTGCTCCATGAGGAGGGTGGTGCTGCGGAGAGCGTTCTCCAGAGCTGCCACCTGTGCGTCGATGGACGTTGACTTCTCCTTGGCGGCCTGGTAGGCGGTGAGGGCGTCGTTTACCTCCTTGCCGGCATCAAGCAGGGTCTGCGTGAAGGCCAGGCGGGCCTCCTCTTGCTGTGCCTTGGCTATCTTCAACTGCGCCATGTTCTGACCACGACTGAAGATGGGGGCGGTCAGCGTGCCGAGGGCTGATGCGAGGAACTGTCCGGGGTTGACGAGCTGTGCGCCGGAGCTGTTGGTCCAGCCGATGGTGCCGCCAAGGGTCAGGGACGGATAGAAGGCGGAGCGGGCGAGGTTTACGCCGTAGAAGACGGCCTCAAGGTTGCGCTGTGCCATCCTTACGTCCGGACGGCCGTCGAGCAGACGGAGGGGGACGCCGGCCGAGATGTCGGAGGGGACGGAGAGGTCCGCCCAGGCTGACGTCTCGTAGTGGCGCGGCGTGACGGCGAGGAGCTGCGACATGGCGTTCTCCGTTTGGGAAATCTGCGTCTCCAGCTCTATGACGGAGGTGTGTATGCTGTACACATTGGCCTCCATCTGCGATACTGCCGACTCGTCGTAGCGTCCGATATTCATCAGAGCGCGGGCGGCCTTCAGCGTGCCTTGCCATGAGGTCTCCGTTTCCTTGGAGATGGCGAGCTGTTCGCGCAGTATCACGAGCGTGTAGTACGTATTGGCGATGTTGGCTATGAGCTGCGTACGTACAGCCTGGCGGTAGTCCTGGCTCTTGGCGTAGAGAGCCTTGGCCTGCTGCTTGGCGTTGCGCAGTTTGCCGAAGATGTCCACCTCCCAGCTCATGTTGAGCGGCACGGAGTACGTGTGCGTGTTTACGCCGTTGAAGTGCGAGAGCGAGCCGGTGGGCGCTATGGCGAACGAGGGCAGGTAAGCCAGCTTGGCGGCCTTCAGCGTGGCGGCAGCCTCATCCACTCGCAGGGCGGCGGTGAGGTAGTCGGTGTTGGCGGAGAGTCCCTGTTCTATGAGAGCCTGCAGACGCGGGTCGGTGAAGACGGCGTGCCAGTCGAGGCTGCCCAGCCCCGTGCTGTCTGCGGCGGTATACTCTGCCACTGGGGTGCTCCGCACGGAGTCGCCGTAGAGAGACTGCGGCACGTCCGTGACGGGTTGGTATTTGGTATATAGTCCGCAACTGCTCATGAGGAGTGCTGCAGTGGCTATGATAAGATGATTCTTCATAATATGCTTCTGTGTATTTTGCTCTAGTTTACTCTTTGCCTGCATCGTGCTTCTCCTTGATGCTGTTTATGAGTTCCTGATGTATCTGCAGGTCGGCCTCCTCGTTGTATGGCTTGCGCACCTTCTCCTGTAGGTATTCGAATGCCACGTAGAAGACAGGCACTACGAAGATGAGTGCGAGCGAGCCTATCGTCAGACCACCTACGACACCCGTACCGAGGGAGCTGTTGCCGTTGGCACCGGCACCGGAGGAGAACATCAGCGGCAGCATGCCGAATACCATACAGAGTACGGTCATCAGGATAGGACGCAGACGGGCCTGTGCGGCAGAGTATGCCGAGGCTACTATGCCCATGCCCATGCGGCGGCGCTCCACGGCATACTCGGTGATAAGGATGGCCGTCTTGGCCAAGAGGCCGATGAGCATGATGATACCCGTCTGGAGGTAGATGTTATTCTCCAGTCCGAAGAGGCGGGCGAAGAGGAAGCTGCCCATGAGACCGAACGGTATGGAGCAGATGACGGCGAACGGGATGAGGAAGCTCTCGTAGAGGCACGCCATGATGATGTAGATGAGGATGATACAGATGGAGTAGATGAAGACGGTGTTGGAGCCGCTTCGTGCCTCCTCACGTGCCATGCCGCCGTACTCGTAGCCGTAGCCGGAAGGCAGGGTCTGCTTGGCCACCTCGGCGATGGCCTTCTGGGCCTCACCAGAGGAGTAACCCTCGGCGGTGCTCACGTTGACGCTGATGGAGCTGTACAGGTTGAAGCGTGTGGCCTGCTCGGCACCCAGCTCGTCGCGGAGCGTCACAAACTGGCTCAGAGGAGCCATCTCGTCGCCGTTGCGTACGAACATATTGTCGAGGGCGTGCTTGTCGAGACGGAAGTCGGGCGATGCCTGTATCTGTACGCGGTATACCTTACCGAACTCGTTGTAGTTGCTGACGTACGACGCACCGCAGTAGGCACCCATGGCATCGAGGATGGTGGATGGCGATATGCCGGCGCGCTTGCATCGTGCTGCGTCCACGTCGACGGCTATCTGCGGGAAGCTCATACTGTATGAGGTGTAGGCGGCGCCTATCTCAGGACGCTGGTTGAGGGCGGCGATGAACTTCTGCACATAACCGTAGAAGACATTCTGGTCGCCGCCGGTCTTGTCCTGCATGTTCAGCTCGATGGAGTTACCCATACCGTAGCCCGGAATCATTGAGGTCTGGAAGGAGAACACCTGCGCCTCCTTAATCTTGGCGAACTCCTTGTTGAGTCGTGCCATCACGTTGTCCACGCTGTGCTCGGAGCCCTTACGCTCATCCCACGGTTTGAGGCGGACGATGACGGAGCCGTATGACGTACCCTGTCCGGAGAGCATACCGTAGCCGGAGATGGCACTGTAGTGGTCTACCTCCTCTACGCCGTCCAGAATCTTCTGTGCACGGTCCAGCACCTTGTTGGTCTGTTCCAGTGTACTACCCGGCGAGGTGCTTACCTGCACCATGACGGTGCCCTGGTCCTCCTGCGGCACGAAGCCGGTGCGGGTGGTGGACATGAGGTATACGAGCAGCACGATGGAGGCTACGAGACCGCCCCAGCAGAGCCAGCGGTGGTGGAAGAAGAACATCACGCCGCGCTTGTACTTGGCAAACACCACGTTGAACGAGGCGTTGTAGGCGGCACGGATGCGGGCGTTGAATCCCTTGTTGGAGAGTTCCCCCTCTGAAGGGCGCATCATGATGGCACAGAGTGCCGGACAGAGCGTCAGGGCGGAAATCATCGACAGACCAACGGACGTGGCCATCGTGACACCGAACTGCGTATAGAAGATACCCGTCGTACCGCCCATGAAGCAGACTGGGATGAACACGGCCATGAAGACCAGCGTACAGGAGACAACCGCCATACTGATGTCGTGCATGGCATCCTTGGTGGCCTGGTAGGGCGACTTGTAGCCCGCCTCAAACTTGGCCTGCACAGCCTCCACGACGACAATGGCATCGTCCACCACAGTACCGATGGCAAGCACAAGGGCGAAGAGCGTCAGGATGTTGATACTGAAACCTGCTACGGAGAGGCAGGCAAACGTGCCCACAAGGCTGACGATGATAGATATAGATGGGATGAGCGTACTCTTGAAGTCCTGCAGGAAGAAGTACACCACGATGATTACGAGCAGGATGGCGATGACCAGCGTCTCCACCACGTTGTGGATAGAGGCGAAGAGGAAGTCGTTGGAACTCTGCATCTGTATGAACTTACAGCCCTTAGGCAGCGCCTTAGCCATCTCCGTGAGCTTGGCAGTGATGTTGGCGTTCACCTCGGTAGCATTGGCACCTGCCACCTGGAAGGTGAGGAACGTCACGCCCGGGTGCTGGTCCACCTTACCGCGGAAGCTGTAGCTCTGCTTGCCCAGCTCCACCTTGGCGATGTCCTTGAGGCGGAGCACCGTGCCGTCCGTATTGGAGCGGATTACCATGTTCTCGAACTCGCCGATGTTCTTCAGTCGGCCGTGGTACTTCATGGTGTACTGGAAGGTGTTCTTACTGTCTGCACCGAGCGAACCCGTAGGCGCCTCGATGTTTTGCTCGCCGAGCACCTGTGTGACGTCGGAGGGCTGCAGGTGGTACTGCGCCATGAGGTCTGGCTTGAGCCATATACGTATACTGTACGTATCGCCCAGCTCCATCACCTCGCCGACGCCGTTGATACGCTTTATCTCCGGGATGACGCTGATGTCAAGATAGTTGGCCAGGAACGACTCGTCGTACTTGTCGTCCTCGCTGACGAGGGTGTTAATCTGTAGGAACGATGTCTGCTGCTTCTGCGTCGTGACACCAATCTTCGTCACCTCCGACGGCAGTAGACCCTGCGCCTTCGATACGCGGTTCTGCACGTTTACCGTCGCCATGTCAGGGTCGGTGCCCTGTTCGAAGTATACGTCAATCTCCGCCGTACCGGAGTTGGTGGCTGTGGAGGTGATGTACATCATGTTCTCCACACCGTTGATGCTTTCCTCCAGCGGCATGATGACACTCTTCATCACAGCGTTGGCATCGGCACCCGTATACGTGGCGCTGACCTTCACCGTAGGCGGTGCGATGTCAGGGTACTGCTCCACTGGCAGATTGAAGAGCGAGATGGCACCCACCATCACTATGAGCACGGCGATGCAGATGGCCATCACCGGGCGTTTTATGAATATATTGCCTTTCATTTAGTCCATAGTTAAGAATTCGTATAATGTTGTGCACCCTTACGCTTATTTGCCGGCCGTGACGGCATCGCCTTCATGAACCAGTCCGGCACCGTCGGCGATGATGACGTCGCCCGGCTTCAGACCGCCCGTCACGATGTACTGCGTGCCGTCGCTGATGCTCTCCACTTCTACGAGCTGCGAGGTGGCCTTGCCGTTCACTACCTTATATACTATACGCTTGTCCTGCTGCTGCACCGTGGCAGCCTGCGGTATGACGATGCTCTGCTTGCGCACTACGGGGATGAGGATATTTCCCGATGCACCGCTGTTGAGCAGACGCTCCGCATTGGGGAACTTGGCGCGCAGGCTCACGGCACCCGTCTGCTGGTCGATGACGCCGCTGATGCTCTCCACGCGTCCCTTGTGGCTGTACATGGTCTGGTCGCCCAGTTCGAGGTTCACCTCAGGCATGTTCTTCAGTGCCGCATCCTTGGAGCCGTACTGGCGTATGTGGCTGAGCAGCTGCTTCTCTGTCATGGAGAAGTAGACGTACATCTCCGAGTTGTCCGAGACGGAGGTGAGCGGCGTGGTCATCGTCGGGCTTACGAGCGAGCCGACGCGGAAGGGCAATGTGCCCACTACTCCGTTGGCTGGGCTGCGCACCTCAGTGTAGGAGAGGTCGTTGCGGGCGTTCACCACCTGCGCCTCCGTCTGTGCCACCTGTGCCTTGGCCGTCATTAAGGTGTTCTCTGAGGTCTTCAGCGTGTAGGCCGAAACGACCTTCTGTGCGTAGAGCTCCTTGTTGTTGTCATAAGTGAGTTGTGCTGTAGCCAGAGCCGCCTTGGCCTGGTTGGCGTTGGCGAGGGCCGTGTTGAGGGCGGCGCGGTAAGGCACCTGGTCGATGACGAAGAGCAACTGTCCCTTCACCACCTTGTCTCCCTCGCTGACGCAGAGACGTTGAATCTTGCCGGACACCTGCGGCAGGATGTCAATGTCCTGTCTGCCTTGGATAGAGGCCGAATAGGACTGGTTGAGCGTCAGGTCCTTGCGGTCCACCTTCATTGTCTTAAAACTTGTCTGTTCGGTAGTTTCCTGTTTCTTTTCCTTACAAGACGTTACCGAGAATAAAGAGCACAGGGCCACGCCTATGCATACAATAATACGTTTCTTTGTCGTCATGTCTTTACCTTTTTTTAACCGGTGCAAAGGTACGGACATTCCCCCAACGCATTCATTACATATTGTCTCCACATTTTTTCAAATGCGGAACACCGACTGCGTAGTTTCATAACGAAAACCTCTTAGAAAATCAGCGAAAACGGAGCAAAAATCTTGCTTTTCGCTGATTTTCTAAGAGGTTTTTTGGTTGTTACAGCATAATTATCATGACGCTATTTGCCCAACGACTTGAACATCCTGGCGATGCAGCGTTTCTTCTGCTCCATATTCGGATGCACATATAGGTTGAGGGTGGTGGCGAGGATATATAAAGCGAAGCGTAGCGTAAAACCTGCTTTTCCTGTAGTTTTCTTTTGCCGTTCCAAATAATAGTGTTATCTTTGCCAACAGATTGCGACGTGAAGTCGTACAAATAATTGTTCTTTGAAACTAAAGGACCTCTTATTCCGTTAAGAGTAGCCTACCGAAGCGTGCGTGGTTGGTAACGACTGGGTGCGGAGCCTTCGGGACAATATGGCGAAGTCTTGAACATCACAAGGCGTAGCTGTTAGGCTGACCGACAAGAATAACGTAAAGTAACCATCGTTACCAACCATCGTTACAAAAATTTGGCTCACGGATGTTTAAGAGCCATGCCAAAACGGCAAGTGGACAGGTTAGCCATGTTCTGTGGATGGCTACACGGATGTTGCTCCACCGGTGGATAGATGGATTCTAAATCGGTCGAAGTTATTTGTACGGAACACGGTAAGCCCAAAAGTCTCCCCGTTCTGCCAAGGACGAGGTAAGTCAATCGTAAGAGCGACCGAACGGCTTGTGGGTAAATGACGATGGAGAAAGCGAACGCCCCTCTGTAATGGTGGGGATAGGGATTGAAACATCATCCCACACGAAAGTGGGCAGACTTCCATCAGGTAATTCGCTACGAAAAGAAATGTAGAACCTGCGTGAAAATGAAGAAACGACAAGAGAACGAGGCGAAAGCCGAGTGTGCATCTTCAGCCACTCCCGACTCATGGCGCACCATAGACTGGACGTCATGCGAAAAGAAGGTACGCAAGCTGCAAGTCCGAATAGTAGAGGCTCTAAAGGCAAACCGCATTGGAAAGGTAAAATCTCTCCAACGCATCTTGATTAACTCGTTTTCCGCCAAGGCATTGGCGGTAAGGCAAGTGACATCAAACAAGGGCGGTAGCACCGCTGGCGTGGACAAGGTGACTTGGCTCACGGAAACGGAACGCTACAAAGCCATCAGCTCTTTGAAAACGAGAGGCTACAAGCCCAAGCCGCTCCGCCGCGTCTTCATTCCGAAAGGAAAACGGCAAAACCTTCTCCAACAAGGTGAACTTCGTACGCTACGCTGACGACTTCATCGTCACGGGCGACACGAAGGAGGTCTTGGAGGAAATAAAGGCGGAACTGGTCGTATTCCTAAAGGAAAGAGGTTTGGAACTCTCGGAGGAAAAGACGCTGACAACACATATCAAGGATGGCTTCGACTTCCTTGGCTTCAACATACGCAAGTACGGGAAAACCGGCATGCTACTGATAAAGCCAAGCAAGAAAAGCCAGTAAAAGTTTGCGGAAGCCACGCACGAAGTGATATACGGAATGCGAACGGCAAAGCAAGAAAGCGTAATAGGCAAGCTCAACCCGAAGATAACGGGTTGGACGAACTATTTCAGATATGTGTCCTCGAAGGTGGTGTTCTCCAGTCTCGACCACATAATCTTCCTTCAGTTGAAGAGGTGGGCGATACGCAGACACTCCAACAAGTCATTGGAATGGATAACTGACAAGTATTGGCATCATGACGGAAAACGTGGATGGACATTCGGAGTCAAAGGCAAGGACAAGAAGGGAAGAGAAACACTCTACCGTCTCAACAGTCTCGCACACACCCCGATACTCCGCTACACGAAAATAAGGTCAGAAGCCAATCCGTTCGACCCACAATATGACGAGTACTTCAAACAACGACAACAAAACAAAAGTCGTACACGCCCGCTCAAACGCAGTGCCTAACGGCACATAGAGCCGATTATTTAGAACGAGAAATAATTAACAGAATTACACGAGCCGTGTGCGGTGAAAGTCGCATGCACGGTTCTTGAAGGGGAAGGTGGGGGTACCCCCACTGACCTACTTGGAATTCAATCAATGGAGGAAAAGACATGAAGATAACTGTGGCGAACCCGATATATGACTCAGTGTTCAAATTCCTTATGGAAGACGAGCGCATAGCCAAGACCGTGCTGTCCGCTCTGCTCAAAAAGGAGGTGGTCAGCGTGGAGATGCGCAGACACGAGCACCCCAACATCACGCGCGACAAGCTGTCGATGTTCAGGATTGACTTCGCCGCCAGGGTGAGAGAGGACGACGGTTCTGTACACCTCGTGCTGATAGAACTGCAAAAGACGTGGATAGACACCGAGACCCTACGTTTCCGCCGTTACTTGGCCGCACAGTATAATGCGGAAGAGAATATACAGAAGACGGGAACGGAGGAGGGCTATGCCATCCCCATGGTGGCTGTCTATCTCTTGGGCCACCGCGTCGGCGACATAACGGAACCCGTGGTATACGCCAGCCACAAGACCTTGGACTACAATGGCAACGTGGTGAAGGACGGCGAGAAGGACCCCTTCATCAGCAGTCTGATACACGACAGCATCATCGTGCAGATTCCCCTGCTGCAGGGAAAGATAAACAATCGGCTGGACAAGGTCCTGAGCGTATTCAACCAGTCGCACCGTACGGCAGACAGCCAGCAGATTATCAGTCTGGACGGGAATCTGTACGAAGGCGACTCGGACATGATGCACCTCATCCGCCGCTTGGGTCTGGCTACCATGAGTGCAGAGGTAAGGCAGGAAATGAACGACGAGGACGAGTTCTATTCAGTAATAGAAGCTCGCGACACGCAGGTCATGAACCAGAAGAAAATCATATCAGAGCAAGAAGCCCGGATATCTCAGCAGAGTGAGCAGCTATCTCAGCAGAGTGA